>DASYAE010000295.1:0-94404 GCA_036501535.1 Actinocrinis sp. | reverse complement strand
CGACGTCCCGGCAAGCGTGTCGTTGAACACTGTGATGCTCCGCGATACCGGCTGTCCGTAGGGCAGGCTGGGCTCGTCGGCCAGGACCGGGAAGTCACCGGCGGAGTCCGAGCTGCCGCTGGCGTTCCAGTAGGGCAGGTCCGCCGCGAGCAGCGGGCTGAACGCGTCCTGGACCAGCTCGATCCGCGGGTTGGTCCACGGGTCCGGGAGGTTGTCGGCGCCGTAGAGCGGGGGGCGGCCCTCCTCGGTGACGAAGTCCGTGGTCTTCACGCCGGGCACGAAGCCGGCCCACCCGGAGAGCATCGCGTAGGGCCGCAGGTCGGCCGCGCCGTTGCCGCGTTTGCCGACGGTGGCGGTGGCGAACCAGGTGAATCCCTGTTTCGTGCTGCCCGCCGGCCAGACGTACTCGCCCTCGCCGTAGGGGTAGGCGGTGCTGGTGTCGACCGAGTTGTTGTACACGCCCAGGCCGCCGATGTAGTGCGGCATGCCGTCGAACTCGGTGTAGCCGTTGGCCACCGTCATGTCAGGATACTGTGTCGGTGTCTCGCCCTCGACGATGATCGGCCGGGTCGGGTCGAGGGCGCGGATCGCGTGGAGCAGGCTCTCCTCGAACTGCTCGGAGTCGGTGCTCGAGAGCGACGCCTCGTTGGACTGGCTCCACTCCATCACCGAGGCGTGGTTGCGGTCGCGCACGACCAGGTTCTGCACATCGCCGACCATGTTGGCCTCGCCGTTGACGAAGTCCTCGGCGCCGTTCGACCCGCGGATCGCGGACTCGTCGATCACCATCATGCCCATCTCGTCGAGCACGTCGAGCATGTACGGCGAGGCGGCGGCACCGCCGCCGCAGTGCCGGGCATGGTGCAGGCGGCCAACTACGACACCGGCGGACAGGGCCTGGGCTACAACATCAGCTCGGTCAACGGCGGCGCCGACAGCTACCGCAGCGACGGGGTGGATCTGGAGACCACCAGCGACACCCAGGACACCACCGGCGCCGGAGCCGGCTACGACGTCGGCTGGACCACGAACGCCCAGTGGTTCAACTACACGGTCGCCGTGGCCACAGCCGGCACCTACACGGTGAGCCTGCGTGTAGCCGCCCCGAGCGCCGTCACCGACGCCTTCCACATCGCCAACGCCAGCGGCAGCAACCTCTCCGGCAGCGTGAACATCCCGGCGACCGGCGGCTGGCAGACCTGGACGACGGTGACCGCGAACGTCACCCTGCCCGCCGGCACCCAGTCGCTCACCCTCTATGAGGACAACGGAGGCTGGAACATCCACGACCTCTCCTTCGCCGGCTGAGCCGAGCGCCTGTGCGCGCCCTGATGCACGGCGCGCACAGGCCTCCGCCTTTTTGCGCTGCATGACCGGCATCGGGGTCGCTTGACTCTGCCCTTGGGGCAGGTCGCACAGTTGAGGTGAACCAGTGACCGGCCCGGAAGCGAGGAGCCAGCCTGTGCCGCACACGAGTGGGACCCGTCTGGCCGATGGACTCGACCGGATGGGTGACGGCCGAACGGCCATCGGCGAGATGAACATCGGCGAGTTCTCCCGGCTGTCCCGGCTCTCGCTGAAGGCGCTGCGCCTTTACGGCCAGCTCGGCCTGCTCGAACCGGAGCGGATCGATCCCGACTCCGGGTACCGGTGGTATGCCGCCGAGCAGTTGGAGCGGGCCGGTCTCGTGGCCCGGCTGCGGCGGATCGGGCTCCCGCTCGCCGAGATCAAGGCGCTGCTCGACCGGGACCCCGCGGCGGCCGCCGCGCAGGTGGCCGCGTTCTGGAGCGCCGCGGAGGCGGAGCACGCCGCGCGCCGGTCACTGGCCGTCCGTCTGATAGCCCGTCTGAAGGGAAGCGACCCGGCCATGTCCGAGACCGTGGAGACCAGCGAAGTCGAAGTCCGCGACCTGCCCGCGCGGCAGGTCCTCAGCCTGATCCGCCACGTGCACAGCGATGAGTTGGTGCCCGCGGGCAGGGAGTTCCTCCACCGCTTCTGGGACACCGGCGCCAAACCGCTGCCGGGCGTCGAGGGCGCGCCGTTCACCGTCTACCACGGCGAGGTCAGCGAGGACGGCGACGGTCCGGTCGAGTGGTGCTGGCCGGTCGCCGAGGGGCAGGCGGAGGAGTTCGCCGCCCGGTTCCCGGACCTCACGCTGCGCACCGACGCCGCGCACCAGGAGGCGTATATACGTCAGGACCCGGAGTCGCTGTCCGGGCCGGCGCGGTCCGCCCTGCTGATAGAGATCCTGCAGCGCTGGGCCGAGCGGGAGCACCGCACGGCTACGGGTGCGGTCCGGCTGGTCTACCGCTTCCCCCCGGCCGGCGAGCGCCGGGGCCCGGACATCGATTTCGCCGTTCCGGTGCGCGCCATCGCAGAAATGTCCTAGTCGACGGCGTCCGGCGCGTCCCCGGCCGTGTCAAGGCCCTGCTGCCAGCGTGCCTCGACGCGGCCGAGGCGCCAGAACGCGACCGCGACGATCCAGGTGATGACGAACAGCCCGGCGATGGCGAAGCCAGCCCGGTTGATGTCGAAGTTCGCCGCGAAGTCCCAGAAGCCGCCGCTCAGGTGCAGCTCGCTGGTCAGGATGCCGAGGATCTCGATCGTGCCGACCAGGAACGCGGCGGCGATCGACAGGCCGGTGATGACGATGTTGTAGTAGACCTTGCGGACCGGTTTGGCGAAGGCCCAGCCGTAGGCGAAGTTCATGAAGCAGCCGTCGAGCGTGTCGAACAGGGTCATGCCGCCGGCGAACAGCAGCGGCAGGGTCAGCACCGCGTAGAACGGCAGCCCGGAGCTCGCGGCGTAGGCGGTCGCGGCCAGCAGGACGACCTCGGTGGCCGTGTCGAAGCCGATGCCGAAGACGTTGCCGACGAAGAACATCTGCCACGTGTGGTTGATCGACCGCATGAACCGGCCGAAGAACCGGTACATCAGGCCCCTGGCCTGAAGCTGCCGCTCCAGTTCCTGCTCGTCGTACTCGCCCCGGCGCATCGAGCGGAAGACCTTGACGATGCCGGCCAGCACGATCAGGTTCAGGCCGGCGATCAGGTACAGGAAGCACGCGGCGGTCACGGTGCCCAGCGCCCCGCCGAGGGTCTCATAGGTCGAGTTCGGGTCGACCATCGCGCCGAAGACGGCCTTGGCCGCCACGGTGATGCCGACGCCGACCGCCACGACGATGGTCGAGTGGCCCAGGGCGAAGAAGAACCCTGTGGCCAGCGGCCGCTTGCCGTCCGCCATGAACTTGCGGGTGACGTTGTCGATGGCGGAGATGTGGTCGGCGTCGAAGGCGTGGCGCGCGCCGAGGGTCCAGGCGGTGAACGCGACGCCGAGGCCGACGCCGAGCTTGGCGTAGTGGAACTGGTGCGGCAGGACGGCCAGCCCGAACAGGCCCCAGCCGAAGCCGTTGAGGGCCAGGATGACCAGGCCCATCACGCCGAGCCGGGACCACTCGCGGGGGCTCAGCGAGCGGGCGGCGGCGCGCAGCCTGGACGGGGTCGGGCTCGCTGCGGTGGCGGCGGCAGACACGCGGGGCATCCTCCTCGGGATGCTCGCAGACGGGCGCGGGCCCGAGCGCCAGCGCCGGGAGGGGCTGGAGCGGCGGACCGGCCTTCCTGCGAGGCTGCGTCGGGCGGGGATGCGGGCGCAGGCGACCGGACTCGTCCCCCGCCTGAGCAGGGGCATCACCGTTGCGGGACAGTGCCGGACTCACACCGGCTTCGCTGCGGCCACACCGCCTCAGCCATCGGCTGAGACGTCGTCATCGTAGGGGCGCCCCGGCATACCTGCAAGACTGCGCAGGTGTATAGCTGTGGTGTGCGAAGCTATGCGCCATGCACCTAGTGCCGCTTGACCGCGCCGACTGGCCGACCATCGACGGGCACCGGGCCTGCGAGGCCATCGAGGCGCTCGGCGAGCCCGGCGACGTCGAGGCCTGGGCCGCGCGCTTCGCCCTGCTCAGCGATCCGCACCGGCTGGCGGTGCTGGTGTGCGTGTGGCGGGCCGGGCCGATCAGCGTGACCGATCTGGCGCTGGCGACCGGGATGAACGCGACCGCCGTCTCGCAGGCGCTGCGGCTGCTGCGGGTCGCCGGCGCTGTGGCGGGCGACCGGGACGGCCGCGTGGTCCGCTACCGGCTCGCCGACCCGACCCTGGACCAGTTGCTCGCCCTCGCCGGCGGGCAGTTCGCGGCGCAGGGCCCGACGCCCAGCTCAGAGCGTTGACCGCCGCGGTCTCCAGGCCGCTTCTAACGCCGCTTTAGGCGGAATCCGTAATCTCGGCTCCATGACGGTGCACGAGGAAGCGGAAGCGTTCGCCGCGGCCGCGCAGTTCCCCGCCGCGAGCCGGGAGCAGTGGCAGCGCCTGGTCGAGGGCGTGCTGGCCAAGTCCGGCCGGCCGGGGGCCGAGGGGGCGGCGGCCGAGCAGGCGCTGGCCACCGAGGTCGAGGACGGGCTGCGGGTCCGGCCGCTCTACACCGCCGAGGACGCGGCGCCCGACCCGGGCCGGCCCGGCTTCGCCCCGTACGTGCGCGGCGGCCGGGTGCAGGGCTCGGCCGTCACCGGCTGGGACGTCCGGCAGCAGCATGCGCACCCTGATCCGCGCAGGACGAACGCGGCCGTGCTCGCGGACCTGGAGAACGGCGTCACCTCGCTGTGGCTGACCGTCGGCGGTGCCGGCCTTCCGGTCGCGGCGCTGCCCGAGGTGCTGGAGGGCGTGTACCTGGACCTGGCCGGCGTCACCCTGGATGCGGGCCCTGACTTCGCGGCCGCCGCGCAGCAGCTGCTCGACCTCTACACCCACGGCCCGGCGGCGATCCCCGCCGCCGAGGCGACGGGCAACCTCGGCGCGGACCCGCTCGGCCTGGTCGCCCGCACCGGACAGGACGCTGATACTGCGCGGCAGCTGGCCGAGGCGGCGCTGCTCGCGGCGCGCTGCGCGGGCGAGTTCCCCGGAATACGCACCCTGACCGTCGACGCCCTGCCCTACCACGAGGCCGGCGCCTCCGCGGCGCAGGAGCTCGGCCTGTCGCTGAGCACCGCGGTCGCCTATCTGCGGGAGCTGACCCAGTCGGGCCTGACCGCCGACCAGGCGGCCGGGCAGCTGGAGTTCCGCTACGCCGCCGTCGCCGACCAGTTCCTGACCATCGCCAAGCTGCGCGCCGCGCGCCGCCTGTGGTCCCGCGTCGCAGAGGTCTGTGGCGTCGGCCCGGCCGGCGCGGCGCAGCGCCAGCATGCGGTGACCTCCGCGGTCATGATGACCGAGCGCGACCCGTGGGTGAACATGCTGCGCACCACGGTCGCGTGCATGGGCGCCGGGGTCGGCGGCGCCGACGCGGTCACCGTGCTGCCCTTCGACAGCGCGCTCGGCCTGCCGGACGACTTCGCCCGCCGGATCGCCCGCAACACCCAGGCGATCCTGCTCGACGAGGCGAACCTGGCCCGGGTGGTCGACCCGGCCGGCGGCTCCTGGTACGTCGAGCAGCTCACCGACCAGCTGGCCCGGTCCGCGTGGGACTTCTTCCAAGAGATCGAGCGGGCCGGCGGCCAGCACGCGGCTCTTCGCAGTGGCCTGATCGGTGAGCGGATCGAGCAGAACTGGGCCAAGCGCTCGGCGGCCCTGGCCAAGCGGCGCGAGCCGATCACCGGGGTGAGCGAGTTCCCGAACCTCGGCGAGCAGCCGGTGGCCCGCGAGCCGGCCCCGGCCCGGCCCGGCGGCGGCCTGCCGGCGGTGCGCCGCGCCGAGGCCTTCGAGGCGCTGCGCTCCCGCTCCGACGCGGTCCTCGCCTCCACCGGCGCCCGGCCGAAGATCGTGCTCGCCGCGCTCGGCCCCGGCGCCGCGCACGCGGTCCGGTCCGCCTTCGCCGCCAACCTCTTCCAGGCCGGCGGGCTCGAGACGGCGCTGAGCGAGGCGGCCGGCACCGGGTCGGCCGAGAAGCCTGACATCCAGGCCCTGGCCGAGGCCTTCGCGGCCAGCGGGGCGCGCGCGGCCTGCATCTGCTCGAGCGACGCCCTCTACAACGAGCACGCCGAAGCGGCGGCCGCCGCGCTGAAGATGGCCGGTGCGCGCCACGTCGTGCTCGCCGGAAAGCCCGGAGACCGGCGCGAGGCTTATCAGAGCGCGGGCATCGACGCCTTCGTGCACCTCGGCTGCGACGCCGTCGCCGCCCTGACCGCAGTCCTCGACGAGATCGGAGCGGCCGCATGATCCCGGATTTCGGCGAGATCGGGCTCGACGGCCCGGCCGGCGCCGCCGTGACGTCCGAGGACTGGGCGGAGGCGTGGAAGCGGGAGACCGGTAAGGACGTTGACGAAGCGCTCTGGGAGACGCCGGAGGGCATCGCGGTCAAGCCGCTCTACACCGCCGACGACCTGGCCGGCGTCGACTTCCTGGGCACCTACCCCGGCATCGCGCCCTACCTGCGCGGCCCGTACCCGACGATGTACGTGAATCAGCCCTGGACGGTGCGGCAGTACGCCGGGTTCTCCACCGCGGAGGAGTCCAACGCCTTCTATCGCCGCAACCTGGCCGCCGGGCAGAAGGGCCTGTCCGTCGCGTTCGACCTGGCCACCCACCGCGGCTACGACAGCGACCACCCGCGGGTGACCGGCGACGTCGGCATGGCCGGAGTGGCGATCGACTCGATCTACGACATGCGGCGGCTGTTCGAGGGCATCCCGCTGGACAAGATGTCGGTCTCGATGACCATGAACGGCGCCGTGCTGCCGGTGCTCGCGCTCTACATCGTGGCCGCCGAGGAGCAGGGCGTGGCCCCGGAGCAGCTGGCCGGGACCATCCAGAACGACATCCTCAAAGAGTTCATGGTCCGCAACACCTACATCTACCCGCCGCAGCCCTCGATGCGGATCATCTCCGACATCTTCGCCTACACCTCGCAGAAGATGCCGCGCTACAACTCGATATCCATTTCCGGATACCACATCCAGGAGGCCGGGGCCACCGCCGACCTGGAGCTGGCGTACACCCTGGCCGACGGCGTCGAGTACCTGCGCGCCGGCCTCGACGCAGGGCTCGACGTCGACGCCTTCGCCCCGCGGCTCTCGTTCTTCTGGGGCGTCGGGATGAACTTCTTCATGGAGGTCGCCAAGCTGCGCGCGGCCCGGCTGCTCTGGGCCGGGCTGGTGAACCAGTTCGGGCCGAAGAACCCGAAGTCGCTCTCGCTGCGCGCGCACTGCCAGACCTCCGGCTGGTCGCTGACGGCGCAGGATGTTTACAACAACGTCGCGCGCACCTGCGTCGAGGCGATGGCCGCCACGCAGGGGCACACCCAGTCGCTGCACACGAACGCGCTCGACGAGGCGCTGGCCCTGCCGACCGACTTCTCCGCGCGCATCGCACGCAACACGCAGCTGTTCCTGCAGCAGGAATCAGGCACCTGCCGCGTCATCGACCCCTGGGGCGGCAGCGCCTACGTCGAGAAGCTGACCGACTCGGTCGCCCGGCGCGCCTGGCAGCACATCCAGGAGGTCGAGGCGGCCGGCGGGATGACCAAGGCGATCGACGCCGGGATCCCGAAGCTGCGGGTGGAGGAGGCGGCCGCGCGCACGCAGGCGCGGATCGACTCCGGCCGCCAGCCGGTCATCGGCGTGAACAAGTACCGCTTCGACGAGGACGAGCAGATCGAGGTGCTCAAGGTCGACAACGCCTCGGTGCGCGCGCAGCAGCTCGAGAAGCTGCGCCGGCTGCGCGCCGAGCGCGACGAAGAGGCCTGCCAGAGCGCTCTGAGCGCCCTGACGAACGCTGCGGGTGCGGGCGTACAGCGCGGCGGCGGGCTCGAGGGCAATCTGCTGGCGCTGGCGGTGGATGCGGCGCGGGCCAAGGCGACCGTGGGCGAGATCTCCGACGCGCTGGAGAAGGTCTTCGGCCGGCACGCCGGGCAGATCAGGACCCTGTCCGGGGTCTACCGGGAGGAGGCCGGGGCGTCCGGGCCGGTCGACGAGACCCGCGCGCTGGTCGAGGCGTTCGCCCGGGCCGAGGGCCGGCGCCCGCGCATCCTGGTGGCCAAGATGGGCCAGGACGGGCACGACCGCGGCCAGAAGGTGATCGCCACCGCCTTCGCCGACCTCGGCTTCGACGTCGACGTCGGCCCGCTGTTCCAGACCCCGGCCGAGGTGGCCCGGCAGGCGGTGGAGGCCGACGTGCACATCGTCGGGGTCTCCTCGCTCGCCGCCGGGCACCTGACCCTGGTGCCCGCCCTGAAGGCGGAGCTGGCCGAGGCCGGGCGCGGGGACATCACCGTCGTGGTCGGCGGCGTCATCCCGCCCGGCGACTTCGAGGCCTTGTACGAGGCGGGCGCCGCCGCGGTCTTCCCGCCCGGCACGGTGATCCCGGACGCGGCCCGGGACCTGCTGCGCTCGCTGGCCGGCACGCTCGGGCACGAGCTCTGATACGAACCATGGTCAAGGCGCGGAGCGTCGTCGGCGCGCAGCAATACGTGCGCGGCGTGCTGGACGGCTCGCGGGCCGACGTCGCCCGCGCGATCACCCTGGTGGAGTCGACCCGGGCGGACCACCGGCGGGTCGCCCAGCAGGTGCTCACCGAGCTGCTCGCGCACACCGGCAAGGCGATCCGGATCGGCATCACCGGGGTGCCGGGCGTGGGCAAGTCCACGTTCGTCGACGCGTTCGGCAGCATGCTGGCTGGCCTCGGCCACCGGGTCGCGGTGCTGGCCGTGGACCCGTCCTCCACCCGGACCGGCGGCTCGATCCTCGGCGACAAGACCCGGATGCTGCGCCTGGCCTCGGACCCGGCCGCGTTCATCCGGCCCTCGCCGTCGTCGGGCACGCTCGGCGGCGTGGCCCGCGCGACCCGCGAGAGCATCGTGGTCATGGAGGCGGCCGGATACGACGTCGTACTCGTCGAGACGGTCGGCGTCGGGCAGTCGGAGACCGCGGTGGCCGGCATGGTCGACACCTTCCTGCTGCTGGCCCTGGCCCGCACCGGCGACCAGCTGCAGGGCATCAAGAAGGGCGTGCTGGAGCTCGCCGACGTCATCGCGGTCAACAAGGCCGACGGCCCGGGGGAGCGGGACGCGCACTCCGCGGCCCGGGAGCTGGCCGCGGCCCTGCGGCTGCTGCGCGACCCGAACGCGGCCTGGCGCACCCCGGTGCTGACCTGCAGCGCCCGGGAGAGTACGGGCCTTGACGAGGTGTGGGAGAAGATCCAGCGGCACCGCGCGGTGCTGGAGTCGACCGGCGAGCTGGACCGGCGCCGCCGCGAGCAGCAGGTCGACTGGGCCTGGAACCTGGTGCACGACCGGCTGCTGGCCCGGCTGCACGAGCATCCGGCGGTGCTCGCGCTCGCCCCCGCGCTCGAGCGGCGGGTGCGGGACGGCTCGGTCACCGCGACGACGGCCGCGGACCAGATCCTTGCCGCGTTCGAGGCGGCGGAGGACTGATACATCGCGCCGGGGAAATCGAGCACTGATCTACCCGGCCTCGCGGCGCAGGATGTCCTCGAGCGTCTCGCGGCGCTGCAGCAGCCGCTCGGCGCCGTCCCGCACGCCGACCAGGGCCGGCCGGCCGGCCAGGTTGTATCCCGAGGCCATGGACAGCTGGTACGCGCCCGACGCCGGGACGGCGAGCAGGTCTCCGGGACGCGTGTCAGAGGGCAGATGCGCATCGCGGATCAGCACGTCGCCGGCCTCGCAGTGCCGGCCGACCACGCGCGCCGGCTCGAGCGGCCCGGCGTGCCGGCCGACCAGCCGGGCGCAGTAGGCGGCGCCGTAGAGGGCGGGGCGCGGGTTGTCGCTCATCCCGCCGTCCACCGCGACGAAGCGGGTGCCGGCCGCGGAGTGCTTGACCGCGAGGACCCGGTAGAGCGCGACGCCTGCGGGCCCTGCGATGGCCCGGCCGGGCTCGAAGACGAGGTGGGGCACCCGGATCCCGCGCGCGGCGCAGCGCTCGCGCAGCCGCGGCAGCAGGCGGGCGGCGAGCCGCGCCGGGTCCAGGTCGCTCTCACCGTGCCGGTAGGCGATGGCATGGCCGCCGCCGAGGTCGAGCTCTGCGAGCCCGACTCCGTGGCGCTCGCGCAGCGCGGCGAGCAGGTCGACCAGCCGGTCGGCCGCCTCGAGGTAGGGGCCGGTCTGGCTGATCTGCGAGCCGAGGTGGCAGTGCAGCCCGGCCAGGCGCAGCCGGGGCTGGGCCAGGATGCGGGCGACGGCCTCGGCCGCGCCCTCGCGTCCGCGCAGCGGGAAGCCGAACTGCTGGTCGTCGACGCCGGTGCGCACGGCGGCGTGGTGCCCGGCCTCGACGCCGGGGACTACGCGCACATATACGCCCTGCGGCCGGTCGCTCGCGGCCAGCGCGGCGAGGTGGGCGATCTCGCTGAACGAGTCCACGACGACGCGGCCGACCCCGCTGCGCACGGCGAGCCGCAGCTCGGCCTCGGTCTTCGCGTTGCCGTGCAGGATGATCCGCGCGGCCGGGAAGCCGTGCGCGAGCGCGAGGGCGAGCTCGTTGTGCGAGCAGACGTCGAGTCCGAGCCCTTCGTCGCGGATCCAGTCGGCCATCGCGCCGCACAGGAAGGCCTTGGCGGCGTAGTGGATCGACGCGTTCGGTAGGGCATTGCGATAGGCGCGGGCCCGGGCCCGGACCTCGGCTTCGTCGAGCACGTAGAGAGGCGTGCCGTACCGGTCGGCGAGATCGGCGAGCCGCAGCCCGCCGACGGTCAGGTCGTTCGCGGTGTGGGCGCCGAGCTCGCGGGCGTCTGCCGGCCAGGGCGAGCCGAGCGGTCGGCAGTCGGGCGTGGCTGCGGTCGCGGGTTGCGGGGCGATCTGCACGCGTGACCTGGGGGCTTCGAGGACGGACATCAGAGCGCCTGCCAGACGAGGGCGGCGACGCCGACCGAGGCGGAGGGTATGGCTGGGGCTGGGGCTGCGGGCGCGGTTGTGGGTGCGGTTGCGGTCGGAGCCTGCGCCGCGGCGATGACCTGTGCGGCTTCGTGATCGATGCTCTGAACGGCGGCACCGTGCTCGCGCACCGGCGCGGCGACGAGTCCCGGATCCACGACGAGGACGGACACGTCCCGGTCGGCGGCCAGCTCGCGTATCGCGTGCTCAGTGAGCCGGTAGTACCGCTGCTCGGCGCCGAGCAGCGAGGTCAGCCGCTCGAGCGAGGTGAAGCCGACGGCGCACCGCTGCCCGCCGCGGTCGCGGAAGAACCGCAGGCAGACGCCCGCGGGCAGTTCGCGCAGCGGTGCGTAGAGACGTTCCGTGTCGGGCGGTTCCTTGATCACCGGAACCAGCTCCTCTCGAGGTGGCGCCACACCGGTCCGGTGTGGATCACCGCTTCGAAGCTAACCCCGCCGCGGCGGGGCCATAGCGCGTGCTCACGCAGTTCCTATCGCCGTGCCGGAGATATTCACAGCGTCTTAACACCGGTCCGGCGCCGGACTGCTCCCAGAGCCGATCCGCGCCGAGGTCACGACTACTTTGGCTCCTACGCCGCGATCGGCTTGTACACGTGGATGACCGTGCCGTCGGGGTAACCCTTGGCCTCGGCGAGATCCATGTGCAGCGGTCCGGCCAGGTCCTTGAACAGCGGCAGTCCGCGGCCGGCGGCGACCGGGAGGGTGACGAGGCGGTACTCGTCGACCAGGCCGAGCCTGGAGAGCGCCTGGACGAACGCGGCGCCGCCGTGGGCCATGATGATCTCGCCGCCGGTCTCCGCCTTGAGGGCGGCGATCTCCTCGGCGAGGTCGCCGCCGGCGATCCGGGTTCCGGGCCAGTCGGCGGCCGCCAGGGTCCTGGAGAAGACGACCTTCGGCAGGGTGTTCATGGAATCGGCGTAGTCGCCGGTCGAGCTCGGCCAGTGCGCGGCCATCTGCTCGTAGGTGACGCGGCCCATGATGTGGGTGCCCGCTTGGCGCAACGAGGCGACCTTCCACGCGAACACGTCCGGGTGCTCGGGAGGCAGCCGCCAGTCGGCGTTTCCGGCCGGGCCGGCGACATATCCGTCCAGCGAGACGCTCATCTGCAGGACCACCGGCCGCATGGGGGACTCCTCGTCGAGCTTTCCGGTGCCGGGTAAGGCTGCTTACGCTACCGCGGTGACGCAGCCCGCGCTCGCGGCGGCTTCATTGGGTGGTCGTTCTGCTGTCGGCTCGTCAGCTGCGCGGGTCGATGTGGATTTTCGTTCCGACTGGCGGGCGCAGCTTTCCGGCTACCACGGCCGGCGCATCGTCCAGCCCGACCGTTGCTCCGACCAGGGGACCCGGATCGACGCTCCCGTCTGCATACGCCCGGATGGCCGGTGCCAGTCCCGGCGACCCGCTCAGGATGCCTACCGCGGTGACGTCCGCGAAGACCAACTGGCGCGTATCAAGCAGACTCGGCGCGCTAGCCACGCCGATGTAGACCAGCCTTCCGCCCGGCAGCACATATGTGACGGCCGTCGCCGGGGCGCTGCGGTCTCCGCTGCACTCGACGACGGCGTCGAAGTCCGGTTCGGGTGGCCGGCTGTGCGTCCAGAACTGCGTTGCGCCCATCCGGTCCGCGAGGTCTTCCTGCGCGCGGTCGAGTCCGAGCACGTGCACCTCTGCGCCTGCCGCTGCGGCGAAGGCGGCGGTCAGCAGGCCGATCGTGCCCGGTCCGACGACCAGGATCCGCGTCCCGGGCCGCGCATCGGCCGCGGCCGCCGCGCGCCACGCGTTGGCGCCCGGCTCGACGAGTGCGCCGGCCTGGTCGTCGATGCCGTCGGGCAGCGCGTGCAGCCGCGCCGCCGGGACGGCCAGCCGCTCGGCCAGCGCGCCGGGCCAGCCGCCGCGGATGCCGATCTCGAACCGGTCGGGGCAGACGTGGCCGCGCCCGAGCCGGCACAGCCGGCAGCGTCCGCACGGGAGCATCGTGTCGCCGGTCACCCGGGCGCCGCGCCAGCGCTCCTCGACGCCTTCGCCCAGCGCGGCGACCCGGCCGGCCCACTCGTGTCCGGGGCGCAGCGGATACGCCGACTTCCCCTCGGCGAAGTAGGCCAACTCGCCGGTGTAGAGCTCGAAGTCGGTGCCGCACACGCCGACCCGGTCGACCTCGACGACCACCTCGCCGGGTCCCGGCTCCGGCGCCGCCTCGTCCCGCACCACGGCCTGCCGCGGCGCGGTCAGGACCAGCGCCCTCACGGGGCCGTCCACTTCTGGACCGTCCGCTTCCGGGCCGGCGTCCTGGCGCTCGGCCCCCGCGTGCTCGGACGCTGTCGCATCTCCGGGTCCACCGCCTGTGCCTCCTCGCCCGTCCCGAATCGGAACCACGGACCAGAGGCTCAGACTAATGCCGCGTCAAGTTACGTTCGCCCGGTTGGCGGTGCGGCGCAGTGCGCGATTCTCTTCTCGGCGTTCCGGGTTACTTCCAAAGAAATCACCCGTGTGTCGAGCGTCCGCTGCCGTAAGCCGCCGGACGCCGCATCTAACCTGTACGCCATGATCCGAGTACTACATCAATAAGTTGCCCAATTTGGGCGTGTGCCGCGCATGGCGCTGGTGGGTCTGATGTCACTCGCCGCCGTGACCTTGCCGACTGCAGTGCGTGCGGCAGAGGATCCGACGACCTCGACCGTCATGTACTGGGGCGGTTTCAGCGGACTGGCGCCGTTCGCCGAAGGCGTGCACGCGACCCCGTTCCCGATCTCTGTTCCCGGCGAGGCCAAGGCCGTCGCATCCAACAACACGGCCGGATACGCCCTTTTGACCGACGGCAGCTGCCCCTGTCCAACGTCACGGACGCTGCCGCGCGAACGTCACCCGCGTGGTCGCAGGATTCCACAATTCGGGTGCGTTGCTCGCCGACGGCAGGTACTACGACTGGGGCTTCAACGAGGCGGGACAACTCGGCCAGGGCAACATCGGCGGGTACTCCGACACGCCGGTCCAAGTCGTCCTGCCCGGCAGCGTGAGCGAGGTCTTCCAGGGCGGCTCGCTGCCCGACAACGGGCAGACCCTCGCGCTGCTCGACACCGGCAGACTGTACGCATGGGGCGCCGAAAGCCACTACCAGCTCGGCACCGGCGACACGGCCTCGCAGCCGACACCGGTGTCCGTCCCGCTGCCCGCGGGCCTGCACTTCACGAAGCTCGCCAGCAGCGGGGCGACGTCTTACGGCATCACCGCGAACGGTGACCTCTACGCCTGGGGATTCAACCGATACGGGCAGGTCGGTGACGGTACCTACACGGATGCGAAGACGCCGACGTTCGTCATCGGCGGTGTCAGCGGGATCTCGGGAACCGATTTCGACGTCGTCATCAGCCTTCGCGGCTGACGAACGAGCGAGGCGCGGGCCGTATCAGACGGCCCTGCCGCGTCCTGGTGGTGGGCGCACCAGGACGCGGCCGCTTGGGGGACCGGATCGGGCCGGAAGGAAGGCGCCGACCGGCCGACGTGCCGACGCCTACGACTGCACGAACCGCCACAGGTGGTCCGCCGTGCCGTTGTCATCCCATTGGGTGACCTGGGCGCCGTCTGCGGTGGACATGCCGGAGACGGCCATCAGCTTGCCGCTGTTCGCGTTGACGATCTTCGACCAGCCGTTGCCCGTGTCCATGATCTGCCAGCTGTGGTCGGCGGTGCCGTTGTCCTGGTACTGCTGCACGAACGCGCCGTCGGCGGTGGACATGTCGTTGACAGCCAGGACCTTGCCGCTGTTGCGGTTGGCGATGCGCACCGTGCCGTCGCCGTTGTCCAGGATCGTCCAGAGGTGGTCGACCGTGCCGTTGTCCTCCCACTGGGTGACGTCCGCGCTGTCGGCCAGGGACATGCCCGACACCGCGAGCAGCAGCCCGGAGTTGTTGTTCTGCACCTTGTACCAGGCGGTGGTCGGCGCGGCCGGGCTCAGCAGCAGCCCGAACACGCCGCCGACCACCGGCCGGGCCTGGAAGCTCACCTGCGCCGCCGTGGCCACGACGTACAGGTCGGTGAACGGCACCCGCTGCGCGGTGTTGTCGAGGAACCCGTACACGCCCTGGATCAGGGTATTGCGGGCGTCGGCCTGGTCGGCCAGCCAGGCCGCCGTCCACAGCTCCCAGTCGGCCTTCGTGTAGTCGTTGCGCGGGTCGAGCAGCACGCCGTACGTGCCCGCGTTCGCCTGGTACCACGAGGCCTCCAGCGCCTGCACGCCGAGCGGCACGATGCCGAGCCCGAGCAGCCGGTCCGGGAAGGCGTTGTACTTCAGGCTCCAGCTGCCGGCGTCGCCGTAGGCCAGGTCGAGGTGCGGGCCGGACGGGTCCTCGCCGAGGCTCACCCACTGGCTGACATAGCTGAACGCTGTGTTGAGATACGATGCCTGATCCGTGCTGTTCCCGGCGATCCCGGCGATCAGGCTCATCGCGCCGATGCCGAGGATGCCCTTGACCGCGAGGTTCGCGCTGTTGGCGATCGGGCCGGTGAAGTCGTCGGTCTGGTTCTGCAGCCCCGGGTCCAGAGCGTTGGGCAACAGGTACTCGGCCCACTGGCGGAAGATCGCATAGTGCTGCTGCGCGAACGCGCCCGCCTGCGCCGAGGGCAGCCGCTGCAGCAGCGCCGCGACCATGATCAGCATGTTGCCGGTCTCCTCGACCGGCATGTCCTCCTGGATGTCGCTTCCGTTGGTGACCCCGCCGGCTGCGTTAGGGTAGCGCTGGCCCAGGTCGTGCTCGGCGAACTGTTCGATCCATCCGTTCTCCGCGTAGGCGATCAGCGGTTCGAGCAGCAGTTGCAGATACGAAGGGGACAGATACAGGTACGCCGGTGAGGCCGGGTAGACCACGTCGACCGTGGAGACGTTGCCGTCGGAGGAGATCTCCTTGAGCAGCGCCCAGGGCGACCCGCCGTAGTCCACCAGCTCGGTGCCGCCGACCGCCTGCCGCAGCGCGAGCGCGCACAACGCAGCGTACTGAGAGCCGGCCGTGCCGCCGCCGACCGCGTTGTTCGCGTCGGTCTCGATCTGCTGGTCCAGCGCGTCCGCCGACGCCAGGGCACTGCCGTAGTCGCCGACGAACCAGTCCACCATGTCCGGCCATCCGCCCCAGTAGTTCGTCCACCAGGCGTTCAGGTTCGCGTCGAGGTAGCTGACCGCGGGGGTGCGCACGTGCCCGACCACGACCTGGAACGGCGCCGACGCGCCGGACGGGGTGACCGTGCCGAGGCTGGAGCAGAAGGCGAACACCGGCCAGTCGTCGTCGATGGGCCGGGGCTGATTGCCGTCGACCGAGTTCGCCAGCGTGCCGGTCGACGCGGCCAGCGCGCGCACGACCTGGTCCTGGCCGATCTGGAAGCTGAGCGCGGAGTTCGCCGGGCTGGCGAACACGACCGTGCCCCACGATGCCTGGTCGTTGTCCTCGGCCAGCACGCTGGGATTCGTCGGAGTGAAGCTGAGCGCCGACGTCGCAGAGGTCTGCTGCTGGGTCCAGCTGATGTCCTGGGTGGAGTCGCCGTGCGCCCACTCGCCGGAGATGTCGAAGTAGAGCTCGACCGCGTGGTCGCCGCCGTCGCTGCTGGCGGCCTGCGCGGTGATGTAGCTGAAGGGCACGCACTGGCGCTGCAGGTCGTCCAGGTCGATCGGGGAGAAGAAGTTCACTGTCAGCGTGACGCCGCCGCCGGTCAGCGTGTAGATCGACTGCGTCGAGGTGACCTGCAGCGAGGTCTGCGACATCGTGGTGAGCGCCGGGCCGTTGGGGATGCTCGGCTCCCCGGCGAACAGGTAGGGCGTGCCGTCGATGCGCGCGATGCCGCAGATCGCGGTGACGCGGCCGTTCCAGAAGCTCGACCAGGCGCCGGTCAGCGTGTCAGATCCCTGCCATGTGCTCAGGTAGGGCGAGCGCACCGCGAGGGGCGTGGCCGGCGGTCGCAGGGGGCTGAAGGTGCTGGCGTTCGCGACGGCCCGCTTGGTCGTCGGGTAGCCGTCGGAGAACGTCGCGGCCGGCGGTTCGGCGCTGAGGCCGGCGGTGCCCGTGCCGGTGCCGGAACCGGTCGTCGCGTGGGCCGCTGAGGGCAGCAGCGGTCCGGCCGCGGCGGCCAGTGCGCCGATCGCGCTCCAGCGCAGCAGCTCCCGCCGCGAGGCGGCGCTCCGGGACGGCGGCGCGCCGGCCGGCTCGCCGGGGTTCTCGGGCGTGACAGCATCGCCCGACGTGCTCGGGGGCATCGCAGTTCCTTCCGGAGCGTGGGTGTGGTCGCGGGCCCGGGGTGGGTGGTCCGGGCGCGCGAGGTCTATTGCGTCGCGGCACGCCACATGATCTGTGGCGGTCAGAGCAGCTGCCAGAGGTGGTCCGCCGTTCCGTTGTCAGTGAACTGCACCACGTCGGCGCTGTCGGCCGTCGACATGCCGGAGACGCCGAGCACCAGGCCGCTGTTGCGGTTCTGGATCCGGAACCACGGCCCGCCGCCGGGCAGCAGCCGCCACAGGTGGTCCGCGGTGCCGTTGTTGTCGAACTGGACGACCTGCGCGCTGTCCGCGGTGGACATGTTCGAGACGCCGAGCACCTTGCCGCTGTTCTGGTTCTGGATCAGCCACCAGCCGCTCGGGTCGGCGACGAAGGTCCACAGGTGGTCCGCGGTGCCGTTGTCGTCGTACTGGACGACGTCGGCGCTGTCGGCCGTGGACATGCCGGCGACGCCCATCACCAGGCCGCTGTTCTGGTTCAGGATCCTGACCGGGCCGTCCGGGACCGGCGTCCAGAGGTGGTCGGCGGTGCCGTTGTCGTCGTACTGGACCACGTTCGCGCTGTCCGCGGTCGACATCCCGGCGACGCCGAGGACCTTGCCGCTGTTGGCGTTGAGCACCCGGAACCGGCCGTCGCCGTTGTCGATCAGGGTCCAGACGTGGTCGAGCGTGCCGGTGTCGCTGAACTGGACCACGTTCGCGCTGTCGGCCGTGGACATGCCCGAGACGCCGAGCACCATTCCGCTGTTGGCGTTGCGGATCCGCACCGTGCCGCCGCCGTTGTCGACCAACTGCCACAGGTGGTCGGCGGTGCCGTTGTCGTCGAACTGGACGACCTGCGCGCTGTCCGAGTCGGACATGTTCGAGACGCCCATCATCTTGCCGCTGTTGGCGTTCTGCAGCCGGAACCACGCCCCGGCCGGCAGCCAGGCCGCGGCGGAGGCCGAGGCGGTCGGGAAGGAGGTGATGCGCAGCCGCGCGGCGCCCATCGGGATCAGCGCGACCGTGGTCGCCGACGCGGCGGACTGCGCCGGGCTCGCCTGCAAAGGCGTGACAACGCCCTGATCGTCCGCCTTCCAGCTCGGCAGCGGCAGCGCCGGGGCGGTGATGCTCACCGGCACCGACTGCTGGGTGAACGCGCTGGCCGGCACGGCGCCGGACGCCGGCCTGAAGCTCAGCAGCGAGGCCTGATTCGCCGTCTGCGGGCTGAGCGCGTAGTTCCAGGCGGAGGTGGCGTGCACCTCGTACTCCGGGAACTCGGTGTCCCCGGCGAACTGCACGTAGTCCTCGCCGATCTGCAGCGAGTAGTCCAGCGCGCCGTTGGAGACGCCGACGCTGCCGTGGTTCGCGGACCAGGTCGTCACCGTGGGCTGCGACGGCAGGGTGATCGCGACCGTGTCGCCGTTGCTCCAGGTCCGGGCGATCTTCGCGAAGCCCGGTCCGGCCGGGGCCGCGTTCCCCGCGCCGTTGACGCTCATGCCCGGCGACGAGCACCAGCCCGGGACGCGCAGGTAGAGCGGGAAGGACTGCGGCGAGGAGGTGGAGACGGTCAGCGTGATCGTGTCCGCGAACGGATACCCGGTGTCTTCGACGATCGTGACCGCGGCGCCGCCGGCGACCTTCGCCGTGACCCGGCAGGGTGCGTACATCGCGGCGCACAGCCCGAGGTCCGGCGTGGCCAGCCACAGCTCCTCGGTGAAGTGCGGCCAGCCCATGCCGTAGTTGTGCGGGCAGCAGCGGTACTGGTCCACGCCGGGCATGTACGCCTGCATGGCGAAGGTGTCGTCGAACTGTCCGTGCGACTTCGCGTCGTTCGACAGGTCGATGCTGTTGGCCGAGGTGATGTAGTGCACTCCCTTGCCCCACGGGTCCGTCGCGGCCGGCAGCATGTTGAAGGCCAGCTGCTCGCAGCGGTCCGCCCACACCGGGTCGCCGGTGATCCGGGTCAGGATCTCGTGGCTGTTCATCAGCTCGACGATGCCGCAGGTCTCATAGCCCTGACGCGGATCGGCGTACGCCTCGCGGCAGTTCTCGTCCCCGGCGAACCCGCCGCCGGCGAACTGGCCGTAGGTCCCGACGATCGACGCGTAGTTCTGATAGGACGCCTGGGTCAGCGAGCCCTGGCCGGAGCGCTGCGCGTAGACGGCCGGCTCGCGGAATCCCTGGGCCAGGTTGACGTTGTGCGGCGTGGGCAGGTTGTCGACCCAGTTCGCGCTGTTGGCGTGGATGGTGTCGGCGAGGGTGAGCAGGAAGCCGTCGCCGGTGCGGTTGTAGAGCCAGAACACGCTGTCCAGGGCGTCGGCGCAGCGGAAGGAGATCCAGCTGCTGGAGAACACCGAGCCGGACTGCGCGTTCATGTACTGGAAGAACGCTGTCATCATCGGCACGATCCGGCTGTCGCCGCTGTACTCCTGGTAGGACCGCAGCGCCTCGAGCAGCGGCAGGTACGGCCAGAAATCAGGGCCGTTGTTCAGCGAGGTGCGCAGCCCGGTCGGGCCGAAGAAGCCATCGGAGGACTGCGTCGCAAGGATGCCGTCGATCCACTGGTCCGTGTCGGACAGAGCGGTCGAGTCTCCGGTCAGGAACGCCAGGTCGCCGTATCCGCGCAGCCAGTAGGGCACCTCCTCCCAGCCGACGTCGGCCGGGTTGATCCAGCCGGTCGTGGACATGTCGAGGAAGTGCGAGGTGTCCTGGTACCGGCCGCACAGGCCGTCGAGCTGGAGCTGGAGCTGGCCGGCGAGCCAGCCGGCCGGCTGCACGCTGCCCGGCGGCAGGCGCAGGAACGCGGTCGGCTGCAGCGGGGCGGCGTTGGGGGTGTACAGGCCGCCGGGCGCCGGGGCGACCGAGGCCCCGGCCGCGGCCGGCCGGAGCAGGTCGGCCGCGCCGAGTGCGGCGGCCGACAGGGCGGTGGCGCGCAGGAGCGCGCGGCGGGAGATCGGCATAATGCTGCTCCGGGAGAAGCGGGCCGAGCGCGGTCGGGGCGGTGCGGCAGCGGTGGGCGGCGGCAGCACGTCACCTCGCCGCGAGGCTCGGCAGCTTGGTGCGGGAAGCGTTCTACAACGTTGTAATGCCCTATTGAGACACCCCGGTGACGCGCCGTCAAGGCGCGGACCGGAAACGTTTTCCCAAGCTTGAACCCAGAGCCCTGCGGACCGTGCGGCGAGAGGTACGGTGACCAGCGGCTTCGTGGCGGATGCCGGGACCGCGCGGCTACGACCACCGCGTGCATCAGACAGCGGAGATCGTTCACGGCCCGGCGGCTCGGCGGTCCGTGAAAATCAGGGCTCCGATCCGCGGACCGGACCCCACGGCCGGAACAGGCCTCCGACCATTGCTCTTCCATGCGCGACCGGCTCGGCCGCCGTCCCGACCCGCCGCCGATCGCTTACTTCGACAAGCGCGTTATATCGATGGAATCGTCAGAGTGCTCAGATATGGGCGAGGATCTGGCGCACCGGGTGTCCGAGTGCTTCGCCGAGACCGGATAGTTCCTCGTCGGTGAGCAGATCCCGGTCCGGGTTCCACAGAGCCAGTTCGAAGCGTGCGAATCCGCACGGCCAGTCGTATCGCAGCTCGTCGAGCGAGGTCTGGCCGCCGCAGCACGGCGGGGTGGTCGTCAGGTCGTCGAAGCCCTCATCGCAGCGTTCTTCGAGTAGGTCGCCCCACCACTCGGTGTTGATCGGGGCTTCGCACAGCGGGCAGGTGCCGACACGTGCGGCTCGGCCGGATCTACTACGGCGCGATCACTGTCGTGCTCGTCACCGCGGCCGGGCTGACCGCGCTGCGCCCGCGCGAGGACTACCCGGTCCTGCTGATCGGCGCATTCGCCTTCGCTGCGGCCACGATCGGGTTCCGGCACCGGCGCCGCCACCGCCCCGGCGACGACGGACACATCGCCGGCATGGGCATCTCCTACGCGGCCCTGCTCACCGCGTTCTACGTCGACAACGCCCAGAACCTGCCGCTGTTCGACCGCCTTCCGCCGGTGGCGGTCGTGCTGCTTCCCGGAGCGGTCGCAGTACCCATCATCCTGAGCGCGCTGCACCGCGCCCGGACCCGGCGTCGGAGCGCTGAGACGGGACACGCGGGAGGCGAGATCAGTGCGCCGCCTGAAGCAGCGTCGGCCCGGCATTGACGGCCCGCGTCAGGCCCGGCGGCTGCTCTCGCGTACGACCAGCCGGTGGCCGGGCTGGATCAGGCGGCGCGGCTCGCTGCTGTATCCCTCGTTGATGCGGTAGAGCAGCGTGGAGACCGCGGCCTCGGCGACCGCCGTCTTGTCCGGCGCGACGGTGGTCAGCGACGGGATCGAGTATTCGGCCTCTTCCACGTCGTCGAAGCCGACGAGCGCGATGTCGAGCGGTACCCGCAGGCCGGCCTCGTGGATGGCCCGCATCGCGCCGAGTGCCATCAGGTCGTTGAAGCAGAACACCGCGTCCGGGCGGTCCGGCAGTTTGAGCAGGCGGCGCATGGCCGCGGCGCCGTCCGGCCGGAAGTACGCCCGCACCGGCGGGAAGAGCGCATGCTCCACCGGCAGGCCCGCGGCCCTGAGCGCCTCGGTGTAGCCGAGCAGCCGCTGCTGCGCGGTCGCCCGCGGGGAGGGGTCCTGCCAGCCGATCGCCGCGATGCGCCGGTATCCGGCCTCGATCAGGTGGCCGGTCGCCTCGCGCGCCGCGGCGACGTTGTCGATGTGCACGTGGTCGCAGACCAGGCCGAAGTCCGCCTCGCCGAGCAGGACCAGCGGGATCTGCCGCTCCCGCGCGGCCAGCTCGTTCTGGTCGAGTCCCAGGGGGCTGAGTATCACCCCGTCGATCATCGGGTCGCCGAGCCCGCTGGCTATGCGCAGCTCCGCGCCCGGATCCCCGGCCGTGTCGTCCATCAGCACCGTGCAGCCGCGCCGCCGGGCCGCCGCGATCACCTCGACCGCGAGCTCGGCGAAGTACGGCGAGGGCAGCTCGGGGAAGGCCAGCGCCAGCACGCCGCTGCGCCCGGTCCGCAGCCGGCGGGCCATCACGTTCGGGTGGTAGCCGAGCGCCGCGATGGCCTGCTCCACCCGCGCCCGCGTGTCCGGCGCGACGTGCACCGAGCCGTTGACCACGTTGGAGACGGTCTTCACCGACACCCCGGCGGCCAGCGCCACGTCCTTGAGCCGCGGAGCCGGTCCGCCGCCGTTGAGCCCACCCATCGCCGCGCGCTCCGTCCCTGGGCGGCGCGCTCCGGCGGCCGCCTGCGATGCAACGACAGAATACCGGACTGCGCGTAAAAGCCTGCGCCGATCGGGAAATCGCGCGCTCAGGCGCGCAACGGGTCGAGCGCGGTCCGCTTCGAGATGCGTGCGCTGCGGGCCGTGAGCCCTCGCGCCGTCCCAGCGCTCCCGCGCCCCGATCCGCCGCCGTGGCCCGCGGCGCTGCTGCCGCCCATCGCCGGAGATGGCAGTGTGCTGATATTTTGGCATGATCTCGAGTAAGGTGCTAAACAGATGTGGCCAGTCGAGATATAATTCGGCCACGTCGTACTGCCGGGTCGCGTGAGGTCCGGCGCGGGCGGGCAATGCAGCCGCGGTGCAGCCGGAAGCCAGGGTACGAGCATTGACACGCCTGGGGGGCGGAAACCTCGATGGGATCCGACGATGTGGCCGGCGGACCGGCCGAGTGGGTGGTACCCGGATACCGCCACGAGCGCGAGCTCGGCGCCGGGGGCAGCGGGCGGGTGGTGCTCGCACGGCACCTGGAGACCGGGACCCCGGTGGCGATCAAGTACCTCGTGCGCGGGCTGTCCGACGAATCCGACTTCCGCTCGGCGTATCGCACCGAGGCGCGCCTGCTCGGCGAGCTGACCTCGCCGCACGTCGCGCGGCTCTACGAATACGTCGAGACGACCGGAACGCAGCGTGCTGCGATCGTCATGGAGGCGGTCGAGGGCATCCCGTTGCGCGCGCTGCTGCGGGCCGAGGGCGCGACGGGCCCGGAGGCGGCGCTGTGCGTCCTCAAGGGCTCGCTGCTCGGCCTCGCCGCCGCGCACGCCGCCGGCGTCGTCCACCGCGACTACAAGCCGGAGAACGTGCTGATCACCCCGCAGGGCACGTCGAAGCTGGTGGACTTCGGCATCGCCGCCCGCTCCGGCGAGCGCCCGGTCGCGGCCGGCACGCCGGTCTACATGGCGCCGGAGCAGTTCTCCGGCGCGCCGGCCGGCCCGGCGACCGACGTCTACGCGGCGACGGCGACCTTCTTCGAATGCGTCACCGGCGCCCAGCCGTACCACGGCACCACGATCTTCGAGCTGATGTACCAGCACAACGAGGCGCCCATCCCGGACGAGCTCGCGCCCGAGCCGGTCCGCCCGCTGATCCGCGCCGGGCTGGCCAAGGCTCCGAGGCAGCGGCCGCCGACCGCCGCCGAGTTCGTCGGCGCGCTCGAGCGCGTCGCTGCCGGGGCGTACGGCGAGGACTGGGAGGAGCGCGGCCAGCACAAGCTCGCCACGCTGCTGGCCGCGCTGCCGCTGCTGCTGATCGGGAACGAGGCCGGCGCCCCGTCCGGCGGGACGGCGCTGGCGACCACGGACCTCGGCTCCGGCGGGTCCGGGCCGGGGCGCTTCGTCCTGCGCCGGCTGAACCAGGTGAGCACGCCTGTGAAGGTCCTCGCGGCGGTCTGCGCGGTGCTGCTCGTCATCGTCGTCACCGCGATCGCGTCCGCCTCCTGGGGTTCGGGCTCGAATTCGTCCGCGCCGGCGTCGGACAACACGGCCGACGCGGTGACGACGGTCAACGGCACCGCGCCCGCCCCGGCCGGCACGATCAGCCTCGCGCCTCAGCCCACGAATACGAAGGCCACCGCGTCGGCGTCGGCCACGGCGAAACACACGGCCACGTCGAGCCCGACGCCGACCGCGTCCGCCTCGCCGTCGTCCTCGCCGACCCTGCAGATCTCGTCGATCGCCGTCACCGGCTACAGCTGCTACCAGACCAGCTGGACGCAGGGCACTGTCACGGTGACCGGCAACGGCGTCTCCGCCGGGACCCTGACCCTGGTCTGGTTCTACGTCACCGCGGCCGGCGCGGAGACCGTGCTGAGCACCCAGACGGTCACCGTCCCGGCCGGCCAGGACACCTTCACCGGCACCTACACCTCGCCGGAGTTCGGCCGGACGGCCGGCTTCGCCACCGACTGGGATCTGCGCGTTTCCACGACGCCGGCGTCCGGCAAGACCAGCGGCAGCCCGGCGAGCGTCCACGGCCAGAACTGCGAGACCTCATGACGACCGGCGACGATCAGCCCACGCAGAAAATGCCCCCGAACCCGAGCCCGGCGCTGGCGTCGAACCGGGAGCCGGCCGCCGGTCCCTGGCAGCCCGCGGCGGATCCGGGTCCTGATGATCAGCGGACGCTGCCGGCCGCCGACGCGCAACGCATGCTCGCGCAGACCGTCGCGGCCGCTCCGAAGGTCCCTGAGACGGTGCGGATCAGCCCGAAGCCCACGCCGCCGCCGCGCCCGCCCGACGCCGATGCGACGCGGAGCCCCGAGATCAGCAGCCTGCCGACGCCGCCGGTCGCCGGTAGGCCCGGACCCGGCCCGGTGTCCGACCAGCCGACGGTTTACCAGCCCCCGGTCGGACGACCGGCCGGCCAGGTCACCATCTACCCGAGGACCGACAACCGGCCGGTCGGCCCCGCCCCCGGCGAGGTCCGCCGCTTCGGGCCCGGCGTGCCGTCCAGGGCCGAGCCCGACATGAGCCGGGCCGCGAGCATCTGGCGCGGTGAGCGGCAGTCCGGGCCGGATGCGGACAGGCCCCGAGGCGGGCGCACACTGACTCGCTGGATCCTGCCGCTCGCCGTCCTGCTCGCCGTGCTGGCCGTTCTGCTCTGGCGGTACAGCGGCACCTCGATCGCGGTGACTGGCGTGTCCGCTCGTGCGGGACAGCAGACGCTCGGCTGCGGCGGCACCGAGACTGTCACGGGCGTCCTGGACACCAACGGCGAAGAGGGCACCGTCACCTATCGCTGGCAGCGCAGCGATGGCACCACCTCGGGCACGCTGCAGCAGCACATTGCGAAGGGGACGAGCCAGAGCGAGGTCGCCCTGCTGTGGTCCTTCAACGGCACGGGGACCATGCACGCGACCGCGACGCTCGAAGTGCTCTCCCCGGGCTCGCAGTCCGTGTCTGCCGATTTCACCTACAGCTGTCGGTGACAGATATCTGCCGGGCTGTTAGTCGATTTTGTACGCCACTCCCGCGTAGATTGCGGCCTCCCGATCGGTCATGCCGAGCAGGTCGGCATCGATGTCCGGGCGCCAGCGGTGCGTGGCCGTCAGGCCCGGGTCGACAAAGTCCAGGCCATCGAAGTACTGGACGATCTCGTCCCACGTGCGCAGCTTGGCGGCCGTGCCGGCCTGGCGGTAGACCTCGGAGGTGCGTTCCACGGCCGGCGAGAAGTCGCCGGTGACGTGTGAGATGACCAGCGCACTGCCGGGCGCGAGCGGCTTCGTCAGATGCTCCACGATCTGATAAGCCGCGTCGTCGTCCGGCACGAAGTGCAGCACTGCGTTCAGGCTGAGCGCGACCGGCTGGCCGAGGTCCAAAGTCTCGTGGAGCGCCGGTGCGCTGAGGATCGCGGCCGGAGCGTTCAGGTCTGCTTGGACGTACGCCGTGCGCCCCTGTGGGCTGCTGTGCAACAGCGCCTTCGCGTGTTCGAGCACGATCGGGTCGTTGTCGACGTAGACGACCCGCGCTTCAGGCGCCACCGCCTGGGCGACCTCGTGCAGGTTCGGGCTGGTCGGGATGCCGGTGCCGATGTCCAGGAACTGGCGCAGCCCGCGCTCGGCGAGATACCGGGTGGACCGGTGCATGAACTCGCGGTTGGCCCGTGCTACGGCGAGCGCCTGGGGGAATACGGCGAGCACACGTCCGACGGCCTCCCGGTCGGCCGGGAAGTTGGTGCGGCCGCCGAGGTAGTAGTCGTACATGCGGGCCGAGTGCGCCCGATCGAGCTGCAGGTCCACGCCCGTTTCGTCCATGTGCGGTACTCCAGCCCCTTGGTGACGGCTTGTCAGGAACTGCCCGGTGTGTCATCCTCATGGCTCTATGTGCGGTGTGCAACGGCGCGATAGTGCACGGTAGCGAACGTACCGCGACAGGCCCACGCGCGAGAAGTGAGCAGCGCGTCACGGTGAGCGAAAAAATGTGGTGAACCCTTGAACGAACCGCGGTTCGATCTGGTTGTCTGGAATGAGGAGGACTTGACCGGGTCCTCTCCACTGACAGCCGCCTCCGGCGCGGAGCGGCGCAGTGCGCAGCGAAGGCCCA
Source organism: Actinocrinis sp. (assembly GCA_036501535.1). Lineage (GTDB taxonomy): Bacteria > Actinomycetota > Actinomycetes > Streptomycetales > Catenulisporaceae > DASYAE01. The sequence continues at coordinate 67,964 of DASYAE010000295.1, read as the reverse complement.
CAACGCCTGTGACGATCCATCAGGAACACCGGACGGCCACGGCGGCCACGGCGACGACCGCGGTCCGGCCCGCGGGCGCGCCCGGACTCGGCGGCGGCGGGAGGCGCGGCGGGTGAATCCCGACGAGGTCCCCGGCCGCGCCGCCGCGCCGCGCGCCGGCGGACATCTGGAGCTCTCCTTCCAGGTGTTCGTCGAGAACCATCAGGTCTCGTGGATCAAGTTCGTCCACCTGAGCACCGGCAGCAACGCCGCCGCCGAGGAGATCGTCGACGAGGTCGCGGTGCAGCTGGCCGAGAACTGGCCGCACGCGCTGGCCCAGGACAGCGTCGAGCGGTACGCGCTCGATCTGGTCAAGACCGCGATGGAGCGATGGCGTGCACAGCGTGCCGAGCCCGACGCGTTCGTCGCCAATGCAGCATTCCTGCGCGCGCTGCGCGGCGGTCAGCAGCGGTTCGCCCTGCTCGAGGAGTCCATCGGCTTGTTCAGCGCGATGGCCGAACTGCCGGAGCGGCAGTTCATGGCCGTTGCGCTGCGTTACGTGCTCGGCTACACGGATCGGCGGGTGGCGCTGCTGCTCGGCGTGAACGTCGGCACTGTGCGCTCCCACATCTATCAGGCCCGCAAGAAGCTCGCCCGGCAGCTCAACCTGCGCACTCCGGACGTCGAGGACTGACCGCCGTGCCCGGACCCGAGACCGCACGCGGTTGCGCAGGCCGCGCCCCCATCGACGATCTGCTGCGTGACGCACGTGTTCTGAGCGAGGAGTACAACGACTACCGTCCGCCCTCCATAGAGCAGCGCATTACCCGCGCCCGGGAGCGGCGCGCGCAAGTGGAGGCCGATGGCGCTTCGCGGGGCGCACGCGTCGTCGCCGCGACCCCGAACCGCGCGGCCGAGCACGAACAGGCGCGACACGAGCTGGACCTGACCGCCACCCTGGTGCTCAACACGGATAAGGCCGCGGCGTATCTGCACGCGCTGGGCAATCTGCCGCCGGACGAGCAGGGCGCGCTGGTTTTCGGCTGCCTGCTCTATCTGACCGGGCGTGAGAACGCGGCGCAGTACTGGTGGCGGTTCGCGGCCGGCGCGGGCAACCCGACCGCAGCGTTCTGCCTCTACCTGGACCACCGCCGCTACGCCGAGTACCGCGATGCCGACTTCTGGCGCCTCCAGGCCCGCCGCCTGCGTGCTAGCCCGATGCCGCGGTCGAGCGCCACCGGTTCCGCGCCGGGGGCGCCTGCCAGAGCCTGCAAAGATGCTGACTCACTGTCAGTAACGCGGCCGTCCGCTCCGGCGTACGCCCCCGCCCCCGTTTCGGAGCGCGCCGTCAGCGAGCTGCGCGACCTGCTCGCCCAATGCCACAGCGGCCGCCATCCCCACCTGCCGCTCTTGGTGGAAGCTGCGATCAACCAGCTGCCGGTGCTGCCCTTCGACGCGCCGCACGGCTTCGGCGAGATCCCCACGTCCTCGCCGCACCTGGCCGCCACGTTCGGCACCTGCGGGAGCGCGGTGCCGCCCGGAAGCCGGCCCGGCGACCGACTCAGGCCTCGCTGAACCGCGTCTCGGCGACGGTCTGGTTGTCCGCCGCGAAGACGATGTCCGCGATCACCCGCTCGCCGGCCAGGATCCGCGGCAGCCACTGCCGCGCGTCGCTCCACATCCGCTCATAGGGCAGCTTGTCGACGCCGAACCACTCCGGCACGACTTCGTCGGACTCGTCCGGCTTTCCGCTGAACCGGTCCGCGACGAACACGGTGACCAGCATGTCCCACTGCGGCCGGTTCGGGAAGCGGAACACGATGAGGCCCAGCGCGCGCAGGTCGGTCGGCTCGACCAGGATCCCGGACTCCTCCATGACCTCGCGCACCACCGCCTGCGCGACGGACTCGCCGCGCTCGATGTGGCCGCCGAGCCCGACGATCTTCCCGGTGCCGAAGCCGGTCTTCTTCAGCCCCAGCAGCACCTCCCGCTCGCCGGACGGACCGGTCCGGGTCAGAAGGCAGAGGCACGTCGCCGCCAAAGTCACCGCGCCAGTATCGGGGTCACGGCGCGGCAGGCTCAACCCGGCCTGCGGCCGGAACGTGCGCCGGGTCAGGTCACCGGCACGATACAGGCGGACTTTAGGCGGCCTTCTGCAACGTCGAGCAGCCCGATCGTGCCGTGCGGCTGCCTTCGGCGGTCGGTCGGCGAGCCCGGGTTGAAGATGCGCAAGCCGTCCGGGCCGGTCTCATCCAGTGGGATGTGCGAGTGGCCGAAGACGACCAGCTGCGCCTCGGGGAAGCGGCCGCGCATCCGGGCCGCGCGGTCGGCCGTCCGGCCCGAGTCGTGGATCATCGCCACGCGCAGCCCGGCGAGTTCGAACTCGAGCGTCTCCGGTGCGCCCCAGGCTGCGACGTCGGGACCGTCGTTGTTGCCGAGCACGACCCGCACCTCGGCGAACCGCGCCAGTTCGTCCAGCACGTCCGCGGTGCACACATCACCGGCGTGCAGGATCAGGTCGGCGTCGCGCAGATGCTCGGCGACGGCCGGCGGGCAGCCGTGCCAGCGCCGCGGCGCGTGGGTGTCCGACAGCACGACGACTCTCACCGCGATCCCTCGCTCTCTCTACTGCTACTGCTACTGCGTTTCGAGCGGCTGCGCGCCGATCACGTCCCGGGTGAACCGGCCGAGCCTGGTCCGCAGCCGGTCGATCTTGTCCTCGACGCTGAGCGTCTCGTTCATCGGGTGCGCCGCGGCCGAGGTGAGCAGGCCGCGCACGTAGAGCGAGCACTGCAGGTCGGTGCACATGTAGCTGCCGACCGTGTTGCCCTCCCGGCCCGGCCGGCCCGCCTTGGGCGCGGCGAAGACGGACACGTCCGACGCGGCGTGCACGGTCAGGCAGATCGAGCACATCGAGCTCTTGACCAGGCCCTTCGCCCGGTTCGTCGGGCAGCGCAGGACGAGCCCGACCGGGCGGCCCTCCCAGGGCGCGACGATGTAGGCCCGCTGCGGCTTCTGCCGGTCGCGCCAGCCGAGGAAGTCCAGGTCCGGCCAGGGCGGCCCGGCCGGCCCGGGCGGCGGCTTGATCCGCTGCGCCTCCCCCTTCGAGCAGTTGACGAACGAGGCGCGCAGTTCGGTTTCGGTCAGCGGTTCCATCTGGCGGGTCCTCCGGGTTCGGGCGTACTTCGTCCGACGCTGCCACAGATGGTCGCCGATTCGCCAGAATTCCACATGTCGAGACACGCGGCGGCGCTGTGCGACCGGCCGGTCGCACAGCGGACATCGAGCCCTCAATCGAGCCCCGATCTCCGGGCCCGGCCGCCGAATCGGCGCGGCGCCTTTGCCGATCCTTGAACCCGCGGAGATCTTCTGCCCGGCCGATGCGTCCAGTACGTTCGGAGCGACCGGCGGGCCGACTCACTCCGACGTGTAACGGTCCTGTCGCTCTCGGTGGCCGCGTGCCGCGACCGGACGGGTGCCGGGCGGGCGGCCGGTTCGTAGCTCTCTGATGAACGGGATACCCACGACTCCATGAAGAATCGAATACTCGGGCGGCGCGGCTCGGCCGCGGCCCTGGCGGTGGTGGTCGTCTGCGGAACGGCCGACTGCGCCGCGGCGGACGCCTCGGCCGGATCCTCCGCCTCGGCGCAGTTCGTGACCTACAACCTGCCCACCCCGCCCTCCTACGAGCTGACGAACAACGTCAGCCCCGCGCTTCTCGCCCGCGCCGACGGCCGGGCGGTCGAGTCCCCGGCCCCGACCACGTTCGGGCAGACCTTCCACTTCAACGGCTGGTCCGACGTCGGCGCGCTGTTCACCGCGCCGGTCTACTCGCACGGCAAGCTCACCGGCGCCGCCCACGAGTGCAGCGCGAGCGTCGTGGACAGCCCCGCCGGGGACCTGGTGCTGACCGCGGCGCACTGCGTGTACGGCTCCGCCTTCCAGAAGTTCCTCGCCTTCGCGCCGAAGTTCGACAATGGCGTGTCCGGCTACGGGGTCTGGTATGTCCGGTCCATCAGCGTCGACGCGGGCTGGGTCTCCAGCCACAATCCGCTGGACGACTACGCCCTGCTGACCATCGATCCGGTCGAGGGCAGGAGCATCCAGCGCGTTGCCGGCGGCCTCGCGCTCTCCGCGACGCACCTGCCGCGGGACGTCACGGTCCTCGGCTACAACCAGGTCGTGTACGACCCGGACGGCAACGCTCCGATCATCTGCCACAGCCAGGCGGTCAAGGAGGTCGAGACCGTCGACGGCGTGTCAGAGCTCTACTCCGGCTTCGCCGGGCCGAACTTCCAGGACGGCACCAGCGGCGGCCCCTGGATCGAGACCGGCACGGACCACGTCGTCGGGGTGGTCGGCGGATACGAGGAGGGTGGCGACATCCCCGCCTTCTCCTACTCGTCCGTCTTCGGCCCGGACGTCTTCGCCCTCTACCGCGACGCGGTCGACCAGAGCAGAACATAAAGCCACAAAGCCATAAAGCTGACAAACCTCGTCAGCCCAGCGGATCGGCCAGGCCCCATCCCTCGGCGAGCAGCGCGTCGACGGCGGCCAGCGCCTGCCGCAGCCGGGCCGGCCGGTCGCCCGCCACCTCGATCCACGGCACCGGCCGGTCGGCCAGCAACTCACGGAACCGGCCGGTCATCCACGGCCGCAGGTGCTCGCCGTCGCGCATTCCGTCGTCCTCGAACGGCACGCCCTCGTGCCCGGTCAGGATGTAGAGCGCGCGCGGCTTCATCGCGGCGGCGACGGCGCGGACCGGGTCGGTCGCGGCGCCCACGTAACGCTCCTGCCAGACGGTCGTGGCGAGCGCGTCGGTGTCGCAGACCAGGATCGGGCCGCCGAGCGCCGCGTCGTGGTCCTCGTCGGCGCACTGCTGCGCGGCCACGAGCTCGAAGTCCGCGTCGGTCCAGACCAGGTCGAGGATCGACGGCTCCGGCTCCGGCGCGGGTTCGCGGCTCAGGTCTGCCTGCCTGGCGAGCCGCCCCCGCAGCACGGCGAGCTTCGCGACCGTCAGCTCCCTGCCGTACTCCGGCACGCAGCGGGTCATGGCGTGCGGACCGCCGCGCGCCCGCAGCGCGTCGGCCAGGTCGCCGGCCAGCGTGGTCGTCCCGGTCGACTCGGCGCCCAGCACCACGACCCGCCTGGCCAGCCAGCCGCGCACCGGCGGCTCGAGCAGCGGCCAGGCGGCGACCGGGTCCGAGCGGACCTTCGTGCCGGAGACGGCGAACGTCGCGCGGGCCGGGTCGAGCCGCACCTCCGCCGCGTCGAACCGCCGGGCGAGCTCGGCGCCGTAGGGCTCCGAGCAGAACACCGCGTCCACCGGCACCGACGCATGCGGGCCCTGATCCACTCCGGCGCGCATCAGCGTGACGTGCGCGGACCAGGCCTCCGCGCTCTCGAAGTCGATCTCGTGGTCGTCCTCGACGCCCTGGACGGCGACGCCCTCCTTGTCCCGGAACGCCTCGCGCAGCCAGCGCACCCGCTCGTCCAGCGGGATCGACTCGACCGCCGCGGCCATGACGACGACCGTCACGCGCCGGCAGGACTGCGCCGCGGTGCGGATCAGGAAGTGGTGACCGGGATGCGGCGGGTAGAACTTGCCGATCACCAGTCCGTGCGCGAAGTCCGCGTGGCCGCTCACGCCGCTCACGCCGTCACCGCAGCCGGTCGCTCGAGGCCGGACCGGGCCGCCATCTCGGCCCGCCAGGCGCGCAGGCCCAGCACGCACATGGTGAGGAAGAGCACGTAGACGATGCCGGTCAGATCGAGCGCCTTGACGAAGTAGAGCGGCACGTAGATGACGTCGGCCGCCATCCACAGGAACCAGTTCTCGAACTTCTTCAGGTTGAGCAGCCACTGCGCGGCCAGCGAGAGCGCGGTGGTCAGCGCGTCCCAGAACGGCGCGATGTCGTGCGCGGCGCGCAGCAGCAGCGTCAGGCCCCACGTGGCCGGGACGACCAGCGCCAACGGCACGGCCAGGCCGAGCCGCCCGGCGTGCGCCATCACCCGCTTCCCGCGCCGCTCGCCCCCGTGCAGCCACTCCCACCAGCCGAGGAAGCCGAGCACGAGGTAGACGATCTGCAGCGAGGCGTCGGCGTAGAGCCGGGCGGTCCAGAACAGCACCAGGAAGAAGACGTTGTTGGCGATGCCGATCGGGAAGTTCCAGATGTTGAACCGCACGGTCAGCCACACCCCGACCGCGCCGGTGGCGAAGCCGAGCAGCTCGGCCCAGGTCACCCCGTCCCGGCCGAAGGTGAACAGCACCACGTTGAGCGGCGCGGTGATCTCCCCGAGCAGGTGTCCCAAGGAGAAGGACGCGGACAAGGACGCAGACAAGGACATCGGGCCCCTCCCTCCACTTAGCGTCAGAGTGACGATAAGCGAGGCGCGCGCTGCGGGCAAGCCCTTATCCGAGCGTGACTGCGTGTGCGCACCTGCGGGCTGTCGGCAATGCCCTTAAGTGCGGACCTGTGACGAAAGGCCCCCGGCCGGACCGGGCCGGAGCTACCGTAAGCCTCATGACAACCTTGGGGGAGGACCTGATCATCCTGGCCGTGGGGCTCAAACCGCGCCTCGGCCCCAACACCGGCAATCTCTCGCTGACCGTGCGTCAGGCGCTGCGCGGTGCCGAGCTGGTCGACCTGACCATCGCCGGCCGCGTGCTGGTCGCGGGCACCCAGATCAGGCTGCTGGATCCGGCGCCGGTCGGCCACGCGGCGCTGGACGAGCGGCTGTCCGTGCTCGCGGGCGCCGGCGGCATGCCGGTCCGCTCGTGGATGGCCGACCTCCCGGGCGGGTTCGTCTCGGCCTACTTCGACCGCATGCACGCCGCGGGCCTGCTGATCGAGGAGCAGGTCAGGCTGCTGGGCCTGGTCAAGCGGCCGGGATACCGGCTGGCGGACCCGAGCCGGTTCCACGCCGTCGCCTCCCGGGTCCACGCCGCCGTGATCGGCGCGGGCGACCAGCCGCCGCAGGCGTTCGCCCTGGCCGGGCTGCTTTACGTGGCCGGGATGGGGGACTGGTTCTACCCCGGCGCGCAGAACAAGGGGCTGCGCGTGCGACTCGCGGTGCTCGCACGGTCCGCAGGTGCCGGCCGCGGCGGCGCGTCGGTGTCCCTGGCGGGGAACCAGGTGGATCCGAACCTGCTGTTCCCGCATCACCCCGGAGCGGCGCAGTCGGTTCAGGACGCGTCGCCGCAAGACGGCGGAATGCGCGAACACGGCTTCCCGGCCGGCCCGGGTCACGTCCACGCCTTCTCCCAGGCGGCTCAAGCCGCGGCACACGCGGCGACGAACGCCGCAGTGCACGCGGCCACGCAGGCCGCGGTCGCCGCTTCCATAGCCTCGGCCGTGCACCACCACAGCGGTTCGGGATCGAGCAGTTCGGACTCCTCGCCCTCGCACCACCATCACTGAGCCGCCTGTCAGTCCGGGACGCCGGACCGCGGGTCTGCTATCAAGTGTCGGTATGACGAGTGATGCGGGCCCGGGTCCGCTGCGCATCGGGATTCTCGGCGCGGCGCGCATTGCGCCGGCCGCGGTGATCAAGCCGGCGCGCAACGCGGCGGGCGTGGAGGTCGCGGCGATCGCGGCGAGGGATCCCGCGCGGGCCCGAGAATACGCCGCCAAGCACGGCATCCCGGTCGTGCACGGCAGCTATGAGGAACTGCTGTCGGACCCGTCGGTCGACATCGTCTACAACCCGCTGCCCAACGGGCTGCACGGCCGGTGGACGCTCGCCGCGCTCCGGGCCGGCAAGCACGTGCTCTGCGAGAAGCCGCTGACCGCCAACGCCGCCGAGGCGCGGGCCGTCGCCGAGGCCGCGCAGGGCACTGATCTCGTCGTCATGGAGGCGTTCCACTACCGGTACCACCCGGTGGCGCAACGCGCGGTCGAGATCATCCGCTCCGGCGAGCTCGGCCCGCTGCGGCACGTGGCGGCCAGCGCCTGCATCCCGCTTCCGCGCTTCTCCGACATCCGGTACCGGCTCGACCTGGCCGGCGGCGCGCTGATGGACATCGGCTGCTACGCGGTGCACATGGTGCGCACGCTGGTCGGCGCCGAGCCCGAGGTCGTGGCGGCGAGGGCGCGGCTGCACGGCCGGGACGTCGACCGGGCGACGTGGGCGCAGCTGCGGTTCCCCGGCGGCGAGTCCGGGCGGGTCGTCGGCTCGCTGTGGTCGTCGAACCTGATGCGGCTCAGCCTGAGCGCGCTGGGCGAGCGCGGCGGGCTGCACGTTCTCAATCCCCTGTCGCCGCAGTCGGGCCACCGGCTCACGGTGCACGTCAAGGGCGCCCGCCGCCGGGTGGAGCGCCTGTCCCGCCGGCCGAGCTACGAATATCAGCTCGATGCGTTCGTCGCGGCGGTGCGGGAGAAGGCGCCGGTGCTGACGGATCCGGCCGACGCGATCGGGAACATGACCGTGGTCGACGCGATCTACCGGGCCGCAGGCCTGCCGATCCGCAGGCCGAGCTGACCGCTCGCCGATTCGGCTGCGGGCGGCGCCGCGTCCGGCGCGGGGAACGGATTGCGGAAGGTGAACGCCCCGGGCCCCGGGCCGTTCTCCCGCAGCAGTGCGATCCGCCGCATGGCCTCCGCCGCGGTCGGCACCCGCCCGGCCGGGATCCACCACAGCGCCAGGTACGGCTCGACCGAGCGCTCGAACCACTCCCGCCGGCGGATCAGTACCCGCATGTGGTCGGACCGGTAGGCGAAGTCGCGCAGCGCCTCGGCCGACTCCCAGACCGAGCAGTTGATCAGCAGCCTGTCGTCGGCCGCGTCGGGGCGCAGGGCGGTCGCGTCCGCACCGTCCTCGCCGACCATCCGCCAGACGAACCCGGGCGCGCCGTCGGCGAGCGCGTTGATCTCGTCGAGCTGTTCGACGAAGCCGGCGAGTGCGGGGCTGTCCAGCGGGGCGACGATGCGGCCGATGTTGACCTCGGCGAGGTGGAAGTCGGTCATGGGGCAACGATCCCGTGCCGCGATTCTAAAGTCAATCAGAATTTGTTTTACAGTGCAGCGCGACGCAGCAGGTGCCCGGCTGGGGGTCCATCACCGCCGCCCACCGCCCTGCGCTTCGAGCACTGATCAGCCCCTCCACCAGGGCGAGGTTCATCCCGCAGATCAGTGCGGGGAACTCCTCGGCCAGCGCGTGGAAGGGGCAGTTGTGCAGGCGCACCGTGTCGCCGTCGTGGAACGGCTGATAGCCGCGATCCCGAAGCAGCGGCACCGGATCGCCATCGCCGCCGCCACTGCTGTCGCAGCCCCCGGACTCGTCCTCGCACCCGTCCGCGGTCGCGCCCTCCCGGAGCCCGGCCGCGCGAGCCGCCGCGCTGAGCTGCCTGTCGAGCCCGGCGCGGTCCACCACCTCCGCGAGAAGCCGGCCCGCGGCCCCGTACGAGCGCGGGGGAACGGATACCGCGCGCTCGCCCGGAGCGCGCCGGTACAGCTTCGCCGGGCGGCCGGCCCCCGGCCCGGTGCGGCCCGAGGTGCGCCGGAACGAGGCCTCCAGCAGCCCGGCCTCGACCAGCTTGTCCAGGTGGAACGCGGCGAGCGAGCGGGAGACCCCGGCCGCCTCCGCGGCGCCGTCCCGCCCGACGTCCTGCGGCGACGACGCCACGAGCCGGTAGAGCCTGCGCCGCACCGGATCGCTCAGCACGTCGATCGCGGCGAAAGCGGCGTCCTCATCCTCACCAGTCACCCGCCGATTCTATGACCAACGCCTGCTGGCGTTAGGCCACGCTGCAACGACCCGCGAGCCGGTTTCCTCGTATGCTCGTCTGATCCTGAGAGCATCCGGGCGCGACGGGAGACGACGAATCCGATGGCTGATGTCAATGCTCCGCTCCCGGGTGCCGCCGACCGCGCGGCGGTGCTGCTGGCGCAGATCACCAGCGGCCAGTGGGGTGCGGCGCGGGCGGACTTCACGGAAGCCATGGCCGCCGCGCTGGACGAGGACGGCCTGCGCGAGGCCTGGGAGAAGGCCGGCCGGCACCTCGGCGTATGTCGGGGTACGATGGGAGCTCCGGAGATCAGCACGGTCAGGCCGTTCACCAACGTGTCCGTGCCGCTGGACTTCACCGCCGGCGGCCTGCTGGCCAAGGTCACCTACAACCCGCTGGGCCAGGTGGCCGGGCTGCACTTCTCGTACGTCGACCGGCAGACCGTCAGGCCGGCCGACGCGACCCCGCCCGACGACATCGCCGACCGCGCGACGGCGCTGCTGCGGCAGATCACGGCCGGCGAGTGGGGCGCGGCGCGGGCGGACTTCACGGACGCCATGGCCGGGTCGCTCGGCGAGGACGACCTGCGCGAGGTCTGGCGGCAGGTCACCCGGTACCTCGACGGGTACAAGGGCACGATGGGCTCGCCCGAGATCGCCCCGGTGAACCAGTACACGAATGTGACCGTACCGGTGAACTTCACGGCCGGCGACCTGCTGGCCGTGGTCAGCTTCGACCCGCTGGGCCGGGTCTCCGGGCTGCACTTCTCATTCCAGCGCTCGCAGGACGCTCCGAATCCCATCCAGCCGGGCGACTACGCACTGCGCTGCTCGGACGGCCACTTCTACACGGCGACCTGGGAGGTGCTGACGTTCCGCTCGGTGCACTTCTTCTCCACCCAGTTCCGGCCCTGCCCGGCCGACGGCCGCTGGCGGATGGCACAGCCGGTCGACCAGCGCATGCTGACCGACGCCCAGCGCGCGGAGGCGGCGCGCAACCGGGTCTCCATGTTCGGCTAGACCGCGCGTCGGTGACGGCCCCTGACCGGTCAGGGGCTCGCGCTCGTCGCAGGGCTCGAAGCATAGGCCTGCGATCAGCGCGAGCCCGGCCGGCTTCGGCGAGACCGCGCCGGCCACCTCCAGCGCGTACATCCCGCCCTCGCTGTGGCCGACCAGCAGGAGCCTCGCCGGGTCGGCCGCCGGCTGCGAGCGCAGGAAGTCGTAGGCGTCGTCGGCCTGGACCAGGAACGGCTGCAGCGTCATCGAGGCCGGATCCGACGCGTACGTCCCGGCGCCGGTCCGGCCGCTGAAGTACTTGTCGAACCGCAGGGTGATGATGCCCATCTGCCCGAGCACCCCGGCGATGAGCTGCAGGGTGTAGGGATTCACGTTCGAGCCCGGCTGATTGCCGTCGCGGTCGGTCGGCCCGCTGCCGGCCAGCAGCAGCGCGCGGCGAGGCGCTGGCCGTTGCGGTGTGCCGGGATCGCCAGCGTCCCGTAGGTCGTGGTCCCGCCGGCGTCGAACGAGACGTCCTGGCTGGAGGCGGGTACCAGCGCCCCGCTGCCCGGCTTCGACCCCGACGACCCGCACGCGGCCACTGCCGTGCACAGCAGCGCCGCCGCCGCAGCCGAGCACACGACTTTTCGCACAGCGCGCATTCCCATTCTTCGTCTCCCCGCCGCCGGTCCGCCCGCCGAGGCCGTGCCGGCACCCGGGAGCGACAGGCTACGGCGCGGCGGTTGCATCTCGTTGACGATCGGATGGCGGCGCGGGGCGGAGCCGGTCCGCAGGGTCGTGCCCATATCGGAGGATATGGGCACGACCGCTCAATGCGGCGGAGCGTGTGCGGCAGGCGCAGCGACCCCGCCGTCACTCAGACGACCGGCGGCTCCTTGGCCGCCATTTCGACAGCTGCCTGCGGTTTCGCAAGCAGCTGCTCGATGACCGCCGGCGTGGACGGTTCGTCCGCCTGCAGTGCCGAAACCGCGGTCCGCGGTTTCGGAAGCAGGTACTCGACGACCGTCGGCGCGGCCGGTTCGTCCGCCTCCGATGCCTCCTCGGCGATACTGCGGTCCACGTCGAGCGCTGCCGCGGACGAGACCAGCCCGCCGCCGAGCAGTGTCGCGGTGATCGCGATCCCGGCCGAGATCAGCACGAGGTTCTTCAGGATGTACTGGCCTTCCAGACTCGGCACCAGGGTGCGTGTCCACATCTCGCTGCGGAAGAAGAGCAGCGGGGTGAGGGTGCCGGTCATCTGGACGGCGAACAGGATCAGGATGTAGCGCAGGAAGAGCCCGGTGATCAGGCCGAGACCGATGGTGGTCTCCATGGTCGCCAGCAGGTCCCGGGAGACCGCCGGCGGCACCGTGTGCATGTCGATGATGCCCATGGTCCGGATGGCGAGCTGGTCAGCCGGGCTGACCCCGCTCCAGAACTTCGGGATGCCGAACCAGAGGTAGACGACGCCGAGGCTGAACCGCAGCGCCGGGATGCCGCCGTTGGCGGCGAGTCGCGTGATGGTGGTGAGGGTAGGTAATCGTTCTGCGAAGCGTGCGGTCATGCCGCACCTCCCAACCGTGGTCGCGCCGGCGCCGGTCAGCACGGTCGCCGACGAACCCCTGTTTGATTGAGGGCAGAACCTACCCCGGCCGCGGCGCCGTGACCAGGCCGCCTACTCGCCGCGAACCGGCCAGTGCGTCAGTGAGCTGCGAAAACAATGCTCATCAGGGTGCGATACTCGGTCGGCGAAACTTGAAAGTATTTCATGCATCCGTCATTCCGCCGGTTTGGGCACGGATTGTGCCGGACGGCCCCGCCCGAGTCGAGGTACTCGCCGGTTCGCTCGCACTCGGGCAGGGGCCGACCGCTGCTGCTAGTTCCGCCGCACCGCCAGGGACAGCGCGAAACGGCCCTCCGGGTCGGTCCACCAGTGGGCGAGGTCCAGCCCGGCGGCGGCCAGTTCGTGCCGGACGCCCTCCCTGCGGAACTTGGCGGAGATCTCGGTGCGCAGGTCCTCGCCCGCCGCGAAGTCGATCTTCAGGTCCAGGGCCGGGATCGTGGCGGTGAGCTCGCGCCTGGCCCGCAGCCGCATCTCGATCCACTCCTCCCGCGCGTCCCAGAGGGCGACGTGGTCGAAGTCGTCCGGGTCGAGGTCGGCGCCGAGCTCGCGGTCGAGCACGGCCAGGAGGTTCTTGTTGAACAGGGCGGTGACGCCGGCCGCGTCGTCGTAGGCTGCGACCAGGGTCGCCTCGTCCTTCACCAGGTCCGTGCCCAGCAGCAGGCTGTCGCCGGGCCTGAGCGCGTCGTGGACCTGCCCGAGGAAGACTGTGCGCTCCGCCGGCAGCAGGTTGCCGATGGTGCCGCCGAGGAAGGCGAGCACCCGCGGGCCTGCGGTGTCCGGCGGGGCGAACCCGGCCTGGAAGTCGGCGACCAGCGCGTGCACGGCCAGCCCCGGATAGTCCGCTGCCAGGGCCCGGCCGGCCTGTTCGAGGGCCGAGTCGCTGACGTCGACCGGGACGTACGCGGCCAGCGTTCCCTGCGCGCGCAGCGCCTCGATCAGCAGCCGGGTCTTCTCGGACGAGCCGGAGCCCAGCTCGATCAGCGTGCGCGCGCCGGTGGCCGCGGCGATCTCGCCGGCCCGGGTGTGCAGGATGGCCCGCTCGGCACGGGTCGGGTAGTACTCGGGCAGCCGGGTGATCTCCTCGAACAGCTCGCTGCCCCGGGCGTCGTAGAACCACTTGGGCGGCAGCCACTTGGGCTCGTCGCCGAGCCCCTCGGCCACGTCCGTGCGCAGCGCGAGCGCGCTCGCCTCGACGGGCAGCTGCCGGGTCAGGGTGAAGGCACTCATACGGACTCCATGAGGGGCTGGACATTCATGGCAGTGGTCTCGACGCCGGACGGGGACGCCAGCACCAGCGTCCGGTCGGCGATCTCCAGCCAGCCGGGCCGGTCGTCGAAGGGCTCTGAGGCCACGGCGACCTCGCGGCCCGGATCGACGCGGCACCACAGCGAGTCGCCCCAGGCGGTGGCGGCGATCGCGGTGCCGTCGGTGAGCAGCAGGTTGAGGCGGGCCGGGGCGTGCGCGGCGAGGTCGCCGACCGCTCCGGCCAGCGCGTCGCCGAGCCCTGATCCGGCCCGCAGCCGGTGCAGCACCAGCGCCCAGACCAGGGCGCTGTCGGTGCGGGCCTCGAGGCCGAGCAGCTCCTGCGTGCTCAGCGCCGCGGCCGGCGCGGCGACCGACGCCGGCCAGCCGGTCACCGCGCCGTTGTGGCTGAACAGCCAGCGGCCGGCGGCGAAGGGCGCGGCCGCGGACTCGTCCGGCGCGGTGCCCTCGGTGGCGTCGCGCACCGCGGCGAGCAGCGCCCCCGCGCGCACGACCCGGGCCAGGTCCGGGAAGGACGGGTCGGCCCAGATCGGGCCGGTGCGCCGGTAGCGCGCCGGGACCGGGTCGTCCGGCGCGTACCAGCCCACGCCGAAGCCGTCCGCGTTGACGGTGCCGTGCTGCTGGTGGCGCGGCGCGTACGACTGCTTGTAGAGGGCGTGCGGTGGATCGCAGAGCACGTGCTTGAGCGGCACGGCAGGACCCAGATAGGCGATGTGGCGGCACATGGGATGCGTGCTCCCGCCTCTCAGGGCTCGCCGACGCGGGCGTCGCGGGCGGTGCGGAACCCGGCGAAGATCTGCCGCCGGACCGGGTAGTCCCAGTTGCGGAAGGTGCCTCGGCAGGCCACCTGGTCCACCGCGAACGAGCCGCCGCGCAGCACCTTGTGGTCGGGTCCGAAGAACACCTCGGAGTACTCGCGGTAGGGGAAGGCCCGGAACCCCGGGTACGGCAGGAAGTCGCTGGCCGTCCACTCCCACACGTCGCCGATCAGCTGCCGCACGCCCAGCGGCGAGGCCCCGGCCGGGTAGCTGCCGGCCGGCGCCGGCTGCAGGTGCCGCTGGCCCAGGTTGGCGTGCTCGGGGCCCGGATCTGCGTCGCCCCAGGGGTAGCGCCGGGACCGGCCGGACTCGGGGTCGTGCCGCGCCGCCTTCTCCCACTCGGCCTCGGTCGGCAGCCGCCGGCCGGCCCACCGCGCGTATGCGTCCGCCTCGTACCAGCTGACGTGCAGCACCGGCTCCTCCGGCGGCACCGGCTCGACGTGCCCGAACCGGCGGCGCACCCACTGCCCGCCGTCCTGTCTCCAGGACATCGGCGCCTCGAGCCCCTTCTCCCGCACCATCGCCCAGCCCTGCGGCGCCCACCACCTCGGGTCGTGGTAGCCGCCCTCGGCGATAAAGCGCGTGTAGTCGCCGCAGCGCACCGGCGTCGTGTCGAGGTAGAACGCTGCGACCTCGACCCGGTGCGCGGACCGCTCGTTGTCCAGGGCCCACGGCTCGGTGTCCGTGCCCATGGTGAACGGCCCGCCGGGGATCAGCACCTCGTCCGGCAGCAGCGCGGCGTCGCCGGGAGCCGGCCCGGGCGGCGCGGCGGTCAGCGCGGCAGGACCCTGCCGCAGCTGATGGGTGATCAGCATGGTCTCGTCGTGCTGCTGCTCGTGCTGCGCGATCATGCCGAACGCGAAGCCCGCGTCAAGCAGCGCGGTGCCGCGCAGCGCCGTCGTGTCCAGCAGATCGACCACGCGGCCGCGGACGTCGGAGGCGTATACGCGCGCCTCTGTGGGGGAGAGCAGCGGCAGGCTGGGCCGCTCCGAGCGCGGGTGCTCGAAGGCGTCGTAGAGCGGGTCGATGTCCGGGCGCATGGCCTCGCGCCGGCCGACCGCGCGCAGCAGCCACAGCTCCTCCTGGTTCGCGATGTGGGCCAGGTCCCAGACCAGCGGCGACATCAGCGGGGAGTGCTGCGCGGTCAGGTCGCGGTCGTCGATGCAGGTGGTCAGGCCCTCGGTACGCACCCGCGCGGTCTCCAGCGCCCGCAGCGCCAGGCTGCGCAACTGCTCCGGGTCGGCGTGCCGCTCGGCGGCGGTGTCAGAGGGAGAGCTTGTCGTCATCGGTGATCCTTCCCGGAGAGCAGGGCCACTGGGCGGACGCCCAGGACGCGGCCGCCGCCGTGGAGTGTCGGTCGAGCAGGTCGTCGGCGGGGCAGCGGCCCCGGTCGACGTAGCGGGCGCGGAAGCCGGCCACCGCGGCGCGGATCGCCGGGCCGGCGCCGAGCCGGGGCAGGGCTTGTTCGGCTGCCGAGAAGCACGCCTGGGCGGCGGCGCGCAGCGCCGGATCGGCGAGCGCGTCGCGCGCGGCGCGCTGCCACAGCGGATTGCCGGGGGCCCGGTGGAACGGGCGCGGATCGAGCGACCGCAGCACGGGCTCGACGAGCCGTACCGCCTCAGGGTCCTCCATCAGCGCGACGGTGACGGCGAGCGGCACGATCCAGCCGTCCTCGCCGCGCTGCGCGTCGATCATCCGCAGCTCGAGGTGGCCGTGCGGGCGCACCGGCGGGAACAGCGTGGTCAGGTGGTAGTCGAGGTCGTCGGCGGTCGGCGGCCGGGAGGAGCGCAGCCGGTCACAGTCCTGGATCCAGCCGCGAAAGGTCAGGCCCTTCGGCGGGACCTCCCAGGTGGGGCCGGGTCTGCGTATGCACAGCACGGGCGCGCCGAGCGCGTAGTCCGCCCACGCGGTGCAGGGATCGGCGGTGTCGCTCGGCGCACCGGTGCGGGCCGGGTCGAGCCGCGTCCACACCGCCTGCCGGGTGGACCGGTAGCCGGTCGGGCGCCCCTCGCTGAACGGCGAGTTGGCGAACGCGGCGACCAGGACCGGGCCGAGCAGGTGGGCGCGCTCCCAGCGGGCCCGGTAGCCGAGCGGGCCGGAATCGCCGGTGCCGGAGTCGAGGGACACCTGTACCGAGGCGGTGTTGCACATCATGGCCCGGCCGGCTGGCCCGGCGCGGTCGAAATAATGCTCCATCGCCGCGTAGCGCGGCTGGTCCAACAGCCGCAGCGGCGGATTCCAGGGTTCGTGCCCGAGGCCGGCGAGCTGCAGGCGGTGCGGGCGGAGTCTCTCGCGGACGGCCTTCAGGTCGGCCGCCGCGGCTTCCACGCAGTCGGTCAGGGACTCGGCGGCCGGGGAGCTCAGCTCCAGCTGGCCGCCCGGCTCCCGGGTCAGTGCGGAGCTCAGCGGGAGCCCGCTCAGGTCGGCGTGGGCGGTGTGCAGGCGGCCGGGCTCGATGCGGCCCGGCCGGTCTTTCTCGTCGTGCAGGAACCATTCCAGTTCGACGCCCACGCGGCGGGGCGGTCCGTGCTTGAAGCAGACGCCCTTGACCCGGGCCTCCGCCTCGTCCTCTTCCAGCGGCCGGATGTCAGCCATGGCCGTGACTCCTCTCGGGCCCTTGTGTGGCCGAGTGCTCGTATGTCCCATGGTGCAACACCGAAACTCCGCGCGCGGCTGCCCGCGAGTGCCGGTCTTGCCCATAGGTCCTCCCAGCTGCGGCGATGCGTGCCGGGTCAACGACCCGCACCGCCGCAGCGCGGCCTTCGTCGAAACCGCTTGCCATGCCGACGGTGCTGTCGGCAAGTTTCCGGCGGCGCATCGAGTCAGGCTCGCTCGTTTCCAGGAGACCTTACGCGAGCCGACCGACAAGGGGCGCCGGGATCGCGCTCCCATGGCCGGATCTGACGCCTCCTCGGCATCTTCGCCCGCGCTTGTCTCTTGACATCCATCCGCGGCCGTCCACATTGTGTTCGGAGATAGGCGAACGTTCGCTCAAGGGACCGAGAGGACGGCCGGGGCGCTCATGGCTGCGGGACGCTACGCCTCGCTGAAGGAAGTCGCGGCGCGGGCCGGGGTCAGCTTCCAGACCGCGAGCAAGGTGCTCAACGGCGGCAGGGTCAGGGTCTCCGCGCAGACGGCGGACCGGATCCTCGCCGCCGCGCGCGAGCTCGGATACTCGCCGAACACCATCGCGCGCAGCCTGGTCCAGCGCTCCACCTGCACGCTCGGGCTCGTCGCCGGCGACATGACGGACGGCGCCCTGGCCCAGTTCGCCGTCGCCGCCGAGCAGGAGGCGCGGCGCAACGGGCACGCCGTGCTGGTCGGCAACCTCGACCCGGCCGGGGACGACGGCGCCGAGGTGGTGCGCATGCTGCTCGAGCGGCGCGTCGACGGCGTGATCGCCGCGGCCCCGCAGCTCGAGGAGGACGCGCAGGTCGCCGAGATGCTGCGGCGGCACGTCCCCGCGGTGAGCCTGCACCACGTCCCCGGCGGCGGCGTGCCGGTCGTCGGTTCGAACCACCGCGAGACCGGCCGCCTGGCCACCGCGCACCTCGCCGGGCTCGGCCACCGCCGCATCGGCACGGTCACCGGCCCGTTCCGGCGCCGGGTCGTGCGCAGCCGGCTGCGCGGGCACGAGGACGCGCTGCGCGAAGCAGGGCTCGAACCGAGCGAGGACCTGGTCGCCGAGGCCGACTGGACCTCCGGCGGTGCGGCGCACGCCGCGCGGCTGCTGCTCGACCGGGAGCGCGCCGTCTCCGCCGTCTTCGTGCACAGCGACACCATGGCGATCGGGGTGCTCAGCGCGCTGGCCGCGGCCGGCCGGCGGGTGCCCGACGACGTCGCCGTGGTCGGCTGCGACGACATGCCGTTCGCCGAGTTCCTGACCCCGGCGCTCACCTCGGTCCGGGTCCCGTTCGGCGAGACCGGCGAGCAGGCGGTCCGGCTGCTGCTGCGCCGGATCCAGGAGGAGCCGGTGCCGACCGAGCCGCTGCTGCTGCCGGTCGAGCTGGTCGTGCGCGCCTCCTGCGGCGGCCGGCCCGGCACCCGAGCTGAATCAGCACCCGCAATTCCGTTCCACCGCGAGGAGGACAAGTGACACGTATCGCGGTCGATCCGGCCCGACGCGTCGGACAGCTGGACCGCAAGGTGTTCGGCGGCTTCGTCGAGCACCTGGGCCGCTGCATCTACGGAGGGCTCTACGACGAGGGCTCGGGCCTCGCCGACGCCGAAGGGTTCCGCACCGACGTTCTCGAACTGCTCAGCCCCCTGCGGATGGGCGTCCTGCGCTGGCCCGGCGGGAACTTCGTGAGCAACTACCACTGGGCCGACGGCGTCGGCCCGAAGGACGCGCGGCCCCGCCGGCCCGAGCTGGCCTGGGGCAGCGAGGAGTCCAACCGGTTCGGCACCGACGAGTTCCTGCGCTACTGCTCCGTGCTCGGCACCGACCCGTACATCTGCCTGAACATGGGCACCGGCACCCTCGAGGAGGCGCTGGCCTGGGTCGAGTACTGCAACGGCGCCGGGAACACCGAGTGGGCCCGCCGCCGGGCCGCGAACGGACACCCGGAGCCCTACGGCGTCACCTGTTGGGGCCTGGGCAACGAGATGTACGGGGCCTGGCAGGTCGGCGCGCTCTCCGCGGAGGAGTACGTCGCCACCGCGACCCGCTGGGCCCGCGCGATCCGCATGCTCGACCCGAGCGCCAAGCTGGTCAGCTGCGGCATGAACGGCTGGAACGACTGGGACCGGACGGTGATCGACGGCATGGCGGGCGTCGTCGACCTGCACTCGCTGCACATCTACACCGGCGCCGACGACTACTGGACCAACGTGCTCCAGCCGCACCAGGCCGAACGGGCCATCAGGTGCGCGCGCGGGCTTATCGAGCGCGCCGCATACGTGCAGAAGCTGGACCGCGTGCCGCGCATCGCCTACGACGAGTGGAACGTGTGGTTCCGCACCGAGGACGGCACTCTCGAAGAGCGCTACAACTTCGCCGACGCCCTCGCGGTCGGCACCTATCTCAACATCTTCGTGCGCAACTGCGCGTGGGTGCGGATGGCCAATCTCGCCCAGATGGTCAACGCCATCGCGCCGATCGTCACGACGCCCGAGGCGGTCGCCGTCCAGCCGATCTACTACCCGGTGCTGCTGCACGCGCAGGCAGCCCTCGACTACGCGGTCGACCTGCACCTCGACGGGCCGGCGGTCAGCCCGCTGGAGCCGGGCCGCAGCCGCAGCCGCTGGCCGCACCGGGTCGACGACCTCGGGCCGTTCAGCCTGGTCGACGCCGCGGCCACCGCCTCCGCGGACGGCGGGCGGCTCGCGCTGACCCTGGTCAACCGGGACCCGGACCGACCGCAGGACGTGGAGATCGTGCTGCGCGATACGGCGTTCGCACAGAGCGCCGAGATCACCACGGTCACCGCGGCCGACGGCGCCGCGCCGCGCGTCCTGCCCGACGTCGAGCTGGCCGAGGTGACCCGGGAGTCGGCCCCGGCCAAGGGATCCGCGCTCACACTCAGCCTCCCGCCGAAGTCCTTCACCCTCGTCGAGGCCGTGCTCGGCCTCTGACGCCCCTGGTCGCGCCGGCGGGTCCGGCGCGGCCGGGCCCGGTCGCCCCCGGGCCCGGTCCACGAGGAGCAGCGCAACCCTGATTCAGGGCGCCCTGATACACAGCACTCTGATACAGGTGCCGACGCGGATCGTGCGGAACCGCGGACGCACTCAATACCCGGACAGAGCTCTACCCCCTCAGGAGCATCTGATCATGAGAACCAGGCCCACACCCTGGAGGGCGCAGCCATGCGCGTCCTCCGCTTCACGCACTGCCCGCACGAACCACCGCCGGGCGACCCGGCTCGGCACGCGGTCCGGCACGCGGATCGGCACTGCGCTCGCCGCGGCCGCCGCGCTGGCCCTGATCGCAGCATGCAGCGGCACCTCCTCGCCCGCCCCCGGCAGCACCGGCACCGCCAGCGGGAGCTCCAGCACCTCCGGCTGCCACTCCGGCGCCACCCCGGTCACCTTCTGGGCCTGGGTGCCCGGTCTGAGCCGCGCGGTGACCGCCTTCAACTCCAGCCACCCGAGCATCTGCGTCACGCTCGACGACGTCGGCGCCGGCGACCCGGAGTACGTGAAGGTCACCAACGCCCTGAAGGCCGGCTCCGGCGCGCCCGACGTCGCCGAGGTCGAATTCGACGAGCTGCCCTCGTTCGAGGTCACCAACAGCCTGGTGAACCTGAACGACTACGGCGCGGCCTCGGTGAAGAAGGACTTCGTGTCCTGGGCCTGGCAGGAGGTCAGCCAGGGCTCCGCGGTCTACGCGATCCCGGGCGACTCCGGCCCGGTCGCGTTCTACTACAACACCGACCTGCTGCAGAAGTACAACATCACCCCGCCGACCACCTGGGCCCAGTTCGCCACCGACGCCCAGACCCTGCACAGCCAGGACCCGACCGCCTACCTCACCAACTTCGCCGCCACCGACCTGCAGTGGGTCATGAGCCTGATGGCGCAGGACAACGCGTTCCCGTTCCAGTACACCGGCGGCTCGACCGTGACCATCGACTGGACCGGCCCGGCGCAGACCGCGTTCGCGAACTACTGGCAGGCGCTGCTGAGCGCGCACGAGGTGAACGCGACCGGCGACGTGGACGCGGCCGCCTTCACCGACATGGACAAGGAGATCGACGCCAGCTGGATCAGCTCCGCCTGGGGCCCGTCGTACTTCGCCCCGGACGCGAAGGCCACGATCGGCGACTGGCGCGCCGCGTCGCTGCCGCAGTGGACCGCCGGCGCGGACGTCGCGGCGAACTGGGGCGGCTCGACCTACCCGGTCTTCAGCCAGAGCAAGCACCCGGCGCAGGCGGCGACCTTCGCCGAGTGGCTCAACTCGACCAGCGCCTCGTGGGACATCACCAAGACCTCGCCGTCCTCGCTGTTCCCGACCTACGTCCCGCTGCTGAACGACCCGGCCTTCAAGGGCCTGACGGTCCCGCTGTCCGGATCCTCGACGCCCAACACGGTGTTCACCGCCGCCGCGCCGCAGATCGAGTCGGTCCAGTGGCCGCCGTTCATGACCGAGGCGCTGACCGACTCCTCCACCGCGTTCGCCGGGGTGCTCAACGGCACCGGGACGCTTAACGCCGCGTTCGCCTCGTTCCAGACCACCTTGGTCAACTACGCCAAGCAGCAGGGCTTCACCGTCAAGACCTGACCGCCGCGGCGATCCGGGAGCACGTCAACAGCCAGTACAGATCAGCCAGGACTGCCAGGACAGGACAGCGCAGAGCAGGAGGACGCATGCAACGAGCGGACACGCACGCACCCCGCGGGCAGCGGGCCGATCGCAGGGCGGTCCGCCGGTGAGCGGCACCGCGCTGGAGCTGCGCAGGAGCGCCCCGGCCGCCGCCCGGCGGCCGGGGCGGGCCCGCTTCCCCGCCCGGGAGCGGCGCGGGGTGTTCTTCACCCTGCCCTTCATCCTCGTCTTCGTCCTGGTGATGATCGCCCCGCTCGGCTACGCGATCTACACCAGCCTCTACACCTCGAAGCTGATCGGCGGCACCCGGTACTCCGGCTTCGCCAACTACAGCCAGACGCTGCAGTCGGGCGAGTTCTGGTCCGGCCTCGAGCGCACGATGATCTACGCGGTGATCCAGGTCCCGGTCATGCTCGCCATCGCGTTCTTCTTCGCCGCGGTGTTCGACCTGGGCCTGACCCGGTTCGGCCGCGCCTTCCGCACCGTGTTCTTCATCCCGTTCGCGGTGCCCAGTGTGGTCGGCGCGGTGATGTGGTACTTCCTGATGGAGCCGCAGTTCGGGCCGTTCGCCCGGCTGGCCGGCGACGTGGGTTTCCACAACATCGACTTCTTCTCGCCGAGCCTGGTGTTGCCCTCGATCATCGTGATCGTGATCTGGGAGTGGACCGGCTACAACATGATCATCCTCTACACCGCGCTGCGGTCGGTGCCGCGCGACGTGGTCGAGGCGGCCATCCTGGACCGGGCCCCGGTCTGGCGGATCGTGCTGCGGGTCAAACTGCCGATGGTGCGGCCGGCCATCGTGATGCTGGTCTTCATCAACATGATCGGCGCGCTGCAGCTGTTCACCGAGCCGTACATGATCTACAACTTCCAGAACCAGGCGATCTCCACCTCGTACACGCCGACCATCCTCATCTACAACACGGCCACCGGCGGCGGGCAGTACAACCTGGCCGCCGCCACCGCCGTGATCCTCGGCTTCGTCATCCTTCTGATCTCGGTCGGCGCCCTGCTGCTGCGCCGCCGGAGGGGAGAACTGCGATGAGCGCCCTGTCATCCGGCCGCGACGAGGCCGCCGATCGCGGGTCCCGGCCGCGCCGCCGCGGCGCCGCGGAGCAGGACGAGATCCCGGTCCGGCTCTACGGGATGCGCCGGGGAT
The DNA here is from genome assembly GCA_036501535.1 of Actinocrinis sp. Taxonomy (GTDB): domain Bacteria; phylum Actinomycetota; class Actinomycetes; order Streptomycetales; family Catenulisporaceae; genus DASYAE01. The sequence goes on along the minus strand of DASYAE010000295.1, from coordinate 45,135 downwards.
CGCAGGGCCTGTACACCGGGCTCTGCGTCCTGTTCGCGGTGTTCACCCTGATCCCGATCGCCTGGATCCTGATCAACTCGACCAAGACCCAGAGCAACATCTTCGAGAGCTTCGGGTTCTGGTTCACCGCGCCGTTCGAGTTCTTCCGCAACGTCTCGCTGCTGTTCCAGGACGTGGACGGCGAGGGGACCTACATCCGCTGGCTGCTCAACACCGTGCTGTACGCGGTGCTCGGCGGCGGCGGGGCCACCGTGCTGGCCGCGATGGCCGGCTACGGCTTCGCCCGGTTCCGGTTCCGCGGCGCCCGCGCGCTTTTCTACTTCGTCATCTCGGCGCTGCTGGTCCCGATCACCGCGGTCACCCTGCCGCTCTACCTGGTCTACGCCAAGATCGGGATGATCAACTCGATCTGGGGGATGATCGTGCCGAGCATGGTCAGCCCGGTCGGGGTCTACCTGATGCGCACCTTCATCGAGACCTCGGTGCCGCACGAGCTGATCGACGCGGCCCGGATCGACGGCGCCGGCGAGGTGCGCATCTTCCTGCGCCTGGCCGTTCCGCTGATGGTGCCGGGGCTGATGACGGTGCTGCTGCTGAGCATCGTCGCGGTCTGGAACAACTACTTCCTGCCACTGATGATCTTCAGCCAGAACAACCTCTATCCGCTGACCACGGGCCTGGGCGTGTGGTCCTCGCGCGCGGCGAACAGCGGGGACCAGCTGATCTATCCGCTGCTGGTCACCGGCGGGCTGATGACCACGGTGCCGCTGGTGGTGCTGTTCCTGATCGTGCAGCGGTACTGGCGCAGCGGCATCCTGCTCGGCAGCATCGCAGGAGGCTGAGCCTGGCGGCTCAGCCGGGCACCGCGGTGAAGAACTCGTAGCTGTGGCCGTCCGGGTCGGCGACGTAGACGCCGCGCCCTCCGGCGAGCCGGTTGATCCGGCGGTCCCAGCCGTGCTGCGGCCCGGAGCCGTACCGGACCTGCGGCCGGGCGCGCAGCCGGTCCAGCAGCGCGTCGAAGGCGGCGTCGTCGACCAGGAACCCGAAGTGCCCGGCCGCGACCGGGCCGCGCTCGTCGAAGTCCAGGGTCAGCTCGGTGTTGACTCGGACCGGGGTGAACGGCCCGGCCGGCGGGCCGGCCTCCAGGCCGAGCAGGCCGGCGAAAAAGCGCGCGGCGGCGTCCTTGTCGCTGGCGCGCACGATGGTGTGGTTCAGCACGACGGTCATGGCTGCTCCCGGCTCGCTTTCCGGCTCTGATGTATGCGGATCGCACGTATAGTACATGCGAAGCGCACGCATTCGCTACGGTGTCCTCATGGAGAGCGAAAACGCCGCGGGGCTCGACGGCGCGGGCCCGGCCCTGTTCCGGCTCGTGCGGTTCTGGTCCCGGCGCTGGGCCACCCGCGTCGCCGGTGATGGCGGCGGTGACGGTGACGGGTCCGGAGGCACGGGAGGACCGGAGCGGCGGCTCCAGGACATCGCCGTGCTCGACGCTGTCGAGACCGCCGCCCGTCGTACCACGCAGGTCGCCGTGGCCGACGTGGCCCACCAGCTCGGCCTCGACCACTCCGGCGCCAGCCGGTTCACGGCCGCGGCGGTCGGGCGGGGCTACCTGTCCCGCGCCGCCTCGGCGCGGGACAGCCGCCGGGCCGTGCTGACGGTCACCCCGGCCGGCCGCCGGCTGCTCGACGCGTCGCACCTGTGGCAGGACGACGTGTTCGCGCGCCTGGTCGCCGACTGGGATCCCGAGGACGCCGCCCGCCTCGCGCAGTACCTCCGGCGCCTGGCCGACGAGCTCGGCGACCCGACCGAGCAAGGAGAATGAGGAATGAGGGCGAGTGGCGCCTTCGGCGCGGCGGGCTGCTCGGCTACATGAGCGCGGGATCGCCGATCAGCAGCGTCGCCACCGGCCGGCAGGCGCCGCCGCCGGCTTGTTGGGCGGTCGCCGGATACTGCCAAGAGATCGTCAGAAGGCTGACGCTGGTGAGGTCGACGCGCACCTGGACCGGCGCCTTCCGGGCGGGTGCCGCCTTGTACGAACCCAGCAGTCTGCCGTCGCCGTATATCTGCACCTCGGGCGTGGCGTCCGCATCGCGGGAGTGGTCGTCGAGGCCAAGCGAGGCTGTTAACGCACTTTCTTCGGCGTCGAGCGCGTAGACGACGAACCCGCTGGCGACGCAGCCGACGTCCTGGGCGAGCACGTAGGCGAAGGGCTTCCCGTCGTCGGACGGCGCGCTGTCGCCGGACTCGAAGGCACCGGTCACCGGGGTCAGGGCATTGAGCGGCGTGCCGTTGGAGGGGAACGGGTCGGCCCCGCCGGCGCTTGGGCGCTCAGCGGCGCCGACGACCGTCCCGACCGCGACGGCCAGGACGGCCACTGCGGTGAAGACCGTGACGGTATGCGTACGCCTCCTGAGACGCTTTGGGCCGGGCACCGAGCGCGTGGCGGCGCGCGGCGGTGCCGGGAGCTGCGGCCGCGCGTCCTCGGTCGGCGTCGCGTCGCTCGGCTCGGTCGGCGCCGGTCCCCTCATGGCTTGCCCGATCAGCCCTTGCTGTCGGCGGTGAGCGCGTCGTGGATCTGCCCGTTGCTGCCCTGGGTGCCGGAATCGGGCGTCGGCTGGCCCTGTGTGATGCCGAGGCCGGACGGCCCGATCGGGTCGGTGGCCAGGCTGGTCAGGTCGGAGGTGGTGGTGGAGATGCCCTGGCCGGCCCCGCTCTTGGCCGCGCCGAGCAGGCTGCCGAAGTTGACGCCCTGGTCCACCCCGAGCGCGTTGCCGAGCAGCTGCCCGGCCAGGTTCTCCCCGGCGCTGCCGAGGGTGTCGATGACCGGGGCGAGCATGGCCTGCTTGACCTGGTACTCGATCTGCTGCAGGGCCTGGTTGAAGATGCCCTGGACGATCTCCCGGGTGGCGATGTCCAGCGCGACCTCGGCGCCGGCGGCCAGGCCGCCGGTGGCGATCGCGGCGGCCACGTCCGCGGCCGTCTCGGCGGCGAAGATGCCCAGCTGGACGACCGCGGCGGCCTTCATGCCCTCGACGATGTCCGCGCACACGCCCATCGCGTCGGCCAGCACGTCAAGGCCCTGCTCCAGGTCGCCCATGTGTCCTTGGACCACCTTCTGCCACAGCGCCTGGAACACCTCGAGCGACTGGCTGGAGTTCAGGTGCAGCATCTGCTCGATCTGCTGCATCGAGCCGGACTTGTGGTCCTTGAGCTGGTCGCTGATCTGCCGGAAGTTGGTCCCGGCCGCGCGCAGCTTGTCCTCGTCCACGTTCGGCCACTGCACCCCGATCGCCCCGAGCACCCACACCAGCTCAGGCGGCAACATCACGCTCACGGCCCACCCCCGGTCGTCCGGATCAACGCTGATACCCCGTGTATGTAAGTTACTGCCGCGGCCGGTTTGCTCGCAATGAACGCATGGGCATGGTTCAGGTCGGCCGCCCGGCGGCCTGTGTATAAGAGGCTTGTGATTATCGTGGCGGGGGGCGCCGACCGGGCGGCGGCGGCGCGTCCGGTTTGCCGCCCGGGCGTCGCAGGAGGCTAGGATGAGGCGAAACGGAGTAGTCTCCGGTTGATCGACCGGGTGAACCAGAAAGGGACCGCCATGCAACTCGGACTCCATGTGCCGGACTTCACCTGGCCCGGCGGGCCGCAGAACCTGGCCAAGGACCTCAGCCGCATCGCCGTCGCGGCCGAGGACGCCGGCTTCAGCAAGCTCAGCGTGATGGACCACGTGTGGCAGATCCGCGGCATCGGACCGGCCGAGCACGACATGCTCGAGGCCTACACCACCCTCGGCTACCTCGCCGCGCGCACCTCGAAGATCGAGCTGCTGGCCTGGGTCACCGCCGTGGTCTACCGCGAGCCGGGGCTGCTGGCGAAGGCCGTCACGACGCTCGACGTGCTCTCGCAGGGGCGGGCCTGGCTCGGCATCGGCGCGGCCTGGAACGAGGAGGAGTCGCGCGGACTCGGCCTGCCGTTCCCGCCGACCGCCGAGCGGTTCGAGCGGCTGGAGGAGGCGCTGCAGATCTGCCTGCAGATGTGGAGCGAGGACAACGGCCCGTACGAGGGCAGGCACTACAACCTCGGCGGGACTCTCAACGTGCCGCAGTCGCTGGCCAGGCCGCACCCGCCGATCCTGATCGGCGGCGGGGGCGAGAAGAAGACGCTGCGGATGGTCGCGCAGTACGCGCAGGCCTGCAACCTGTTCGCCGGGCCGGAGCTGGAGCACAAGCTCGAGGTGCTGCGCGGGCACTGCGCGGACGTCGGCCGCGACTACGACGAGATCGAGAAGACCGTGATGACGGGCAACTTCGACCTCGGCCCGAAGGGCGAGAACGCCGACGAGATCCTGGAGCAGTTCCGGGGCCTGGCCGCGCTCGGCGTGCAGCACGTGCACCTCTGGGTGCCGAACGTGCACGAGATCGCGCAGCTGGAGCTGATCGGCGAGAAGATCATCCCGGTGGCGGCCGGCTTCTGACCGTCCGTCTCATCCCCTGATCCCACCACCTGTCCGGGTGTAGCACGACACCTCCCGGGGCCGGGGCGGGGCGGAGCCGACCCCGCCCCGCCCCGGCCCATCGTCCTTTGCGCGCCGGATTTTTTCCGGACCGGACACAGAAGTACCCCTTCCGACGGCCGCCGTTTCGGCGGCCGTTCTTCTGCCGAATTTTCCGGCAATTCCGGCGGCCGGCGATCCGCCGAGTGACAGCTTTCTGACGCACTGTCATATCGGTGCGGCCCGGCCGGATCCGGCGGCGCGCCATGCGGATCCTTTGCCGAATCCGGTTGAACCGCCCCGCGGTGGGCCCCGTGTAAGCGCTCAATTTCAGCCGGGCCATCCGGGCCCGGGTTCGATCGCATGCGGAAGGGAGTGGTGACCAGTGCGTTCACACGCAGTCCGGGCCAGGCTCCTGACGATTGCGGCCGCGCTCGCCGTATTGGCGCTGCCCGCGGCCGAAGCGGTCGCCGGAACCGGCTACGGTCAGCTGATCGTGAATCCCGGCACGGTGACGGCCGGCCAGACGGTGACCATTCTGGGCACCTGCCCGAGCAACGGGCAGCCCTTCGACGGCGTCGAGTCGAGCGCCTTCGCCGGCGGAAAGGCGTCGGTCGACAAGGGCTCGGTGAACTTCACCGGGTCCGCGACCATCTCCTCGTCCCTCGCCCCCGGCACCTACACCGTCACGGCGCAGTGCGGATCCGGCAGCCCGTCGGTGAACATCACCGTGGCGGCGGCCGGCTCGGCCCCGACGACGCAGGCCGCCGCGGCGCAGCCGAGCTCCGGGTCCGTCCAGGGGCAGTCCGCCGCGGCCGCCCCGCAGGCCCAGTCGAGCACGGCGGCGGCCGCGGGCGCCGCCGGCGCGCCGGCGACGCCCAGCGCGAACGCCTCCACTCCGGCGAGCAGCCAGAGCGCGCAGGCGGGCGCGTCGGACGCCGCCGTCACCAGCACCGGGATCGTCCGGGTCGGCCTGGCCGGCAACACCAAGCCCCTTCTGTCCGCCTCGCTCGTGGAGTCGTTCGTCGCGCTGGTCGCGGCGTCCGGCGCGGTCGGGTTCCTCATGTTCCAGCGGCGGCGGAAGTCGCATACCCACAACAGCTAAGGAGCAGTCTTGTCCACACCGAATCCGCAGGGCGGGGGGCACCGGCGGGAGCCGGGGCAGAACCTGCGCGGGACCACGCAGGACGAGCTTCACGAGGCTCGTCGGGAACGGCGAGGCTGGCGCCGCCGCAAAGTCGGCATCATGCTGATGGTGCTGCCGGTGGCCGGAATCGCGGCCGCGGGCTTCGCATTGGCCGCGCCGGACAATTCCTCTCCGCTGGCCGGCGCGTGTACGAATTCGAGCGTCTCGACCCCGGCCTCGTCCAGCGCGGCGAGCACGGGTACGACGACGTCCGCCGCCGGCGCCAACGGGAGCGTCGCCGCCCAGGCCGACACCGTCACGACGGCGAGCGACTCCACCAGCGCGAGCGCCGCCGGAAGCACCGCGGCAGCCGCTGCGTCCTCCAGCGCGGCGAGCACCAGCGCGAGCACCCCGGCCGCCGCCACGTCGACCTCCGCGGCGGCGACCACCGCGTCGAGCAGCGCCGCTGCGACGACTGCCGCCCCGACGAACGCCGCTCCGACCAACGCGACCCCGACGAACACCGCCAGCTGCGCCGCGTCCGGCGCCGCGGCGGCCACGCCGAACCCGAACTGCTCGATCACCGTGCCGGCGGACCCGCTGACCGCCCAGGGCCTGGCGACGCCGTACGAGCTGACCGCGACCGACCCGGCGATGGGCCCGTGCAACGAGGCCAACACGAACCAGACCGCGTTCGTCCAGGGCACGATCTACGACCCGGCGACCGGCGCGCTGACCATCTATGACCCGCTGGTGATCGACCAGGGCACCCAGCCGTCCGCCGCGCCGGTCGTGCCGACCCTCCCGGCCGACGCCGTGGTGGGCATCTGGTTCGGCTTCAACGCCACCAACCTCACCCTGGTCGACTCGAACGGCAGCCTCGCCGCCGGCAGCTGCGTCAACGGCCTGAACGGCTCGGTGTTCACCCAGTTCGCCGACTGCAACGGCGCGGCGTTCTTCACCGCGGTCAACCAGGGCATCCAGGCCGGCATGGTGACCGTGCCGAACCCGGGCACCGCCACGGACGGCCAGTCGTGCATGACGACCCGCAACTTCGCCCTGATCGACCAGGACCAGAGCGACAACGTCACCACCAAGTACCTGGCCGCGGCCAACGGCCAGATCGCGCAGGACACCGCGGCGAACGCGGCGGCGATGCCCAACGCGGCCGTGCTGGCGAACCCGAGCGACAACGGCCTGCTGGACAACTTCATCGACCCGGCACTCGGCTGCACGCCGTGGACCATGCCGGACGTGGGCGACAACGGCACGCCGGCCACCTCGCTCGCGCTCGACGAGATCCAGGCCAACGCCTTCCCGACCAACCCGTCCGCGCTGGTCCCGCTGAACGACCCGATGACCCTCGACGGCAACGGCAACTTCAGCACCCAGAAGACGAACCTGTACCGCCAGGGCGTCGACCAGCCGCTCCTGCCGGCCGGCGAGTCGCCGCAGCAGTACTGCTCGGACATGGACCGGATCCAGGGCACCCGGCTGCAGCAGGACGTCAACCTGCTGATCGGCGGCCCGAGCCCGGACCCGGCGGCGGCCAGCAACCTGTTCACCTTCGTGGTGATGCGGCTGCAGCAGTCGTTCGGCAACCTCAACTGCCAGAACTTCCACCTGACCAACCCGGTCAGCACGCTGGGCACCGACGCCAACGGCGTGGTCGACGCAGTGGTGTTCGCCCAGACGGTCAGGGCGACCACGCCAGGGGCGGGCAACCCGGCGCAGCACTGCGTCACCCAGCGCTCGGCCGCGGCGCAGATGTCCTGCGCCCTGGCAGCAGTAGGCGCCACGCCGCCGCCGGCCGCGACCCCGACGCCGCCTGAGGCGTCGCCGACCGGGTCGGCCACGAAGACACCGCAACCGAGGCACCACCGCGGCAGCCGCCACTGGTGGTGACGAGCCCCGCCCGGCGGCGGACCGGCGCTCCGGTCCGCCGCTCGGGAAACGGTGGTTCCTAAGCCACTGTGGACGCGGGGAAGAAACCGCCCCCCGGGCCGCTTGCAGCAGCGGCTCGGGGGGCGGTCTGATTCCGGCCGGCGAGCCGCTCAGCGGCGTCGCAGAACATAGATGCGCGGGTGGTGCCCCTTCTGGAAGACAGAGGTCTCGGACACGGGGCGCCACAGATCGCCGGCGCCGTCCAGGCACCTCTCCATGATTTTTATCTCGTGCGTGAGGACCGCCAGCCGGGCGTCGGGGGCGGCGTGCGCGTGGGCGCGTTCGAGCAGGGTCCTGTGCAGCCGCTCGTTCTCGCTGTGGCGCCCGGACTTGTCGCCCCACGGCGGATCGGCCAGGAGGCAGTCGAACGGTCCTGCGGCGCCCCACGCCTCGTCGCGGATGTCGCCTTCGAGCAGGCGCGCCCGGCCGTCCAGGCCTGCCGCCGCAAGGTTCTCCCGGGCCGCCTCGATCGCCTCGCCCGCGACGTCGACCCCGACCGCCACCCCGGCCGGCCCGGCCAGCAGCCGCTCTATCAGCAGCGTGCCCGAGCCGCACATGAGGTTCGCCACCCGGTCCGCGGGCCGGGGCTCGACCAGACGCGCCATGGCGGCCGCGACGGTCGCGTTCACCGCGGCCTGATATCCGCGCACCCGCCAGGGGCGCGCCGACAAGGGCAGAGCACTGAGCCGCACGAGCGCGTCCCAGCCGCGCCGCTCGGGATTCGGCCGTATTCGCACTACGCACTCGCCGTCCTCGGCCTCGCGCAGTCCGCTGGCGCCCGCCAGGCGGTGCGCCAGGTCGCGCATCGTCGGCGACTCGCGGCCGGCCGCCTCGATCCGGAAGGAGTCGGGGCCGGGCTCGCGGTCGAGTCCGCGCGTCACGCGCATCGCCTCGCCGATGGCGGCGAGGCTGCCGGCGCCGAGCAGTCCGGCCGGCCCCGGGACCGGGAAGGTCAGCACCAGGAACGGCGCCACTATCGTGCGCAGCGACAGCAGCGCGGACAGCGGCCCGCTGAACGTGCCGGCCGCCGCGTCCTCGCGCCCCGGCACCATGGCCCAGTCCCGGGTCTGCGGGAACCGGGCGGTGAGCTCGTCGTAGACCACGTCCGCGAGGCCGGGCAGGAAGACCACTTCGATCTGGGGCCGGTCATGACGGCGGCCGGCTTTGACCTGTGTGCGCGGTGACAAGCGGTTCCTGCTCTGCGTTGATCTTGAAGCCAGGGTTGATCGTGGGTCTGCGCCGTCAGCGTACCGGGATGGTGAGCAGGGTCGAGCCGGACGTCGTGATCACCTCGAACTCGACGATGGACGGGGCCTGCATGGCCAGGCCCCCGGGGATGGTGGCGGTGCCGTCCGCCGGCGCGGTCCACGTGCTGGCGATGGCCCGGTCGCCCTTGGAGTCCACGGCGATCAGCGAGCAGTCGTCGCCTGATGGCACGCCGCGCATGGTGACCTGCACCCAGCTGCCCCAGTCCGCCGAGTGGTAGTCGACGATGCCTGAGATGCCGGTGGCGGAGTTCTGCGCGGACAGGGTCTTGGCGAAGGCCGGGGCCGGAGCCGAGGAGGACGTCGCCGCGTAGGCGCCGACCGCTGCGGCCGCCACGATCGCGGTGCCGGCCGTGGCGATCGAGACGCGGTGCAGGGAGCTGCCCTGCCGCCACCGGTCGAGCATGCGGGCGGGCAGCCCGGAGACGCCTCGCGCGCCCGGAGCCCGTCTGCGGTGGTGCGCTCCTGCGGCGCCCGGCTGGTGCTGCTGCCACTGCGCCGGTCCGGCTGCCTGTGCCGGGGTGAACGGGGCCGCTGCGGCCGCCGCTCCGGCTGCGGCGCCTTCGTGCACGGCGGCGCGCTCGAGCAGGCGGGTGAGCATGTCCTGGCCCGGGCGGACCGCTACGGCGCCGACCTCCATCTCGACCTGCGGGATGCGGGAGAGCAGCGCGGGCATCGCGGCCATGTCGCGGTATTCGATCCGGCACTCGGGGCAGTCCACCAGATGGCGGCGCACCTGGTCCGCTTCGATCGGGTCGAGCGCGCCGAGCGCGTAGGAGCCCAGGGACCTGCGCTGGTCCGGGGAGCAGCCGGCCGGGTGGTCGCGGCCGGGCCGGGGTCCGGGCACGCCGCGTCCCGGACCCGAACCGGGCGGAGTCTGGTCGGTCACGGCGTAATCCCCCTCTCCTCGCAGGCGAGCCGCAAGGCCCGCAAAGCATAGTACGTTCGTGATTTGACCGTGCCCGGGGGTATCCCGAGCGTCTTCGCGGCCTGAGCCACCGAGGCGCCGTGGTAGTAGGTCTCGACCAGGACCGCGCGGTGCTCCGGCGACAGGCCCATGACGACCTCGGCCAGCTGCCAGGCGTCGATGCTGCGCTCGAAGGCGTCGCCGGAGGAGTCGACCAGGTTGTGCGCCCAGTCCTCGCCGAACACGGTCTCGCCGATCTCGGCCGGGCGCGCGCGCCGGGCCCGGATGTTGTCGATCACCAGGTTGCGGGCGACGGTGAGCAGCCAGTTGCGCGGCGAGCCGCGGGACGGGTCCATGGCCTCCGGGTGGGTCCAGGCCCGGAACAGCGTCTCCTGGACCACGTCCTCCGCGGCCGGCCGGTCGCCGCGCAGCAGCCACAGCACGTAGCTGAGCAGCGGGCCGGCGTACTCGTCGTAGAGCTGGCGCAGCCGCTCCTCGCTGGTGCGCACCGGCTTCCGGGGCTTACCCGCCTTTGCCGACAGGGCTCTGCCAATGGGCCGGTTCAACAGGTCCGCTCCGAGTGCATAGGTGGAAACGCTATCCGTCACGGGACTCCCGCCTGGCGGCGCCGAAGCGCCTGGACAGCCAGCCGCCGCGGCCCGAGCCCGCTTCCTGCTCCGCCTCCTGCTCGTCCTCCTCCGGCCAGAGCGGCTCCGGGGCCCGGCCGTATCTCTCGGCCCGGTACGGCGTCCGCTCCTGCTGCCCGCCGAGCCCGGTCGTCGCGGCGAACCCGCCGGGGTGGCCGGGTCCGCCGATCTGCCGGGTCCGCTCGCCCGCGCCGTAGCCGTAAGGGGCCGCTGCCGGGGGAGGCGGCGGCGGTGGCGGTGGCGCCGGCGGGAGCGCCGGGATCGGAGCGTACCTGGCCTGTTCGAGCCCTCCGAGCTCGCGCGGCGGCGCCGCAGGAGCCTGGTATTGACCCGCACTGGCCTGGTACGTCGCAGGATAGTTCGGCCCGCCATGGTAACCGTAACCGGGGGAGGATGGGTACGGACCCGAGAAACCGTAATGTTGGACCTGCTGCGCCGTGCCGCCGCCGCCGAACAGGATCACCGCGGCCCACGGCGATCCGTCCCGCGGCGCGTTGGCGAACAGCCCGGCGATGACCTCGGGCGCCAGCGCGAGAGCCGCCGGGTCGCCGTACACCCCGGCGGGGACCGGGTACGCGCCGGGCGCGAAGCCGGGCCGCACCGCGGGCAGCTGCCGGGGAGGTTCGCGGGGATCCCCGTTCATCGCCACGAGCTCGTCGAAGATCGGCGATCCCGGGCCGTTCACGTTCGGCACGAGTGTCATGGGGTTTCATCCACCCTTCGTGGGGTCTCCGGCGGGCGAAGGCCTCCTTGGGGCGAACGCACGTAGCGTCGGCCGGATCGGTTCAACGGCCGGACGGCTGTGCGGGGACGGCAGATCGGCCGCCGTGGGTCGGGGTGGCGCGGCCCACGGTGACCAGGGCGAAAGCAGGATCGTCTAGCACCGTGTCAGGGTGTGGCTCCGCAGCGTGTTGCTTCAAACGGCCCACGTGGGGTGCTGGTGCGGCGTATCTTCGCCAGCGGGGGGTGGCGCGCATGGCGAGGAGGGGCTGAGCAGCGATGTGCCGCGCGGCGCGGCGCCAACCTTTGATTCACGTGACCGGTCCCGCTCCACGTGACCACAGTCGCGGACCGTCGCAGCCGTGCTTCCCTCGTACCTCGGCTGCGGCGGTCCGCTTGTCTTCCCTGTTCCTTCCCGTCCCGTCCCAGGACGTCAGCCTGCGCCGCTCCACGAGGCGAGCACCAGGGCGCGCTCGGTGCCGGCCAGGTGGGCGGCCGCGGCGAGCCAGGCGCGGGCGTAGCGGTCGGTGCCGGGGTCGGTGAGGCGGCCGAAGGCGTCGCGGTCGCGGCGGTCGGCTTCCGCGGCGAGGGCTGTCGCGAGGACCGCCGCGGTGTGGAAACCGGCCGTGCGCAACGGGATGAAGGCTGTCTCGGGCTTGCCGACAGTGCGGCGGCCGGTGGTCGTGGCGGCTCTGGCGTACTCGCCGACGGCACGCCGGCCGCCGGAGACGGCGAGTTCGACGAGGTGGTGGTAGCGCCAGAGGGGCGAGTCGGCGGTCGGGTCGAGCGGGAGCGTGATCGGCGGCGGTGACGGGCACTCCTCGGCCGGCGGCAGATGGGCGCCCTGGAAGCGGTCGTATCCGAGGTCTGCGTGGCCGGACCAGGCGTCCGGCAGGCGCAGCGTCGCCGCGGAGCCGGGGATCGGGCCGACGGCGAGCGGGAGCAGCGTCGCCGCGCGGTCGGGGTCGAGCCGGCCGACGACGCGGATGCGCAGGCCCGGGCGGCTCGCGAGCCGGCGCAGGTTATCCGTGTGGGCCAGGTCGGGGTGGCCGTTGGCGGGCACGAGGCGGATCAGGGCGCCTGTGGGACCGTCGGCCGGATTCGCCGTGCCGGCCTCGGTTTCGGTGCCGGTGCCGGGTTCGCCGTCCGCGCCGGTGTCCGGTCCGAGGCACAGCTCGACGGCGAGGACGTGATCGCCGTATGCGCCGAGGATCGCCACGTCGCAGGCCACGAGCTTGCGCTCGGCCTCGGCCCGCTCCGCGTCCTCGTCGCCGCCGGCGGCCGTCGCGACGGACAGCCGGTCGGCCGCCGCCTCGGCCAGCGGCCGGGCCAGCAGGGCGGCCATGGCGCCGGCCGACCAGTCGAGCCCTGCGATCGGGGTCGCCTTCACGCCCTTGCCGGCGCCGAGGCGCCCCTCCGGGGACACCGTCGCGCCGCTGATCAGCAGGCCCCTGCGGGCGAGGGCGGCGTGGTCGAGGGTGGCCGGGCCGAGCGAGACCGGGGCGTTGGCCGCCGCGCGGGCCCGGCCGGCGCCGCCGGGCCGCACGTCGGCGACCGAATACCACCTGCCGTCCTCGCCGACCATGTGCGTGACCACGCCGCCGTAGCCGGTCGCGCTGATGATCGGCTCGCGGCAGACGCCGTAGACGCGCAGCGCGCCGCCGGGCGGCTGGTAGGCGCGGCGGGCCGTGCCGATCAGCGCGGCGTCCGGATCGGCCGCGGCGAGCAGGCCGGAGGTCAGCAGCAGCTCGCGCAGCGCGGCGACCAGGTCGGCCAGCCGGTGGCTGTCGTGGCGTGCCCGCGCCGAACGCAGGCCTCTGACGACGCGTAGCGCAGCGGCCTCGGCGCGGTGCAGGCCGGCGAGCCGCGCCGTGTGCGCGGCTCGCAGCAGCTCGGCCTGCGGCACCGCCCCGGCCGCGGGGATTCCGGCGGCGAGTACGGCTGCTGCGGCGGACCAGAGCGCGGACGCGGCGGCGAGCTGCGCAGGGGTGGGTGGGGCGGGTTCGGTCGGCGCAGCCGGGCCGTCCACGTCGGTGGCAGCGGTGGCGGCGGCGGACGACCCGGCGATTGCGGATCCTGCGACAGCGGCGCCGTCGGCGGCCGGAGCCCCAGACGCATCAGGCTGCTGTTCGAGCGCTGACCCGCTGGCGACCGGGCACGCGCTGAGCACGGCTGCGCGATGCAGGCAGCGCGGCGCGAGCAGGCAACTGCAGCGCACCTGGTCCGCGTTCGCCAACGCGCCGTCCGGGCCCGGCGTGAGCGTCACCACCGCGTCTTCGCCGCAGGTGATGCTCAGCGTGCTCGCCGGGCCGTCGCCCTCGCGCGTCATGGGCGCCGCCGCGTACTGCTCGATCGCGGCGTCCAGTTTCTTGCGCAGCCGCGAGGTCAGGCCCTCGACGGCCTCGGCGACCACGCCCGGCGCCGCCGGGGGCAGGGCGGCACCCGCGGCCCCCTGGTCGGAAGGTGGTGTCATGAGCGATCTCCGCGCAGACGGTCGCCGACCCAGCGGGCCAGGGCGAGGGGGCTGAGCGCGGCCACCGGCATGCCGGCCGCGACGAGTTGCTGGGTGATGGACACCGAGTAGCGCGGCGCGCCCGCGTCGTCGAGGGCTGCGCAGCCGAGCAGGTGCACGCCGGAGGAGGCCAGCGCGCGCACCTCGCCGAGCAGGCCGCCGAGCGGGTAGCCCTCCTCGAAGTCGCTGACGACCACGACCAGGGTCCGGGCCGGCACCGTCACCAGGGTCCTGGCGTGCGCGAGCCCGGCCGCGATGTGCGTGCCGCCGCCGACCCGCACCTCGAGCAGCAGCGAGAGCGGGTCGGCGACCTGGTCGGTCAGGTCGGCGACCTCCGTGGAGAAGGCGAGGAAGTGCGTCGAGAGCGTCGGCACCCCGCCGAGGATCGCCGCGGTCAGCGCCGACCAGATGACCGATGCCTCCATCGAGCCGGAGACGTCGACCACCAGGATCAGCCGCCAGTCCGCCGCGCGGTGGGCCCGGGTGTTGAAGATCGGCCGCTCGGGGACGACCACCGTGCGCCCGTCCTCGTACCGGCGGGTGTGCGCCAGATTCGCGCGCAGCGTGCGGGCCAGGTCGAGCCGGCCGCCGGGGCGGCGGGTCGGGCGCGGCGTGGTCAGCCCGGCCAGCGCCGGCCGCAGCTGCGAGGCCAGCTCTTTGGCCAGCTCGTCGATCAGGCGGCGCACCAGCGGGCGCAGCCGGGCCAGCTGGTGCTCCGGCATGCCGCCGGCGAGGGAGAGCACTGAGGTCAGCAGCTCCACCGAGGGACGCACGGAGGCCGGGTCCAGCTCGCCGAGGACGTCGGTGCGGCCCGCGTCGGCGGCGCGCCCGAGCACTTCCTCGCGCACGTCCGCGCCGAACAGCGCGTCGAGCTCTTCGGCCCATTCGCGTGCGGTGGCGAACGAACCCTCCTGGCCGCCGCCCCCGGCACTGTTCGGGCCGCCGCCGACTCCGGAGGCGCCCTCGCCGCGCCCCGCACCGTACAGCTCGTCGAGAGCATGCGCGTACCGGCGCGCGCCGGAGGGCAGGTTGGATGCCTGCCTGCCGAGCAGCAGGCGCCAGCGGTCGGCGGGGGAGAGCCGGTCCTTGGAATTCCGAGACTCGACAGCAGACTGAGACGCGTCACCGGCATCGTGCGGCGCAGGGGTCTGCTCCGCCTCAGCCGTCTCGGCCGGTTCAGCGGCGGGAGCCGGGTTCGAGGCCGTGAGCGAGTCGGGCAGCGGGATGCGCAGGCTTCGCAGCGCGGCGAGCCCGGCCGCGTCGGCCGCCGTCCACGCGGCCAGCAGCGCGGGCGGCGCGTTCAGGGTCAGGTCGAGCCGGTCGCCGATCCGCTCGGTCACCGTGCGCAGCAGGCGGTCCCGCGCGGCCGGGGACAGGCTGTCGAAGCCGCCGCGCAGCGCCGGCAGCCGGTCGAGGAAGCCCTGGTCGGTGAGCGCGTCGATACGGTCCATGAGCGGATCGAGCACCGCGGGCGCCGACTGCAGCAGCGGGGCCGCCGCGATGAGCACGCCGGAGAGCAGCTTGGACAGCCGGCGCCGGGAATCGGCGGCGGTCGCCGCGTCGACCCAGCCCGCGGCGCGCCCGCCGAGCGCTTCCGGCTCGTCCAGCTCAAGCAGCACCCTGACGGCGAGCGCGGTGCCCTGAATCAACGGCGAACCGGTGCGCGCGAGCGCGTCCAGCGCGTCGTCGAGCCGCATTCCGAGCCGCCGCTGGCCGGCCCGGTCGGCCAGCGCGACCAGCGCCGCGGCGTCGTTCGGCTCCTCGCTGCCAGCCAGGCCCGGCAGGGCTCTGACGGCGGCGTCGAGCAGCGTCTCGATCAGCGCGGCGGCCTGCTCGCGGCCCTGCTCGGTGGTGCCCGGCAGGTGCTGCCTGCACAGCGCCTCCATCAGGTCGAGCGCCGCGAGCAGTTCGGGCAGCGTCGCGCTGGCCGGCAGGATCGCGGCCGCCTCGTCCAGGCGGTCGGCGACCAGGTCGGGCAGGTCGCAGGAGGCTGCGGCGCGCAGGCCGTCCAGGACCAGCGCGCAGGTCGGGCCGTCCTGCGCCGAGGCGCGGCGGTAGTCCTCGCGCAGCCTTCCGGCCGCGGCTTGAGCCGGCGTCACCCCCCGCGCGGAGGCCAGGTCCAGGCGCGCCGGGACGGCCGGTGTCCAGGCCAGCCGCCAGCGAGTGGACAGCGCGGCGCCGTCGCCGGTGCCGGAGACCTCGACCTGCTCGCCGTATCCGGCGCCGCACACGGCCATCCGCTGCAGCAGGATCTCCCGGCGGCGGTCCAGGTCCGAGCGCAGCGGGTCGAGGCGCACCTCGCGCGGCTCCGGCTCCTCCGGACGCGGCAGCCGCAGCTCGGCCAGCTCCGCCTCCACGGCCGGCCCGAGCCCGGAGCGCGGCGTGCCC
This sequence comes from Actinocrinis sp., assembly GCA_036501535.1. GTDB lineage: Bacteria > Actinomycetota > Actinomycetes > Streptomycetales > Catenulisporaceae > DASYAE01. The sequence goes on along the minus strand of DASYAE010000295.1, from coordinate 29,125 downwards.
GGAGCCGTCCGGCCCCGCCCGGCGCCGACCATGACGGTCTCGAGCGCGCGGGCCAGCGCGCGGCCGCGGCCGAGCGGCTCGCCCTGGCCGAGCACGGTGGTGACCGCCTCCAACAGTTCGCCGCGGCCCGGCGCGGGCAGCGCGCGCAGCCGGGCAAGATCGCCGGCCATCCGCACGGTCTCGGCGGCCTCGCCGGTGCCGGCCGGGTGACCGGCCGCGCGCAGCTCACGGCAGAGGGCTGTGACGGTCCGGGCGGCGGCGTCGCGCAGCCGCTCGGGATCGCCGCCTGCGGTGAACACGGCCTGCTGCCACTGCGGATCGCGAATGCCGGCCGGATAGCCGGAACGCGAGTCGAGCAGGTCGAAGGCGTAGGGGACGAGCGAGGTGACGTGGTCCGACTGCGCCGAGGGGGCAGCTGCCGGCGGGCTCGCCGCCTCCTCCACCTTGGGGGCCTGCGTTCCGGCCTCGACCAGCGCCGAGGCGTGGAAGGACCCGATGATCGCGCCGACGCGCCGGGTCCCGTCCGCCGAGGCCGTCGCGATCACGTGCCGCATGTGCGCCTCGCGGGCCAGGTCGGTCGGCCGGACGCCGTCGCCGTTCTGCGCGTCCTGACGCAGCGCCCACCCGACGCCGAGCGCCGCGCGCCGCACCGCTTCGGGCGGGCAGCCGGGCGCCAGCACCTCGACCGCGCGGTCCCACAGGTCGTCGCCCTCGCGCCCGGTCCCGGCCTCGGCCAGAGCGGCGGCGAAGCGCTGCCCGGCGTGCGGATCCGTAGGCCCGCCAACGGATCCCTCCGCGCCCCCGGCCCCCGCCTCGGAATCGGAGACCGGATCCGGCCGCGCCGCGGCCTCCTCGTCCGCGGACCATCCGGGGTCGGACAGCGGCAGGTCGCAGCAGAGCACTTCCACGCCGCGCTCGCGCGCCCACCGCACGGCGGCCAGTTCCGGCGAGAAGTCCGCGAACGGATAGAAGCCGAGCCCGCCGTCCTCGCGCGTCCCGGCGAGCGCGACCGGCGCGACCGTCCCCGGGTGCGCGAGATGCGCCAGCCAGGGCTGGAAGTCCGCCGGCAGCTCGATGCAGAGCACGTCGATGCCCGCCGCGTCGAGCAGCGCCGGGACCATCGCGGCGAGCGCGGGGCTGTGGTGCCGCACGCCGAGCAGGAACGGCCGCGTGCCGGCCGCGAGCTCGGTGACGGCGCTGCGCGGGTCGTCGAGCTCTGCGGCTGTGGCTGTCGCTGTGGCTGTAGCAGAGGCGCTCAACGCAGCGTCTCCCGCAGGTCCCAGAGCCGGCGCCACAGCGCCGAGCCGTCCTCCGCGCGGCGGCGCACCGGTCCGTCCCAGTAGCCGAGCAGCCGGCCGTGGTCGGCCGGATCGTCCTTGCGCACCACGCCGAGCAGGTGGCCGGGCACCAGGTCCAGCACGTCGCCGCCGGACAGGTACGCGGCGGCGACCCCGAGCGACGCGGTGACCTGGACCGCCTCGGCGGTGGACATCACCGTGCCCGGCCGCTCCACGTCCCAGCCCTCGGCGCTGCGCCCCTCGCGCAGGTCGCGGAAGACGGTCACCAGCGCCTCGAGCACCGCGTCGTCGACCGCGAACTCGGCGCCGGCCCGCTCGACCGCGGCAGTGGCCTGACGGCGCACCAAGGCGGCCTCGGCCTCCGCGTCGGCGATCGGGTGCACGGTCTCGAAGTTGAACCGCCGCTTGAGCGCCGCCGACATCTCCGAGACGCCGCGGTCGCGCAGGTTCGCCGTCGCGATCACTGTGAATCCGGCCACCGCCGGGACGGAGCCCTCGGATTCGCCCGCGCCGTCGGCCGCGCCGCCGCCGGCCAGTTCGGGGATGCTGACCCGCCGGTCCGAGAGGATCGAGACCAGCGCGTCCTGCACCTCCGGCAGGCAGCGGGTCACCTCCTCGACCCGGGCCACCCGGCCGGTGCGCATCGCGGTCAGCACCGGCGAGTCGACCAGCGCCGCGGTGGTCGGGCCCTGCGCGAGCAGCAGCGCGTAGTTCCAGCCGTACCGGAACGCGTCCTCGGTCGTGCCGGCGGTGCCCTGCACCGTCAGGGCACTGGTACCGCAGACCGCAGCCGCCAGCAGTTCGGAGAGCATCGACTTGGCCGTGCCGGGCTCGCCGACCAGCAGCAGCCCGCGCTCCCCGGCCAGGGTGACGACGCAGCGCTCGACCAGAGCCCGCTCGCCGACGAACTTGGGCGCGATGACGAGCTTGTCGGGCAGCGCCCCGGCCGCCTTGCCCTTGCCGGACTTCGCCGGCGCGGCCGTCTTCAGCGCCTCGCCGCCGCTGCCGCAGATGAAGGTGACGGCGGCGCGCGGCGTGAGCTTCCACCCGGGCGGGCGCGGGCCCGCGTCGTAAGCGGCCAGGAAGGCGAGCTCGTCGGCGTGCCGCTCCTCGGCCGGCAGTACCTGCCGCTCCAGCCGGGCGGGCGCCTCTTGGGTCAGGGTCATGGGATGAGAGTCCTTAAGAGTTCTTCGGTGTTTCGGGGTTGCACGCGTAAGTGGATCAGGGTACGGAGTGGAGTACCGCTTAGCGGCGCCGACCGCGGGTCGTGCGGACGTTCAGCTCGACGAAGCGCGGCCCGTCGCCCTCCCGGATCCGCTCCCAGGCCCGGCGGTAGACCTCTGCCGCGGGCGCGGCCGGCACGAGCACGCCGAGTAGCGGCCCGCCCGCCCCGGCCAGCCCGCCGAGCAGCGGCAGCTTCCACTGCTCCAGCGGAAGGTGCTCCGAGCGCGGATCGATCCAGGCGCCGGGCAGGAACAGCGAGCGCTTGGACCGCGGCCGCACCGCCTCGACCACGAGGTCCGTCGCGGCCAGCTCGGTGCGCGCGGCGGCCATCCGCGGGGCCTTCCAGCCGGTCCACCGGGCCGTGTTCCGGTCGGTCGGGTCCGGCATCGCCAGCAGCATGAGGTACAGCGCCGCCGCGTCCTCGCCGAGCCCGTACTCCTTCGCCGCCTCGACCACCAGGTCCGGCACGGACCGGCTCGGGTCCTGCGGGGACCAGGTGCCGTCCCGGTCCCGCTCGCCGGCCGCCGGGTCGCCCGGGTCGGCGAGCAGCCGGGCGAACGCCGGGTCGCGGGCCACCCGCAGCGCCGCGATGACCGGGTACGGGTCCTGCGCCCGCTCGCGCAGCGCGGGCAGATACGGGTCCTGACCGGCCTCGTCCAGCAGCGCGATCCACACGGCCGGCATCGGCCGGTTGTCGTGCGTGGCCATCAGGACCGCGCCGTACCGCTCGAAGTTCTCGCCCACCTCGGTCGGCGTACCGGCCGCCTTGCGGAACGCCGGCAGGTCGGCGAACGAGCCGAGGCTGAGCAGCAGCTTCGGGAAGGCCAGCCGGGCGCGCACCGCCTCCAGCGCCGCCGGCAGCGGCGCGCGCAGCGGGCTGCCGGCCGGGAGCCGGTGCGCCATCCAGGCCGCCGTCGCCACCGCGCCGGTCAGGACGGTCTCGGTGAAGCCGGTGGTGTCGGACTCCATCCGGGCGACCCGGTCGCCGGCGATCCCGCTGACCAGGTCGTTGGTCAGTTCGGGCGATCCGGCCGGGTCGAGCAGGGCGGGTATGGCGTTGGCCGCGTGCCAGCTGCCCGAGCCGGACCGCACCGCCTCGGCCAGCAGCGGCTCGGGCACCGCGACGCGCCGCCCGACCAGGCTGTTCCAGACCCCTGCCGCCGCGGCGACGTCAGGGCCCTGCGTCCAGAGCCGGGCCGGGTCGTCCGGCAGCAGCGCCGCGAGGACCTGCCGCCGGGTCTTGGAGGCTACCCGCTTGATCGTGCCGCGCGCAGTAGCGGCGTCGGGTGTCTTAACCCCGATCAGCTTGCGTACATCCGGCGACAGGAAGCCGCGGCCGTCGCCCTCCAGGTTCGGCAGGCCGGCCACGATCAGCCGGGCCTGCGTCGGCGTCACGCCGGTCAGGTCGGCGAACTCCTGCGCCGCCTCCGGGAACCACGGCGCCGGCCCGCGCTCGGCGCACTCCTTGAGGAACGCGGCGAGCCAGCCGCCCGGCCGGTCCTCGCCGAACGTCCGGACGTTCCGCGAGTCGTACGGCGCGGGCACGGCGAACCGGCCGGTCGGGTCGTAGTGCAGCGCGGTGAAGTCGTAGTTCTGGTCGCTGTAGGCCACATGGATGAACGCGAGGAACGCGCCGTCGGCCAGCGGGAGGATGTTGTACATCGAACCGTTCGCACGCGAGCCGTAGGTGTCGCTGATGAGCTTCGTCGGCACACGCAGCGTCGCGAGCCGCCACGGCGAGTCCGCCGGCGCGACCGCCAGGCCCGAGGCCTCGTATTCGTGCAGAAGTGTGTGCAGCCCCGCGGCCGTCTGCGGCACGGTGGCCGGCGAGGCGGCCCGATAGGCGAGCGCCGACCAGGTGTCGAGCATCGGAACCCACCACCCGGACTCCGGCGAGGGCAGCACCCTGCCCTCCAGATGCAGGGCCCCGGGCTGCAACGGCTCGCCGGGATCCTGCCGCGCCGCGCCGATGAGCCGGATCTCCCGGAACGTCGGGTCCTCGACGGCGTTCTGCGGCCGGCCCCAGTACTGCCGGTCCGCGCCGAGGCTGCGCAGCGGCTCGTTCAGCAGCTCGTCGGCGGGGCCGATCGGCTCGGGCGTCTGCTCCCGGTACGCGGCGAGCGCCTTCTCGAGCTTCTCCGCGACCGTGTCCAGCGCGCTCTGCTGGTTCGCGGTGTACTGCACGACACCTGAGATACCGGCGAGCAGCGACTCATCGGTCACCTGCGGCAGCACGGCGCGCACCTGCGCGACCACACGCTCCCACGGGTCGGTGGCAGTGCTCTGGCCGCCCGCACCCTGGCCCAGCGCGGCCACGCGGGCGCGCATGTCCTCGGTGGTGCTGCGCTTGCGCACGCCCTCGAACAGCGCGGCGGCGGTCTCGTCGTCGATCCGGCGCAGCGCGGCCGAACCCTCGGGGTCGCGCGGCTGCATGCAGTGCCAGTACTCGACCGGCGGCAGCAGCTGCGTGCCCCGGGCGAAGTCGGTGGACCTGGCGTCGGTGCGTATGGTCGAGGTGGCCACGCCGTCCGGGTCGATGATGGTGAGCGTGTAGTGGCCGTGCATCAGCGCGCTGGGCTTGTCCGCGCCCGGGAACATCAGGGCCCGCGCCAGCTGTTCCGACCGGTACGGCACGGTCACGGTCAGCCCGCTGAGATCTGTGCCCTGCATCGAGCGGTCCGGGAGCAGCGCGGCGCACCAGCCGTAGAGCCCGCCCACCGGGCGCGCGGCCGGACCGGCCTGGTCGGTCGGCGCGGGCTGCAGCGTGAATCTGGGCGACGTCGTGCCGGAGGGCGTGGCGCGCCACATCTCGTTGAGGACGGCCGGGATGGACGCGCGCCCGGTCTGTCCGGTCGCCGGATCGAACTCGCGCCACTCGTAGCGGCGGGATTGGCTGCGCTCGCCCTCGGGGTCGATGAAGACCCAGTAGGACTTGCCGTCGCTGAGTATGTGGCGCTCCACCGGAACGGCGGTGTCGCCCCGGTGCAGCGGGGCGTCGCCCCCGGTGGTCCGGCCGCCGCCGGCCAGCGGCAGGCTGACGGACAGCGAGGTGTAGTAGTTCATGGTGCGGCTGAACGCGCCGGACGACGACGTGATCGGCAGGACCCGGTCGGCCGAGTTGTGCCAGTAACCGCGCAGCGACCGGTCCCCGGTGCTCCGGGAGTGCCAGAAGACCAACAGCTCGCCGTCGACGTAGCGCAGGCTCGGCTCGCCCCACGCGTCGCCCGCCGTGCGCAGGTCGTGCGTGAGCACCGTGCCCTCGGTCCCGAGCACCCGGACCTGCCCGGCGCCCGAGACGATCAGGTACGGCCACGCGTCCGCGATGCGGATGTTCTGCACGGCTTTGGGCGGGGCCAGGTCGGCGACCACCTGGTCCCAGTCCGGCCAGCCCAGCTCGTCGAACAGCCCGGCGCGCAGGGTGCGCACGAGGGTCGGCGCGAGCGCGGTCCGCACGGCGGCCCGCACCGCCTCCTCGGCCAGCGCCAGCGCCTCGCCGGGCAGCCAGGACAGCTGCTCGATCGCGTCCGGCAGGTCGGGCAGGCCGACCGCGGCGAAGGCCGTGGCGAGGGTGGCCACCGACTCGGCCAGCATGACCCGGCCGCCGGGCGACGTGCTCAGCATGATCAGGGCACGCATACCGTCCGAGTTCCTGCCGTACCGCAGGACCCCGTCGTGGAAGGCGCGGCGGAACCGCTGATCGGCCGCCAGGGCAACCAGATCGCGCTGTCCCTCGCCGTCGGACCACTGGTCCAGCCGCAGCGTCTGGCCCTCGTCCGGGTCGGCGATCGGAACGCCGAGCGTGAGCAGCAGGTCGAGCAGGTCGACGTCGCCCGGGTCCCCGAGCGTGCCCGCCACCCTCGCCGGGCCCGGCCGGCCGCGGCGGGCGCCCGGCCGCGGCGCGGGCTCGTCCGGCGCCGCGGCGGCCTCCTGGGCCAGCTCCTCGCGCAGGATCGGCGCGCACTTCTCGACCAGCGGATACAGCTTCGGCAGCCGGCCGCGCTCGCGGTACCAGACGGTCTCGCGCAGCTTCTGGAACCGTCGCAGCCAGCCGACCGTGCCGCCGGCCGGGCGCTGCTCGCCGGGCGTCTCAGGGTCGTACAGCGCCTCGGCCGCGCCGCTCTCCAGCACCAGGTCGAGCCACGTCTCCGCCAGCGCCTGGTCCCGGCCGCTCGGGGTGACGTCGAGCAGCATCCGGCGCACCGCCGGGTCCTGCCGGGCCAGCGCGATCAGCGCCGGGCGGTGCGTCTTCCACCAGCCGGTCGGCGCGTGCAGCGTCGCGGAGAGGCCGAGCAGTTCGGCGAGGTACTGCTGTTCCACCGCATCGGCGTCCGAGCCGGCGGCCTTGGCCAGCTTGCGCAGTTCGGTGGCCATCTGGGCCGAGGGCGTCATCCCGCCCGCGGTGCGGCGTATGCACAGCCGGGTGAAGCGATCGAGCGCTTCGGCCGCCGGCAGCCGCGCCGCCAGTTCCCTGCCGTAGCCGGCCAGCACCTTGACCGGCAGCGCGCCGGCCAGCGCGAACTCCAGGAGCACCGAGTCGAGCCGGTCCTCGTCGACGGGCAGGCCGAACTCGGCGTCCGCGGCGCGCGCCCGGCTGAACATCTGCGCGGCGTAGGTCGCGTTCTCCACCCCGAGGAAGACCCGGCCGGCCTGCTCGTAGAAGGTCGGCAGGAAGTGCGGCACCGCCTCGGCCAGCTGCTTCGCCAAGGCCTGATACGTGTCGAGGGCGGCCTTCGGCTTCGACTTCGCCTGCCGGGCGACCCGCTCCAGCTCCGGCACCACGGCGAGCGCGTGGCGCCCGTCCTTGGGGTGGTTGACCAGCACCCACTCGGGGAAGCCGAGCGACTGGCGCACACCGAGGCCGACCACGGCCGGCTCGCCGGCCGGCTCCAGGCCGAGGAATCCGGCCGCCGCGTCCTCGGCCGGCCCCAGCTCGGCGGCCGCCAGCCGCACCACGGTGCGGCCGTCGAGCCCCGGGTGCGTGTAAGAGCGCGCAGTCAGCTGCGTGGCCCGCTCGCCCGCGTCGGGTGTCCCGACCGGCAGCACCGCCCCGGCCAGCAGCAGCTCCTGCGGCGACGCCTCGCCCGCCCCAGCCTCGCTCTCAGCGTTCTGCCCTGTGTTGCTCTGCACCGTGTCGCTCATGCCCGCTGCCCCTCCTCGATCGTGCGGCCGGCGTACAGCGCCGCGGCCATCCGCATCCCCTCCGACCAGGCCACCGGCCCGACCTGGCGCAGCGTCAGGCCCCGGCCGTCCACGTCGCGCCAGGACAGCGCGCCGGTCTCCATCTCGCTGTCCCAGTACGGCTCGCCGATCCACACCGACGCCTCGAGCGTCCGCCCGCCGTCGCGCACCCGGCAGGTCGAATACGCCCCCGAGACCTTGTAGCCGAGCGACGTGGCGCGCGCGGCCAGCCCGAACCGCGAGCCGAACTTGCCGCCGGCGAAGTCCTTGACCTCGGTCGGCTCGACGGCCGCGCTCTGGCCCTGGACCGTGGCCTGGAGCTGCGGCCAGGTCCAGTCCGCCTTGATCCAGGTCGCCCGGTGGATCTGCTCGACCCGCTGGGACACGCCCAGCTCGGCGGCGAACTCGCGCAGGTCCTCCAGTTCCGGCAGCAGCACCGGGTGCGGCAGCGTGACCGTCTCAGGGCTCAGCCGGACCGTCTCGCCGTCCAGGTTCACCACCCGAAGCTCGCCCGCGTCGGACGCGCCGCGCAGGAAGCCGGCCTCGTCCGGATCGTCGCCCACGACCACCAGATCGCGCAGTGCGACCTGCCAGGCGTCGTCCGCCCACACCCGGGCCAGCAGCGCGGTGGGGATCGGCAGCGAGGAGACCATCCACGCGTCCACCTGCGCGAGGCAGGCCGCGGCGTGCCGGTCCAGCCACTCGGCCAGCCGCCGCAGCCGGTCGACCTCAGGGTGGTCCCGCACCACCTTCGGCAGCGACTTGAGCTGCCGGCCCGCCGAGCGTCCCGCGGTGGCCCGCGCGGCCACCTTTCCGTCAACCAGGGCGACCTCGTAACCGTCGCCGGCGGACAACCAGCCCATTGGTGGTGACCCCCTTGTCACTGCATGCGTAGTGGTCCGGACCGAAGGATTCCGGTCCTGTCTCGGTGCTGGCCGGAACGCTAGCAACCCCGACCGACAGCGCGCGCCAGTGTAAGGACTCTCACGCAACCCGGTGGACTACATATTCGTGGTCTGTAACAGTCGGACCGCACCGCTGAGCGGGGCGAAGGGGGCTGACGGCGCTACAGGTTCGTGAACTGCGACGGCGAGAGGGTGTCCCGGCGCAGCACCTGGAGCAGCTCCTCGTAGGGGCCGATGAGGTAGGCGCGGTCGCCGGCGTGGAACCGGGTGCCGCGCCGCGGCGGGTGCTCGAGCCCGCCGCCCCGGCCCGGATGGCTGATCGCCACCACGCGGGTGCGCGCGGACAGCTCGCCCATGGTCAGCCCGTCAAGCCCGCCGCCCGGCGCGATCGTCAGCCGGCCGACCAGCATCGGCTGGTGCCCGACGTAGAAGGTGCCCAGCACGTCGAGCCCGAGCGCGGCGCCGACGAACCAGGGCGCGGCCAGCGCGGCCACCGAGCGCACGAAGGCGAAACCGAAACTGCGCTCCACCGTCTCGGCCAGCTGGTCGTCGAACAGCCGCAGCACCACCGGCACCTGCCGCCAGCGCGGGCCGAGCTGGTCGCGCACCGCCAGCCCGGTCTCCAGGTTGGCCAGGTCGTCGCTGGTCAGGACGGCGACCGCGCGGGCGTGCTCGATCCCCACCGAGCGCAGCGTCTGCGGCTGCGTGCTGTCGGCGATCACGACCGGCACGCCGAGCGCGCGCATCTGCGCGAGGTAGCGGTTCTCCGGGTTCTGCTCGATGACCACGACCGGGATGTCCTGCCCGGCCAGCCGTTCGACCACCTGGGTGCCTACTGAGCCAAGGCCGATGACCACGGCGTGGCCGCGCAGCCCGGTCACCCGGCCGTGCCCGAGCGCCTCCTCGATCCGGCGGCTGATCAGCAGGTCGGTGAGCATCGCGAAGAAGACCGCGACCAGCATCGTGCCGACGATCATCAGGGCGATGGCATAGATCTGCAGCCACAGCGGCTGGTCGCGGAAGCTGTAGTCCCCGTAGCCGATCGTGGTGACCGTCTCGACGTTGAAGTAGACCGCGTCCACCACGCTCATCCCGGTGCCGCCCTCGGCGCGGTAAGCCATCCGCAGCAACGCCGTCGAGACGATCACCAGCATGACCAGACCGGCGAAGGGCAGCAGAAGCCTGCGATCGGCGGCGCGCAGGAACGACCCGGCGTGCCGGCGCAGCCGGCGGCGCACCGTGTCCGCGGGCTGCGCGGAAAGCGCGGCGGCCGCCGCGGCGGCGACGGCGGCGGGCCGGGCGACCGGGCCCGGCGGGACGCTGTCCGGCGTGCCCAGCAGTGTGACCGCGTCCCCGGCCTGGACCTCGTGGTCGCGTCCGGGACAGACGACGACCTCGGTGCCGCCGGCCGGGATCACGGCGACCGGGGCGAGGTCGCCGTAGAGGGCGCGCAGTGTGCCGGACCGCGTGGCCGTCACGTTCACCGCGACGAACCGCTCGCCGTCCAGCTCGATCTCGTGCGTGCCCGAGCTGAGGCAGGCCTCGACGACCGACGGCGCCGACAGCCCGGCGACGTCCAGCACCGCCACGCCGATGTCGGACATCGCCCGACCGACCGCGGGATTGCGCAGCAGCGCCACGACCCGGATGTCCGGCCGCGTCTGCCGGGCCAGCAGCGCGGTCTCGAGCGCGGGCAGGTCGTCGTCCTGCACGCACACGATCGCCGCGGCGCCCTTCAGCCCCACCGCGTCCAGCGTGGTCGCCAGCCGCGAGCTGCCCACCACGTGCGGCACCCCCCAGGCCTGGAGCACCGGCACCAGCCGCGGATCCGGATCGTCGTCGAGCACGGCGACCCGCACCCCGGCGAGGTGCAGCTGCTCGACCGTGCGCAGCCCGACCCCGCGCAGCCCGCACACGATGACGTGTCCCGTCCACGCATGACAGCGGCCGACCATCAGCTCATCGTCGTCGTCGGTCATGACCGCAGTATCAGCGCTGCATTACGTCGGCGCATCGGAATCGGCTCGAGCCGGGGTGCGCACGCCCTGTCGTCCGTTTCTCCGCTCAGGTGCGCGCGAGCAGCTCGCCGAGCCGGTCGACCGCCGCGATGCTCTCGCGGCGCAGGCCGGCCAGGTCCAGGCCCTCGTCCCCGGCGACGACGCCGCGCGGCTGGCCGTGAAGACGAACTCCGGCCTGCTGACCGATGCGGCCGGCCGCCGGTCATCACGACGCTCTCCAGATCCCCCTCGGTGCCCGCTTCGTACAGCCAGTCGACGACCAGATTCGTCAGTTCCGCTATTTCGGAGCCGTTTATCCGGTTTCCGCCGACGGCGGCGTAGCTGAGACCGGTGACCGCGTCCACCAGCGCGGCCCCGACAACTCCGGGAGACTCGAGAGCTTCGGAGAGCGAGGCTTTCAGTGTGGGCACCGGAACCCCTTCACTTGAAGATATCCGACAGTGTAGTTTGATTGTCAAGCTCGAACTTCTCGAATACAGGGTAATGTGTCCAGGGTAATACAGGACACGGTCATACCTGATATCACGGCTCAACGCACCAAGTCATCCTCGGCAACTCAGGAGTGGGGAAGCGCAGTGGACATTGAGAGCGCCCTGAAGGAGGCCATGGCCATCGACGGCGCCATCGGCGTCGCGCTGGTCGACTACGAGAGCGGCATGTGCCTCGGGTTCCTCGGCGGCGGCAAGGACCTCGACCTGGAGGTCGCGGCCGCCGGGAACACCGAGGTCGTCCGGGCCAAGACCCGGACGCTGAGCAAGCTTCAGCTCAACGACAGCATCGAGGACATCCTGATCACGCTGAGCCGGCAGTACCACCTGATCCGGCTGCTCTCGCGCAGCCGCGGCTCGCTGTTCCTGTACTTCGCGCTGGACCGGTCCCGGGCCAACCTGGCCATGGCCCGGCACGAGCTGCGCCGCATCGAGAGCGAGATCGACTTCTGATCTCCGAATTCTGATCTTCGTTTTCTGATCTCTGTTTTCTGACCCGTGTTCTCGGACCGGACGGGCCCGGCCGCCGGGGAATCGCCCCGCGGCCGGCCCGCCCCGCGAATACGCGGCCGGTGCGCTCGGTAGGCCAGTTTTCGGTCGGGCGACCGACTTTCCCGGATTTCCGGCGAATGTTTCCGATGGTTCCGGAAGAATCCGTCCCGTGATTTTACAGGTTTGTAGCGATATTCCGGGTTGAATTCCCCGTTATCGGTGACGGCGCGAATCTCGGCATTGTTTTACCGGGCGGGCGCGGTCCGAAGCCCCCCGGCGACCGGGCCCGCCCGCTCGCCTGCGCGGACCGGCTGCCGCCATGAAGCGGATCACGGACTCATGGGTGCGGCGATCGGGGGTACCGGCAGCCCTGGCGCCCGGACGGCGGCCGCGCCGTCCGCGGGCCGGATCGGTAACGTGTTTACCTGGTCCACCAGCCCCACCGCACCATGGGAAGGACTGAGGACGATGACCACCGGTACCAAGACCACCCGCCACGCGACAGCCGCCGACCTCGGCACCGGCTACTCCGGATTCACCGCGTCGCCGAAACTGGCCGGCAACCTCCAGCGGGTGCTGGTCGATCTGATCGCGCTGCACGTGAACGCCAAGCAGGCGCACTGGAACGTGGTCGGCCCGAACTTCCGCGACACCCACCTGCTGCTGGACGAGATCACGGCCGAGGCGCGCGAGCACGCCGACACGATCGCCGAGCGGCTGCGCGCCCTGGACGCGGTGCCCGACGGCCGCCCGCACACCGTCGCCGCCGACACCTCGCTGCCGCAACTGCCGGCCGGCGAGCAGAGCACCGCGAAGATCGTGGACCTGATGGTGGAACAGCTGCGCGGCACCGTCGCCACCGCGCGCGCCGTGCACGACGAGGTGGACGCCGAGGACCCGCCCACCGCCGACCTGCTCCATGCGCTGATCGACGGCCTGGAGAAGCTGGCCTGGATGACCGCGGCGGAGAACCGCGGCCAGTGAGGGCCGCGCGTCCTCATATCCCTCCGGTCACGACTCCGGCTCGGCGGCTTCGCCGTTCCCGCCGGCAGTGTGCTCATCTGCGCCGGACCGCGGGACGTGGCCGCCCTCGATCAGGTGGCCGGCCGCCAGCAGCCCGATGCACAGCGCGATCTCGTTCCCCCGCGGCAGCGCGTACAGGCTGCGGCCCGGCTGGACCACCAGGCCGGCCGCCAGCAGCTGGTTGAGGTGGTGGTAGAGCTGGCCGACCGACGGGTCGTCCAGCCGGGCCCGCAGCTCCTGGCTGGTGAGCGGCCCGTCGAGCAGCGCGCGCACCAGCACGACGCGGGCCGGGCTGGCCAGGGCCGCGAAGACCCTGGCCAGCTGGTCCGGCTCGACGTCCAGCACGTCGGGCAGCTTGGCCCGGCGCGCGATCATCATCTTGTGCCGGCCGAACGTGCCCTGGCCGGAGTACTCGAAGACCCGCTCGTCCGGGTCGACGCCGCCCTCGTCGAACCCACCGCCCGGGCCCGGCATCCGGACCGGACCGGCGCCGCGGCGCGGCTGCGCCGCTTCCGAGGCCTGCTCGAGCGCGGAGAGCCGCGCCGCGGCGTCCTGCATCTGCTGCTCAAGCCGGGCGATCCGGTCCGTCATGCCGTCGGTGCTCATCGAAGCCGTCTTCCTGTCCGCCCGATGATGGGTTCAGGCAGTCGCCCGCCTCCTCACATCTTTGCGGATCTCGAGCCGGCCCCGGTTCATGGAGGCGACCCGCTGCGCCCGCCGGGCCACCGAGCTGTCGTGCGTGACCAGCACCAGGGTCAGGCCGCGCTCCTGCCACAGCAGCTCCAGCAGGTCGACGATCTCGTCCCGGGTGTCCTCGTCGAGGTTGCCGGTCGGCTCGTCGGCCAGCAGCACCGCGGGCTCCTTCACCAGCGCCCGCGCGATCGCGACCCGCTGCTGCTGGCCGCCGGACAGCTCCGCCGGGAGGTGCCCGGCCCGGTCGGCCAGGCCCACCGCCTCCAGCGCCGCGGCCGTCCGGCGGCGCCGCTCGGCCCCGCGCACGCCGGCCGGGACCAGCGCCGACTCGACGTTGTCCGCCGCGGTGAGGGTCGGCACCAGGTTGAAGGTCTGGAACACGAAGCCGATCGACCGCGCGCGTATCCCGGTCAGCCGCTTCTCGCCGAGCCGGGCCAGGTCGGCGCCGGCCAGCTCGACCGATCCGCTGGTCGGCCGGTCCAGTCCGCCGAGCAGCTGCAGCAGCGTCGACTTGCCGTGCCCGGTGCGGCCCTGCACGGCGAGCCATTCGCCCGCTGCGATGGTCAGGTCGAGGTCGCGGACGGCGGGCACGGTCCGCCGGCCCTTGCGGTAGAGCTTGTTGACCCCGGTCAGTGTGTACATCTCAACCCACCCGGGTCAGCGCGTCGGCCGGCCGCAGCCGGGTGGTGCGCCAGCTGCCGGCCGCGCCGGCCAGCAGCCCGCCGAGCAGCGCCAAGCCGACCGCGAGCAGCACGGCCCCGCCCGAGACGGAGGCGGCCAGCGGGACGCTCACCATGTGCGTCACGGTCGGGTTCGAGGTCTGCGCGCCCCCGGCGCCCAGGGTCTCGAAGTGCTGCCCGGTGGGGACGACCTGGCTGGCGGTCAGGTTCGGCGCGACCGCGGTGACGACCGCGGCGCCCGCGAAGCCGAGGCCGACGCCGAGCGCCGCGCCGACGATCCCGATCACCACCGACTCGCCCATCACCTGCGCGGTGATCCGCCGGGCCGGCCAGCCCAGCGCCCGCAGCGTGCCGAACTCGCGCACCCGCCGGGTGACCGCGGCCACGGTCAGCAGCGCGGCGACCGAGAAGGCCGCGACGAGCACCAGCACGGAGAGCCAGGTGCCCAGGTCGCCGGCCAGCTGCGCGGCGCTGGAGAGCGACTCGCTGACCGTGTTGGCCAGGCTCGAGGGCGTCGTCACGGTGTCGGAGGGCAGCAGGCGGGAGATCTCGTGCTGCACCGAGGAGATGTCGGCCGAGCCGGCCGCGGCGACGTAGACTATGTTCACGTCGCCGGTCAGCGCCGGGCCGCCGTCCCCGTCGGTGCCGAGCGCCTGTGCGCGCGGGAGCGGGATGTAGAGGTCGGGCGGATTGCTGCCCTGCGGCTGGGTCGCCACGCCGATGACGGTGAACGCCGTCTTGGCGATGGTGACCGTGGACCCGACGGAGAGGCCGTTCGCCGCGGCGTATCCGGAATCTGCGATGGTCACGTCGGCGGCGCCGTCTGCGGCGCGGAAGCCCCGGCCGGCGCTGATGGTGCCCTCGCTGAGCGGGCCGAGGTCGGCGTGCGCGGAGTCGACGCCGGTGACGGTGAACGACTTCGGCTGGGGCATGCCGCCCTGTGACAGGCTGGCCGGGATGGTGACCTGGCTCTCCTGCAGATTCAGGCCCCCGGCGGCCTCGGCCACGTCGTGCAGCCCGGCGATCCTGGACACCGCCGAGGCGGCGATCGGCGCGTTCGCCGGGGTGGTCAGGTTGTCCACGGTCTGCCCGCCGGAGCTGCACGTCCCGCCGTTGCAGACCTGGGCGCCGTTCGGCCCGGCGCTGACCCGCATCCCGCCGCTCGACGAGGGGTTGAACGGCGGTGGCGGCTTGGTGACGGTGACGTCGGTGCCGACCCCGTAAAGCCCCTTGAGCACGCCGCCCTGCGCGGCGCCGACCCCGTTCGCGGCGCCGTCCACCGTGATGACCAGGCCCACGCCGACCGCGAGCCCGAGCGCGATCAACACCGCCTGCCGGGCCCGCGAACGCAGCTCGCGACCCAGATATCTGAGAAAGAACATCCAAGCTCCCTGTCACTCGAGAAGCGGTCTCGAGGCGCGCCGGCCGGGCACCGATCTCTGCTATGCCGGAATACCGTAGCACCGGATCTCCGTGATTCCGGATTAACGGAGGATAAGAATCCGGGCCTCGGGGCGCGGGGGAGAGTCCGGGTTCTGCCGACCGGAAACACCGCTGTGGGATTGGGATACCGTTCAGCCGCGGGATGCGGACGGCGCAGACGCGGCGGGAGGCGGCGGCCACGGACACGGACACGACCCTGACTCTGCTCAGCGACCAGCCGGTCTCGCCGGACGGCCAGCAGGACCTGCTGGGACGCGCGGGCGAGGCGGACCGGCTGGCCGATCTGCTGCGCGACTCGCGCGCCGCCGCCCCATTCACCCTCGCCGTGCACGCCGAGTGGGGCATGGGCAAGAGCAGCCTGCTGCGGCAGACCGCGCAGCGGCTTCGTCAGGACCCGGATACCGAGGTGGTCTGGTTCAACGCCTGGACGGCGGGCGGCAGCGGTCTGGAGGGCCTGATCAAGTCGGTGCTCGACCGGCTCGACCCGCGCTCGCTGCGCAGGCTGGCCAGGGCCGTGTCCGGCGAGTCCGCGGCGGCCTCGTGGGCCAGGGTCCTCGTGCGCGGCCTCGCCGGGACGGTGCGCCTGCACCATCTCGTCGACGGGATCTGGGACCGCCTGGCCGTCGACGCGCGCACCCGCAACAACGCGCAGGACCTGCTGCGCCAGGCGCTGAGCGACTGGACCGGCGGCGTCTCGGCCGACCGGCGCCGCACGATCGTCGTGTTCGTGGACGACCTGGACAGGTGCCCCGCCGACGCCATCCGCGTCGTGTGCGAGGCGATCAAGCAGTATCTCAACGTTCCCGGACTGGTGTTCGTCTTCGGCTGCGACCGCTCGATCGTCGAGGCCGCGGTGGCCGGCCCGCGGGTCGCGGCCGGGGACGGCCGGGAGTTCCTGGAGAAGATCATCCAGGCGTCCTACCCGATCGCCGCGCCCGACGACGCCCAGGTCGCGGCCCTGATATCAGGCTACGCGCACAGCGCGGGAGCGGGCGCGCTGTTCCAGGGCGCGGTCGCCGAGGCGGTGGCGCAGTACGCCGGCCGCAATCCGCGCCGCATCAAACAGCTGATCAACCGGTTCGTGGTCGAGTACCGGCTGGACCCGGAGTGGTCCTCGTCGTTCGGGGCGGGCGCGCTGATCCGCGCGGCCCTGCTACAGGACCTTTATCCGGGCTTCCACCGGCTGCTCGCACAGTCCGCGGACCGCGACCCGCTGGAGGAACTGCGCGGGTATGTCGAGGTTCTGAAGGTCGCTCGTTCCATGGCGATCGGATCCGAGGACGGCGAACCCGGCCAGGACGATCGGGAACGCGCCGCGCGATTCATAGCAGAGCACGAGGTGCCGACTCGGGACCGGGGGATCAGTGCCGAGGATGTCGCAAGGCTCGAACAGGAGCTGCCGGAGGGGTTTCCCGTGCTGGCCCGCGACAAGACCTTCCTCGGCCTGGTCGAAGCGCTGACCGGCGGCGCCGAAGGCGCGGCGCTGCGGGTGAAACTGCGCCGCACGAGGCTCGACTTGGTGCTCTCGGGTGGCACCACAGGCGTCGGGCAGGCTGTGCAGCCGCCGCCGACCCGGTTCGCCGGGCTGCGGGTTCTGTGGCTGCGCGATCCTCGCGATCCCGATCCGCTCCTGATGCCGGAGCAAGTGGCGCTGCAGGGAGGCCAGATGAACGTAGTCGATACGGTGGATGCGGCACTGGAATACCTCGCCGACGAACGGCCGAGTCTGGTGGTCATCAACCTGCGCCGCCCCAGTTCTCGATCCGACGGATTCGGCGATGTCGCCGCGATACGCCGCCGAGGTTACGGCGGTCCGATCGTCATCTGTTCGACCTCCGTCACTCCCGGTACGCGTGAGCGGGCCGAGAAGTACGCCGCTCTCATCACGGACGATCCGCGCCTGGTGATGGCCTGGATCGGTGATGCCGCGAACGACGAACTGCCCGCTCCCGGAAGGTTCGCCCCGGTCCGCCAGCCGCGGAACCTGGAGGGTCTGCGCGTCCTCTGGCTGGCGCCGTATCCGAACGTTCCGCTCACCAACCACCTCGAAGCCCGCGGGGCGGAGGTCAGGTCGGCGTCGAATCTCGCCGAGGGCTTGAGGATGGCGCTCGAGCAACCGCCGGACGCCGTTGTGGCCGATCCCTTCGTCGGGGCGGACGGGGAGTGGCGGGTGTATGGGCACATCCAGGAGCTGCGTAATCAGGCTTCGTATGCCGGGCCGGTCATCCTGCTCGCTCAGCGCCTGTCCGAGGCCGATGGGGCCGTGGCGGCCAGGATGGACGTGTGGGTAGCCACAGACGACCTCGTCGTCATGACGAGAGCCCTCGTGCGTATTGCCCGAGAGAAACGACGCGGCGACTCTTCTGACTGAGCGGCTTTACTCGCCGGTGGCGCCGTCGCCTCGGAGGCGTCGAGGAAGTCGCCGTCAGGGCTCTGCTCGGTGCAGTACAGCATGCCGACGTCGGGGTCGGCCAGCCGGTGCGCGTAGATGCGCTCCATCTCGGTCATGTGCCGCACGAGTCCGGCCAGCGACATCGGCGAGGGGCTGCAGGAGCGGGCGGCGAGCTGCCGGGGCGTCAGGTCGGCGCACTTGTGCAGCAGGGTGGCCCGGTAGTAGTCGAGCCAGTCATCGAGGGACGCGCGCTCGTCGGCGAGGCGGCCGGGCTCGGTGCGCGGAGGTTCGGTAGTCAAAGAAGTGCCGTCTCGGCTATGCTGACAACTCCGCGCGTCAGCGCGCACAACAAAATAGCCCACATTGTGGGATGCAGTCGTCAGATTATTGCCATGGGAGCGGGATGTCAAGCGAAATCGAGGAAATCGCTCTTGCGCAGCAGTACGTCTCCATGCTCTACGAACGGCTCGACGGGCTGCGGGCGCGGGCGTCGGCGCAGCTGGAGCAGGTGAGCCGGGACTCCGGCGGCACCCGGCAGCACCTGGTCGAGCGGGACGTCGCGGCGCGCTCCCTCGGCGGCCGGCTGGTCCAGCTCGACGCGGCCGAGCACGGGCTGTGCTTCGGCCGGCTCGACCTCGACGACGGCGAGCAGCGGCACATCGGCCGCATCGGCATCCTCGACCCGGAGGACGACTACGAGCCGCTGCTGATCGACTGGCGCGCGCCGGCCGCCCGGCCGTTCTACGTCGCCACCACGGCCGTCCCGCTCGGCGTGCGGCGCCGCCGCCATATCCGAACCCGTATGCGGACCGTCGTCGGGCTCGACGACGACGCGCTTGGCGAGGGCGTGCTCGCGGACGGTTCCCGCGCGGACGGCGCGATGCCGGGCGGGGAGCTGGTCGGGGAGGCGGCGCTGCTCGCGGCGCTGGCCGCCGGCCGCACCGGCCGGATGCGCGAGGTGGTCGAGACGATCCAGGCGGAGCAGGACGCGGTGATCCGGGACCGGCTGGCCGGGATCCTGGTGGTCCAGGGCGGCCCGGGGACCGGCAAGACCGCCGTCGCACTGCATCGCGCTGCATACCTTCTCTACACGCACCGCGAACAGCTGTCCCGTCGCGGCGTGCTTATCGTCGGCCCCAACACCACCTTCCTGCGCTACATCTCCCACGTCCTGCCCGCGCTCGGCGAGACCGGCGCCGTGCTGCTCACCGTCGGCGAGCTGTTCCCCGGCGTCAGCGCCCGGCGGCCCGAGACGTCACAGGCCCTTGAGATCAAGGGTCGAGCCATGATGGCCGATGTGCTGGCCGCCGCGGTCCGGGCGCGCCAGTGGGTGCCGCAGGACAGTGCGGATGACGGCGTGGAGAACGACGCTGTGGAGATCGTCGTCGACGGCGTCACCTACCGGCTGGACCGGGAGACGTGCCTGCGCGCCCGCGACAAGGCGCGCTCCGAGGACGACCAGCACAACATCGCCCGCCTCGTCTTCGTGGACTGCATCATGGAGGCCCTGGTCGACCAGGCCGTCGAGCGGCTGAACCGGGACCCGTTCCACGAGCTGACCGCCGAGCTGGCCGCGGCGATCGAGCAGGACCTGCGCGAGCAGGGCCTCGGGATGGACGGCCTCGACGAGGACGGGGCCGGCGCGCTCGCCGGGCCGGACCGGGACGAGACCCGCCGCTCGCTGGAGCAGGAGCCCGCGGTGCGCGAGGCGCTGGACCGGATGTGGCCGGTCCTGACGCCGCAGCGGCTGCTCGACGAGCTGTTCGCCGACCCCGGCCGGCTCGAGGAAGCGGCGCCGCAGCTCGACCCAGCCGAGCGGGCCGCCCTGTGGCGCGAGCCGGGCGGCGACTGGTCCGCGGCCGACGTGCCGCTGCTGGACGAGGCCGCCGAGCTGCTCGGAGTGACCGACCTGGCGGCCGCGGCCGCGCGGGCCCAGCGGGAGCGGGAGATCGCCTACGCGCAGGGCGTGCTCGAGGTCATGACCGGGTCCCGGTCGATCGACCTGGAGGACGAGCGGGAGTTCGACAACCTGCTCAACGCCGCCGACCTGCTCGACGCCGAGACGCTGGCCGACTGGCAGGCCGAGCGGGACGCCCGGACCGTCGCCGAGCGCGCGGCCGCCGACCGGACCTGGACCTTCGGGCACGTCATCGTGGACGAGGCGCAGGAGCTCTCCGCGATGGCGTGGCGGCTGCTGATGCGGCGCTGCCCGGCCCGGTCCATGACGCTGGTCGGCGACGTGGCGCAGACCGGCAGCCCGGCCGGGGCCACCTCGTGGGCCCGGATGCTGGAGCCGTTCGCCGCCGGCCGGTGGCGCACGGCCGAGCTGACCGTCAACTACCGCGCCCCGAAGGAGGTCATGGCGGAGGCCGCGCGGGTGCTCGCCCGGATCGACCCGGCGCTCGAGCCGCCGCGCTCGGTGCGCGAATCAGGGATCGAGCCCCGGCGCGAGGCGCTGCCCGCGCAGGACTTCGACTGGCGGCTCGGCCGGATCGTGCGCGAGGAGGACGCCGCGGTCGGCGAGGGCATCGTCGCGGTGATCGTGCCGGTCAGCCGGGTCGACGAGCTGACCGCGGCGGTGGTCGACGCGCTGCCCGAAGCGGGGTTCGGCGACGATCCGGACCTGGAGCAGCGCACCACGGTGCTGACCGTGCGCCAGGCGAAGGGCCTCGAGTTCGACACCGTGATCGTCGCCGACCCGGACGCCATCGCGGCGGACGGCCCGCGCGGCGACAACGACCTCTACGTCGCGCTGACCCGCGCGACGAAGCGGCTGGTCGTCGTCAGCGTGGCCCAGGAAGTTGCCTAGGACGTTTGGCCGCTATGCCGCGGAGTGCCATTGAGATATGCGAGCACGGCCAGCACCCGGCGGTTCGTGTCGTCCGACTGGCCGATGCCGAGCTTGCCGAAGATGCTCGCCGAGTGCTTGCCGACCGCGCCCTCGCTGACGTACAGCCGGGCCGCGATCGCAGCGTTCGAGCATCCCTCCGCCATCAGCGCCAGCACCTCGCGCTCGCGCGGCGAGAGCGCCGCCAGCGGCTCGCTGCGCGCGGTGCTGGCCAACAGCTTCGCGATCACCTCGGGGTCCATCGCCGTGCCGCCCTCGGCCACCCGGCGTACCGCGTCGACGAACTGCTCCGCGTTGAACACCCGGTCCTTGAGCAGATAGCCGATCGCCCCGGTCCCGTCCGCCAGCAGCTCGCGCGCATAGAGCTGCTCGACATGCTGGGAGAGCACCAGCACCGGCAGGCCCGGCCTGCGCCTGCGCGCGTAGAGCGCCGCCTGAAGGCCCTCGTCGGTGAACGTCGGCGGCAGCCGCACGTCCACCACCGCCACGTCGGGGTCCTGCTCGACCAGCGCCCGCTGCAACTCCGGACCGCTGGCCACCGCGGCCGCGATCTCGAAGCCGTGCGCGGTGAGCAGGTGGGTCAGGCCGTCCCGGAGGAGGTAGAGGTCCTCGGCGAGGACAACGCGCATGGCAGCTCCATCGTCACCAGTGTCGGACCGCCCCGAGGGCTGCTCACCGCGACCCTACCGTCGAAGGTCCCCAGTCGCCGCTCGATGCCGCTCAGCCCGCTGCCGCGCTGCGGATCCGCGCCGCCCTCGCCGTCGTCGACCACGGTGACGCGCAGCACGCCGTCGATGTGCCGCAGGTCGATCCACACCCGGTCGGCGCCCGAGTGCCGCACCGCGTTCGTCAGCAGCTCCGCGACCGCGAAGTAGACCGCTGATTCGACCGGCGCCTCGGCACCGCCGTCGAAGACCGCTGCGACCTGCACATCCAGCGGGCTGTCCAGGGCCAGCGCGCGGATCGCGTCGACCAGGCCGCGCTCGGCGAGCACTGGCGGATGGATGCCGCGCACCAGGCCGCGCAGCTCGGAAAGGGCCGTCGCGGAGTTGTCCCGCACCTGCGCGACCAGCCGTTTGGCCGCCGCCGGATCGCGGTCGATCAGCGCCTCGACCGCGCCGAGCGTCATGCCCATCGCGACCAGCCGGGCCTGCGTGCCGTCGTGCAGGTCGCGCTCGATCCGGCGCACCTCGGCCGCCTGCGTGTCGGTGGCGTCGGCCCGGCTCACCGTCAGCTCGTCGACCCGCGCGGCCAGCCGCTCCTTCTCCAGCAGCAGCTCGGACTTCGCCGTCGGCCGCAGCAGCACCGGCAGCCACCGGTTGTGCAGGCGCAGCAGGCCCGGCGCGATCAGCGGGCCGGCGAAGAGCATCGCGACCCCGCCGGCGATCCCGGCCGGGACCGAGCCGAACAGCTCGCCGTAGCCCGGCGCGGCCTCGGCGCCGCACAGCGCCTCGACGCCGGGCAGCACCATCCCCCAGATCCCGTAGAGCATCAGCGCGCCGGGCACCAGCAGCGGCAGCAGCACCACGCCGATGATCGGCTGGCAGCCGAGCCAGGCCAGGTCCCGCCAGGTGGCCGGGTCCCGCAGCGCCGGCGGACGTCCGCCGGGGGGTTCGGGGTCTTGTGCCGAGGCGGGGCGCGGCAGGTAGGGGCTCGGCAGGTCGAGGCCGCACCGGTCCCGGCCCAGCTGCCGGAAGAGGTTCGGCATCAGCCTGATCTCAGCGAGCACACTCGCCACGGCGCGCGGGCCGGCCAGCATGGAGCACAGGCTCACCGTGAAGAACGGCAGCGTCAGCGGCGAGAGCAGTCCGAAGACCATGCAGTCCGCCGCCGCGCGGCCGCCGTCGGTCAGCCGGCGCCGCCGGGCCTGCCCCCGCACCACCGCCGTGGCAGAGGCCGGGCCGAGAAGCAGCTTCGTCCACGCGCCGTGCAGTCGCAGCACGCGCGGCGCGATCAGCCAGCCCACTGCGATGCACGACACCGCAAAGACCACACCTATCGGGCCGAGCGAGCCGAGGCCGGTGAACCGATGCCACGGCAGCTGCGGAACCAGGCCACTGACGCCGTAGCCGATCAGCGCCGCGGGCAACACCGCCAGCATCCCGCCGACCAGCGGATCGAGCAGCAGCCAGAGCAGGTCGCGCCAGGTGGCCGAGTCGTTCCAGACCCAGCGGATCCGGCGCTCCATGCACAGCCAGGTCGGCGTCGAGTGGAAGTGCCAGGCGTCCGGCGAGCGGTGGATTCCCTCCAGCCCGCGGTCCGGCGCGGGCGGCTCCGGCAGATAGGGCACCGGGATCGGGGTGCCGGACCAGGCACCGGCCAGCCGCCGGGCCAGGTTCGCCAGGCCGCGGCTGCGCACGGCGACCTGCTGGAAGACGACGGTGAGGCCGACCGCCAGGGTGAGCAGCGCCGCCGCGTGCACCGCGAGCAGCACCGCCTTCACCGGGCCGAGCGCGAACAGCGCGAGCCCGCGCAGGACCGCCCTGCCATGGCCGCCACTGCTGCCGCCACTGCTGCCGCCACCGCTGCCGCCGCCGCGGTCGGCGCCACGCCGGTCGTCGACCGGTTCGACGCTGTCCTCGATCCGCATTCCGCAGCACCTCCCTTGCCCCTTGCCGTCTCCAGTCTGGACCGGCGAGGCCGGGCGACACAGTGCCCTCAGCCACCGAGCCGGGGTGGGCCTAGCCCCACCCCGCCTCGGGAGCCAGGCGCATTCTGCCGGTTCAGCCGCGCCCGTAGCGTCGCTGAGTGTCGGAGCCGTTGGTCCGATCCCCAGGAAGGAGAAGGGAATTGCCATGATTATTAGCAGGCTGATTCCAGCGCGCTGGTGCGGCGGGTGGCGCTGCGCCGTGATCCGCGGAGCCGTCAACGCGGCGGCGCTGATCGTCGTGTTCTGCGCACTGCGCGCGATCGGCGCCGATCCGTGGTCCGCGCTGGCGATCTGCTTCGTGCCGTCGCGAGGCCGTGGCGGCTACAGGTAGGGATCGATTTTCGCCGCGGCCAGCAGGTCGGCGAGCTGCGCCAGGCTGCCGATCGGGAGCTCGCCCGGCACGCCCTTGAGCGTCGCGACCAGTCCCGCCCCCGCGGCGCGCCCGGCCTCGGCGCCGGGCTGCGCGTCCTCGACCACGAGACAGTGCTCGGGCTCGACGCCGAGCAGCTTCGCGGCCAGCAGGTAGCCCGCCGGGTCCGGTTTGCCGAGCGGCACGTCCTCACAGGTCACCAGAGTGGACGGGGCGATTCCCGCGGCGCCCAGTCGGGCGGCGGCCAGGCGGCGGTCGGCGCTGGTCACCACGGCCCAGGGCAGGCCGAGCGTTCGCAGCAGGGCGAGCAGCGTATGCGCACCCTGCGTCGGAACGACGTCCGCCAGGTCGACGTACTCGAATTCGAGCTGTCGCGCCGCGGCCGCCGCCACCTGCTCGGCGTCGAACTGCGGGAAGACCCGGGCGACCGTGTGCGCGGAGGTGAAGCCGTGGCTGGAGTCGAGGAACGCGGCCGGATCGACCCCGTATTCGCTCGCCCAGCTGATCCACGACCGCTCGACGGCCGCGTCCGAGTCGACCAGAGTGCCGTCCATGTCGAAGAGCACGGCCGCCGTTCCGGACAGCTGCATAACGTCCCCTGACCAGATCCTGGAGTATTATCCTCGTCCATCGAGCATACTCGCTCATCGAGACAGGGGAGCCGCCCCGGTGACAGGTCCGACCTCGGCCGGCCGCCGCGAGACCCGCTGGCACCTCGCGCTCGACCTGCTGGAGGAGGTGCGCCGCCAGCCCGGGCTCACCCGCGCCGAGGCGGCCCGCCGGCTCGGCCTCGGCAGCGGCTCGGCCACCGAGATCGCCGCCCGGCTGCGCTCGCACGACCTGCTGGTGGAGACCCCCGCGCCGATCTCCGGGCGCGGCCGCCCGACCACGACGCTGCGCCCGCATCCGCGCGGGCCGGTGGTCGCCGCGATCGACATCCGCTATGAAGATTGGCGGTGCGCCGTCGCGCAGCTGGACGGCACGCTCGATCACGTGGCCACGGAACGGCATGCGAGCCGCGAGGCCGACGCCGTCCTCCTGCAGATCGCTGCGACGCTGCGTGATCTGCGCCGCCGCTACGGGCATCGGCTGCGCGCCGTGTCCGTCGCCGTGGCCGGAACGGTGCGCCGCGGCCGGCTCGAGCAGGCCGCCGCGATGGGCTGGGGGCCGGTCGACTTCACCCGGATCCTGCCCGATGCGGCGCCGCCCCTGCTGGTCGGCAACGATGCCACGCTGGCCGGGGTCGCCGAGGCGCGCACCGGCGCCGGGCGTGGCGCGCAGACCGTGCTGCACCTGACCGTCGAGGTCGGCATCGGCGGCGTCCTGGTCGTCGACGGGGTCCCGATCAGCGGATCCGGCGGCGCCGGCGGGGAGTACGGCCACCTGCCGCTCGGTGATCGAAGCCTGCGATGCCCGTGCGGCGCGCACGGCTGCTGGGACCTGGAGGTCGACGGCCGGGCCCTGGCCCGGCACCTCGGCGCGCCGCCGCCGGCCGACCCGCGCCGGTTCGCCCGCGCGGTGCTGGCCGACGCGGCCCGCGACGATCATGCGAGGGCTGCGACGCGCCGGGTCGCCGCCGCCCTGGCCGCGGGGATCGCCGGCCTGGTCAACGCCCACGCCCCCGACGTGGTCACGCTCGGCGGCCTGGCCGGCCCGATCCGCGCCGCCGCCGAACCCGAGTTCGAGGATGCATACCTGCGCGGGCTGATGGCCTTCCGCCGGCTCGAGCCGACTCCGCTGCACACCGCCGCGCTCGGCGAGGACGGCGCGCTGACCGGCGCGGCCGCCTCCGCACTCGACCTCGTGCTCTGCGAAGCCGGCCTGGCCGCCTGGGCCGCCGATGCCGCCGATGCCGCGCGGTCCGGCCAAGCGGAGGGCTATCGGCCCCGCACGCGTTGAACCGACCCGGCCGCGCGCTCGTGGTTGGCCACCACCCGGTACGTCGGCGCCGGGGACGGCACCCGAAGGGAGTCCTTCCGTGGCTCAGATCGAGCACGACTGGCAGCTCGTGCAGAGCGGCACCCTGATCGCCGGGCGCTACCGGCTCACCCGCTGGCTCGGACTGGCCGGCTCGCGCGAGGTGTGGGCGGCCTGGGACGAGCGCCTGAGCCGCGACGTCGCCGTCAAGCTCATCGCGGACACCCCCGGGCCGACCGACCTGGCCCTGGCCGACCGGTTCGTGCGCGAGGCGATCGCGCTGGCCCGGATCAACCACCCCAACGTGGTGACCGTCTACGACCAGGGCGAGCATCTGCGGCACCGGTTCCTGGTGATGGAGCTGGTCTCGGGGCTCGATCTGGCCGAGCTCAAGGGCGGCGCCCGGCCGATGCCGATCGGCGCCGCGGTCTCGATCGGACTGCAGGTCAGCCGGGCGCTCGGCGCTGCGCACGCGGTCGGCGTGGTGCACCGGGACGTGAAGCCGACCAACATCATGATCACGCACGACGGCGTGGTGAAGGTGCTCGACTTCTGCGTCGCCGGCTTCGTGCGCGCGCCGGACGCCACGATCTCGCTGGCGTTGGACGAGCCGAACGTGGGCTCCGCCTCGTATCTGGCACCGGAGCGGATCTCGGGCGGTGAGGCCGGCCCGCGCTCGGACCTCTACTCGCTCGGCTGCGTCCTCTACGAGCTGCTCACCGGTCAGCCGCCGTTCCCGGAGGCGGATGACCTGCTGGTGCTGGACCGCCATCTGCACCAGCAGGCCCCGCCGATGCGCACGCGCGACCCGGAGATCCCGGCCGAGGTGGACCAGCTGGTCTGCTGGCTGCTGGCCAAGGACCCCGCGGACCGGCCGACGTCGGTGGCGGTGGTCTCCGCCCGGCTTGAGTCGCTGGCCCGGGCCTACCCGGCGGACCTGGCGCTGGCCACCGCCGAGCTGCTGGCCGGATCCGCGAACCGGGCCGGCCGGGACGCCGGTGGCGCGCTGGCCGAATCCGGCGACCCGGCGGCGCTGGGCGAGCCGACCCAGGATCTCGCCGGGCCGCGGCGATTCCGGTTCCGGCCCCGCCCCGGCACCGCCGGTTCCGCCACCGGCACCGGCCGGCGCAGCCGCTGGCGCCCGGCCACCCTCGTCGTCTGCGTCGCGGCCGCCCTGGTGCTCGCCGTGGTAGCGGACCGCCAGTTCGGCTCGAGCCCTACCTCCTCCGGCGCGCCGGACCAGACCATGGCCGGCGGCCCGTCATCGAACACCGCCTCGGCCGGTGCGGGCAAAGGCGCGGCGCCATCAGCAGCAGCCTCGTCGGCACCGGCGTCGATGGCACCATCGAGTCCTGCGATGATGGCGGCGGGCTTCGAGATGGGCCTGACCCCGCCCGCGCCGACCGCCCCGTACCGCCGCTCCGGCCAGGTGGCGCCGGGCGACGGCTGCAAGAAGGCCCAAGACGGCGTGTTCGCCTGCTTCGTCGGCCGCACCGGCGGCGCCCCGGTGTATCAGCCCTCGAGCCAGAACCAGGCCGGCATGCTGGCCGGCGGCAACCAGACGTTCTACTGCCAATCCTCAGGCGCCGAGTACACCCACGCCGGCTTCGACAATCTGTGGTGGGCCTGGGCCCAGTCTGACCAGGGCACCTTCGGCTGGGTCTCGGCAGTCGACCTGGCCGGCGGGAGCAACGACTCACCCGAGCCGGGCCTGCCCTACTGCAGTCAGTAGCGACGCGCAGCATGCGGCGGCAACTTACAGCCTGTCGGTTGCACCGCCGAATTCGTGCGCCCCTGCGCTGAACCGGCGGCCCCCTCGGCCCGTTATGGCGGCAGGCTCCGGCGGGAGCCGGAGCCGGCTGCCACCGGGAGGGGTGATGAAGCCCACTAACACAGCACGTTGGACGCTCGCCGCGGGCGGGGCCGCGCTGGCGCTGGTCTGCGCCGCCGGAACCGCGAACGCCGCGACGTGGAGCGTCGCGAGCCCGCCGTACACCGCCGTGGACAACGTCCCGTACGCCCCGCTCGCGCAGATCGCCGGAACCTCGGCGAGCAACGCGTGGGGAGTCGGCGGCGACAGCGGCACGATGCTCGTCGACCACTGGAACGGCTCCGCGTGGACCCAGAGCGCGATGCCGTCCGGTCCGTGCAACGTATTCGAGAGCTCATGCCAGTTCACCGGCGTGAGCGCAGACCCGAGCGGCGACGCGATCGCCGTGGGCAACGCCGTGCTCAACGCCTCGGGCAGCTGGCTGCCCGCAGCGCTGGCCTACCAGTGGACCGGAAAAGCATGGCAGGCCATGCCACTGCCGTCCACGATCCCTTACATGTCCCTAGACCACGTCAAGGCGTTCTCGCCGACGAACGCATGGGCCGTCGGCGCCGCCGCACTGAACGGCTCGACAAGCGAGACCGCGCTGGTGACGCACTGGGACGGCACCGCCTGGACCCAGTACGCCACACCGTTCAGCACCACACTCAACCTGACGATGGGCGCCATCTCCGGCGACTCGGCGAGCGACATCTGGATCGCCGGTGAGGCCACCAGCGCCGGCTACAGCGGCACCCGAACCGTGCAGTCGGTCCTCGAGCGCTACAACGGCAGCGCCTGGACCGAGGTCGCAGTACCCGATGAATCCGGCCTCGTAGACGTAGACGCGCTCTCCCCGACCTCCGCCTGGGCGCTGGCCACAGACGGCAGCGTGCTGCACTACAACGGCACCGCCTGGACGGTGAGCACACAGTACGAGGTCGGACAGGGCGAGGCACTGGCCGCGGTCTCACCGACCGACGTGTGGGTCGCAGGCGTCTACATCAACAGCACACTGTCGCTGGCGCACTACAACGGCTCGTCATGGAGCACGACCACGGTGCCGGCGAGCATCAACGAGTTCACCAACGCGGGCGGCTACGCGCTGTCCACCGGCGCGGTCTGGTTCGCCGGGCTCTCGTGGCCGCCGAACGGCGACACGCTGCCCGCGGTCCTGTCCACCACCGCCGGCTGAGGCACCCGACCAGCCCGACCGCGGAACCGGCGCCGACCAGAGCCGGCTCCGCGGTCGGGTAGGCCGGGCGGGTGCAGCCGGGGAGTGCGCATACCCGGTCGCGTGCTTGGACGAAGCGGCGTACTTCGGCGGTTGGCTGGTACACCCGGGGTGAGGTCTTGATCAGGGTTCCGGTCTCCGGGTCGTAGGCGAGCCAGCGCCACAGTGAGCCTGGTGCCATGGCCAGTGCTCGTGCGGTGTCCGCGGAGATCGCGCCGTAGCGTTCCAGCTCGCCGGGTTGCGCGTTGAGCGCGAGGAGTGTTTCGAGCGAGACCGTGACCTGGACCAGGGCTGCCGGTGTGGCAGGACCCTGTCCCGGGTTCGTGTCGGGGGTGTCCAGGATCTGTGCGCACATCACATCCGCGCGCCGTTGGGCCAAGGTGCGGTCATCGGCGTCCTGAGCACGCGCCATTTGGTCGACACGCTCGTAGACCGCAGTGGCCTGCTCTGCGGTGGTGTTCA
>DASYAE010000294.1:0-25776 GCA_036501535.1 Actinocrinis sp. | reverse complement strand
CGCGGCCGTACTGGCCGGGCCCGCCGCCGCGGCGAACGCGGCCACAGGCGCGGGCACGGATTCGTCGCGGGCCGGGGGTGCGGTGTTCGTGCAGACGGACAACACCTCCGGCAACGCGGTGGTCGCTTATCAGCGGGCTGCCGACGGCGCGCTGTCCCAGGCCGGCAACTACTCGACCGGCGGGCTCGGCGGGCAGCTGGCCGGATCGGTGGTCGACCACCTGGCGTCGCAGAACTCGCTGGTCCTCGATCAGGCCACGAACACGCTGTACGCGGTCAACGCGGGCAGCAACACGGTCTCGGTCTTCGCGGTGCGCGGCGACCGGCTGCGACTGGTCCAGACAGTCGGTTCGGGCGGGACCTACCCGGTGAGCATCGCGGTGCGCGGAAACCTGGTCTATGTGCTCAACGGGCTCGACGGCGGATCGGTCCAGGGCTTCCTGAGCCTCGGCGGCCGGTTGCTGCCGATCGCCGCGTGGCACCGCTCGCTCGGCCTCGACCCGACGGCCACGCCGCAGTTCACGAACACGCCCGGCGACATCGGGTTCACCGGCGAGGGCTCGCAGCTGGTCGTGACGACCAAGGCCAACGGCGACGACATCGACGTCTTCCGCATCGGCCGGACCGGCGCGCCCTCCGCGGCGCCGACGGTCAACCCGGAGCCGGGCGCGGTCCCGTTCGCGTTCACCGCACAGGGCCCGAACCGGATCGCCCTGGCTGAGGCGGGCACCGACGCGGTGGGGACCTTCACCGTGAACCCGGACGGCACGGTGACCCAGATCGCCGCGGCGGCCACCGGCCAGGCGGCGACCTGCTGGATAGCGCCGGCCGGCGACGGTCTGCTCTTCGCGTCGAACGCGGGCAGCGGAAGCCTCAGCGGCTACCAGGAGAGCCCGTCCGGATCGCTCAAGGCCCTGGGCGACACGGCGACCGACGCAGGCACCGTTGACGCTTCTGCGACCCCGGACGGGCGGTTCCTGTACGCCCAGACCGGCGCCGCGGGAGTCATCGACGAGTACGCGGTCGGCCATGGCGGCGCGTTGTCCGAGATCGGCTCGGTAACCGTGCCGGGCGCGGCCGGCGGCGAGGGCATCGTCGCGAGCTGACGCCTCGTCGGTTCGTCAAGCCGGTCGGAGGGATAGGCCTGGGCCGGGATCCGGGAGAGGGATCCCGGCCCAGGCCGCCACCGGTCACAACCCGGCACTCAGCGCATCGATGGCTGCGACGCGCGCAGTCAGACCCCGGGCCCGACACCGCGTCAGGCGCTACCTGCGCCGGATCCGGTACCTGCCGCCCGCCCAGGTCCTCAGCTGCGAGGAGAAGTCCTGGGTCTGATTCGCGGAGACGGCGGTCTTGGGGATGATGAACGCGCCGACCTTGCGCACGGACAGGACCCAGCCGCCCGGCCGGTCGTTTATCACCGACACCTTGTTCCAGGCGAAATCCTCGCCGAGCCCGGCGCCCTTGTACTGCACTCCGGCGTCAGTGAGCTTGAGCGTCGCCGGGCCGGTCAGCCGGGCCGCCATCGCCGCGCGGGTGCGCGGCAGCTGCCAGAGCAGCGCGGCGAACACCACGGCCAGGGCGAGCGCGACGACTCCGCTGACGACCGGCGCCGACGTCGAGGTGGCCGCGCCGTCGGCGACGCCGACGACACCGATCGCCCCCAGGATCCCGGCGCAGATGCCGACCTTGCGGGCCGAGCCGGGCACCGTCATGATCCGCTCGACGTCGTCTGCGGACAGGTCGAACTTGAGCACTGTGGCCATATACGTGTACTACCTCCGTCGGCGCCGCGTCGGTCGGTCCTGGGCTCCGATTCCGCTGCGGGCCGCCGAGGCGCTGGAGATCATAGGCGGCGCAGGTCACCTAGTGGAAGGCGTGACGAACGGCGGCTTGGTCACGGTGAAGGCGGCGCGGCGTCCGCGCACGTCGAGGTAGACCGTGTCGCCCGCGGCGGTGGCCGGCGGCAGCAGCGCCAGGCCGATGCCGAGCTTGAGCGTCGGCGAGAAGGTGCCGCTGGTGACCTCGCCGATCACGGTGCCCGCCGCGTCGACCACGTCCATGTGCGGGCGCGGGATCGCCCGGTCGACCTGTTGCAGGCCCCAGAGGACCCGGCGCGGCCCGGCCGCCTTCTCGGCCGCCAGCGCCTCGCGGCCCCAGAAGCGCTCCTTCTTCCAGCCGACCGCCCAGCCGGCGCGCGCCTGCACGGGGGTGATGTCGAGCGACAGGTCCTGGCCGTGCAGCGGGTAGCCCATTTCGGTGCGCAGCGTGTCCCGGGCGCCGAGGCCGCAGGCCCGTACCGGGACGCCGAACGGGTCGCCGGCGCCGAGCAGCGCGTCCCAGAGCCGCTCGGCGTCGGGCCACCGGCAGACGAGCTCGTATCCGTGCTCGCCGGTGTAGCCGGTGCGGCAGACGGTCAGCGGGGCGCCCAGCCAGTGCGCTGTCGCGAAGGCCATGTAATCGTGCTCGCTCGGCAGGTCGAGCGCTGCGATGACCGCCGCGGACTGCGGGCCCTGGACCGCCAGGATCGCGAATTCACGATGCTGGTCCTTGACGGCGATCCCGTCCGGCGCGGCCTCGGTGAGCCGGCGCACGACCTCCGCGGTGTTCGCGGCGTTGGGGATGAGGAAGACCTCGTCCTCGGACTTGACGTAGGCGATCAGGTCGTCGACCACGCCGCCGCTCGCCTCGTCGCAGCACAGCGTGTACTGGGCCTGGCCCGGCCCGATCCGGCGCAGGTCGTTCGCCAGCGCGCGGTTGACGAACTCGACCGCGCTGGTGCCGTCGGCGGCGCGGCCGGAGACGGTGGCCTTTCCGAGGTGGCTGACATCGAAGACGCCCACGGCGGTGCGCACGGCGGTGTGCTCGGCGACGACACCGGTGTACTCGATCGGCATGAGCCAGCCGCCGAAATCGGACATCTTCGCCCCGGCCGCCTCGTGTCTCGCGTGAAGAGGCGAGGTGAGCAGGGCGCTGGGGTGGGCGGTCGACGACTCTGTCATGCGGCCGAGCCTATCCGGAGCCCGCCCCGAGCAAGGAGGCGGTGACCTGAGAGCGGCCGGGAATCCGGGCCGGGCCGGGCGGGAGGCGGGCCGTCCGGTTACGATGCGCCCAACTCCACCGAGCGAGGATGGGACACCACGTGGCCAAGATCACTCTCCAGTCCGGCCCGGCGGCCGAGATCGCCGCCGACGCCCTGGTCTTCGGCATCTACCAGGGCGAGGACGGCGTGGTGCTGACGCCGGCCGCCGCGGCGGTGCACGCGGCGCTGGCCGGCCCGGCCGGACCGGGCGGCGGGGGCCTGGCCGCGGCGCTGAAGGCGCTGGGCGCGACCGGCGCGGCCGACGAGGTCACCCGGATCCCGTCGCTCGGCGCGCTGGCGGCCCCGGTGGTGGTCGCGCTCGGGCTCGGCGAGGCGGGCAACGGCGAGGTGGTCGGCTCGGCCGGCCTGGAGGATTTGCGCCGGGCCGCCGGCGCGGCCGCGCGGGCGATGGCTGGCTACAACCGAGTCGCCTTTCTGACATCGGTGACCGCACCTGAGGTCATCGAGGCGACAGCGTTGGGCGCTGCCTTGGGCGCCTATAACGCCACGGGCGTGAAGTCGACGGAGACCGACCCGCAAAAGGCACCGGTCGGCGAGGTAGTCCTGGTGAGCGAGTCGGAGCCGGGCGAAGAGGCACAGGCCGCAGTACGCCGCGCGCAGGTGCTGGCCGACGCGGTGAACGCGGCCCGCGATCTGGTCAACCTGCCGCCCTCGCACCTGTTCCCCCAGGCCTTCGCGCAGCACGCGCAGGACGCGGTGGAGAACGCGCTGAAGAACGGCGCCTCCGGCCTCGAGTTCGAGGCGCTGGACGACTCGGCGCTGCGGGCCGGCGGTTACGGCGGGATCATCGGCGTCGGGCAGGGCTCGACGCGGCCGCCGCGGCTGGTGCGGATCTCTTACCGGCACCCGGACGCCGGCCGCACGCTGGCCTTCGTCGGCAAGGGCATCACCTTCGACACCGGCGGCATCTCGCTCAAGACCCCCGCCTCGATGATGACGATGAAGTCGGACATGGCGGGCGCGGCGGCCGTGGTCAGCGCGACGGTCGCGATCGCCCGGCTGGGCCTGCCGGTGAACGTGACGGCGTGGGCGGCGCTGGCCGAGAACATGCCCGGCGGCGGCGCGATCAGGCCCTCGGACGTGCTGACGATGTACGGCGGCAAGACCGTCGAGGT
This sequence comes from Actinocrinis sp., assembly GCA_036501535.1. Lineage (GTDB taxonomy): Bacteria > Actinomycetota > Actinomycetes > Streptomycetales > Catenulisporaceae > DASYAE01. Next base: position 21,559 of record DASYAE010000294.1, on the reverse strand, counting down.
GCTCAACACCGACGCGGAGGGCCGGCTGGTGCTCGGCGACGCGCTGGTGCGCGCGAGCGAGGAGGACCCGCGGCCGCAGGCGATCATCGACGTGGCGACGCTGACGGGGGCCCAGGTGGCCGCGCTCGGCATGCGCACCGCGGCGGTGATGGCGAACGACGAGGAGTTCCGGGTGCAGGTGGAGTCGGCGGCGGAGCGGGCCGGCGAGGACGTGTGGCCGATGCCGCTGCCGGGCTACCTGCGCAAGTCGCTGGACTCCGAGGCGGCGGACATGGCGAACATCGGCGAGCCCACCGGCGGCATGCTCGTGGCCGGGCTCTTCCTGAAGGAGTTCATCGCCGACGGCATCCCGTGGGCGCACATCGACATCGCCGGGCCCTCGTTCCACACCGGCACGCCCTACGGCTACACGCCCAAGGGCGGCACCGGATTCACGTTGCGCACCCTTGTTCAAGTTGCGCAGGACGCGGCGGACGGCTTGCTGTAGACGGCAGGCTCGAGCGGCACTCGAGATGCGCCTGAGAAGCCGTCAGGTGACGAACCATCAGAAACGCCGCGTTCACCGTTCACGGCGGGCTTTGGCCTCGGCCGCGAGCCGGGCGCTCCAGGCCCGCATCCGGGTCGGATAGCCGACCACCGACGCGTCGAACGCCGGGATGCCGAGGCGCCGGGCCAGCTGGTGCGCGGCCTGCGGACCCGGCACCCGGCGGCGGGTCCACTCGCCGCTGCCCGCGACCAGGACGACTGTGGTTTCGGTCACAGCCCGGCCCGGCTCCACGAACGCCTCTACGTCGGCTCGAGAAGCGGCGAATTGCACCAAATGCTGCTCGTCGGCAAGCCACGCACGGCCGTCGCCGGCGGCGCCACCTGGGGTTTCCCCGATCGGCCGGTCCTGCTCCACCATCCATCACCTCATTGACGTCCGAGGGCGGCGACCGGATTGCGGACGAGCCCGTTCGCTGGGGCACGGGGCGCCCGCGCCGCGCCCCAGCGCGGCGGCCACGCCGCCCGCCGCTTGGCACCGGGGACCCTCCGGACCGCACTAAGCTGCATGCCGGACCGATAGTTGCGATCCAGCCGCCGTGAGGGCGGTCGCCGAGAAGCCCCCACCCACACCGGTGGCAGGATGCTTGTCAGTGTGCCATCGCGGACCGGTGCGGCGATCGGCGATTCACACCATCCGGTCACGTACGGGCGGGCGCGGGTAGCGCACACGCGAAGACGCGAGGAGACAACAAGTGTCTGAGGCCGGGAACGTGTATGACGTAGTGATCCTCGGCGGCGGCTCCGGCGGTTACGCCTGCGCCTTCCGTGCCGCGGACCTCGGTATGAGCGTACTGCTGATCGACAAGGCCGAGGTGGGCGGCACCTGCCTGCACCGCGGCTGCATCCCCACCAAGGCGCTGCTGCACGCCGCCGAGGTGGCGGACCTGGCCCGGGAGGGCTCCTCGTTCGGCGTCCTGAGCTCGCTGCAGGGCATCGACATGGCCGGGGTGAACAAGTACAAGGACGGCGTGGTCGGCCAGCTCTACAAGGGCCTGCAGGGCATCGTCAAGGCCCGCGGGATCACCTTCGTGGCCGGCGCCGGCCGCCTGTCCGCGCCGAACCAGGTCACCGTCGACGGCCAGGTGTACACCGGCCGCAACATCGTGCTCGCCACCGGCTCGGTGCCGAAGTCGCTGCCCGGCCTGGAGATCGACGGGCAGCGGGTCATCACCAGCGACCACGCGCTCAAGCTGGACCGGGTGCCGGCCTCGGTGGTCGTGCTCGGCGGCGGCGTGATCGGCAGCGAGTTCGCCTCGGTGTGGAAGTCGTTCGGCGCGGAGGTCACCATCGTCGAGGCGCTGCCGCACCTCGTGCCGCTTGAGGACGAGGCGTCCTCGAAGCTGCTGGAGCGGGCGTTCCGCCGGCGGGGCATCAAGTTCGAGCTGGGCAGCCGGTTCTCGGGCGTGGAGCACACCGCGACCGGCGTACGCGTCTCCACCGAGAACGGCAAGTCCTTCGACGCAGAGCTGCTGCTGGTCGCGGTGGGCCGCGGGCCGGTCTCGCAGAACCTCGGCTACGAGCAGGCCGGCGTGATCATGGACCGCGGCTATGTGAAGGTCAACGAGTTCTGCCAGACCTCGGCGCCGAACGTCTACGCGGTCGGCGACCTGATCCCGACCTTGCAGCTGGCGCACGTAGGCTTCGGCGAGGGCATCCTGGTGGCCGAGCACATCGCCGGGCTCGACCCGCGCCCAATCGACTACGACGGCGTGCCGCGGGTGACCTACTCCAGCCCCGAGGTCGCCTCCTGCGGCGTCAGCGAGGCGGTCGCGAAGGAGCGCTACGGCGCCGACCACGTCAAGACCTTCACCTACAACCTGGCCGGCAACGGCAAGAGCAAGATCCTCAAGACCCAGGGCGAGATCAAGCTGGTGCAGATCACCGGGGTGCCGGGCGAGGACGACCGGGTGGTGGGGCTGCACATGGTGTGCGACCGGGCCGGCGAGCTGGTCGCCGAGGCTCAGCTGATCTACAACTGGGACGCCACCCCGGGCGACGTGGCGAACTTCATCCACGCGCACCCGACCCAGGGCGAGGCGCTGGGCGAGGCGCACCTGGCGCTGGCCGGCAAGCCGCTGCACGTCCACGACTGAGGCAGTCTCCCCGTCGGCAAGCTCAGCATCGAAGTCAGGAGAACGAATCTCATGCCGGTATCAATCACGATGCCCGCGCTCGGCGAGTCAGTCACCGAGGGCACCGTCACCCGGTGGCTGAAGAAGGAAGGGGAGACGGTCGAGGTCGACGAGCCGCTGCTCGAGGTCTCCACCGACAAGGTCGACACCGAGATCCCCTCACCGGCCGCCGGGGTCATCATCGCCATCAAGGTGGGCGAGGACGAGACCGTCGAGGTCGGCGCCGAGCTCGCGGTGATCGGCGGGCCGGGCGACGCCCCGGCGCAGGGCGCCCCGGCCAACGGCGCGGCGGCCGCGGCACCTGCGCCCGCGCCTGCCGCTCCCCCGGCGCCCGCCCCGGCCCCGGCACCCGCCCCGGCGGCGGCCGCACCTGCCCCCGCCCCGGCTCCGGCTCCGGCCCCGCAGGCCGCGGCCGCGGTCCCCTCCGGCGCGGCGAACGGCACGCCGGTCGTGCTGCCGGCGCTCGGCGAGTCGGTGACCGAGGGCACCGTCACCCGCTGGCTCAAGGCCGTCGGCGAGACGGTCGAGGCCGACGAGCCGCTGCTGGAAGTGTCCACGGACAAGGTCGACACCGAGATCCCGGCGCCGACCGCGGGCGTGGTGCTCGCGATCAACGTCGGCGAGGACGAGACGGTCGCGGTCGGCACGACGCTCGCGGTGATCGGCGCTCCCGGCTCCGCGCCCGCGGCCGCCCCGGCTCCGGCACCCGCGCCGCAGGCGCCTCCCGCCCCGGTCGCAGCGGCACCCGCGCCGGCTCCTGCGCCCGCTCCGGCACCGGCACCGCCAGCACCGACCTTCGTGCCCTCCACCGAGGGCCCGAACGGCTCCTCCGGCCCGGCGTACGTGACCCCGCTGGTGCGCAAGCTCGCCGCCGAGCGCGGGGTGAACCTCTCCTCGGTGGCCGGCAGCGGCGTCGGCGGACGGATCATCAAGCGCGACGTGATCGAGGCCGCGCGGGCCCAGGCACCTGCGCCGAGCGCCGCGCCCTCGGGCGCAGCGACCCGGCCGGTCGCCGTCTCGCCGCTGCGCGGACGCACCGAGAAGCTCTCCCGGCTGCGCAAGATCATCGCCAAGCGGATGGTCGAGTCGCTCCAGGTCTCCGCGCAGCTGACCACGGTCGTCGAGGTCGACCTGACCTCGGTGGCCCGGCTGCGCGACCGGGCCAAGCGGGACTTCGAGGCGCGCGAGGGCGTCAAGCTGACCTTCCTGCCCTTCTTCGCCGCCGCCGCGGTCGAGGCGCTCAAGCAGTACCCGCAGGTGAACGCCTCGATCGACGTGAACGAGGGCACGGTCACGTACCACGGCTCGGAGAACCTCGGCATCGCCGTGGACACCGACCGCGGCCTGCTGGTGCCGGTGATAAAGAACGCCGGCGACCTGAACCTCGGCGGGCTGGCCCGGGCGATCGCGGACCTGGCCGCGCGCACCCGGGAGAACAAGGCCTCGCCGGACGAGCTGAGCGGCGGCACCTTCACGCTGACCAACACCGGCTCGCGCGGCGCGCTGTTCGACACCCCGATCATCAACCAGCCGGAGGTGGCCATCCTCGGCACCGGCGCGGTGGTCAAGCGCCCGGCCGTGGTGACCGACAGCGTGCTCGGCGAGGTGATTGCGGTTCGCTCGATCGTGTATCTTGCACTGTCCTACGACCACCGGCTGGTGGACGGCGCGGACGCGGCCCGGTTCCTGTCCGCCATCAAGGCCCGGCTGGAAGAGGGCAGGTTCGAGTCCGAGCTGGGGCTCTGACCTCGGCGGACGGCGGCCGGGACGGTCGCGCGGCGCAAGGCTTGAAGCAACGGCCGCGGCGGAGCGGGTCTCCGCCGCGGCCTTGCCGTGTGTGCGGCGGCGGCGACTCTGAGATGGCGTTCAGGTTTCTTTCATATGCTGTCGCGGCAGGACAGTGTGCCCAATTGTGAGGAATGCGCCATGGCATCCAAGCCCGGCAAGCAGGGCGGCGGCGCCCAGCAGCGGCGGATCGAACTCGAGCGGCTGCGCGCCGAGCAGGCCCGGGCCGAGCGGCGGCGCAAGATCGTGTGGGGCTCCGGGGCCGGCCTGCTGGCCGCGGTGCTGGTCGCCGGGCTGGTCTGGCTGGGCGTGTCGAAGGACCACGGATCGTCCTCGAGCATGAGCACCACCAACAGCGCGGCGAACACCTCGGGCGACACCTCGCCGGCGAACTCGCTGGCGCCGGTGTGGAAGGGCCTGACCGGCCAGAGCGTGGACGGCGTCACCTCGAACAACAGCGAGCAGCTCGCCTACCACATACACGCGCATCTGAGCATCTACGTCAACGGCACGCAGAAGATCGTGCCCTACGGCATCGGGATCGTGGGGCCGTGGGCCACCGAGCAGACCAGCGACGGGCCGTTCGTCGACTCCGGCAGCGCCTTCTACTACCTGCACACGCACGACGCGACCGGCGTGATCCACATCGAGTCACCGACGCAGAAGACGTATACGCTCGGCCAGTTCTTCGCCGAGTGGAACCAGCCGCTCTCCGGCGGCCAGGTCGGCCCGGCCAAGGGGCAGCTGACCGTGTACGTCGACGGCGCCGCGTACACGGGCAACCCGGCCGACATCTCGCTGACCGCGCACAAGGTGATCCAGATCGACGTGGGCAAGGTCGTGCCGTTCCAGCCCTACACCTTCGCGTCCGGCCTGTAGCCCCGGACCGGCCCGGATCCGCCCGTGGCCCTCACGCCTCGGAGCGGGTCCAGCGATAGTGGGTGATCTTGTGCTCCGGGTAGACGCACTCGACGTACTCGATCACGCCGACCGAGTCCCGCCGGTCGCCGACGATGGCCAGCACCGGGTCTCCGGCCTCGATCCCCATCAGGCCCGCCTCGCGCTCGTCGGCACGCCGGGCGCGGGCGAAGTCGTCGCCGCCGACCGGCGTACGCCCTGTGCGTGTCTTGACGAGTTGGAGCGTGCCGCCCTCGATCGGCTCGTCCCGCGCCAGCTCCGGGCAGCGCTCGACCAGGGCCGGCGGATGCCAGGAGACCACGAGCTCTTCGACCGCGCCGCGGTAGATGTACACCGACTCGCGGCGCACGACCCGCTCCCCCTCGGTGACGCCGAGCAGCGGGTAGATGTAGCCCGGGACCGCGTCGGACGGGCCGGCGAGGGTGACCCGCGCGCTCTCCTGGTAGCGCAGCGGCTGGCTCCGGTTGAGCGAGGCGATGGCTCGGTCGTACGGGGTCAGCGTGTAGGTCGGCGGCGCCACGTACGTGCCCTGAGGGTTCGAGTACACCAGCCGCTCGTCCGCCAGGGTCTTGACGGCCTTGTTCGCGGTGGCCGGCGAGACCGAGAACTCCTCGGCGATCGCCGCGACGGTCGGCAGCCGCTCGCCCGGGCCCATCCGGCCGCTGCTGATCAGGTCCCGGTAGTGCTCGGCGATCGCCGGGTGCCGGGCTGACATGCGATCAGTCATGCGAGAGCTCCTGACGGTTCGGGTCAACGACGGCCGGGCCGCGCCGCGCCGGGCGGGATTTGCCGGATTCGTATTCGGGGCGTATACGGTCTGTGAGCCACGTATACGCCCCATACAGGCACTAGTCGAGCTGCAACTTAGGAGCCAGTATGACCGCAGCCGCGCTCAATGATCCGGGCCGCCCTCTCGAGATACGGCATCTCCTGCGCGAACAGGTCAGAAGCGGCGCGAGCCCGGATCTCGGGCTGCAGCCGGACGGCCCGGCGGAACGCCGGGCGCGGATACCTGTACGGCTGGTCGTGTGGGGGCAGACGCCTTCGGACGCCGACAACGGCGAGCACAACGCGCGGCTCTACATCTCGGCCGACCTCTGGCAGATCACCGAGGTGAAACAGCTGGTCGGCGGTGTGTGCCCCACGTTCCCGGCGGACCGCGCGCACGTAGCGAGCGGGGCGGACTACGGATGGTCGTGGGTCGCATATCGCACCCGGGCCTGATTCGCGCTCCCGACGCCGGGATCCGCAACCTTTCGAGACCTGATCCCGGCGCGCCGGCGTCACCGGGCCCTGAGACGCAGGTCCGCGCGGGGCGGTGATCGCCGGCCCGGCCGGGATCGATATCATGGCCGGCGACGCCGAAGGAGCCGACCATGCGTTTCGCGTTCAAGACCACCCCGCACCACACCACGTGGCAGGAGATCCTTCCGGTCTGGCGGGAGGGCGACGGCATCGAGCTGTTCGAGTCCGCCTGGCTGTTCGACCACTTCTACCCGATCCGCGGCGACACGTCAGGGCCCTGCCTGGAGGGCTGGACCGCGCTGGCCGGCCTGTCCCAGGCGACCCGGCGGCTGCGGCTCGGCATCCTGGTGACCGGCATCCACTACCGGCACCCCGCGGTGCTGGCCAACATGGCCGCGACCCTCGACGTGATGTCCGGCGGCCGGCTGGAGCTCGGCATCGGCGCGGGCTGGAACGTGGAGGAGTCCGGTGCGTACGGCATCGAGCTCGGCGGCCTGCGCGAGCGCAGCGACCGCTTCGAAGAGGCCTGCCAGGTGCTGATCGGCCTGCTCTCGCAGGAGACCACCGACTTCTCCGGCACCTACTACCAGCTGGCCGGCGCGCGCTGCGAGCCGAAGGGCCCGCAGCGTCCGCACCCGCCGATCTGCATCGGCGGCGGCGGCGAGAAGCGCACCCTGCGCACCACGGCGCTCTATGCGCAGCACTGGAACTTCGTCGGCGGCACGCCGCAGGAGTTCGCGCACAAGCGCGACGTGCTCCACGCGCACTGCGCGGACGTCGGGCGCGACCCGAAGGAGATCACCCTCTCCAGCCACATCCGGCTGAAGTCGGACAAGCCGGAGGACATCGCCGCGGCCGTCGACGAGGTGGCGGCGCTCGGCGAGCAGGGTCTGGACCTGGCGATCTGCATCCTGCCGGCGCCATACAACCCTGCGGTGCTCGCTCCGCTGGCCGAGGCGCTGGCGCCGCTGAGCTGATCTCCGAAGCTCTACGCCTGCGGGCGCACCAGGAGGCACTGCGCAGAGCGGCCGACCGGGCCGTCGATGTCGTGCAACGTGGTGTTCGAGAGGCCCGCACCGGTCGGGCCGATCACGGTCTCGGCGTCCAGGGCGAACCAGTCGCCGGCCGGCTGCGTGTGCAGATGGATGCTCAGATCGGTGTTGATGAACAGCCAGGCGCGGCCGTCCAGGCGGGCGGACAGGCCGTTCGCCGAGTCGGCGATCGCGCACAGGCGCTGCAGCGGCGAGGCCTCCTCGCCCTGCACCACGTCGACTCTCGTGCGCCCCCAGACGGTCGCCCGGCCGGCGCCGTTCATGCCGCCCTCGATCGCCCGCCACTGCGTCGCCTCGAGATAGCCGCGGCGCCAGTTGGACGGGATCTCCAGGTCGGTGCCGCGCTCCGGCGCGGGCAGCGGGCCGGGGCCGCCGCCGGCGACCGCGGACGTGTCGCTGTGGGCGACGCGCCAGGCGCGGGCGCGGACCACCAGCCGGCCTGCGACGAGTATTTCGGCCCCGAGCAGCTCGACCGACCGGCCCGGCCGCTCGACCGCGGTCCGCACCGTCAGTTCGCTGATCGGGACCGGCCCGAGCACTTCGAAGACCAGCCGGCAGAGCACCGCGTCCGCCCGCGGCGCGCACCGCTCCAGTTCCCGGACCAGCAGCGCGGCCGGCGGGCCCATGTGCTGGCTGTCGAGGGACCACGGTCCGACCGTGTGATCCGTCGAGCGGAAGCCGTCCGCCGCGATCTGCTCGTAGAACGCCTCGCCCACCAGTGCGCCTCCCGACCTCGGCCGCATTGCCGCGGGACCGCCATCCTACTGGCGGGTAACGTCGGGTGCCGTACGCGGCTACCCGATGCCGGTCGCGGCGCTGGTTGAGGAGCCGATACCGACGCGGTCGCCGATACCGGTGCCGAGCCCCCTGACCACGCCCTCCTCGTCCGCGTCGGGATCGGCGAGCACGAGTTCGCCGACCCGCTCGGAGAGCAGTTCGCGCGCCTCGTCCTCCAAGTGCGGGTCGGTCACCAGCACGGCGGCCTCGGTCAGGTCGGCGATGGCGCAGAGGCCGACCACGCCCCACTTGGTGTGGTCGGCCAGCACCACCACGCGGCGGGCCGCGTCGATCAGGGCCCTGTTGGTCTCCGCCTCCATCAGGTTGGGCGAGGTGAAGCCGGCCGTGTCGTCCATCCCGTGCACGCCCATGAAGACGCAGTCGAGGTGCAGCGCCCTGATCGACTGGATGGCGACCGGGCCGACCAGCGCGTCGGACGGGGTGCGCATGCCGCCGGTGAGGATGACCGTCTGGCTCGGCACGCCGTGCGCGTGCAGCATCTCGCCGACCCGCAGCGAGTTCGTCACCACCGTGACGTCCGGGATCCCGGCCATCGCCAGCGCGAACGCGTGCGTCGTCGTGCCCGCGGTCACCCCGATCGCGGTGCCCGGGCGGACCAGCGCGGCGGCGCGGTGCGCGATGGCGTCCTTCGCCCGGCGCTCGCGCCCGACCTTCGCCTCGAAGCCGGGCTCGTCGGTGGAGCCGGGCTGGCGCACGGTCGCCCCGCCGTGCACCTTGTCGATCAGGCCCTTGCGGGCCAGCGCGTCGAGGTCGCGGCGCACGGTCATGTCGGAGACCGACAGCGCGCGCGTCAGGTCGCTGACCCGGATCGCGCCCGAGCGCCGGATCTCCTCGAGGATCCAGGCCTGCCGCTGCGCCGCCAACATCGGACCGCCGCCCCTTCGCCTGCCGTGCTGCCCGTACGGTCTCGTGCCGCCGTACGCGCCGGAATCGGACAGATTCGAACAAGTCCGCACGATATCAACACAGAAGAACGTTGAGCACGGTGCCGACCCGGAAGACTGTGCCGAGCTGTCGGAATGTCACAGTAGCTCGCCAGGCTCGAGCACACCAGAGCAAACTCCACCGTGTGACTCTGTTTCATTTTGACTACGACTGCTTGACAGACTGGCCCGCCTGGCAGTTCCCTCGGGAGAAGCTTGGTGATTCTCGTTCGATTAAGTGAGTACTCCCGCACTAGTTCTCGTTTGTACGTGTCCGAATGGCGTCGTTCGATCACAGCAGTTCACGGTTCCCGGCGGCGCGACCGCCGCCGAACCGCGCACGCCCTCGGTCGCTCTGAAGCCCACGACAGGTCTCCACATCGGCTCCCTCAGCTCCGGAGGAAGAGGAAAGTGACCTCGTTCAACAGACCCACCTCACCAGGCGGCGCGGACGACGCGCCGCCGGCGGCCTGGCAGAACCGGCTCAGCCGCCGCACCGCCCTGAAAGGCATGCTGGCCGCCGCCGGGATCGCCGCGGTCCCGTCGCTGGCGGCCTGTTCCAGCTCCGGCTCGGGCGGCGGCTCGAGCAAGACCGTCACGCTGGGGTCCAACGCCGCGGTCCCCCAGCCCAAGGGCGCCTACCAGTCCGTGTTCTCGGCCGCCGAGAAGGCCACCGGGCTCACGGTCGACGTCAACTGGGTCGACCACAACACGTTCCAGAACAACATCACCACCTACCTGCAGGGCAACCCGCAGGACGTGTTCGACTGGTTCGCCGGCGAGCGCTGCCAGTTCTTCGCCGATCAGGGCCTGGCCTCGAACGTGGACGACGTCTGGGACAAGATCGGCGGCCACTACAGCGCCGCGATGAAGGCCCAGAGCAAGGGCTCCGACGGCCACTACTACTTCGTGCCGTTCGACTACTACCCGTGGGCCGTCTACTACAGCAAGAGCCTGTGGGCCTCGAAGGGCTACACCGCGCCGACCAGCTGGGACGACTTCATCGCGCTGGCCAACAAGATGAAGGGCGACGGGCTGATCCCGATCGCCTTCACCGACAAGGACGGCTGGCCCGCGATGGGCACGTTCGACTATCTCAACATGCGCATCAACGGGTTCCAGTTCCACATCGACCTGATGCGCAACGGCCAGGACTGGAACACCCCGCAGGTGGCCGCGGTGTTCGACCAGTGGAAGCAGCTGATCCCCTTCTACTCGGCCGGATTCCTCGGCCTGACCTGGCAGGAGGGCGCCAACCAGCTGCTGAACAAGCAGGCCGGCATGATGGTGCTCGGCCTCGACCAGATCGGCACCATCTTCACCGGCGCCAACGCGGACGACCTCGGCTTCTTCGCCTTCCCGGAGATCAGCTCGGCGCACGGGCAGGACTCGGTGGAGGCGCCGATCGACGGCTTCATGGTCAGCCGCAAGCCGAAGAACGCCAGCGGCGCCGCCACGCTGCTGGAATACCTCGGGACGGTCAACGCGCAGCAGCTGTGGCTGGCCGCGAACCCGGCCGACATCGCGGCCGCCCAGGGCGCGAACACCACGAAGTACACCACGCCGCAGTCCGGGTCGATCTCGCTGATCAACTCGGCGAAGAACATCTCGCAGTTCATGGACCGGGACACCCGGCCGGACTTCGCCGACCCGGTCATGCTGCCGGCGATCCAGTCCTGGCTCAACGACCCGACCTCGACCTCGTCGATGCTCACCAACATCGCGGCCCAGGCCAAGACCATCTGGGCGACCAGCGGCTGACGCCGCGGCGCCGACGGGTGCCGGGGCCGCACCCCCGGCACGGCGCCTGCGCCGCTCCCCCGGACGGGGAGAGCGGCGCAGGCGCGCCGTCGCGTCCCCGGGCGTCCCCGGCCTCCCCCGCCACGCCACGACTTCGACCTCGAGGAGCGCTGTCCGGTGTCCATGAACCCGGCGTCCACAACCCCGGTGTCCGCACCGGCCCCCGCGCAGCCGGCCGCCCGGCGGCCGAAACGCCGGAACTCGGTGACCCGCCTCGGCGCCCGCGACCGGCTCACCCTGACCCTGATGGCCGGCGTGCCGACCATCCTCACCGTCGGCCTGGTGTGGATTCCGGCCCTGGCCACCATCGTGCTGTCGTTCACCAACTGGAACGGCATCGGCGGCCTGTCCCAGATCACCGGCGCGGGCCTGCAGAACTACCGGGTGATGTTCACCATCTACCCCGAGTTCCCGCCCGCGATCGAGCACAACCTGCTGTGGCTCGCGGTGTTCTTCGCGGTGCCGCTGCCGCTCGGCCTCTACCTGGCGACGCAGCTCAACAAGCAGATGCGGTTCTCCCGGGTCTACCAGAGCGTCATCTTCCTGCCGGTGGTGCTCTCGCTGGCGCTGATCGGCTTCATGACCGAGCTGGTCTTCTCGCCGACCCAGGGCCTGATCAACAACCTGACCGGGCACACCAAGCAGAGCAACCTGGTGGACTGGCTCGGCGACCCGCACCTGAACATCTGGGCCGTGCTGATCATGGCCTGCTGGCGGCAGACCGGCTACATCATGATCCTGTACCTGGCCGGGCTGAAGTCGGTCGACCCGTCCCAGGTCGAGGCCGCGCAGCTCGACGGGGCCAACGAGTGGGTCTCCTTCCGGCACGTGGTGTGGCCCGCGCTGCGCTCGGTGAACATCGTGGTCATGGTGGTCACGGTGATCGAGTCGCTGCGCGCGTTCGACATCGTCTACATCGTCAACCAGGGCACCAACGGCCTCGAACTGCTCTCGGTCCTGATCACCGACAACATCATCGGCGAGACCAGCCGGATCGGCTTCGGCTCGGCGCTGGCCACCGTGCTGCTGGTCATCTCCCTGGCCTTCGTCGTGCCCTACGTCTACACCACCTTCCGGAAGGACCGCCGCTCGTGACCGCCGCCACCGACGCCCAGCAGCCCGGCGGCCTGGCCGCGCGGCGGGGCCGCGCCGACAGGCCCTACCGCCGGCCGGCCCGCCCGGTGCGCGCCGCCCTGCACATCTTCCTCATCGGCACCTGCCTCGTCTGGCTCGCCCCGCTGCTCTACGCGCTCTACACCGCCCTGCGACCGTATGCGAGCACGCAGACGCACGGCTACGTCTCGTTCGGCGGCACCTACAACTTCACCAACTTCTCCAACGCCTGGAGCCAGGGCGACCTGCCGCTGTACTTCCGCAACTCGTTCGTCATCACCATTCCGGCGCTGGTGCTGACGCTGTTCCTGGCCAGCATGGTCGGCTTCGTGGTGGCGCGGCACAGCTTCAAGATCAACATCGTGCTGCTGATGATCTTCACCGCGGGCAACCTGCTGCCGCAGCAGGCCATCATCACGCCCCTGTACAAGCTGTACTTGATGATCCCGCTGCCGTCCTGGCTGTCGGATTCCGGATACCTGGACGACTCGTTCCTCGGCCTGATCCTGATCAACGTCGCCTTCCAGACCGGCTTCTGCGCCTTCGTGCTCTCGAACTACATGCGCACGATCCCGCACGAGCTGACCGAGGCCGCCCGGGTGGACGGCGCCTCCGAGTGGCGGCAGTACCGGCAGGTGATCCTGCCGCTGTGCCGCCCGGTGCTGGCCGCTCTCGCCACGCTCGAGTTCACCTGGATCTACAACGACTTCTTCTGGGCCACCGTGCTGATGCAGACCGGCGCAAACCGGCCGATCACCGCGGCGCTGAACAACCTGCAGGGCCAGTTCTTCGTCAACAACAACCTGATCTCGGCGGCGGCGCTGATCGTGGCGGTGCCGACGCTGGCGGTGTTCATCGCGCTGCAGAAACAGTTCGTCTCCGGCCTGACACTCGGCGCGACGAAGGGCTGACGCCGTGTGATCCGTATGAAACGTGTGATATGCACCACCAGCGCCGCGCCGCGTGAGACAGGTGCCCCTATACGCGCGGATGCACGTTCTTAAGCTCTGCGGCGCGGGTAGAAGCCTGGCGGAATCGGGCTGGAAAGGCCGGAATCGGCTGGGGCTGGGTAGCGAATGCGCGTAGACGTGTGCGTCATCGGGGCGGGGCTGGCCGGGCTGGCCGCGGCGGTCGAGCTGGCCGCGGCCGGGCTCGAGGTGGCGGTGGCCGAGCAGGCGGACCGGCCCGGCGGCCGGGCCCGCGGGCGGCGCGTCGACGGCTACACCCTCGCGGAGGGCGACCATCTGGTGCACACCGCCTGGACCGCGGTGCGGGCCGCGGCCGACCCGGCCGGGCTGCGGCTGGCCGAGTTCGCCGACGGCGTCAGCATCCAGCAGGAGGAGCGCCGGCTCTCCTTCGGCACCGGGTCCGGCGGAGCGCGCCGGGTCGCCGCGGGCATCCGCGCCGCGGCCGGCTCGGCCCAGGACAAGATGCGGATCTCCCGGCTGGTGCACCGGCTCGCCATCGGCGGTCTCGACCGGGCGCTGGCCGGGCCGGAGCACGCGGCCGCGGACTCCTTCGAGCTGCGCGGCTTCTCCACGCAGCTGGTGGACCAGATCCTGCGGCCGCTGCTGGCCGGGCTGGCCGCGGACGAGGACCTGGCCTCGTCGATCCGCGGCGCGGACTGGCTGCTGCGGCTGCTGGTGCACGGCCGGTTCGCGGTGCCGGAGCAGGGAATCGGCGCGCTGGCCGAGGCTCTGGCCCGGCAACTGCCCGAGGGCGCGCTGCACCTATCGGCGAAGGTGCGCACTGTGCACACGTACCGCGTCACGACGGACGCCGGGCGGATAGACACCCGCGCCGTGATAGTCGCAGCCGATCCGCGCGCCGCGTACGAGCTGATCCCCGGGGTGTTCGAACCCGAGATGCGGGCCGTGACGACGCTCTGGCACGTCGCCGACGACGGCGAGCTGCCCGAGGACTTCGAGCCGCCGCAGGTGGTGCTCGACGCCGCGCCGAGCTCGCCGATCGCGCGCACGGCCGTGATGAGCCGGGCCGCCGCGACCCTGGCGCCCCCGGGAAGGGCGCTGATCGCGACCTCGGTGACCGGCGGGGACGGCCGCGATCCGGGGGCGCTGGACAGGGCGGTGCGCAGCCGGCTCGGCACGATCCACGGCACCGACATGAGCCGGTGGCAGACCCTGGACATCCGACATACCGACCGGGGCCTGGTGACCCTGCGCTCGCCGTACAACTTCTCCCGGCCGGTGCGGATCATCAAGGGCCTGTACGTGTGCGGCGACCACCGCGACCTTCCGAACGTGGAGGGCGCGCTGCGCTCGGGCAGCCGCGCGGCCGCGGCGGTGCTCGAAGACCTTGACCGGGTTGCGGATTCCGGACGCCGGTGACCGCAGGCGATGCGCGTGAGTCGAATTGTGATGGAGATCACGCGGGCAGGAGCCCGATCCCGGGCCCGCCAGGACGCGCCTCCCCTGCGGCGGACCGCCGAAAGGCGTCGTTCAAGCCGCGTTCCGGGCCCGTCGTAGAGTCTTAACCGTGGGCGAACTCGAAATCATCCGGGCCGGCTTCGGCGAGCAGCGGGTCGACTATCACCGGGCCTGGGCGGACCAGCGGGCCCGGCACGCGGCCCGGGTCCTTGACCAGGTGCCGGACGCGGTCATCCTGCTGGAGCACCCGGCGGTCTACACCGCCGGCAAGCGCACCGAGCCGCTGGACCGGCCGTTCGACGAAACACCCGTGGTGGACGTGGACCGCGGCGGGAAGATCACCTGGCACGGCCCCGGCCAGCTGGTGGGCTACCCGATCGTGAAAATGCCCGAGGGCGTGTACGTGGTGGACTTCGTCCGCAGGGTCGAGCAGGTCGTCATCGAGGCCTGCGCCGAGGTGGGCCTGGAGACGGTGCGGGTGAAGGGGCGCTCCGGCGTGTGGGTGCAGGACTCGAAAGGCGAGCAGGACCGCAAGGTCGCCGCGCTCGGCATGCGGTTCGCGCAGGGCGTCACGATGCACGGCTTCGCCCTGAACTGCGAGAACGACCTGAGCTGGTACGACCGGATCGTGGCCTGCGGCATCCGCGACGCGGGCGTCACGACGCTGAGCCGGGAGCTCGGCCGGACCGTCATCGTCGAGGAGATGCTGCCGATCGTCGAGCGGCACCTGCCGCTGCTCGTGCGGCCCAAAGGCGCAGCGACGGACCGGGTCAGGGACAAGGACAAGACGAAGGCAGAAGCGAAAGCAGAGGCCGCGGCAGCTTAGGCTGGAAGCGGTGCACGGGGGAACGAGCCACAGACGAGCACAGTCGACGAGAGTGTCAAGAGTCGGAGTCGAGGAGAGCCGGGCGTGACGATCGCAGAGAACGGTGTGGCCGCCGGGTCCACGGCGACCGCGGACACCGCGGATTCCGTCGCCGCCGGGCCTTCCGGCGCGTCCTTCGGGCCGGACGGCCGCAAGCTGCTGCGCCTGGAGGTGCGCAACAGCGCCACGCCGATCGAGAAGAAGCCGGCCTGGATCAAGACCCGGGCGAAGATGGGCCCGCAGTACACCGAGCTACAAGCGCTGGTGAAGCGCGAGGGCCTGCACACGGTCTGCCAGGAGGCCGGCTGCCCGAACATCTTCGAGTGCTGGGAGGACCGCGAGGCGACCTTCCTGATCGGCGGCGAGCAGTGCACCCGGCGCTGCGACTTCTGCCAGATCGACACCGGCCGGCCGGCCGCGCTGGACCGGGACGAGCCGCGCCGGGTCGGCGAGTCGGTCGCCTCGATGGGCCTGAAGTACGCGACGGTCACCGGTGTCGCGCGGGACGACCAGCCGGACGGCGGCGCGTGGCTCTACGCCGAGACGGTGCGCGAGATCCACCGGCAGGTGCCCGGCACCGGCGTCGAACTGCTGATCCCGGACTTCAACGGGGTGCCGGAACTGCTCGAGCAGGTCTTCGCCGCCGAGCCCGAAGTGCTCGCGCACAACGTGGAGACGGTGCCGCGGATCTTCAAGCGGATCCGCCCGGCGTTCCGCTACGACCGCTCGCTCGACGTGATCCGGCAGGCCCGCGCGGCCGGGCTGGTCACCAAGTCGAACCTGATCCTCGGCATGGGCGAGGAGCGGAAGGAGATCTCGCAGGCGCTGCGCGACCTGCACGGGGCCGGCTGCGAGCTGATCACCATCACCCAGTACCTGCGGCCCTCGCCGCGGCACCATCCGGTCGAGCGCTGGGTCAAGCCGGAGGAGTTCGTCGAACTGCGCGAGGAGGCCGAGCAGATCGGCTTCGCCGGCGTGATGTCCGGGCCGCTGGTGCGCTCGTCGTACCGGGCCGGGCGGCTGTACCGGCAGGCGGTCGAGGCGCGGCAGTAGCGACCGGGTAGCGGCTGGGGAAGGCATCGGGAGGGCCGCCGGAGGACTGCCGGACGACTGCGCGCGGCCCTGTTCCGGCCGCCGATCTGTTGCGGGAGGATCACAGCATCCGCAGGCGATTCTGACGCCGACGCTCCGGGGACTTATCCTGTGCCCCATGGCGCGTAACACCTCCCCCGAACCGGCCGCCGAGCCGATGGACCAGCTTGAGCCGCCGACCGGGCGCGTCAAGCAGATCTTCTTCGCCTACCGGGTCACGAAGAAGCTCGACCCGAAGCTGACCCTCGCCGTGGCGGGCTGGGGCGGCGGCGTCGCGGTGCTCCTGCTCGTGCTCGCCTTCTTCAGCGTCGACAAGCACGATCTCGCCACGGCCCCCGTCTTCTCTCTCGTCATCACGGTGCTGCTGATGGTGATCGGCGGGCTCGCGGCGGCGGTGATGACGCTCTCGCGGCGGGTGCAGCGCGCGGCGTACAAGCGGATCGAGGGCGAGACCGGGGCTGCGGCCAGCGTGCTGGAGCAGAGCCTCAAGCGCGGCAAGTGGACGATGAGCACCGGGGTGCAGTTCAACCGGCAGCAGGACCTGGTGCACCGGCTGATCGGCCGCGGCGGCGTCCTGCTGGTCGGCGAGGGCAACCCGAACCGGCTGAACCAGCTGATCGCGAGCGAGCGCAGGGCGATCTCCCGCTACCTCGGCCCGGACGTCGAGGTCGAATCGATCATCGTGGGCGACGACGCCGACGCCGGCCAGATCCCGCTGGGCCGGCTGAACCAGCACGTGACCAAGATCGGGCTGCGCGGCCGGAAGCTGACGGGACCGCAGGTGGTGGAGTACTCGAACCGGCTCAAGGCGGTCGCCGGAAACCCGATCGACCGGATCATGCCGAAGGGCCCGATCCCGCGCGGCGGCCGGATCCCGCGGGGGAACCTGAAGTAGCGTCAGATCCGGCGCGGCGACCGGCCGAGGACGGCCGAAACAGCACTGCCCCTAAACAACACCGCGCCGGAACATCACAGCGCCGAAACATCGCCGACATCTGTCGGAAACCTGGGGGCGGACGGCCGGCGGCCGAGGCCGGCTGCGCTCAGCGCAGCACCTCGACCGTGCCGACGAGCCGGTCGTGCAGGCCGCGGCCGTCCCGATCCCAGATCACGGCCGGGATGACCAGCAGGAGCAGGACGGTGCGGCCCAGCACGTGCAGCGGGGTGATCGGGCCGCCGAGCTTGCCGACCCGGGTGCCGAACAGCCGCTTGCCGATCGTGTAGCCCAGCGTGGACAGCAGCAGGACGTGCTCCGCCGCGAAGATGCCGACCACGCCCCACTGGCCCGCGGCGCTGCTCGGCCGCCAGCCGATGGCCAGCACGATGAGGTAGGCGATGGCCCAGTCGACGCACAGCGCACCGAGCCGCCGCCCCTGCCCGGCCAACGCCCCCGGACCGCTCTCCGGAAGGCCGAGCCGCTCGCCCCGGTACCGGCTCTGCTCGTCCGGGTCGGCGTCGAACCGGGGCCCCTCCAGCCAGCCGCCGAGCGCGGCGCGGGTGGAGCCGACGGCGGCCGCTGCCGGCGCTGCGTCCGGCGGGACGTCGGAAACGGCCTTCTTGGCCCCAGCCTTGTTCCGGGAGCTGTCCCGAGAACTGCCGGTAACAGGCGCCGGCTTCTTCGGCGGGTTCTTCGCCGCGCCCTTGGACGGCCGCGCGGCGGGCTGCTGCTTCATACCGACCACGGTAGCCGCCGGGAAAACGCCGCTCCGCCCCGCCCCGGGGACCCAGCGCGCCTGTCCCTTATGCACGGTGTGGCAGACTACGATGCCGGTCACCCGCGTAACCCACAGGAAACAAAAGGGACATGGGCGGGAAATGGCCCCTGCCTATCGTTTCCGGCCAGAGCCTGTGAGGCAGTTTCCGGTGCTCCGGGCGGAGCGCTCAGGCCCATGGTGGGCAGCCGGCGGTCCGTGTGGGGGCCCGCGCGTCTGGCCGACCAACGCAGCACACCACACGAATGACCCCACACGAATGAGCCCGCGCACGCGCCGATCCCCGTCTGTTCGCCCAGCGCAGCCGGACGGCGCGGACCCGGGTCTAGGAGGAGACCGATGTTCCAGAGCGACGAGGATGTGCTGAAGTACATCAGTGACGAAGGCGTGAAGTTCGTCGACGTCCGATTCTGCGACCTGCCGGGCGTCATGCAGCACTTCACCGTTCCGGCGGAGTCCTTCGGCGCCTCGGTGTTCACCGACGGGCTGGCCTTCGACGGCTCGTCGATCCGCGGCTTCCAGGCGATCCACGAATCCGACATGCAGCTGATGCCGGACGCCGGTTCGGCGATCGTGGACCCGTTCCGCAAGGAGAAGACGCTCAACATCAACTTCTTCATCCACGACCCGCTGACCGGCGAGCCTTACTCCCGGGACCCACGCAACGTGGCGCGCAAGGCCGAGCAGTCGCTGCGCAAGACCGGCATCGCCGACACCGCGTACTTCGGCCCCGAGGCCGAGTTCTACGTGTTCGACTCGGTGCGCTACGAGACCACGGTCAACGGCGGGATGTACCACATCGACTCCGAGTCCGGGCACTGGAACACCGGGCGCGAGGAGGAGGGCGGCAACCTCGGCTACAAGGTCCGCTACAAGGGCGGCTACTTCCCGGTCGCGCCCTACGACCACTACGGCGACCTGCGCGACGCGATCGTGCAGAACCTGATCGCCGCGGGCCTCACGGTCGAGCGGGCGCACCACGAGGTGGGCACCGCCGGCCAGGCCGAGATCAACTACCGGTTCAACACGCTGCTCGCGGCCGGCGACGACCTGATGAAGTTCAAGTACATCGTCAAGAACACCGCGTGGGCGGCCGGCAAGACGGTCACCTTCATGCCGAAGCCGCTGTTCGGCGACAACGGCTCGGGCATGCACACGCACCAGTCGCTGTGGAAGGACGGCAACCCGCTGTTCTACAGCGAGATCGGCTACGCGGGCCTGTCCGACGTGGCCCGGCACTACATCGGCGGCCTGCTGCGGCACGCCCCGAGCCTGCTGGCCTTCACCAACCCGACGGTGAACTCCTACCACCGCCTGGTGCCCGGCTACGAGGCCCCGGTCAACCTGGTCTACTCCCAGCGCAACCGCTCCGCCTGCGTGCGCATCCCGATCACCGGCGCGAACCCCAAGGCCAAGCGGATCGAGTTCCGGGTGCCCGACCCGTCCTCGAACCCGTACCTCGCCTTCGCCGCGATGATGCTGGCCGGCCTCGACGGCGTGAAGAACAAGATCGAGCCGATCGCCCCGGTGGACAAGGACCTCTACGAGCTGCCCCCGGACGAGCACGCCGCGGTCCCCCAGGTCCCCGGCTCGCTGCCGGCCGTCCTCGAGGCCCTCGAGTCCGACCACGACTACCTGACCGCGGACAACGTCTTCACCCCGGACCTGATCGAGACCTGGATCGAGTACAAGCGCACCGCCGAGATCGACCCGGTCCGGCTGCGCCCGCACCCGTACGAGTTCGACCTGTACTACGACATCTAGGAACAGTGCAGGTCAGCCCTGGTAAACCGGCTCTTTGGGCCGTGCACGGGCCGTGATCATGCAAAGAGGCCCCGCCGACACGTTCGTCGGCGGGACCTCGCCATGCGGTCACTCGTGTTCCGTGGTCTCCGCGGCGCAGCGCTTCGCAGCGGCATCGAAGACCGCGCTGACAGCGTTGCGAGTACGGCTCGCGCTGCTTGGCATCAGGTGCGTATAGGTGCGCAGCGTGAAGCCCGGATCGCTGTGCCCGAGGTATTCACTTAGAGCCTTGATGCTCTCCCCCGCGTCCAGAAGCACCGACGCGTAGAAGTGCCGCAGCGCGTGCATGCCCTGGTCTCTGGACGGCTCGTAGCGCGACGCCCCTGGCCGCCGAGCGGGCAACGCACCAGCGCTGACAAGGGCGGGCTTCCAGACATACGGGTTGAAGTAGCTGCGATGCAGAGCGCTGTGTTCCCGCGTGTAGAACAGGAGTGGCGCCGTGACAAGTGGGCCGCTGTGGGTGCGCCACGGCAGCGTGACCTCTAGCGGCGGGCGCAGCGTGATGTGCCGCGAGAGCTCACCGGCGACCGCATCCGGCAGCGGCACCTCACGAACCTTGTTGCCCTTCGGTGGTGCGAAGACCAGGCGGCTTCCCAGCACTTTGATTTGACGGGTGACGTGGACAATACCGGTAACGAAGTCGATTTCATCGACTGCGAGCCCGAAGATTTCGCCCTGCCGTAGCCCGCAGCCAGCTCCAGCGTCAACCATCGCCCTGTATTGCTCCGGCAGCGCCGTCCGCACCCGGAACACCTTGTCAGCAGACCAGGGCCGGACTTTTCGTGCATCCGGCCTCGGAGCGCGCACGGAGTTCGCTCGACAGGGATTGCGGGAGATAAGCCCGTCATCAACGGCGGCACTGAGCACCGCCGACAGATTGGCGAAGATGACCCGCTGATACGAAGCCGCAAGCCCCGCATCTTGTATGTCTCGCGACCACTGCCGGACATCCGCAGGCTGAATGCCATTGAGGGGGCGCGCTCCGAGACGCGGGAAGACATGCAGCCGAAGACGCAATTCAGTCGCTTCGATGCTGGTCGCTTCGATCGTAAGCCCGGAGAGCCAAGTACGTGCATAATCCTGGAAGGAGATGCGGCCCGCGCTTGGGTCAATATACTGACCCCGAGACATGTCGGCTTTGATGCGGTCGAGCCATTCGACGGCTTGTCGGCGCTGCCGGTCGGGGAACGACTCGCTGTGCTCCTTGCCGTCCGGACCGACGTAGCGGGCGCGGTACCGCTTTCCAGTGCCGTGCCGTTCGGTCTGGACTCGTCTACGCTTTCCGTCCGAACCGATCTCGGTCTTGAACCATCGATCCTGGATATGCCCATTCATGGCGTGTGGCCTCCCGTAAGTTCTGAGCGGAAACGGCCGCGTCGCCCCAGGTA
>DASYAE010000293.1:0-29244 GCA_036501535.1 Actinocrinis sp. | reverse complement strand
ACCGGGTCCGCAGCCCCGGGCAGCGCTCGCGCTCGCGGGCCAGCGCGGCCGGGATGTCGCCCTTCGCGTGCCCGGCGGCCAGCAGGATCAACGGGACCGCGACCACGTCGCTCAGGCCGCGGGCGACCAGGTCGGCGACCGCCTCGCGCAGCGGGGGCCGGGAGAGCTCGATGAAGCCCCCTGCGACGCCCGCGGGCCGTTCGTGCAGCGCCGCCGGCCGGTCGGCGCCGCGCCGGGCCACACGCTCGGCGAACCGGCGGAACTCCCGCGCGCCGGCCTCGTCCCGCGTGCCGTGCCCGACGATCAGCAGTGACGGCGTCGTCATGCCGCAGCCTCCCAGTAGAGCAGGGCATTGAGTGCGGCGGCGGCGACCGCCGACCCGCCCTTGGCCGAGATGTTCGAGATCGAAGGCAGGCCGGCGGCGGCGCCCGCCTCGCGCAGCGCGGCCTTGGACTCGGCGGCGCCGACGAAGCCGACCGGCAGGCCGACGACGAGCCGCGGCCGGTACGCCGCCGGATGGTCGACGAGCTCGAAGAGGGCCGTGGGAGCGCATCCGATCACGTAGATCGCGCCGGGGCCGGTCTCCTGCGCGGCGAGGCGCAGCGCGGCGGCGGATCGGGTCAGGTTCTGCTCCGCGGCGAGACGGCTCGCGCGCTCATCGCCGATGCGGCATACCGCGGCCCGCTTGGTGATCCCGGCCGCGACCATGGCCACGTCGGCCACGATCGGCGCGCCGTCGCGCAGCGCGCGGACCGCGGCGGCGAGCGTGTCCTCGCCCGGGAGCGCGAGGTCCTCGGCGTAGTCGAGGTCTGCGCTGGCGTGCACGACTCGCTCGATCACCGCGCGCGCCAACGGGGGCAGCGCGTCAGACCCCGGATATCTGGCGCCGAGCCGGGCGCGCAGGATCGCGTACGACTCCTGCTCGATCGGGTGGACGTCTCTCACCATGGGGCGGCCGCCTGCCCGGCTGAGCCGAGGTCGGTGGCGAGGTCGATGGCGTCAACCGGGCACACCTCGACGCACTCGCCACAGCCGGTACAGATCTCGTCGCGGACGATCAGCGTGCCGCCGCGCGGGCGAATCGCATGTGTGGGACAGGTGAGCAGGCACGCGCCGCATCCCTGGCAGGCGCCGATCCGCGCGACCAGGCGGCCGGGCCCGGCCGGTGCCGCCGAACCCATCGTCACTGCCGTCGTCACTGCGACCATTCGTACCCCCGCGGTGTGACGAAGCGCCCTGCGACGAGCCGCGACTGGGACGAGCCGACGACGACCACGGTGTACATGTCGGCGAGCGCCGGATCGAAGTCGGCCAGCGTGGACACCCCGACGGACTCGTCCGGCCGGGAGGCGTTGCGGACCCAGCCCACCGGCGTCTGCGCCGGCCGGTGCCCGGCCAGGATCCCCAGCGCCGCGCCGAGTTGCCAGTCCCGCTGCCGGGAGCGCGGATTGTAGAAGCAGACCACGAAATCGCCCTCCGCCGCGGCGCGCACCCTGCGCTCGATCGCCGGCCACGGCGTGTGCAGGTCGGAGAGCGAGATCGCGCAGTGGTCGTGCCCGAGCGGCGCGCCGAGCAGCCCGGCGGCGGCGGCCGCGGCCGTGATCCCGGGGACGCAGACCACGTCGATGTCGTCCGCGACCACCTGGTCGAGGGCTGGCGAGGCCATCGCGTAGATCCCGGCGTCGCCTGAGCCGACCAGCGCCACGGCGCGGCCGGTGCGCGCCAGGTACACGGCGGTCCGGGCCCGCTCCTCCTCCGCGCCCAGGCCGCTGGCCGCGATCTCGGTGCCCGGCCGCAGCAGGTCCTCGACCTGCGCAACGTACTGGTCCAGCCCGACCACGACCGAGGCGCGCCGCAGTTCCTCGACCGCGCGCGGGGTCAGCAGGTCCCGGGCGCCGGGCCCGAGCCCGATCAGGGCCAGCCGGCCGCGCGGGCGCAGCCGGGCGACCGCGGCCGTGGCCATCGGCACGTTGCGGGCGGATTTCACCTTCTCCACGACCAGGTCGGACAGCGGCCGGCCGATCCCGGCGAAGCGGGCCGCGGCCTCGGCGACCGAGGGGCTGCCGGTCTCCTCCTCGACCCGCGGCGAGGGGTTCGGCACCGGGATCGGGGCCAGCGCGGCGGCCGGGTGGAAGACCAGCGTCCAGCCGCGCCGCTCGGCCGCCTCGCACAGCCCGGCCTCGTCGGCCTTCAGGTCGATCGAGGCGAGGTGCGAGACGGACGCCGCGGACAGGCCGCCGGCCGCGAGCGCCGCGTCGACGGTGGCGAGGACTTCGTCGGCTGAGACGCCGCGCGAGGACCCGACGCCGACGACGAGCGACGGAGGCCGGTAGACGAGCACCGGCACAGGGGTCCCGTTCGCGGCCCGGTCGGCGTCGAACGGCGGGTCCAGGTCCGAGACGAGGATCACCGGATCCTCATCAGGCCACGAAGACTGATCCGGAGACTGCGCGGCGGGCACGACGGAGGCGGGAAGCGCGGGCAGCGGCCACCGGTGCAGGCCGCAGGCCTCGATCCGGTCGCCGGACAGCATCCTGACGCCGAACCTCGGCAGCAGCTCCGGGCTCTCCAGGACGAAGCCGAGGTCGGCGCCGAGCGAGTCGAGCGCGGCCGCGCCGACCGAGTCGGACGCGGTCGTGACGACCGGCCGGGCGCCGAGCGCGTCCGCGACGCGTTCGGCCAGCGCGTTCGCGCCGCGGTGCCCGCCGAGCAGCGCGATTGCGAACCGCCGCGCCTCGTCGACGCAGACCACGGCCGGATCAGAGGTCTTGCTGCGCAGGTGCGGCGCCAGGACCCTGATCGTGGCGCCGACGGCCAGGAAGGAGACGACGGCCCGGCAGGCGGCGAAGGCGGCGCACAGCGCGTCGGCGGCGGGCGACGCGTCCGGCGATCCCGGTTCGCCGTCGCCGGTGAACAGGCGCACCTCGTCGCCCCAGGCCGCACACAGCGCGGCCGCGGCGGCGCGGCCGGCGGCGGTGACCGCGACGAGGCCGATGGGGCGGTCGGCGCCGCGAGGGGCCGCCGCCGGGCCGGTCCGCCCATCGGCATCGGGTTCTGATATCTGATCCATGATTCCCGCCGGTTCGGTGGACGGTCTGCCAGCAGGGGCAGTGGCCTGAGAGTCGGCGCGCGCGCTCACCGGGCATCGCCCCAGACGAGGAACACCGGGTTCTGCGCCGCGAACCGGTGCGCGCCACCGGGCAGCGCGGCAAGCCGGGAGGACTGCAGCAACACCCCGCCGACCTCGCGGCCGCCCGCCTCCAGCAGCGCCGCGACCTCCCCGACCCGCTCGATCGCGGCGAGCGCGACCACCACGCTGCGCGGCTCGAACGGCAAGACGGCGCGCACCACGTCGAGCCCTCCCCCGCCGACGAAGACTGCGTCGGGTCGCGGAAGGCGCGCCAGCACCTCCGGCGCACTTCCGCACACAACCGAGACCGCGACCGAAGCGCCGTGCGCGACGGCGTTCGCCGAGATCCGGTCGCAGGACTCGGAATCCCGCTCGACCGCGACGACGGCCGCGCCGAATCGCGCGCACCCGATACCGACCGAGCCCGACCCCGCGCCGAGGTCCCAGATCAGGTCTCCGGGCCGAGGCGCGAGCCGCGCCAGGATCTGCGCGCGCGCCTCGGCTTTGGTGATCTGCCCGTCACGATGCTCGAACGCTGATTCCGGCGGCGCCCACGGACCGGCACCCGGCCCGGTCCACCCGGCAAGCCAGCGCGGGGGCGACACGGGTGACGCCGGCGCAGAAGACACCGACGGCGCAGACGAATCTCCCGGCCCGGCGAGGCAGAGCACCACGTTGGGCTCGGCGAAGTCGGAGCGCCCGGCGGCCTGATCGAGCGTCAGCCGCTCGACCCGCTCGTCGGCCTCGCCGAGCCGCTGGGCGACGATCAGGGTTCGAGCAGTCGTGGGGAGGGCGGCGTCGCCGCGCATCAGCTCCACGGCGAGTTCCCGCACCCCGTGCGCGTTGCTCGATGCGCCGACCGGCGACGGCGGTTCGGCGATCTCAGCCGACTTACCCTCAGCCGACTCGCTCCCAGCCGACTTACTCTCAGCCGACTCGCCCACCTGCACCGTCTTAGCCGGGCCTGTTAATAGCGCCACCTTAGGGTGCGCGCGACAGAGGTTCGCCGCACGGCGCAGATCCCGTCCGCCGGACGTGCCATGCATGCTGGCCACCAGCGCGTCGTCCCACGCGAGTCCGACCCGTGAGAAGGCCGCTTGAACCGACGAGGTCGCCGGGATGACCCGGAGGCGCGGGGGTTCAAATCCCCCCTCGGACAACGCGCGCACGATGCCGAAGAACCCCGGATCGCCCGACGCGAGGACGGCCGCCGCGCCGTCGTGCTCGCGCAGCGCGGCCATCGCGGGAACGAGCGGTCCGAGGGTGATGGTGCGGACGTCGCGCGGCAACGCCGCCGCATCGAGGTGGCGGGCGCCGCCGATCACCAGGGTGGCCGCATCGAGCGCGGCTCGGGCCGCCGGCGGCAACGCCGTCCCGTCCCAGCCGATCACGGTGACCGCCGCATCGTCGTGACCGCTCACCGCGCACCCCACGAGGCGCTGGCGGCGACCAGGCGGGCGCCGGTGAAGTCGACCATGGCGACACGCGCGCTGATCGCGCCGCCCACGAACCGCGGCAGCACGTCGGCCACCCGGTCGCAGAGCTCTGCTCCGCACGCGTCGAGCACGCCGGCCGCCTCCCAGACCTCATACGCGTGCCGGGCCGTGTTCGCCGCGCGCACCTCCTCGGCCAGGGCCGCGCCTGCCGCGTGTGCCGTGATCTGCGCCAGCACATCGGTGTCGACCGCCGAACGGGTGTAATGGGTCATCAGAACGCCGGACGCGAGCTTTGACAGCTTGCCGACCATCCCGACGAACACGACGTCCGCGATCCCGTATTGCGCCGCCTGGCGTAACGCGGCCCCGGTGAAGTCGCCGACCTCGACGAAGCATCCCTCGGGCAGGTCGGGAAACAGCGCCATCGCGCCCTTCTCGGTCCGGCCTCCGGTGCACAGGACCAGCGGGAGCGGCGCCGCCCCACCAGCTGACGCCCCCTCAGTCTGCGCCTTCGCAGCCTCAGCCCCAGCCCCAGCCTCGGCTTCGGCCTGCGCGGCGAGCACCGCGACCGCCTGCTCGACCGAGGCGCGCCACGCCGCCGTGGAGAACGGCCGCACGATGCCGGTGGTGCCGAGGATCGAGATGCCGCCGAGGATGCCGAGCCGCCGGTTCGTGGTCTTGCGGGCCATCACCTCGCCGCCGGGCACCGAGATCACGACCCGCACGCCCGCGTTCTCGAGGTCGATCGCCTCCCCGACGGCCCGGGCGATCATCTCCCGCGGAACCGGGTTGATCGCCGGCCCGCCGAGTTCCAGACCAAGGCCCGGCTTGGTCACCACGCCCACGCCCTCTCCGCCGTCGAGCTCGATCCCGGGCTGCGGTCGCCGGGACACGGTCGCGGTGAGGCGGGCGCCGTGGGTCACGTCCGGATCGTCCCCGGCGTCCTTCACCACCACGGCCCGCCATATTCCGGCGCTTACCTGCTCGCAGGACGCGACGGCGAAGCCGACCCGCTGGAGCCAGCGGCCGTCCTTGCCGGGCAGCGCGATCTCGACGCTCGTCGGGGGCTCGACAGCGGTAGCGGTATCAGGGCGGGCGCCCCGAGCGGACGGGTCGCCAGAATTCGCGGCGCCGAGCGCGAGGGCGGCGGCCTTCGCCGCGGCGGCCGCACAGCTGCCGGTCGTCCAGCCTGCGCGCAGCGCCTTTCCGCCGCGCAGCTTCATCGTGCGTGGCAGATCGGGTTCGCGCAGCTCATTCATAGTCGGAAACGGCCAGCCCGGCCGAACGCGCCACCGAGCGCAGTTCGGCGCGGGCGGAGGGATCGGCACGGCGGTACTCATGGAAGTGCCCGGGGTGGTAGAGGTGCGACCGGGTGCCTGATGCGCCAAGCGCCGGACCGATGAGGAACAGCGTGTGCTTCCACAGTTTGCGCTCCTTCACCGTCGCATGAAGCGTCGCGACCGTGCAGTACGCAATCTGCTCGTCCGGCCAGGTGACCCGCGCCGCCACGATGACAGGCGTGTCCGGCGCATAGCCGCCCTCCAGCAGTTCCGTCGCAAGTCGGCCGGACCGGGCGGCGGAGAGGAACACGGCCATCGTGGTGCCGTGCACAGCGAAGGCGCGGATCGACTCGCCGGACGGCATTGGCGTCTTACCGCCCTCGAGCCGGGTGAGGATGACCGACTGCGCCACCTCAGGCACGGTCAGCTCACGCTGCGCACGCGCGGCGACGGCGCTGAAGGCGGAGACGCCGGGCACGACCTCGGTAGCAAGCCCGAGTTCGCGGGCGCGCTCAAGCTGTTCCTGGACGGCACCCCACAGGGACGGGTCGCCAGAATGCACGCGCGCGACGCGCAGTCCCTCGACAGCGGCGCGCTCGTAATAAGGCAGCACGCCCTCAACAGACAACGCAGCAGAGTCGACGATCTCGGCTCCGGGGCGGGCGTGGTCGAGGATGTCGGCCTGCACGAGGCTGGAGGCCCAGATCACGATGTCAGCCTCGCTGATCGCGCGGGCGCCGCGCAGCGTGATGAGGTCCGCTGCACCGGGCCCGGCGCCGATGAAGGTGACTTTTCCGCGGCCGGGGCCCGGCTCTGGGCCGGTGCCCAAGTCGGCGTCGCGGGCAGCGTCACGGTCGGTGCCGCTATCGATACCGCAGACCGGATTCGGCGTCGCGGTCCGGATCTGCGTCGGCGGCGTCCTCAAAGCGCTCCTCCTCGGCCGCGGCGCAGCGGCGGCGGTGCGATCAGGGTGGTGAAATAGGGGGCGGGCGGCATCGGATCGGTCGCGCGCAGCGCGGATTGCGGTGCGGAATGAAGGAGCGGGGTTATGCGCTCGGTGGGCAGGCCCAGGTCGGTGCCGAGCACGCTGCACCCGCCGCGCCCAGCCGAGTCGACGGCGGCGGCCAGACCGGCCAGGTGCCGCCCGCCCTTGTAGACGACCACGGTTCCCGGACCGGCGAGGGCCCGGCCGACGAGGTCGGCGCCCGCGGTGGCGGGAAGCAGGGTGAGCGGTTCGCGTCCTTCGGCGAGGGGCAGCGCCAGCCGAGCGGCGAGATCCTGCATCGCGGTGATGCCGGCGGCGGTCCGCACGCGGACATCCGCGCGAAGGGCGGACACCGTCTGGGCCAGATAGGCGAAGGTCGAGTAGACGTTCGGGTCACCCAATGTGGCGAAGGCGACGGTGGCGGCCCCTTCGTCGAAGGCGGCGAGAACGGCGCGCCCGGCGGCATCCCAGGCCGCTTCGCGCCGAGGCGTGATGCCGCCGGTGTCGGCGAGGGCGAAAACGAGCCGCCGGACCGCCACGCCGGTGGCGCCCGCCACGATCTCCTCGGCCCGAGACGGCTTGTCAAGCGACGTCGTGGGCGCGAAGACGACGTCTGCTTCACGAAGGACGCGGACCGCCTGCAGCGTCAGCAGTTCGGGATCGCCCGGCCCGACCCCGACCCCGAAGAGCGTGGGCGTGACCTTCGCTGGGCCTGTTAATTGCGGCATACTGCGGCCTCTTCCACGATCCGGCGTGCGATCGACGGGCGCCCGGCCCAATGCACGTGGAGGTATGACGCGTGCAGCCGCGCGGACGCGAAACCGTCGGCGATCGGCCGACCGGGGGAATCAGGGCTACGCGACGGGTCGGCCCACAGCCATGCGGGTGACATCGCGTCGGACGTGCCGGACACGATGCGGGTGCGGTGGAACTCGTGGCCGGGCATGCGGGTCGCGACCTGGCAGAGCACTGACGGTCGGGGCGCCACCGCCTGCCGGTAGCCCAGCGTGAGCCTGCCCGTCATCTCGGCGGCCGCCGGGAGCACGCCGCACATCGGGGCGCGGTCGAGGGAGCGGGCGAGGTAGAGCAGGCCCGCGCATTCGGCGACGACCACGCCGCGCCGCGCGAAGGCCCGGACCTGGTCGCGCAGCGGCTCGTTCGCTGAGAGTTCGGGTGCGTATACCTCTGGGAAGCCGCCGCCGACGACCAGGCCCGCCGTCCCCTCGGGCAGTTTCTCGTCGTGCACCGGATCGAACGCCACGACCTGCGCCCCCGCCGCCGTCAGCAGTTCGACGTGTTCGGCGTAGGAGAACGTGAACGCCGCGCCCGCCGCCATGGCGATGACCGGTCGCTCGTGTCGCTGTCGCCGCACCGGCTCGGAGGCGGGTTCGCGCTCGCCCTGCTCCTGTTGCTCCGCCTGTTCTTCTTGCTCCGCGGCGATCGCCGCGGCTGGCGTCCACTCATTCGGAGCAAGCGGAGGGGCGCTGCGGGCGAGCCGTTCGATGGCTTCGAGATCGAGGCTTGATACGGCCAGTCGGGCTAAGGCGTCGATGGTGGCGCGGGATTCCGGGGCCCGCTCGGCGACCGGCACCAGGCCCAGGTGGCGCGACGGAGCGGCCACCGCGTCGCTGCGGTGCATCGCGCCGAGCAGCGGGACGCCGATCGACTCGAGCGCCTCGGCGAGAATCGCGCGGTGCCGGTCCGAGCCGACCCGGTTGAGGATGACGCCGGCCAGCCGCACCGCCGGGTCGAATGAGCGGAACCCGTGCACCAGCGCCGCGATCGACCGGCCCTGCGCCGCGGCGTCGACGACCATGACCACCGGGGCGTCGAGCAGCCGGGCGACGTGCGCGGTCGAGGCGAACTCGCCCTCGCCCGCGCCGCTGCCTGACGCGCCGCCAGCTGACCCGACACCACCTGACCCGACACCATGTGCTCCGTCGTACAGCCCCATCACGCCTTCGACGACGGCGATGTCAGCGCCGCGCGACCCGTGTGCGAACAGGTCGCGTACGCGCTGTTCGCCGACCAGGAAGGGATCGAGGTTGCGGCCGGGGCGCGGCGGTCCCGCCGCCGATGCCTCCGATGCCGCCGACACGTCCAGCGCGGCCGGCGCTGTGCGGCCGCCTCCGGCGCGGAACTCGGCTGCGGCCAGCGCGTGATAGCCGGGATCGATGTAGTCTGGGCCGACCTTGAACGGGGCGACGTCGAGCCCGCGGCGGGCGAACGCGGCGATCAGGCCGGTGGCGACGGTGGTCTTGCCGTGGCCGGACGCCGGCGCGCCGACCACGATCCGCGGCACGTCGCCAACTCCGTTCGGCCCGGCGATCTCCGGCTCCTCTCCTTCGTTCCCTCGTTCGAGTTATCGGGTCGGCTACCACTCGATGCCGCGCTGCCCCTTCTGTCCGACGTCCATCGGGTGCTTGACCTTGATCATCTCGGTCACCAGGTCGGCGGCCTCGAGCAGTTCCGGGGCGGCGTTGCGGCCGGTGACTATCACGTGCTGACTGCCCGGCCGGCTGCGCAGCACCTCGACCACCTCGGCGGTGTCGACCCAGCCCCAGGCCATCGGATAGGTGAACTCGTCGAGCAGGTACAGCCGGTAGGTCTCGGCGGCCAGGTCCTGCTTGATCCGCTCCCAGCCGGCCCGCGCGTTCTCCGCCTGCATCGCCGGGTCGGTGTGCAGATCCTTCTGCAGCCAGCTCCAGCCCTCGCCCATCTTGTGCCAGGCCACTGCGGCGCCCTGGCCGGTCTGCTCGTGCAACGCGCCGAGGGTCTTGAACGCCGGCTCCTCGCCGATCCGCCATTTGGCGGACTTCACGAACTGGAACACGCCGATGGGCCAACCGGCGTTCCATGCGCGCAGCGCCAGCCCGAACGCCGCCGTGGTCTTCCCCTTGCCGTGCCCGGTGTGCACGATCAGCAGCGGCCGGTTGCGCCGCTGACGCGTCGTCAGGCCGTCGTCCGGCACGACCTCCGGTTTCCCCTGGGGCATCGGTCAGGCCGCCTTTCGGGTCGGGGAAGCCGGGCTGATCGCGCCGCGGACGGTCTCCTCCAGCGTGTGCGCGGCAAGGTCGGTCATGGACACGTGCTCGGCGCCGAGGACCGCGGCGAGGCCGGCGGCGAGGCCGAGCCGGATCGGGCCGCTCTCACAATCCACGACGACTGCGGCGATGCGTTTCGCGGCCAGGTGCGCCGCCGCGCGCTGGGCGTCCGCGGCGGCGGTCGCGCGCGGCGCGGTCGCCCGGCCGTCGGTGACGAGGACGAGCAGCGGGCGCCGGCGCGGATCGCGGAGCCGTTCGCGGCGCAGCACCTCGGCGGCGCAGGCGAGCCCGGCGGCGAGCGGTGTGCGTCCGCCGGTGGGGAGCGCCTGCAGGCGGGCCGCGGCGACCTCGACCGAGCCGGTGGGCGGCAGCGCCACGTCGGCGCCCTCGCCGCGGAAGGTGATCAAGCCGACCTTGTCGCGACGCTGATACGCGTCGAGGAGCAGCGACAGCACCGCGCCCTTCACCGTGGCCATCCGTGCGCGGGCGGCCATCGACCCTGACGCGTCGACCACGAACAGCACCAGGTTGGCCTCGCGGTCGCGGCGGATCGGCGTATGGAGATCCTCGCTCTGGATGAGCATTGGTCCGCTCGAGCGACCCCGTTCGCGTTGGTGCACGGCGCTCGCCCGAACAGTCGCGGGCAGGTGGAGTGAACCGGCGGCTGGGCCGGACGGGGACTGGCGCAGCGGTTGGGAGCCCACCGTTCGGCCGCGGCCGACCGAGCGACCAGCCGAGCGGCGGCCCGGTACCCCTTCACCCACACCGGGGACGGCGAAGAGCTTGGTGCGGTAGGGCGCGGCGGCTGCGACGGCCGGCTGGTCGGCGGCCGGCGAAGCGGCGGACGCTCGCCGGTCGGGCGGCGAGTCGGCGGCGGCCGGGTCGGGCCGGGAGTCGGCCGCGTGCGACTCGGGTCGTTGAGCCGGGTCCTCGGGTTCAGGGCCGGAGTCGGCCGCCGACGAGCCGGGGGCCCGGTCGGACGGGGCGTCAGACGCGCTGGGCGCTGTCGGCGGCGCGGAGCCGGACTCGTCTTCAGCGGCACCGGATCCCGGTTCGGGCGCGGTGTCCGGCTCGTCGGGGTTCGGGCCGCCGGGGTCGTCGTCCGGGTCGGGCTCGTCGGCGAGCGCCTGGTCGAGCAGGTCCTCGTCGAGGCCGGGCGCGTCGAACGGGTTGCGCCGGCGGCGGTGCGGGAGGGCGAGCCGGGCCGCCTCGCGGATCTCGGCCGCGGTGACCCGGCTGCGGCCGGACCACGCGGCCAGCGCGACGGCGGCCCGGGCGGTGACGAGGTCCGCGCGCATGCCGTCGACCTCGAACGCGGCGCAGACCCGGGCGATCCGCTCGAGCTCCGCGTCCGGCAGCTCGACGGCGGGCAGCGCGGCGCGCGCGGCCGCGATCCGCTCCCCCACCTCGCGGTCCGCGGCGGCCCACGCGGCGGCGAACCCGGCCGGATCGGCCTCGAAGGCCAGCCGCCGGCGCACGATCTCAGCCCGCTGTTTCGGTGCGCGGCTGGCGGCCACCTCGACGGTCAGCCCGAAGCGGTCGAGCAGCTGCGGCCGCAGCTCGCCCTCCTCCGGGTTCATGGTGCCGACCAGGATGAAGCGAGCGGCGTGCCGGACCGACACGCCGTCGCGCTCCACGTGCGCGACGCCCATCGCGGCCGCGTCGAGCAGCACGTCGACGAGGTGGTCGGGCAGCAGGTTGACCTCGTCCACGTAGAGCAGCCCGCGGTGCGCGGCGGCGAGCAGGCCGGGCTGGAAGGCCGCGATCCCGTGGCCGAGCACGCGTTCGAGGTCGAGGGAGCCGGTCAGCCGGTCCTCGGAGGCGCCGACGGGCAGCTCGACGAGGCGGGCCGGGCGCAGGCCCGCGTCGGCATCGGCGCCGACGGTGAAATCGACGCTGACGGCAGATTCAGCGGCAGCATCGGCAGCGGCACCGGCAGCGGCAGCGGTGACGGCATCAGAGCGCGTCGATGACGGTTCCGACGCACAGTCGTGCGGGCCGCCGTGCGGACCGTCGGGGCAGGCCGGGTCGGGGGCGGCCGGGTCGCAGGAGAAGCGGCACCCGGCGACCGCGGCGACCGGCGGCAGCACCGCGGCGAGCGCGCGGACCAGGGTCGACTTCGCGGTGCCCTTCTCGCCGCGGGCCAGGAGGCCGCCGACGGCGGGGTGGATCGCGTTGAGGATCAGGGCGAGGCGCAGATCGTCTTGGCCGAGCACCGCGGAGAAGGGGAAGAGCGGATCGGGTGACGGCGGCTGCTGGGGCCGGCGCGCGGACGGCGCCGGGATCGGGATCGCGGGCGCGGACACCGCGGATGCGAGAGGTCGGGAGGGCGCGCCAGCAGCCACGGTTCGATGCCTTTCTTCTCCCGGGAGCCCACGCCCGTTGAAGTCTGCATGCTTAGGGCAGCGACGGCCGGGAGTTCCTGGCTCGCGGGACGCGCGGTGCGGCCGGTGCTGCTCGGCTGCCGCGCGCCCGCCTACAGTAGCGGGACTGCTCCGGATTCGGCCGGGCCCGGTGCTCGTCGAGCGGTCGGGCCGGCGGCCTGGACCGGATTCCTCCGTGACCGTCGCGACGAGCATATAGGGCTGCGGGTAAGACGAACTACCGTGCCGAGCGCGCCTCACTCCGCTTCAAGATCGCCCTCGAGCTCCAGGTAGACCTCGCGCAGCCGGTCGAGCGTCTCGATCTCCGGGGCGGACCACAGCTTCCGGTCGGCCGCCTCCAGGAGGCGTTCCGCGATTCCGCGCAGCGCCCACGGATTAGAGCGGCGCATGAAGTCCGCGTTCTGCGCGTCGAATACGTATGCGGCCGCGAGCTTCTCGTACATCCAGTCGTCGACGACGCCTGCGGTCGCGTCGTAGCCGAAGAGGTAGTCGACGGTGGCGGCGAGTTCGAAGGCGCCCTTGTAGCCGTGGCGCTGCATGGCCGCGATCCATTTGGGATTGACCACGCGGGAGCGGAAGACGCGGTGGGTCTCCTCGGCCAGGGTGCGGGTGCGGACCGTGTCGGGGACGGCCGAGTCGCCCACGTAGGCCGCTGGAGACGAACCGGTCAAAGCGCGGACATAAGCGACCATGCCGCCGTGGTACTGGAAGTAGTCGTCCGAATCGACGATGTCGTGCTCGCGGGTGTCCTGGTTCTTCGCGGCCGCCTCGATGCGGCGGAAGGCGGCGTCCATGTCGTCGCGCGCCTCTCGGCCGTCGAGTTCGCGACCGTACGCGTAACCGCCCCAGACCGCGAACACCTCGGCGAGGTCGGCGTCGGAGTCCCAGTTGCGCGCGTCGATCAGCGGCAGGAGGCCCGCGCCGTACGCGCCCGGCTTCGAGCCGAAGATCCGGGTCGTGGCGCGGCGGCGGTCGCCGTGCGACGCCTGGTCCGCATCGGCGTGCGCCTTGACGTGGTTCACCTCATCGGGTTCGTCCAATTCGGCGACGGTCCGCACCGCCTCGTCGATCAGGGCCACCACATGGGGGAACGCGTCGCGGAAGAAGCCGGAGATGCGGACGGTGACGTCGATGCGCGGCCGGGCCAGCCGCTCGGCCGGGACGACCGCGAAGCCGGTGACGCGGCGGGACGCGTCGTCCCAGACCGGTTCGACGCCGAGCAGGGCGAGGATCTCGGCGATGTCGTCGCCCTGCGTGCGCATCGCGCTGGTGCCCCAGACCGTGATGCCGACCGACTGCGGGTAGCCGCCGGTGTCCGCCAGATGGCGGGTCAGCAGCGAGTCGGCGAGGGCCCGGCCGACGTCCCAGGCGCCGCGGGACGGGATCGCCTTCGGGTCGACCGAGTAGAAGTTGCGGCCGGTCGGCAGGACGCCGACCAGTCCGCGCGTGGGCGAGCCTGACGGGCCGGCGGGCACGTAGCGGCCGTCGAGGGCGCGCAGCACGTTCGTGATCTCGTCGGTCGTACGGCGCAGCCTCGGCACGACTTCGGCGGCGGCGAAGCGCAGGATCGCGGCGACGTCCGCCAGGTCCTGCGAGCGGTCTGCGCGCTGCGGCTCGGACGACTCGGACGGCTCCGGCGACTCGGACGGCTGCTGGGCCGACCGGGCGTCATGTTCGCGGACGATGCCGGGGATCGCCTCGACGGACCAGTCGGCCGCCGCCAGCGCCTCGACCAGCGCACGCGCCTCGTCCTCCAACCGGTCGACGTGCTCCGGCGCGGAGTCGGCGTCCTCGGGTAGCCCGTCCGCCGCAGCCAGCGCCCGGCGCAGTCCCGGCAGCGCGCCGCCGCGGCCCTCGAAACCGGCCGCCCCACCGAACACCTGACGCGCCCTCAGCACCGCGAGCACGTCGTTGACCAGTTCGCCGCCCTCCGGCGCGCGGCCGAGGATGTGCAGGCCGTCGCGGATCTGCACGTCCTTGATCTCGCACAGGTAGCCGTCCACGTGCAGGACGAAGTCGTCGAACTCCTGCGCGCCGGGGATCTCCGCCTGATGCAGATCGTGGTGCAGCTGCGCCGAGGTGACGAGCTCCCAGATCTTGGCCCGCACGGTCGGCGTCTTGGCCGGGTCGAGGGCCTGGACGGTCGCGTACTCGTCGAGCAGCTGCTCCAGCTTTGCCAGGTCGCCATAGGCGTCCGCGCGGGCCATCGGCGGGATGAGGTGGTCGACCACGGTCGCGTGGGCGCGGCGCTTGGCCTGCGTGCCCTCGCCGGGGTCGTTGACGATGAACGGGTAGACCAGCGGCAGGTCGCCGAGCACCGCGTCGGGCGCGCAGCTGGCGGACAGGCCCAGGCCCTTGCCGGGCAGCCATTCGAGGGTGCCGTGCTTGCCGAGGTGGATCAGCGCGTCGGCCTTGAAGCCGTGCTCCAGCCAGCGGTAGGCGGCCAGGTAGTGGTGGCTCGGCGGCAGGTCGGGGTCGTGGTAGATGGCCACCGGGTTCTCGCCGAAGCCGCGCGGCGGCTGGATCATCAGCACCGCCCCGCCGAACTCGAGCGCGGCCAGCACGATCTCGCCGCCCTCGACGTAGAGCGAGCCGGGCGGCTCGCCCCAGTGCCGCCGGACGGCCTCGCGCAGGTCCCGCGGCAGCGCCGCGAACCAGGCCTCGTACTCGGCGAGCGGCACCCGTGCGGCGGCCGAGGAGAGCTGTTCCTCGGTCAGCCATTCGACGTCGTGGCCGCCGGCCGCGATCAGCGTATGGATCAGCGTGTCGCCGTCCTCGGGGAAGTCGCCCACCCGGTATCCGGCCTCGCGCATGGCGGTCAGCAGACGCACCGCCGATGCAGGGGTATCGAGCCCGACCGCGTTACCGATCCGCGCGTGCTTGGTCGGGTAGGACGAGAGCAGGATGCCGATCCGCTTGTCCGCGTTCGGTTTCGTCGCCAGCGCCGCGTGCCGGGCAGCGATCCCTGCGACGCGGGCCGCGCGGGCTGCATCGGCGGCGTAGTAGGCGATGCCGTCCGCGTCGTGTTCCTTGAACGAGAACGGGACGCTGATCAGCCTGCCGTCGAACTCCGGAATAGCCACCTGCATCGCGGCGTCCATCGGCGTGAGGGCCGCGCTCGACTCCTCCCATTGGGCACGCGTCGAAGTTAGGCACAGGCCCTGAATGACCGGGATGTCGAGTGCCTTAAGTACGCCGACGTCCCAGGCATCCTCGTCACTGCCGCCGGATGCGTCCGCCGCCACTGCGCCGCCGCCCGCCAGCACGGTGACGATCAGCGCGTCGCAGGAGCCGAGTAAACCGACCAGGCCCTCGGCGTCGGCGAGCGTGCGCAGCGAGCCGCAGAACACCGGCAGCGGCTCGGCGCCGGCCGCCCGCACCGCATCGCAGAGCACGTCGACGAACGCGGTGTTCCCGGACAGCTCGTGCGCCCGGTAGTAGACCACGCCAACACGTGCACGCTCCCCCTTTGCGCCCTCTTGCGCGCCATGTACTCCGAATTCCGCCATCGGCAGCGGCGGCTCGGGCGCCGCACCCGGTTCCGCGCCGCCGGCGTCCGCCGCGCCGGGATCCGCCGCGCGCAGAACCGCGCTCTCCAGAAACGCAGCAAGTCTGCGCAGGTTCTCCGGGCCGCCCTGCTGCAGATAGCGGCCGGCCTGCGCAACGATCGGCAGCGGGACCGACGAGAGCGCCATCAGGTCCGCGTCGGGCGTCGCCTCGCCGCCGAGCGCGAGGGTAGGCACGCCGGCGCGGGCCAGCGCCGCCAGGCCGGACTCCCAGACCCGTGCGCCGCCGAGCAGCCGCACCACGGCGACGCCCGCCCCGTCGAGCAACGCGGACAAGTCCCCGTCAGCTGTGCGGGCCGGGTTGGCGACCCGGAATCCGGCGTCCGCCGCGCGGGCCGCGAGCAGGTCGGTGTCGGCGGTGGAGACCAGCAGGATCGGCGAGGGCACGGCGGGGACACTGCCTTTCGATCGGCGTGCGCGGCGAAGGCGCGCAGCCCCCGTCGCGTCGGCGCTCGGCCAGCTTATCGGGCGCCGATTGCGCGCCGTCCGGAAACCCGCCGTACTGTGATCGTCACCTTTCAGTCGCCGTCCGGTCACCATCCAATGCGGCGAAAATGTGATCGCCGGTGTTAAGTTCACCGGTGTGGCTATTCACCGCGCCGCGCAGCTCGGCTACCAACTTGCCGCAGAGGACTACGAGCGGGTCCGTCCCTCGTATCCCACGGCTGCGCTGGGCGCGCTTACGGACGCCCTCGATCTGGGCCCGGGTCGCAAGGTGGCCGAGGTCGGCGCGGGCACCGGGAAGTTCACCCGGCTGCTGGCGCTGACGGGGGCGCAGGTCCTCGCGGTGGAGCCGGTGGCGGCGATGCGCGAGCGGCTGGCCGGGCTGCTGCCGCAGGTGCGCGTGGTGGACGGGATGGCCGAGTCGACCGGGCTGCCGGAGGGCTCGGTGGACGCAGTGGTCGCGGCGCAGGCCTGGCACTGGTTCGACCCGGCCGCGGCACTGTGCGAGACGGAGCGGATCACGCACTCCGGCGGACGGCTCGGGCTGGTGTTCAACTCACTGGACGAGACGGTGCCGTGGGTCGCGGAGTACTCGCAGGTCTACCGGCAGTGGCGGACCGAGTCGGTGCCGGGGCACCGGGACGGCACCTGGCGGCTGTTCTTCGACAACCTGCCCGGCTGGACGCCGCTGCAGGAGCAGCACATCGCGAACCCCTACCCGACCGACCGGGAGGGCGTGCTCGGCCAGGCCCTGACCTCCAGCGTGATCAGCACCCTGGATCCGGACCAGCGGGCCAAGGTGCGCCGGCAGCTGGAAGAGGTGCTGGACCGGCACGAGGAGAGCTGCGGCGAGCGGATCGAGATCCCGTACGTGACCGACGTCTATTGGACGTCGCGTGCTTAGGGCCTACATGGAGATGTGACTCCCCGGCAGATGCGTTATCTGCCGGGGAGTGTCTTATCTGCAGGGTCTTGCTTGGGCTGCTATATCAGGTGCAGGCACCGTCAGTCGACCAGACGGCCCAGGACGTGGCCGCGTTGGGCACCGCTCCGGTGGAGTAGTACGTGGCCGTGTAGTTGTCGCCGTTGTAGGAGACGACGTTGCCGGGCACATATGACGTGCTCGCACTCCAGGCCGCGGCGCAGGTTCCGCCCGAACCGGAGCTGGACGACGCGGACGCGGACGGCGACGAACTCGGGCTCTTACTCGGCGGGGGCGAAGAGGACGGCGAAGAGGACGGGGACGCGCTCGGGCTGCTGCTCGGCTGCGTGCCACCGCCGCCGGAGTACGGGTCCGCGATCACGGTGAGCATGCGGTCCTGCACGCCCCAACCGTTTGCCTGGCTGTTAGGCAGCCACACGTCGACGGTGTCGTTCTGGATCCAGGTGCCGATGTCGATGGCGACGCAGGTCCCGTATCCGGGGATGCTGAAGTAGGTGCCCCACGGGATGACCCGCGGGTCGGTGGCGCATCCGCCGAGCTGCGCGTTGTAGCCGGAGGCGGTCTGGCCGACGTCGTTGTAGGAGGTGACCATCACCGAGACGGTGGTGCCGACCGGCACGTCGCCGGCGCCGGGTGCGAGGGTGCCGTCGCTGCCGAGCCAGTAGGGCGCCGAGAGCTGCCCCATGGACGCGTCGCTGCCGCTGGTGTCGTACATCGCGACGACGTCGTAATAAGCGTTCTGGCAGGGCGCCGTGTCGGTCACGGTCAGCGGCGTGGTCTGGCCCCAGTAGCTGATGTAGCCCACGGCGACGCCATCGCGCCACACCCTGTAGGCCACCGCGTTAGGCATCGGCGAGACGGTGATGGTGATCTCGCCGTTCACGAGGCTCCCGCTCAGCGTCGGGGCGGTCGGGCGGCTGGCGAAGTCGGCCGCGGCGGCGGTCTGCAGCGGCGGGGTCCACGGGGTGACCGACCGGGCCGGCGGTGTGATGCCGGCGGCCCAGAACGGGCAGGCGGGCAGCGACGAGGTGGCGGCGGCCGGGGTCGCGGCGTTCGCGACGGTCAGCGGCAGCAGCATGACGCCGCACGTGCCCGCGGCCGCCGCGGCGCCGGCGGCGAGCCACAGCCGCACCCGGTTCTTCAGGGGTCTCACAGGGAATGCGCCTTCTTCGATCCGGGACCGGGCCGGATCCGCCGCAGCGGCGGGCGCGACTCGGTCGTGTCGGGAGGTGAAAGGCGCCGGCGCCGCGGCGATGTCCGCGGGGCCGATCCGCGGCGGCAAGTGCTCACGGCCAGTTAAGCGCGCCGTCCGATCGGCGGTCAAGGTCTAGACCAATATTTGACGCCGGGTCACCGGGCTGCGGCGAAGTCGTTCATCGCCGGCGTGGATGCATCATCAGGAGTGCCGCACGCACGAGGGCGGCATTGTCCGCGGCGGCGGAGCCGTCGGGGGACGCCCGGCACGGCGGCGCGGACCGCGGCGACCGCGGCATCGACGTGGGCGGCCTCAAGGCTGTCGCAGCCGTCGGGAGCTTTGGGATGCAGATGGACGTCCGCGGCTCCGGCCGCCGCTGCCGCGGCTGCCGCCTCCGCGAGCTCCCGGGGGCTCACCGGCAGGTGCGGGCACTCGGAACGGGTTCGGGCGCCGTTCAGGCAGGCCTGGAGCATGCCGGCGATCATCGCATGCGATCACGACGATCGGCGGACAGCAGGCTGCCCCGCGCCCGCCGGGAGAGGCGTGGCGGGCACGGGGCAGCGGTCGGTCGCCGGTCTCTCAGTATCCGTACCAGCAGGATCCGTCGCAGCGGGCTGAGACGACGTTGTCCAGCGAGCCGTAGACGGCGGCGGCGTAGCGGGCCGCCGCGATGATGTTGTCGACCGGGTTGTTGATATCGCCGTAGCCCGCGAGCGCGTACGCGTCGAAGGTGGTCGGGATGACCTGCATGAGGCCGGTCGACGCGTCGCCGTTCGCGGCGTTCGAGTCCCAGTCGTTGACCGCGTTCGGGTCGCCGCCGGACTCGGCCATCGCGGTCACGTAGACCGCGTTGTAGGAGACCGAGTAGCCGTTCTGGGCCAGCACGGAGATCGCCTCGTTGATCCAGCCGCTGAGGTCGTCCCCGTAGCTGGAGCTCGACGACGAGGACGAGTCGGACGAGTTGGACGCGTTGGACGCCGAACTCGATCCGGACGAGGACGAGGAAGACGACGACGTCGTCGAGGCGCTGCCGGAGCCTGACGACGAGGAGGTCGAGTCCGAGTCCGAGTCCGAGCCGGCGGACGGCAGGGTGAGCGTCCAGCCGGGCATGATCAGGTTCGCGTCGGTGAAGGTCTGGCCGTCCGACTCGGTGTTTCCCGAGTTCAGCTTGAAGATCTC
The DNA here is from genome assembly GCA_036501535.1 of Actinocrinis sp. Lineage (GTDB taxonomy): Bacteria > Actinomycetota > Actinomycetes > Streptomycetales > Catenulisporaceae > DASYAE01. The sequence goes on along the minus strand of DASYAE010000293.1, from coordinate 9,658 downwards.
CGGGTACAGGTCACCCGAGCCCAGTTTCGAGGCGGCGATGCCGAAGAGCGTGTCGCCGGACTTGACCGTGTACGTGGACGCGGACTGCGTGTCGGAGGTGAGGACGGCCTGCTGTGGCGCCTGGGTCGCGGACGCGGCCTGGAGCGCCGCGACGATCTGCTGCTTCGCGGCCGTCGCGTGCGTGGCGGCGGTGGCCGGGCCGGTGGCGGCCGAGGCCACGACCGGGACTGCCACCGTGCCGACCGTCGCAGCGCACAGGGTCAGGGACCGCGCGCGGTTGCGTGTTCCGATCCATTGGGGTTTGCGGTGCTTCGCGGAAATGCGATGTGCAGGCAAAAGCTCTGCCCTTTCCTCTTCTGCCGCCTACCGGGTTAGCTGACGGGTTCGGGCGTAAGAGGTCGCCCTACCGCACGCGGCGGATTCACCCCGGGGGGACATGTGGGTCCCCGGTTCCGCCGGCGCGCGGCGCCTGGGCGGATTCGGCGGGTGCGCTGTCGCCGCGAGGTCTGCGGCCGGGGAACAGCGACTGAACGCTAGACCATAAACACTGCGACAACCCCGGTCTGCGGAAAACCAGGTAATGGATTGATAAAAACACCGTCCGTGCCGGGGTCCTGCGATCCGGGTGACGGGATATTCGCCGGAAATCGGGACATTCGGCCGACCGGTGGCGGCGCCGTCACTCAAGGTCATGAGACCTGATGGGACGTCATCTCAGTGGCAGAGACGACAGGGCGTTATAGCCGCACCATGCGATCCGTGACCGGACGGTGGCGCTGGTTGGACGGCCGGTTGAGGGACCGCGCCGGGGCGCGACACGTCGTGCGGCCTTGACGCTCCCGAATGTTTGCGTTAACAATCGAGCCGCGGGCCTAGAGTATGTGTCCGTGGCGGAGCCGGCCTATCGCGGCGGTGCGCGCCCCCCGGAGCGCATTGCGCCGGAGGCAAGGGACACGCGTGAGGGAGCGGCAGCACGATGCGGATCGCCGACCACGAGCGGGCACCGGTGATGGCCGATGTCGCGCGGGTTGCGGGCGTCTCGCACCAGACGGTCTCCCGGGTGCTCAATGACCACCCGAACGTCAAGCCGGCCACCAGGGACCGGGTCATCGCCGCGATCCGGGAGCTCGGCTACCGGCCGAACGCGGCGGCGCGCACCCTGGTCACCCGGCGCACCCGGTCACTGGGCGTCATAAGCTTCAACACCACCCTCTACGGGCCGGCCTCGATGCTCTACGGCATCGAGCAGGCCGCGAAGCAGCACGACTACTTCGTCACCGTCGCCGCGCTCGCCTCGCTCGACCGCCGCTCGGTGCTCGACGCCGTGGACCGGCTGCGGGACCAGGCGGTCGAGGGCATCATCGTGATCGCCCCGGAGACCACCGCGGTCAGCGCCCTGACGCAGGTCCGCTCGGACGTGCCGCTGGTGGCGGTGGGCTGCGGCACCCACGCGGCGCTCGCCTCGGTCGCGGTGGACAACGAGGCCGGCGCAGAGCTGGCCACCACCTACCTGCTCGACCTCGGCCACCGCACGGTGCACCACCTGACCGGGCCGCGCAGCTGGCTCGACGCGCAGGAGCGGGAGACCGGCTGGCGCCGGGCGCTGCAGGCGCGCGGCGCGCCCGAGCCCGAGCCGCTGGCCGGCGGCGACTGGTCCGCCCGCACCGGCTACGAGCTCGGGCGCCGGCTGGCCGGGCGGATCGCGCAGCAGGCCGACCCCGCGGCGGCCGACGGGCGCGAGCCGCTCACCGCGGTGTTCTGCGCCAACGACCACACGGCGCTCGGCCTGCTGCGCGCGCTGCAGCAGGCGGGGCTGCGGGTGCCCGAGGACGTCAGCCTCGTCGGCTTCGACGACATCCCGGAGGCGGAGTACTTCGGGCCGCCGCTGACCACGGTGCGGCAGGACTTCGACGAACTCGGCCGGCGCGCGCTCGGCGCCGTGGTCGAGCTCATCGGGACCCGGCCGGGCCCGGGCGCGCCGGCCCGCCAGATGCCGCGCGTCTCCATCGGACCGAGCCTGGTGGTGCGCGCGTCGGCCGCGCCGCCGCGGCACTGAACCGGAGGCGGGCGGCGGCAGGGGCCACAGACGAACCCAGAGACCGAGCAGAGCGGGACGGACCGGTGAGGAGTCGAGGACGTGGAGGCGTACGGCTATGATTGTTAACGCTAACAATCTCGCCGGGGCAGGGCCGGGGCCGGACGGCCGCTGCGCGGTCGGCGTCGACTACGGCACGCTCTCCGGGCGGGCCCTGGTGGTGCGGATCTCGGACGGCGCCGAGCTCGGCACGGCGGTGTGCGAATATCAGCACGGCGTCATCGAGCGCTCGCTGCCGGCGACCGGCGCCGCGCTGCCGCCGGACTGGGCGCTGCAGGATCCGGAAGACTATCGCCGGGTGCTGCGAGAGGCGGTGCCCGAGGCGGTGGCCGCGGCCGGGATCGACCCCGCGCAGGTGGTGGCGATCGGCACGGACTTCACCGCCTGCACGGTGCTGCCCACGTTCGCCGACGGCACGCCGCTGTGCGAGGGCGGCTACCGGGAGCGGCCGCACGCCTACCCGAAGCTCTGGAAACACCACGCCGCGCAGCCGCAGGCGGACCGGATCAATGCCCTGGCGCACGAGCGGGGCGAGCCGTGGATCCGCCGGTACGGCGGCAAGATCTCCTCCGAATGGGAGTATGCCAAGGCCCTGCAGCTGCTGGAGGAGGACCCGGAGGTCTACGCGGCGGCGCAGCGCTGGATCGAGGCCGCGGACTGGATCGTCTGGGAGCTGGCCGGCGTCGAGAGCCGCAACGCCTGCACCGCCGGCTACAAGGGGATCCTGCAGGACGGCGCCCGGCCCTCGGACGCCTTCCTGGCGGCGCTGAACCCTGATTTCGCCGGGTTCACCGCGAAGCTCGAGCACCCGGTCGCGGCGCTCGGCTCCCGGGTCGGCTCGCTGACCGCGCGGGCGGCGCAGTGGACCGGGCTGCCCGAGGGGATCGCGGTCTGCGCCGGGAACGTCGACGCGCACGTGACCGCGCCGGCCGCGCAGGCCGTGGAGCCCGGCCGGATGGTCGCCATCATGGGCACCTCGACCTGCCACGTGATGAACGGCGCGGCGCAGGACGCGGCCGGACCGGCCGAGATCGCGGGCATGTGCGGCGTGGTGGCCGGCGGCATCGTCGACGGCCTGTGGGGCTACGAGGCCGGGCAGAGCGGCGTGGGCGACATCTTCGCCTGGTTCACCGAGCAGGCGGCGCCCGGCGAGGTGCGCGACGCGGCCGCCGCGCGCGGCGTCTCGGTGCACGACCTGCTCACCGAGCAGGCCGCGGCGCAGCCGCCGGGCGCGCACGGCCTGGTCGCGCTGGACTGGAACAACGGCAACCGCTCGGTGCTGGTGGACCATCACCTCTCCGGCGTGGTCGCGGGCCTGACTCTGGCCACCCGGCCGCACGAGATCTACCGGGCGCTGATGGAGGCCACCGCGTTCGGCACCCGGGTCATCGTCGAGGCCTTCGAGGCGGCGGGCGTGCCGGTGACCGAGCTGGTCGCGGCAGGCGGCCTGATCAGGAACGAGTTCTTGATGCAGCTGTACGCCGACGTGCTGCGACGGCCGGTCAGCCTGATCGGCTCGGCTCAGGGCCCTGCGCTGGGCTCGGCGATCCACGCGGCGGTGGCGGCCGGCGCGTATCCGGACGTGCCCGCGGCGGCCAAGGCGATGGGGCGGATCGTGCCCGGCGCCTACCTGCCGGACCCGGGCCGCGCCGACGTGTACGACGCCTTGTACGCCGAATACGTCCTGCTGCACGACTACTTCGGCCGCGGCGGCAACGAGGTCCTGCACCGGCTGCGCGCCATGCGGGACGCGGCCCAGCGCGGCGCCGCGCCGGCCGAGGCGGCGTCGCAGGACGCCGAGAAGGGAGCGCCGCGGTGAGCGCGGAGAGAACGGGTCCGGCGGCGCCGGACCTCGCAGCGCCGAATCTCAGCCGTGCGATACGCATCACGCGTGAAGAAGTGTGCGCCCTGCACACGATGCTGCCGAAGGCCGGCCTGGTCTCCTGGACCTCCGGCAACGTCTCGGCCCGGGTGCCGGGGGCGGAGCTGATGGTGATCAAGCCGAGCGGGCTGGAGTACGACGACCTGACGCCCGAGTCGATGGTCGTGTGCGACCTGAAGGGCGACGTCGTCGAGGGCGAATACAAGCCCTCCAGCGACACCGGCTCGCACGCCTACGTCTACCGGCACCGGCCCGACGTGGGCGGCGTGGTGCACACGCACTCGGCCTACGCGACCTCGTGGGCGGCCCGCGGCGAGCCGATCCCCTGCGTGCTCACCGCGATCGCGGACGAGTTCGGCGGCGCGATCCCGGTCGGGCCGTTCGCGCTGATCGGCGACGAGGCGATCGGCGCCGGGATCGTCTCCGCGCTGGCCGGCAGCCGCTCCCCCGCGGTGCTGATGCGCAGCCACGGCGTGTTCACCATAGGCGCGACCGCGCGCAAGGCGGTGAAGGCGGCGGTGATGGTCGAGGACGCGGCCCGCACCGTGCACCTGGCCCGGATCCACGGGCCGCTCGAGCCGCTGGCCCAAGCCGACGTCGATGCGCTGTACGAGCGCTACACGAACGTCTACGGGCAGCGCGCCGGCGACCGCGAGACACCATCCGCCCCCGACAGCGAAACCGGTGAGTGATGCCTCTTCCCGAAGCCCGCGAGGTGTGGTTCCTGACCGGGAGCCAGGCGCTCTACGGCGAGCAGACGCTGCGGCAGGTGGCCGAGCAGTCCCAGCGCATAGCAGGGGCCTTGGACGAGGCCGGGCTGCCGGTGCGCGTGGTGTGGAAACCGGTGCTGACCGAGCCGGCAGCCATACGCCGGATCTGCCTTGACGCGAACGGGTCAGACTCCTGCGTCGGCGTGATCGCGTGGATGCACACCTTCTCCCCGGCCAAGATGTGGATCGCCGGGCTCGACGTGCTGGCCGAGCCGCTGCTGCACCTGCACACCCAGGCCGAGGCGGCGCTGCCCTGGGCGACCATCGACATGGACTTCATGAACCTGAACCAGGCCGCGCACGGCGACCGCGAGTTCGGGTACATACAGACCCGGCTGCGCGTGGCCCGCAAGACGGTGGCCGGGCACGTCTCGGACCCGCGGGTCGTCGCGCGGATCGAGGCGTGGGCGCGGGCCGCGCTGGCCCGGGCCGATCTGCGGGTGCTGCGACTGGCCCGGTTCGGCGACAACATGCGCGAGGTCGCGGTGACCGAGGGCGACAAGGTGGAGGTACAGCTGCGGCTCGGCGCCTCGGTGAACACCTACGGGATCAACGACCTGGTCACCGTGGTCGACGCGGTGGAGGACGGCCGGATCGGCGCCCTGGCGAAGCAGTACGAGGAGGCCTACCTGGTCGCTGCGGAGCTGCGGACCGGCGGCGCCCGGCACGACTCGCTGCGCTACGCCGCCCGGATCGAGCTGGGCCTGCGCGACTTCCTGACCGCCGGCGCCTTCCACGCGTTCACCACGAACTTCGAGGACCTCGGCGGGCTGCGACAGCTGCCTGGGCTGGCTGTGCAGCGGCTGATGGCCGACGGTTACGGCTTCGGGGCGGAGGGCGACTGGAAGACCGCGGTGCTGCTGCGCGCGCTCAAGACCGCGGCGGCCGGGCGCGCCGGCGGCACCTCCTTCATGGAGGACTACACCTACCACCTCGAACCCGGCGACGAGCTGATCCTCGGCGCGCACATGCTCGAGGTCTGCCCGACGATCGCGGCCGGCACGCCGAGCTGCGAGATCCATCCGCTGAGCATCGGCGGGCGGGAGGACCCGGTGCGGCTGGTCTTCGACGCGGCGCCCGGCCCGGCCGTGGTCGCCGGGCTGGCCGACCTCGGCGACCGGCTCCGCCTGGTGGCCAACGAGATCGACGTGGTGCCGCCGCCGCAGCCGCTGCCGAACCTGCCGGTGGCGCGGGCGGTCTGGCGGCCGCGGCCGGACTGGCGCACCTCGACCGAGTCGTGGCTGACCGCGGGCGGGCCGCACCACACGGTGCTGACCTCCGCGCTGGGCACCGAGACCCTGGCCGACCTGGCCGAGATGCTGGGCGTGGAGCTGCTGGTCATCGACGCGGAGACGACCACCGAGCGGTTCAAGCGGGAGCTGCGCTGGAGCCAGGCCTACTACAGGCTGGCCGGCGGGCTCTGAGCGCACGCAGAAAACCGAGAACAGGGAGCTGAGAACAGGGGGCTGATGGCTCCCGCCCCGGTGCGGCCGGGGCGGGCCGGGAGCCGGCGCCGGCCGCGGCTGACGCCGGTCCCCGACAGACTGCGTCCGGTGCCGGACTGCCCGGCATCGGACGCCGGAGACGCGCTGCGCCGCACCGCAGCGTGCCGCGCTCCCCGGCGCGGGGCGACGCGTCGGGGCCGCGCGGCGTCCCCGGCCCGGCCGCTACCGCCGCGGCCGGGCCGGGGACAGGCCGCGCCCGCACAGCGGAGCGGGCGCATGGACGGCGGACGACGCCGCGAGCCCGGAATCGGCCACAGCACGATCAGGGCTCTGAAGCGCCGGCGCCGCGCGAGGGATCGGCCGCCACCGGCGATCTCCTCCCGACACCAGTAGAGATACCCACTTGCACAGCGTGGACTGACCGCAAAGGAGCGCTGTCGTGTCCGCACTCTCCCATACCCGTTCCTCTTCGCTTCGGGCGCGCGGGCGCCCGCATTCCCGCAGAACCCTCATCGCCGCGGCCGGCGCAGCGGCCGTCGTCGCCGCGATGCTGTCCGCGGCGGCTCCGACCGCGGCCGCCTCGGCCCCTGCTCCGTCCCCCGCCTCGGTCGGGCCCGTTCCGACCGTTCCCTCCCCGGCCGCGCACTGGACCTTCGACGAGGGTTCGGGCACCAGCGCGGCGGACTCCTCCGGCAACGGCCACACCGCGACGCTCGGCTCGACGGCCGGCTGGAGCGCCGGCGAGGTCGGCCCGCACGCACTCGCGCTGGGCGGAACCGCGGCCGGCGTCGCGACCGTCCCCGGGCCGGTCGTGGACACCGCCGAGAGCTTCACCGCCTCGGCGTGGGTGAAGTTCAACGCCCTGGGCGGATACCAGACGGTGCTGTCGATCGCCGGGAAGAACGTCGCAGGCTTCTTTCTCGGCCTGCGCGGCGACACCGGCACCCTCTCCTTCGCCCGGCTGCCCTCCGACGCCGACGGCACCGCGACGGTCACCGCCTCGTCGGTCGCCCCGAGCACCGGCGTCTGGTACGACGTCGCCGCCGTCGACGACAACTCGGACGACGTCATGAGCATCTACGTGGACGGCCGGTTCATGGGCTCGACGCCCTACCGGACGCCCTGGGAGGCGACCGGCGACACCTTGATCGGGCACGGCCTCTACAGCGGCGGCGAGGTCGACTACGTCAACGGAGACATCGACGACGTGCAGATGTTCTCCTCCGCGCTGTCCGCCGATCAGGTCTACGCGCTTTACGAGCCGGCCGCCTACTCGTTCGACGACGGCAGCGGCGGCACCGCGACCGACGTCTCCGGGCACGGACACACCCTCACGCTCGGCTCCGGCGCGTCCTGGACCAGGGGCCACATCGGCTCGAATGCCTTGGCCCTGAACGGAACCGCGGCCGGCAACGCGACCTACGCCGGCCCGGTGCTCGACACCGCCGAGCCGTTCACGGTCTCCAGCTGGGTGAAACTCAATAGCCTGAGCGGCTATCAGACCTTCCTGTCGATCGACGGGACGGAAACCTCCGGCTTCTACCTCCAACTACGCGGTGATACCGGGAGATTCGCGTTCACCAGGCTCGCCTCCGACAGCGACGCGGCGACCGCGTTCCACGCCGACGCGACATCGCCGCCCAAGACAGGGGTCTGGTACAACCTGGTCGGCGTGAACGACGTCGCGGACGGCCGGATCCTGTTGTACGTCAACGGAGTCCTGCAATCGAGCGTGGCGTATTCGGGCGGCTGGCAGGCGACCGGCGCGACCGTGGTCGGCGGCGGGCTGTTCGGCGGCGCGCGCACCGACTTCGTGCACGGCGACGTCGACCAGGCAGTGTTCTACGACGCGGCGCTGTCCGCCCAGGACGCGACCGACATCGGCACCGACGGGGGCTCGGCAATCTCCGTCGACACTGCGCAGACCGGCGCTACGGTGTCCCCCTCGCTGTTCGGCGCGTTCATGGAGAACATCAACAACGACAGCGACGGGGGGATCGATGACAACGAGGTCGAGAACCCCGGCTTCAACGACTCGACGAACGCGCTGAACGGCTGGAGCGCGGTGGCCGGCGGCGGCGTGAGCGACACGCTGGCCTCGGACGCGAGCACCGGGCCGACCAGTGCCCTGACGCAGTCCGGCGAGCTGACCGTCGCCTCCGGCGTCTCGGCCACGGCGCGGGCCGGCATCGCGAACACCGGCTACTTCGGCCTCGCGGTCGCGCCCTCGACGACGTACCAGGCCCGGTTCTGGGCCAAGGCGAGCCCCGGCTTCCGCGGCCCGCTGACCGTGGACCTGGAGTCGACCACCGGCGCCGTCTATGCGACCGCGACCGTCCGCTCCCTGTCCACCGGCTGGAAACAGTACACGGAGAAGCTGGTCACGCCGCGCGACACGCCGACGACCGCGACCAACCGGCTCGTCTTCGCCACGACCAGCCCGAGCGCGAACGGCGCGACGCTCTGGCTCGGCGCCGCCTACCTGTATCCGCCCTCGTATGAAGGCGCGGCGAACCACCTGCGGATCGACCTGATGCAGAAGCTCGCCGCGCTGCATCCCGCGGTCTTCCGGGTGCCCGGCGGCAACTACCTGGAGGGCAACACCCACGCGACCAGGTTCGAGTGGTCCGCCACGGTCGGCCCGGACGACATGCGGCCCGGCCACTTCGACTCGGCCTGGGGCTACTGGTCCACCGACGGCATGGGCCTGGACGAGTACCTGCAGATGGCGCAGGAGGTCGGCGCGAAGCCGATCCTCGCGGTCTACGCCGGCTATACGCTCGACGGCAGCACGGACACCGGCGCGACGCTGACGGCCGACGTGACCGACGCAGTGAACGAACTCCACTACGTGCTCGACCCGGTCACCACGCCGTGGGGCGCCGAGCGGGCCGCGAACGGACACCCGGCGCCGTACGACCTCGCATACGCCGAGATCGGGAACGAGGACTTCTTCTCCAGCACCTACGCGACGCGGTATCCGTTGTTCTACAACGCGATCCACGCCGCGTTCCCGGGCCTGAAGGTCATCGCGACCGGCAGCGCGACCGGCGGATCGCCGTACGACGTGCTCGACGAGCACTTCTACGAGCCGCCGGCCTGGATGGAGACGAACTCAGGCTACTTCGACAGCGCTACACGCAGCCAGCCGCCGGTCTTCGTGGGCGAATACGCCTCGCTGGAGGGCTTCCCGACCGGCGACCTGAACGCGGCGCTCGGCGACGCCTCGTGGCTGCTGGGCCTGGAGCGCAACTCGGACCTGGTGACCATGTCGTCCTACGCGCCGCTGTTCGTGAACGTCGACGGCTTCCAGTGGGCGCCGGACCTGATCGGGTTCGACGCCCTGAGCAGCTTCGGCGGGCCGAGCTACTGGGAGCAGCTGATGCTCTCGCACGACCACGGCACCACCGTGGTGGACGACTCGGTCTCCGGGACGCAGGGCCTGGTCACGCTGGTCACCCGGACC
>DASYAE010000292.1:0-17253 GCA_036501535.1 Actinocrinis sp. | reverse complement strand
GTCCATGATCAGCTGCAGCACGTGCGGGTTGCTCATCAGCAGGCTGTTCCCGGTGCCGGTCGTGTCGTAGTAGAAGCGCAGGTCGTCGTCGGCGAGCCGGTAGTAGGAGGCGTTGTCGATCCCGCGGAACGACAGCGTGGGTCCGAGGTGGTTGCCCTCCGCGGTGTGGTTGTAGACCACGTCGAGGATCACCTCGATGCCGGCCCGGTGCAGCTCCCGGACCATCGCCTTGAACTCCTGGACCTGCTGGCCGCGCTGCCCGCTGGCGCTGTAGTCGTTGTGCGGCGCGAAGAATCCGATGGTGTTGTAGCCCCAGTAGTTGCGCAGCCCCGCGTCGACCAGCCGCTGGTCGTGCACGAACTGGTGCACCGGCATCAGCTCGATCGCGGTCACGCCGAGCGCCGCGAGGTGCTCGACGATCGCCGGGTGTCCGAGGCCCGCGTAGGTGCCGCGGATCTCCGGCGGCAGGGCCGGGTGCTGTTGCGTGAGGCCCTTCACGTGGGCCTCGTAGACCACGGTCGGGTGGTACGCGGTGCGCGGCCGCTGCTCGGCGGCGAGGTCGCCGGCCCAGTCGAAGTAGGGGTTCACCACGACCGAGCGCATGGTGTGCGGCGCGGAGTCGAGCTCGTCGCGGGCTTCCGGCCGGCCGAACGGGTAGCCGAAGACCGACTGGCCCCAGCCGATGCCGCCCTCGATGGCCAGCGCGTACGGGTCGAGCAGCAGCTTGTTCGGGTTGAACCGGTGCCCGGCGGCCGGATCGAACGGCCCGTGCACGCGGTAGCCGTAGCGCTGGCCTGCGCCGACGCCGGGCAGGTAGGCGTGGTAGGTGAACGCGTCGATCTCGGTCAGGTCGATGCGCTCCTCCCGGTCCGCGTCGTCGAACAAGCACAGCTCGACGCGGGTCGCGGCCTCGGAGAACAGCGCGAAGTTCGTGCCGGCGCCGTCGTACGACGCGCCGAAGGGATAACCGCAGCCTGGCCATACTTGCGTCATCAGTTTCCACCGTTCGCTCGCACGGGTGCCTCGGCCATTGTGTGGCGCGAGCCGCCCGCGTCGCCTGTGCGCGTGAGCCAACACACAGTGTCGCTGGGCCGGAGGAGTGAAGGTAGGGATTCCGGTCCGAATCCGGACCGATCGCGCCGCCGAGCCGCATCGCTGCGCCCATTCGCATCATTCGCCACGCTGACGACACGGCTTGAGCCCCGCATGAGGCTGTGGTCCGCGCACACGTCGGGTAGCCTAGGCTCCGAATGGAGTGAGAATCGCAGCGCGGGCCTGCACGATTTCAGGTCCGGGGTGAGTGCTCCTGAAGGAGAACGAGAGAGTATGGCAACCGGCACTGTCAAGTGGTTCAACGCGGACAAGGGCTTCGGGTTCATCGAGCAGGACGACGGCGGCCCGGACGTGTTCGCCCACTACTCGGCGATTGCCGCACAGGGCTACCGCGAGCTGAAGGAAGGCCAGGCCGTCACCTTCGAGGTGACCCAGGGCCCCAAGGGCCCGCAGGCGGCGAACATCCAGCCTGCCTGACCTGGTGTGATCGTGGGGGCCGCCGGACTTGTTCCGGCGGCCCCGACGCTTTCCATCCCCAACGGGCGGAGCAGCCGATGGCGACGGTGCACGTGACGCAGTGGGACCGGACCGGCGGCACGGGCGTTCCGGCGGTCTTCGCACACAACATCTTCACCTGGGGCGACGACCGGGAGTACGGCTTCGCGGCGCAGCGGCCGCTGGCCGACCACTGCCGGCTGGCCCTGGTCGACCGGCGCGGCTACGGGCGCAGTCCGGACACCGGGCGTAGCGACTTCGAGACCGACGCCGCGGACCTCGTCGAGGTTCTGCAGGAGGTCGGCGCGGCGGGCACCGGACGCGGCGGCGCGCACCTCGTCGGCCACGGGAACGGCGGCCTGGCCGCCATGCTCGCCGCGGCGCGCCGGCCGGATCTCGTCCGCAGCCTCACGCTCATCCAGCCGGCCGCGTTCTCGGCCGCCGCCGGTCACCCCGTCGTCGCCGCGATGCTGGAACGGGTGAAGGACATCCCCGGGGTGCCGGAGACCGTCACCCCAATGGAGTACCTGCGCGCCTCGACCGAAGGGCTCGGCATCGACATGCCCGAGCCGACGCCGCAGCGCCTGCGCGCCGTGGCGACCTCGATGCACGAGCGCCCGGTCTGGGAGGCGCGCACTCCGGTCGAGCCGCTGCGCGAGGCGGCCTGGCCGACCCTGGTCATCTGCGGGACGTGGCAGGACGCGCCCGAGCTGTACCGCACGTACGCCGGCGAACCGCTGATCGCCTGCGCCGAGGCGGTGGCCGAGGCCGTCGGTGCGCAGTTCCTGCGCGTCCCGGGCTATTACCCGCATACGCAGCACGCCGACGAGGTGAACCGGGCGCTGCGCGACCTCTGGGCCGCCGCGGACGCGGCGTGACGCAGCGGCCCCTCCGAACCGGTTACCCGGCCCGGAGGAACCGCCTGGCGGCCGCTCAGAACGGCCAGGACTGCGACCGCGCGCGCTCCAGCAGTGGAATCATCTCGAAGCCCCGATCGGTCAGGCCGCCGAACGTGTGCCGGTTCGCCGACCCCGACGGCGCGTGGCCGATCCGGTAGCCTGCCAGGTTCCAGGTGTACATCGGCGCCTGCTGCGGGATCGCGTCCGTGACCAGCTCCGGGTTGTAGGCGGCCTGCTCGTCGGTGAGGACCACGACCCGGTCGTGGCCCGCGTACGAGTCCTTGAGCGCCAACGCCGTGGCCGTGCCGCTGCCCATGAAGTAGCCGCGGTCCCGGAAGCGCCCCAGCGCGGCCAGCACCGACTCCCCGGCGACCGGTGGGAACGCCTTCGCCTTGTTGGAGAAGGCGACCACGTCGGCGTGCTCGCACCGGGCCGCCAGCGCGATGCCGAACAGCGCCGCCGCGTCCCACCGCATCAGCGTGCCGTCGCGGGAGAAGCCGGCGTTCATCGAGCCGGAGGTGTCCACCAGCACGAGCGTGCGCCCGGCCAGCCGGGGGATGTTCGCCAGCGAGTGGCCCAGCGCCTGCTCCAGCGGCCAGGACCAGCGCAGCGACGGCGCGGCCCGGTACGCCGAGAGGAACCGCATCGGCAGCTGCCGGGACGCGGCCACCTCGGCCGGGTCCGCCAGCTTGGCCGCGACCCCGGCCGCGGCGTCGTCGCCGACGCCCGCCTGGTCGAAGTTCCTCAGGTTCCTGATGAGCGCCATGTATCCCATCGACGGGGTGACCGCGCTCCACGCGGCCGCGTCCAGCGGGCCCTGCAGCCAGCCGGCCAGCGCCTCCCAGGTCATTCCGGCACGTGCCAGCCGCTCGGCGCCCCCATCCGCCGCGAGGACACTGCGCCGCTCGTCGACCGGGAGCGCGGTGAGCTGCGCGCGGGCCCTCAGCATGCCGAGGGCGTCCGGGATCTCCTTCTCCCGGTTGTGCCGGCGGTCGAGCGCGTACTCGAACAGCGCGCCCTGCCACGGCTTGGCCGGGTCCGGGACCGGGTGGACCAGGTCGATCACGTCGCCGAACCGGAAGGCGGCTGCGGACGAGTCGTACTTGAGCAGGGACCGCTCGGTGTAGAGCCGCGCGACCGCGTCGGCCAGGCCGCGCTTGACCGGCTTGGGCACCGCCCGGCCGTACCGCGCGATCCAGTAGGCCAGCAGCTCGCCCGGCTCGTCGGCGCGCAGGCACACCGTGTCGATCAGCTGCCGGTTCCCACCGACCAGGCCCGCCTGCAGCCGCGCGTGCACCGCCTCGGCCGCGGCGACCACCGGCGCGGACCGCATGTTCGCGTCCTTACGCAGCCAGCGGGCCATCCGGCCGAGCCAGTCGAAGTCCTCGAGCGCGAGCGAGCGCACCAGCCCGCGGAACCGCAGGTCGCGCTGGTCGGCGGCCTCGTAGAAGGTGTCCTCGCCGACCATGTTCGCGACGGCGAGCAGGAACAGCTCGGACTTCGCGTCGCGTACGACGCCCTGGCCGCCCTCCGCGGTGACCGCGCGGACGGTGCCGGTGACCGGGCTGGTCGCGCCGGCGATCGCACCGGCGGCACTGTTGAACTTGGACACGAACGAGCCTCCCCCGTGGGAATTCGTGGTGGTGGGAGCGTCGGGGGAGGGGACCACGACGCCGCGGTGACCGCGCCCGAGATCGAAGCGGCTGCGGACGGCCTTGCGGCCTTCCTGCCGTTCTATCCGTTGAACTACCCGCCCGAAGGGCGGAGCCGGAGTCGAACCGGCACCAGCAGATCCCAGAAGTATCCGCTGCCTGGCGCACCGGGCGCGGACCCGGCGTCTGAAGCCCCTCCCGAGATCGGAACGGCGACCGCGGCTGGTTTCGATGAAGAGGCGAAGTAGCGGTCGCCAACGCACCGGGAGGGTGCGCTTTGTTGACTCAGCTGTGTTGCCTTGTGCGGAACGAACGCGGCCCGAGATCGGGGTCGGCGGAGGTGGCGATTTTTCCGGATCGAAGTAACCCCCGCCTGCGCACCGGGCCGCGGCGCACCAAGCCTGTGATGTCCCGAGACGTATCTGCTTCCTGCGCATCGGGACGTCACGACTGTAGCGTCCTGATGTAGTCCGGGGCGAGCGAATAACGGCCGTGGGGCGGGCCGGCGCCGTGCGCCGGGTTCGACGGCCTGCGCGGGGATCGTTATAGGTTGGCTTGGTGATTTCGGGAACGCGTCGGACCGGCGCCGCTGCCATCCTGTTCGCCGCGGGGCTGTTCGGCGCGGCCGGATGCCTGGGAGCCGGGGCCGGCGCGGCCGGGTCGACGGCGCATCCCATCGTCGGTTCCACGCCCGGCGCAGCGGACTCGAGGAGCGGTTCGTCGTCGTCGGCTGCGGCGGCGGGTTCGCCGCACTCGTCCTCGTTGTCCGCCTCGTCGCTCGTCGGCAAGGTGGTCGCGATCGATCCGGGCCACGACGGCGGCAACGAGTCGCACCCGGACCAGATCGCCCAGCTCGTCCCGCAGGGCGACGGCCAGGAGAAGGCCTGCGACGACACTGGGACGAACGGGAACGACGGCTACACCGAGCACCAGTTCAACTTCACCGTCGCGCTCGACGTCGAGGCCCTGCTGAAGGCGAAGGGCATCACCGTGGTGATGACCCGGACCGACGACACCGGCGTCGGGCCGTGCGTCAACGTGCGCGCCGAGATCGGCAACAACGCGCATGCCAACGCGGCGGTCTCGATCCACGCGGACGGCTACGACGGCGCCGGGCACGGCTATCAGATACTGACCGCGATGCAGTCTTCCGGCGGCCCGGCGAACGACGCCGCCTCGCAGCGACTCGCGGTCGACATGCACACCGCGTTGAGTGCCGGGTCCGGCCTGGTGCCCTCGACCTATGTCGGCACCGACGGATACGAGCCGCGCGACGACATCGCCGGCCTCAACCTCTCGACCGTGCCCAAGGTCCTGGTCGAGCTCGGCAACATGCGCGACACCGGCGATCTCGCGCTCGAGGAGTCGCCGGCCGGCCAGCAGAACATGGCGCAGGCGGTCGCGAACGGGATCATCGCGTTCCTGGAGAATCCCGGCGGCTGACCGGCCGTCAGGACAGCGCGCGACCCGCCCCGCCGAAGCGGAGACGGGCCGCGCGGTCGTTCGCCGGTGACTGACGCCGGTTCAGCCCGTCGGCTCGAAGGCGAGGTCGAGCGGGGCGCTGTCGAGCGCCGAGCTGCCCGGGCCGCCGGGGACGGTCGCGGTCAGCGAGTTCGTGGCCGTGCTGATCACCGACAGGCTGCCGGTCAGCGTGTTGCCGACCCACACCTGCGTGCCGTCCGGCGTGACGCCCACCGTCGTCGGCAGGGCGCCGACGGTCACGTTGGCCGTGGTGCGGCCGCTGTGCGCGTCGATCACCGCGACGCTGTTGGAGTTGGTGTCCGCCACGTACAGCGTCGAGCCGTTCGGGGCGACCGCGACCGACCAGGGCTCGGCGCCCGCGGCGAACCGGCCGACCACGTTGAGGTGCGCGGTGGAGACCTCCCACACCTGGTTCTCGTCCGGCGCGGTCAGGTACAGCCTCGAGCCGTCGGGGCTCAGCGCCAGGCCCTGGGTGTCCGACGGGCTCGGCACGACGCCGACGACGCGGTTCCTGGCCGTGTCGATCACGAACACGCCCTGCGCGGTGCCGACGTAGGCGCGGCTGCCGTCCTGGCTCAGCACGATCCTGCGCGGGGTGGCGCCGACGGTGATGTCGCTCGTGACGGTGTTCGTCGCGGTGTCGATCACGGCGACCTGGTTCGACCCGCCGGGGCCGGTGTCGCCGCCGCTGACCGCCGCGTAGACGGTCTTGCCGTCCGGGGTGATCGCGACGTCCTGCGGGTAGGCGCCGACCTGGATGGTCGTCGCCTTGTAGGTCGTCAGGTTGACCGCCAGCACGCTGTACTGGCCGGTGTTCGCGACGTACAGGGTCTGGCCGTCGGGGGCGAGGGCGACGCCCATCGCGGAGTCGGTCGAGATGGTCTTGCCGACCGGGGCGTGCGTCTGCGAGTTGACCTCGACGACCTCGAAGCCGCCGGACGCCGCGACGAAGACGTTGTAGTCGCCGGGCGTGGCCGCCGGGGCCGCGGCGGCGGCCGGGGCCGGCTTCGAGCCGTGAGACGTGCCGATGTACGTCGATACGCCGACGGCCACGGCGACGACCGCAGCCGCGGTCACGGCGACGCGCACGCCCTTGGCGCGCGCGGACCTCTCGGTCGGGTCGGCGTCCGCGGCGGCGGGGCCGGCCACCGGCGCGTCGAGCCGGGAGTCGACGCTGTCGATCTCCTCGCCGAAGGCCGGGGAAGTGTCGTGGGACATGCTCGATCCTCCTGTCGGTTCGTCGGATCCGGTGCTCACGCGCCGGTGCGGGGCCGGGGCCGGGGGCCGCTCTGCTGCGTCGGCAGCGACTGCGCCGCGCCGGGCAGGGTCGGCGCCGGCAGGGTGGCGATCTCCTCGACCGCCTTGGCGAGCTGCTGCTTGGTGCCCGGCAGCGGCGGGGCGAAGGGCGCCGCCGGGAAGCCGAGCGCGGAGGTCAGGTCGCTGAAGGTCTCGCGGCGCCACGGGGTGATGTTGGGGATGGCGACCCCGGTCACCCGCTCGAGGAACTGCAGGGTGGAGGTGTGGTCCGAGGTCGCGCTGCTGATCCAGCCGCCCGCGGTCCACGGCGAGACGATGATGCACGGCACCCGGAAGCCGCCGCCGATCGGCACGCCGTCGACGAACTCGCCGGCGGTGCCGGCCGGCGGGGTGGGCGGCGGCACGTGGTCGAACAGGCCGTCGTTCTCGTCGTAGTTGAGGATGAACACGGTCTTGGCCCACACGTCCGGGTTCGCCGCGATCGCGTCGATCTTGCTGGCCACGAAGTCCGCGCCGGCCGCCGGGGTGTAGTCCGGGTGCTCCGACTGGTAGCTGGTCGGCAGGATCCAGGAGACCGCGGGCAGGTTGTCGTTGCGCGCGTCGTACTCGAACCGGTCGCTGGCGTAGGTGCGCAGCGCGTTCTGGTACAGCGGGGAGGAGACCGGCGCGTTGACGTACTGCTCGAAGTACTCGAGCACGTTGGTGCCGTAGTTGTCCACCTCCTGATAGACCTTCCAGGAGACGCCGGCCTCGGTCAGCGCCTCCGGGTAGGTCTTCCAGGAGTAGAGCGTGTTGTGCTGGTTACTGATGATCGGCCCGCCGTTCGTCCCCTCCGGGTCGATCCAGGCGCTCATCAGGTACAGCCGGTTCGGCCAGGTCGGGCCGAGCAGGGAGCAGTGGTAGTTGTCCAGGACGGTGAAGTTCTGCGCCAGCGCGAACTGGAACGGGATGTCCTCCTGGGTGTAGTAACCCATGACGTAGGCGCCGTTGGCGCCGTCGGCGGCGCGGTGCGCGGGCAGCCAGTTGTCCATCGCGCCGTTGTTCCAGGCGCTGTGCTGCACCGTCCAGGCGTGGCTGGTAGACGGGATGGACTGGGCGCTGGTGCTGCTGGTGTCGAGGTGGAACGGCAGCGTGTAGCCGTCCGGATTCACCGAGTCCGGCTGGTAGAACACGGACCTGCCGGTGCTCAGCGTGATCGCGTCCGGATCGGAGAAGCCGCGCACCCCGGGAAGCGTGCCGAAGTAGTGGTCGAACGAGCGGTTCTCCTGCATCAGGATCACGACATGCTTGATGTCGGACAGGCGGCTGTTGCCGCCGGTGTGCGACGCGGTGGCGGCAAGTGCCTTCTGCACGTTCTGCGGCAGGAACTCGGCCGCGAGCGCGGCGCCGGTCAGCGCTCCGGCCGAGGTCAGGAACCTCCGTCGGGAGACGTCGGGCATGGTGGGTACTCCTTCGCCTTCATGGGAAAGGGCATGCTCGCTCCAAAGGGTGATCCTCGAAGCCTGAATACCGGATGCGCAGCAGGCAAAGAGGCGGTGAGGTTTGGCCGACGTACGGCTTCCGACGCGACAATTCGGGCACTGATTGCCGGGCCGCGCGGCGGGCCATGCCGAGGAACGTATATATAGTCCTGATTCGGCCTGGTGCATGTCGGCTCGGCCGGGCCGGACCGGTTCGTCCGGCGGCGCGGATGGCGGCGGATGGCGGGGCGGGCGGCGGCGTCCGCCCCGGAATCCGGACCGTGAATCAGGATTCGTGCTCCCGATCTTGTTCCTGTTCTTATTCGGGTCCCCGTTTCCGGATCCGTACTGTACCGTCGCGGGTTTCGCCCGGAATCGCGCGCCTAACCGCGATCCGGGTGATCTGACGGTGAATAACGGCGGATCGCGGCGTATTCGGCGATTGGAACAGGAGGTGTGCCGAGCATGTGGAGTCGTGCGCCAGTTGCCGAGTAGTGGCAGCTCAGAGTACTCTTCGACACGCGTAGTACCAATGTGGTTACGGCAATCGGCGTAGCATCAGCGCCGGATCGGCCTCTAAAGTGTGAACCGTCGGAATCGTTTCAACGGTGATGCGGATTCGGCGCAGCGGATCAGCAGGCGAATTCCAGGGGAGCAGGCGGCCGAATTCGGGCGTAACGCCAGAATGTCGATGACACCGTCCTTCGCCGCGGAATTCCCGGCCGACCGGGTGATCACGAACAAGGGGTGGGGTGTTGATGGCTGTGTCGGCAATGCAGATGCAGATGCAGAGCGGGGAGGGCAGCGTCTTCTATCCGGCGCTCGCCTACGTCATGTCGTGTACGGGTTCCGCGTTGAGCCTGTCCGCCATGTCCCGGTCCCGTGCCACGGCGGGCAACGAGCGGATCCGCTGGCTGGTGCTGTCCGCGGTGGCGCTCGGCGGCACCGGTATCTGGGTGATGCACTTCATCGCCATGCTCGGGTTCACCGTGTCCGGCAGGCAGATCACCTATGCGGTCCCGGCCACGATCGCCAGCCTGGTCCTGGCCATCGTGGTCGTCGGCGCCGGCCTGGCGATCGCCGTCTACGGGCGGGCCACGCCGCGCGCGCTCGTCGCCGGCGGCGTCATCACCGGGTTCGGCGTGGCGGGCATGCACTATCTCGGCATGTCCGCGGTGCGCATGGCGGTCCACGTCAGCTACAACCCGCTGCTCGTGCTCCTCTCGATCCTCATCGCCGTGGTCGCCGCGACCGTCGCGCTGTGGGCCGCCATGAACATCCGGGGCGTCTTCGCCTCGCTCGGCGCCTCGCTCGTCATGGGCATCGCGGTCAGCGGAATGCACTACACCGGCATGGCCGCGATGGAGATGAGCCCCGGCGCGGCCCCGTCCTCGGGCGGCCTGACGGCGAGCCAGCTGCTCATGCCCCTGGTGGCCGGGATCGGCCTATCCACCGTGGTGATGCTGTTCATCGTCGGATTCGCGCAGACCGAGGAGGAACTGCTCGAGCAGGAGGACATCCAGGAGAGCCTGCGCAAGCTGGCCCGGCGGCAGGACCGGTGAACCCGGCCGGCCCGCCGCAGCGTTGCTTCTTCTAGGCTGGTGACCAGCGGTCCCGAGGAGGGCCGCGGCACCGGCCGGAGCAGGGAGAGGCGAGGCGGACGGATGGCGGACGGGCGGCAGTGGGGACGGTCCGGGCCGGACCGCGACCCCGGCGCGGGCCCGGCCCGGTTTCCGCGGGGCCTGTCCGCGCTCAGCCCGCGGCGCCGACGCTTCGTGCTGATCGCGGCCGCCGTGGTGGCCCTGGCCGTCATCGTCGCCCTGCTGCCGACTGTCATCAACAAGCTGACGCAGTCCGTGCCGTCCGGCTACCCCGCGCAGAGCGATCCCGGGCCGGTCCTGCTCGTGCCCGGCTACGGCGGCAGCACCGACTCGCTGACCACGCTGGCCGACCGGATCCGGGCGACCGGCCGCCAGGCGATCGTCGTCCAGCTGCCGGACTCGGCGACCGGCGACCTCGACGCGCAGGCCGACGTGCTCGACGAAGCGGTGAGCAGCGCCCTGCGAAACGCGTCGTCGGTCGACATCGTCGGCTACTCGGCCGGGGGAGTGGTCACCCGCCTGTGGACCGAGCAGCACGACGGCGCGGCCAAGGCGCGGCGCGTCGTCACCTTCGGCTCGCCCTACCACGGCACGAGCATCGCGGGCGCCGCGGACGCCCTCGACCCGGGCGTGTGCCCGACGGCGTGCCAGCAGCTCGTCCCGAACAGCAGCCTGCTGACGCAGATGAACGCGACCGCGCTGGCCGGCCACCCGCCGTGGCTCTCGCTCTGGACCACGCAGGACCAGACCGTCGTCCCGCCGACCTCGGCGGACCTGCCCGGCGCGCTCGACGTCCCGCTGCAGTCGATCTGCGCCGGCGACACCGCGTCGCACGGCGGCCTGCCGACGGACCCGCTGGTGATCGGCATCGTGCTCCAGGCGCTCAGCGGCTCGTCCCTGACCGCCCCGACGGCGAGTCAGTGCACGTCGTTGAAGTCGCTCGGCGGCGGCTGAGGGCGGTCCTCGGCGGGCGCCTCGGGGAGATCGCCGATCTCGCGTTCGAGGCGGGCGAATAAACCTTCGACGGCGGCGCCGTGTTTGGCGTAATAGTCGGGATCGCGCTCACGCAGTTCGACCATGACGTCGACGGCCTCGCGGCTGAGCGGCAACGCCTCCGGCGCGCGGCCGAGCGCGCCGAGCAGCATGGCTTGGGTATCCAGAGCACTGCTCAGAAGACGGAGCGCAGGAAGTGACTCCGGGCTGGCCGATCGCCTGCGCCGCGCGAGCGCCACGGCCTCCTGCGCCATCGGCACGCCGATCGCGGTCCGGTCCAGCTTCCCCAGGTTCCACGCGTAGTCGTTGAGCGAGAATCCGAGGAGGGTCTCGTACCTGGCCGGGTCTTCGGCCGCGAGCACGCGGCGCATGCGCACGGCCTGCGCCAGCCACTCGACGCAGTCTGCGACCTGATTCAGCTTGGAAAGGCGGCTGCCGAGCACATGGAAGCGTGCCGCGATCTCGGCACGCGGCTTCTCCGGCAGGTCGAGTGCGAGGCCTTCTGTGAGGGTTCTGCTTTCCACGGCGCTGGATATCGCCCGTTCGGCGTCGCCGCGTGCGGCCCAGCCGACTGCGAGCATGGACAGCGAGCCGGCGAGCGCCGCTCGGTACTGCGGCGCTCGTGACCGCGGCCTCCTTGTACACGAGCAGCGCCTCACCGAAGCGGCCCTCGGACCGCAGCGCCAGCGCTTGTCGGCGATTGCGCACCACCACGTTGAATTGCGGCGCCAGGGCTCGCATGTCGGGCGGCAGTGTGATCCGCGGCACCGCGTCTTCCGGCGCCGCATCCTGCGGCTCGGACACGGCCGTTGCCGCCGGCTTCGTGAACCTGCTGATGCGCACGCGGCAATCGTAGGGGTCTCCCGCGCTGCGCAATCGCCAAGCCGGCGATCACTCAGCCCGCGACGTCCTTCGTCGAGAAGTTCGCCCAGGCCGCGCCGAGGAAGACCAGCGCGTAGACGGCTTGGAGCGCTAACCCTCGTTGTACGTCATGCCAGAGGATCGGCTGGCGGAACAGGTCGATCCAGGCCAGCCAGTAGTTCGTCGGCAGGTAGGGTTTGACCGAGCCGGCCGCGTCGAGGGTGGCCAGCACCTCGCTGGTGACCAGTGCCGCCAGGGCGCCCATCGCCGCGCCCAGGGCCGAGTCGGTGATCGTCGAGAGGAACAGCGCGATCGCGGCGACGCCGAGCATCGAGACGGAGATGTAGACGATGCCCATCGCGACGCGCTCGATCAGCTGGGCCGTCGTCAGCGGCGTGCCGGACAGCGAGGTGGAGACCGTGCCGATCGACGTGCCGGTGACCGGTGAGGCGACCGAGCCGCCGCCGCTGGGAGCGGTGACCGGCCTCAGGCCGCCGGTGCCGAACGCCAGCACGCCGGTGATGTAGGAGGTGATCGCGACGAGGACGACCGCGAGCAGGACGAACGACATGGTGCCGGCCAGTTTGGCGATCAGCAGCCGGGTCCGGCTGACCGGGCGCGCCAGCAGGTAGCGCAGCATGCCCGTGCTCGACTCGCCGGCCACCGCGTCGCCGGAGAACACGGCCACCGACACCGGCAGGAACACCGGCAGCACGATCGCCAGGCCGGCGGCCGGATACAGCGAGCCGTCGGACAGCACGGCCGACAGGAACGCGGGGCCCTGGCCGGGCTGCGGCACGAGGTTCGTGACCGCGACGAAGACGGCCACGACGATCGGCAGCGCGCACAGCAGCATGAGCACGGCCCAGGTGCGCGGCCGGCGGGCCAGGCGCAGCAGTTCGACCTTGATCACTGGTCCGCCTCCCGCGCCGCCGGGCTCTGCTGGTCCGCGGAGATGTCGAACTCTTCGATCTCCGCTATTTCCTCGGCCGTAGCTTCTCCGGGCTCTGCCGATGCGTCGGGTTGCTCGGACGGTTCGTGAGCCTGCGGCGGAATCGACATCTGCGCCGGCACCCGCAGCGTCTCCGATCCCGTCTCCGGCCCCGGTCTCGGCACCGGCTCCCTTCCGCGCCCGCGCATCAGATCGATCCGGTCCGAGCCCGCCTGCGTCGCGCTCACCACCACGTCCTCCAGCGTCCTGCGCTCCCGCACGAGCTCGGCCACGCGCAGCCCCTCGCCGACCAGGCGGGCGTTCAGCTCGGCCGAGTCGACCGCGCGGACCACCAGCCGGTCGCCGTCGCGCAGGTCCACGTGGCCGTCGAGCAGCGCCGCGGCCTTGTCGGCGTCCGGGGTGCGCAGCTCGACCCGGTCGGTCGGCGCGCGCAGCGACTCCAGCTTGTCCTGGATGACGAGCCGGCCGCGGTCCATCACGCCGATGCGGGTGCACAGCTGCTCGACCTCGCCCAGCAGATGGCTCGAGAGCAGCACGGTCGCGCCGGCCTCGTTCAGCTCGGTCAGCAGATCCCTGATCTCCCGGATGCCGCGCGGGTCGAGGCCGTTCGTCGGCTCGTCGAGGATCAGCAGGCTCGGCGTGCGCAGCAGCGCGGAGGCCAGGCCGAGGCGCTGGCGCATGCCCAGCGAATACGTGCGCACCGGCCTGCGGTCGACCCCGCCCAGACCCACCCGCTCGAGCGCCTCCTCGATCCGCTTGCGCCGGGTGCGCCGCGCGGCGCCCGGCCCGGCCGCGTCGATCAGCGCGAGGTTCGCCCGGCCGGACATGTAGCCGTACGCCGCCGGGCCCTCGATCATCGCGCCGATGTCCGGCAGCACCCGCCCGACGTGCTTCGGCACCCGCGCCCCGGCCACCTCGATCTCGCCGCTGGTGGCGAAGACCAGGCCGAGCAGCATGCGCAGCAGCGTGGTCTTGCCGGAGCCGTTCGGCCCCAGCAGGCCGTACCGGTCGCCCTCGCGCACCTCCAGGTCGACCTGGTCGACGGCGAGGACCTTGCCGAAGCGCTTCGTGAGCTGACGGGTCGTGATCACGTCGGTGGTCACCTCGAGGAGCCTTGTGCGGGTGCGGGGGTCGCCTGGGACGCCGGGGGCGGGAAGTAGATGAACCCGCAGCTGTGCGACTGGAAGCACCGCGGCAGGACGTCCACGGCGGACATCAGCTGGTTCCCCGCTTGGACGAGCGGGTCGGGCGTGATGAACCCGGCCAGCAGGTAGACCCGGTCGAACTCGTCCGATCTCGCCAGCAGAACGGTCAGCAGCGGGGTTTGGATCAATTCCCCGGTGCCGTCGGTGAATTTCACCGGCGCCGAGGCCGACGCGGCGGCGGAGAACGCGCTGTCGCCGACCCGGTCGCCGAGGGCGAGCACGGCGAAGGTGGCGAATCCGCTGCCGTAGCCGGCCGCGCCGCCGCCGAGCTCCTGCAGCACGGCGCTCTGGGCCTGCCCGTCCAGCGAGGACGGCAGCGGGAAGATCGCCCGGTTGTCCAGCAGCGAGAGGATGTCCGAGGAGGTCACCGACGAGATCCCCAGGCCCGCGGCCGGCTGGAAGGTCACCGTCGAGGTCGCCGGCGCGGTCAGCTCGACGTCGAGGAACCGGGTCGAGACGACCGGCATCGTGGCGCCGCGCGCATAGACGGACACTTCGAGCGGGACGCCGGTGGCCGGGTCGGCCCAGATGTCGACGCGGCCGATCGTCGTGTCGGTCGCCTTCGGGGTGATCTCGATGCCGTCCGCGGCGATTCCGGCGATGCGCCGCGACGGGAGCGAGGTGACCGGGTCGGTGGCGGCGGCGGTGTGCAGCAGGCGCAGGCCGAGCTGCGGCGGCACGAAGTCGTTCGCCTGGGGCAGCCGAATCTGGGGATCGCCGACGACTTCGGTGACCTGTCCGGTCTCGAAGTCCCAGGAGGTGGTGGCCTGCGCGGTCTGGTACATGTCCTGCTCGCCGGTGTCCGTGACCACGTCGGTGCGCCACTGCGACGGGCCGGCGAACCAGGTCCGGATCATCGTCGAGCCGCTGAGCAGCGAGCTGACCGTGCCGAGCTGGGGCAGCTGGGGCAGGTCGAGGCCGCCGACGTTCTCGGCATAGCCCTGATACGGATGGTCGGCGGAGGCCAGGATCCGGGCCTCGAGCACGCTCGCCGACACGTTGGCGGCGTCCACCGGCAGTGCCGCGACCGCGCCCGGCAGGGCGCACAGCACGGCGATTCCGGCGCCCACGATGGCCCAGCGCCGATATTTGGCGGTGCGGACAACACTCACCCGGCCCACCTTACGGCGGGCTTCTTAGAGTTGGATCAGATCCGGGGCCGCCGAGGCAAGACGTAAGGATTCCATCCGCAGCGGCCGCGGGCCGGGCCGCTTTCGCGGCGTCGGGTGCACAGGGCGCGAATCCGGCTTGAGCAGGATATTGCGTGCGCCGCGCAGGAGAGCCGCGCGCTGCGCTTGCGTCGCCGTTCGGTTGCGCAGCGAAACGTGTCCGACTGCGGCAGTGGAAGCAGTTGGCCGCGGTACGGCGGACGAGTGACGGGACGCGGCCGGCGTTCATCGATCGCGAACCCCGAATCCGCAGGCCGGGCCGCAGATCGGCGGCTTCGGGCGGGAGACGGAATTAACCTACTGTTTTCCGGCGAAGTACCGTTTCACCTGCTCGTACACCGGCGCCGTCGGTCACCATGAGCCCGTGGCCAATGACCTTCAGGTGTTGTCCGTCTACGAGGGCTTCTTCAGCGGCGGAGCGCGCATCCTGCACAGCGACGTGCTGTGCGGCCTGCACGGCGGCCGGCACGGCCAGCGGCACAGCGTGCTGAGCATCCACGGGGAGATGCACAGGGAAGCCACCCGCCAGCCGATGCACGAAGACCCCTGCTACCGCCGGCTCGTCGCGGACGGCGTGTCCGTCGCCACGCTCGGCCGCAGCTCCGGCGCGCCGGACGCCTTCGACGAGGCCGAACTCGAGACGGTCGCGCGGCTCGCCCGCGGCGCCGACGTGATCCTCACCCTCAAGGAGCAGCCGCTGCGGCTGGTCGGCCAGGCCGGCGTGCGGGACCGCCCGGTCATCGCCTGCCTGCACCGGTCCGACCCGGAGAATCAGGGCCCGGCGTTCGCCGCGCTGCGCGACGCGGCGCTCTCCGGCCGGCTGGCCGCCGCGGTGTGCTGCGCGGAGTCGGCGAAGCACGCGTATATGCGTGCCGGCATTCCCGGTGCGCTGCTGCACGTCATCCCGAACGGCGTCGACCTGCGCCGCTTCCGTCCGGACCGCAGGGCGCGGGCCGCGGTGCGCGCCGAGGCGGGCATTCCGGCCGACGCTCCCGTGGTCGTGCTGGCCGCGCGGTACGACGAGATGAAGAACGTGCCGTTGTTCCTCGCCGCGGCCGCGGTGCTGCTGGCCGCCCGCCCCGACGCCCACATCCTGATGTGCGGCACCGGCATGACGCGGGCCAATCCCGGCCTGCTGCGGGACCTGGCCGCGGCCGGGCTGGAGGCCGAGGCGAACCCCCCGGGCGCGGGCCGCGTCCACCTGCTCGGTCCGCGGCCCGACCCCGAGGCGATCTTCGCCGCGGCGGACGTCGTGGCCCTCACGTCGGCCTTCGGCGAGGCGGCGCCGCTGTGCCTCATCGAGGGCATGCTCTGCGGCGCCGTGCCGGTGGCCACCGACGTCGGCGACTGCGCGGCGATCGTGGCCGGGCACGGCCTGATCACCGCGCCTCGGCCTGATGCGGTGGCCGATGCCTGGAGCGAAGCGCTGGCCCGACGCGCGGAGTTCCATCAGGCATCGCTGCGCACTCGGCACCGGTTCAGCCGCACGCGCATGATCGCCGAGTACGGCTCACTCATTCGCAGTACACACCGATCTGCCCGCCGCACGGTCGCAGCCGCAGCCGCGGTCTCAGGTGGCGCAGTCTCAATCGGCACAGCCCCGGCCCCCGCACAGCTGATCGCGCGGTGAGCGGCGGCCTTCGGACTGCATCGTCAACTGAGCTTGCGCCATCCTGAACAGGCTGGTCAGGGTGCTGGTATGCTGCCCCTACCGTCTACGCGGCACGAGTCCGGTTTCGAAGGCGATGATCGCCAGGTGGACGCGGTCCCGAGCCTCGAGCTTGGCGAACAGACGCGCGACATGGGTCTTCGCCGTCGCCCCGCTGATGACCAGCCGCTCGGCTATCTCAGTGTTCGACAGTCCCTGTCCGACCAGTGCCAGCACCTCGCGCTCCCGGTCGGTGATCCCCGCGATGGGACTCGAGTCCGCGGCGGGCTCGGCCTCCGGTTCGGGGGCCGCGGGGCCGGGCGTTCCGGCGAAGTCCGCGATCAGCCGTCGGGTCACGCTCGGCGCGATCAACGCGTCGCCCGCGGCCACCACGCGGATCGCGTCCAGGATCGCGTCCAGGGCCATGCTCTTGAGCAGGAATCCGCTGGCCCCGGCGCGCAGTGCGCCGTAGACGTACTCGTCGTCGTCGAAGGTCGTCAGCACCAGCACCTTGGGCGGGTCCGGC
>DASYAE010000291.1:0-14199 GCA_036501535.1 Actinocrinis sp. | reverse complement strand
ACGACGTGCCCTACCAAGACCTCGGCGCCGACTACTTCGACCGCCTGGACCCCGACCGCGCCAAACGCCGCGCCGTCGCCCAACTGCACCGCCTGGGCTACCAGGTCGAACTCACCCTGGCCGCATAACCCCAACCCCAACCCCAACCCCAACCCCAACCCCAACCCCAACCCCAACCCCAACACCCGCACCGAACACTGACCCGCGAACGCACCGGTTCGACGGCATCGAGCCGCCGAACCGGCATCCCAC
The DNA here is from genome assembly GCA_036501535.1 of Actinocrinis sp. GTDB lineage: Bacteria > Actinomycetota > Actinomycetes > Streptomycetales > Catenulisporaceae > DASYAE01. Next base: position 13,947 of record DASYAE010000291.1, on the reverse strand, counting down.
CACGCCCACTGACGGATCAACCTACTGTTATTTTCGGATCAGAGGCCACACGAGCTAGGACAGGTCAACGCGTAGTAGTCATCCGAGACGTGTATCTGGGCGCTTTCGCGCTTTCGCGACGCCGACAACCCCTCGACCAGCGACGACAGCGAATCGCGTCCCCGGATCAGGCCGCTTCCTGTCGAACCCCGGACTGTGCCAGGATCGCAATGTCGTCGCGCCAGCCGCACCACTCTCGGACAGCCGAATTCTGATGGGCGATGACGGCGCCGAGGGTGCGGCGTAGCCCGTCCTGGACTGCGGCGTCCTTGTCGGTGTAGCCGGTGAAACCGTTCAGCTGTGCAATCTCGGTGTCCAGTTCCCACAGCGCCGGCTCGTGCGGCTCGTAGCCGATCTTATCGAGCGCTGCGCGGCATGCGGCGGTCTGCTCCTCGTAGCGTTCGCGGGCTCCCGGTGCCGGCCGGTCTGTCCGGCGCAGCACAATGTGTCGTACGCCGTCGGTGAACACCCCGCGGGTCAGAGGCTGTCTGAGAGTCCATGGATGGATGCCCCCGGCTCACAGTCTGACTCGCCGGATCCGCTCCTGCTCGTCAGTGCGTGTGCCAGGGCCGAGGCGCCGGCCCTCGCCAGGTCGGCGGCGGTGCGGTCGGCGGCCCAGCGCTCGCGGTCGGCGGTCCACCGGAATGCGCGGTGGGCGTTGGTCGTCTCGGGGAGGATCCGGCGCACCTCGTCCTCGACGGCCTGGTCGCGATTGGCCGGGACGGGCTCCGAATCGCTCGCGTCCGCCGAGGCGAGAGGTCGCCATGGGCCGGACAGTGGTTCTACCAGCCGCGGGTGCGGCGCAGCTCGTTGATCGCCTCCTTGTGGGCGGCGATACCGGCGGGGCCGAGCAGGTGCTGGTAGGCGGTGGCGTCGATGCCGGACTCGATCTCGGCGAGGGTCTCGAGGCGGGCCAGGTCGTCGGCGCACTCGTTCACCCGGCATGGGGGTGTGGCCAGGCGCGTGCGCGCGCCCTCCAGCGGGTCCCGGTGCTCTTTGAGCGCCTACGCTTTCCGATCGGTGGAGTGACATCCGTCGAGAGGCCGCATCGCGGGATTCAGAATCCGCCGTCCGGCGCGTGTCCTTGTGGAACCGGACCCGATGCAGATGCGGGCATGGCGAGAAGAGGTAGGTCGGCCGTCGTGGGCGAGTGGACGGATGAAGAGCTGGATGAGCTGGTTGAGCAGGCCGTCGTTGATGCTTATGGGGATGATGAGCAGCGTTCCGGGTTCCTCGTGATGATCGAGGAGGAGCTGGCACTGCCGTTTGAAACGGAGGTGCTCGGAGTGCCTGTCACCGTCACGCGGATCGAGCAGGCGGATGACGGCAGCATTATGGCGGTGTGTCGCCGTGGCCGAGTGACCCAGCGCATCGGCGTGCTGGATCTGCCGTTGCCTACTCCGCCGCCCGCGGGGGCGCGGTGGGTCGAGGCGTATCGACGCTGGGCGGCGTGAGGCGCGGGCGAGCACTTTCGGTGCGACCTCGATGCGTACCTGCATCGCCAGCCCTGCCACCCGCCGGGTTACGGAGCGCCGGATTCTGAGGGCTGGGTCATCACTACGACCGCGCTGACAGGGCATCTGCCCGTTTTCCGATGTTGTCGACGGCCGCGTAATTCCTCACACCGCGTCCGTCGTCCCCACTGACGGCAGGTCGGTGGTCGTCGGCGATTCCCGGCCTCGGCATGGCGGACGGCAACTCTAAAGCAGCAGCGGGGAGGGGCAAGGTGGCCCTTCAGCCCCGTTGCCCATTTGCGACTGCTCTGGCTTCGGTAGCGACCCAATACCTTGTCATTTCGTCGCTCGTCCCATGGGAATTGCGAGGACGTCCACATCACCCGCCTCGGCTTTACTTCGACCGCACCCGACCAACTCGACACCGCCGTGTCTTCAGCTGACGACGCTGGGGGAACGCCTCTCGCCGTGCACGGACCGGTCGTGACCGCCACGGCCAGACCGCCGGTGCTGCACGAGCCGACAAGCCCGGACAGCAAGCTGGTCAGGGCATGGGCCCAAGTCAACGTATACCAAGTGGCCGAGCGAGGCCGGATCAGCGCCGAAATCCGAGCCGCATTCGACAAAGCGCACAACGCCGCGCCCGCCGAAAGCCCCGCACTACGTGGGCGCCCGTGAGTGCGTGCACTGCTCGAGTTGGATGCGGCACCGCGTCCTGCATGCCGAGATACGGCTCGGCCGCGTAACCGTGTTCACGTCTTGCTCGCGAACGCGGTGATGGACGCAGGAGCCTACTTCCCGCCATCCGGCTCGAAGACATCTTCGAGGACGAGCATCGGCCAGCTTGAGCTTGTCGACCAGAAAGCGGATGTCGTCGATGTCGCGTCGACGCGCCGCGAGAACCTTCATCGCGAGAAGATGCTCCGGAGAGGCGGCCGAGACCCGCAGCCCGCGATGTTCGAAGATCGTCGCCGCGTTCGCGTCACCCCCGCTGGCCACATACACGCTGGCCTGCTCATTGAGCCACCAGTAGGGCAGCCCCAGCTCGTCGGCGACAGCACGCGCCTCCTCCACGACTACCCCGTGCGGCTCGAACAGGGCGTCAATGTCACGTGTGGCACGACGTGCGTCATAGGCCAGCGCCATCGCCGCGCCGCCGAAGACGTAGATATCCGCGATCACTCCGCGACGCACCAGGCGCTCACCCAAGCGGGTGAGTGCGGCACGAATACCTTCACGATCAAGCAGTGGCCCGTCGCTCACGCGACTTCCAGTTCTTCCGGAGCGACGAACACGCCGCGGCGTCGGAACGCGGCGGGAGCATGTACCAGCGCATCGGAGCGTGCAGCGCGTGTGTTGAACGGGAACCAGAATGAGTGAAGCGAGCGCCGAGCGGCCCATGCCGGCGCGGCTCGGTCCACTTGGGCGGCCAGATGTTCGGCGAGCGCGCCGAGGAATACATCCCATCGCTCGTCGCCTGTCCTGTCGGGCTCCGATTCGAGGAGCTCGAGTCTGGTCGTGACTGGTTCGTGGCGATATTCCTCCAGAAACTCCGCCACCAGCCGCCAGCGTTCGTGCTCGCTGCCGTTGCTTAGCCACTCGCCCAGATCAGCGAGCGATGCGGCGCGGTAGGACGTCGGCATACCGCTACCCTACGCAATATTGCGCGGCTGATACCAGCATGAACGAGCATGACACGTGGCGTCCTCTTCCGAGTTCCCGATGAAGGAGGAGCCGGAGGACGTCCAGGGGCAGATCCAGGGCGAGATCGACCGGGTCGCGGGCAAGCCCGTGGACGTGCCGGCCGGCGGGAGCATGACCAAGTCGGATATCGACGCCCTGGCGAACAAGCACGTCACCGTGCCGCCGAAGCCTCCGCGCAACGCCGCGCCGGACGCCAAGGCCGCATACCAGCAGGCGGTCGCCCAGCGCGACGAACTGCGCAACGGCATCAACGCCATGAACAACACGCGCAGGGACAGCGAGTGGCTGACCAAGGGTACGATTCTCAGCAGATACTTGACGAAGGTACGCTGACCGTTCCGTCCCGGGGCCCCGGCCGCCGTTTCCGCGCCCGTGCGATTCGAGAAGGATCTGGCATTCCCTTGAACGACACCGCTTCCGAAGACACCCTGGCGCCGGGGCCGCTCGCGCAGGAACTCTTCTACACCGACGCCGCGGGCGAGCCGGGCTCCCCGGACGACATCATCCGCGACGCCTGCCTCGAGGACTGGGAGGACCTCGAACCGCGTGCGCTGGAACTGCTGCGCGACGAGGCGGCGAAGCCCTATGACCGGTTCCTGGCCTGCACCGCGCTCGTGGCGTGGGGCTCGCCCGACGGTTATACGGCGGTGCAGGCCGCCGCCGACCCGCAGTCGGTGCCCTGGCTCGGCTACTCGGTCGACCGCCTCTACGACCTGGACGACACCTTCGGACTGCTCGCGCACAGCGTGGCCGACAGCCGGGACATGGCGGCCGAACGAGGGACGCAAAAAGCGCGATACGACGCCCTCGCGGCCCTCGCTCCCGTCGGCTTGATCGCCGCACTCGAATACGCCGATCCCGAGGCCGCCCGCAACGACGCGGCACAACTTCTCGCGCTGGATCCCGAGAACGAGCGTGTGCGCCGCGCGCTGGGCACCTTGGCGCAGTAGACGGAACAAGGAATCAGCAGCGCCGGTCGGCGCAGGACGGTGTCACCACGCGTCGCTGACACAAACGGGTGCGGACATCAGTGAGCTCGCCAGTCCTGGCCGACAGCTCATGCCGGGATGAGCTTGAAGACCTCACGAGGCCGTGACTCGCGCTCGTCGTAATCGAAGTCCACGTTCGCCGTTCGCACGGCGGCGAACCCTGCCGCCAAGGCCTCCTCGGATTCCCACTGGCCTGTCGTCACGACGGCTCGGCCGTCCTCGCTCACCCAGCAGTCGACTCCGAGGCAGCCGGGTGTCACTGTCAGGATCTCCGCTGCACGGCGGACGCGAGAGACCATCTCATCCCAGTGCTCGCGGTGCGGGTAATGCAGCGCGACCATGCCGACTTTCATTCCTGCTCCTCGACTGTCAGTCACGGCCGCGCAGCAGACCGAGCCGGTACGGCCGCTGGTCAGCGCACATGTATCCACGACTGGTCACCGGCTCACCGGCGACGACGCGCCGCGCAGTCTCCTCATCGGGTGCTTCGAAGATCGCGATCCCGGTGTTGACCGTGCCCAAGCACGGCCCCACCGCGATAAGTACACCCTCACTCAACAGTCCGCGCAGCCAGGCGGCGTGAGCCTCGAAGGCGGACTGCTCGGCATCGGTCATGGTCGCCATGAAGTCGTCCCGCAGCGGGTGCATGAACAAGACCCATTCGCTCACACGCCGATCGTTCCATCCCACCGCCCTGCAGGGGGCAGTGCCTGTCGCCGCCCGCGGTACCCGGGTGGCGTGTGCGTCACACAGCAGATCCGTACGGGCCTTCCACCTCAGCGCATCCACCAGAGCCGCGGGATCGTCCACCCGCCCTGCTCATCGCCAGATTGATACGGTCTCCGGTGTCGGCGCACCACCGGCCGGATGCGCGGGCGGCGGGGCGGACGATGCCGATGCTATCGGTGTTCGGCCGCGACCGGCCAGGTGGCCGCGAGCCAGGCCAGGTCCGCCTCGTCGCGCGTCCGGGCCGCGCGCTCGGCGTCGAACAGCGTGTCCTGCTTGGCCAGCACCAGCGTGTACGGGCGGCCTTGGCGCCGGGTCTGGTGGCTGACCGGCAGTTCGTACCGGTCGATGCGGGAGTGGATGTGCCGGCGGTTGTCCTTGGCCAGCGGCCACTCGTGCACGCGGCGGGCCGGGTCCTTCAGGAATGCGGACAGTACCTCGCACAGCGCGCAGGAGCAGTCGGCCGAAGCGGTGATCGACCAGTCGCCGGCGGCCCGCACCGGGCGCGCGAGCCGATTGCGCAGCCGGCGGCCGCAGGCGGCCGCGACGGTCTCGAAGGCGCCGCCGGGCCGCTGCTGCTCGGATCGTGCGGCGGCTTCGCGCACTGCGGACAGGAGCCAGGCGGTCGTGCCCTCGCCGAGTTCCACGAGCCGTTGCATGATCCGCTCGGCCAATCCTCCTGGACCGCAGTTTTCCGCGGCGGTCAGCACGGAGGCGAGCGGCTTTCCGAGTTCGGCCAGCGCGGCGTCGCGCCGGCTCGGGGCGGTGACGGCTGACAGCCCGTCGGCTTCGGTCCGCAGCCGCTGCCAGGACAGGTCCGCCAGGGTCTGAGCCGCCGCGCCGACGTCGGCGCCAGCGCCCTGAAGGGCCTGACACAGGTTGGGCAGCGCGGCGTACCACTCCAGCCTTTCGCGGCCGAACGTGAAGGCGAATTCGAAACCGCGGGGGCTGTCCGCGCCGAACCATCCGCGCAGCAACGTGCAGGCCCACTCGGCGCCGTACTGGTCGGCCAGCCGGGCCAGCGGCGCGGCGGCGGCGCCGGTCAGGTGCCCGACGCGGAATGGCACCAGCAGCAAGGTTGCGGTGGCCGCATCCTCCAGGACGTATGCGGTGCGCAGCGCCTTGACGAGCGCATCGGGTTGCGGGCTCTCGCGGATCGAGGCGGCCCAGAACGGGGCGAGGTCCGCGGCGTCGGCCCGCGCGCCGGCCAGGTCGCCGACGCGGGCCCGCTTGCCGATCTGCGTCATAGCCCAGTGCGGGGACGCCTCGGCTCGGTTGGCGAACTCCCGGTCCGCGGGGAAGAGCACGAGCGCGGCGCGCCGGTACCAGCGGTCCAGGGTGTTGCCGTAGTTGCCCATGTAGCCCTCGTACTGCTGCTCATAGGGCGACAGCGCGCTGTTCGCGGCCCCGGCGCACAGCTCGGTCTCGTCCACGCCCAGCGCGATCTTCTCGGTGCGTCCGGCGTCCGGGTCGGTCCAGCGCACCAGCCGGGTCGAGCTGTCCACCAGGTCGTTCAGCTCGTAGTCGCGGTCCGCGCCGTAATCGCCGGCGTCGTGTCCGGCCTTCTCGTCGTCGTCTTCGTCCTCTTCATCGCCGGCCCGATCGCCGTACCAGTCGTCTTCCTCGTCGGCCGAGTAGGCCTCCCAGGTCTCCTGGATTTCGCACAGGGCCAGCATCACGCGGCAGCCGGCCCGTTCGGCCGCGGCGCGCAGCAGCGCGGCCCGTGCGGCGTCCCCGCCCTTGAGCCTCGCCCAGCCCAGGCCCCGCTCGGTGTACTCGTGGTCCAGCAGGTAGACCAGCCGGTCCGGCGGGACGGCGGGTGCCCGGGAATAGGCCGGTGCGACCGCAGTCGTGAAGTGATCGCGTAGATGACGGGCCAGATCGGCCGCAGCCGTGGTATTCGTCTCCTGCACGGGCGCGCTCGCGCCGTCGAGCAGCAGGTTAAAGGTGAGCGTGACCCGGTTGCCAGACTTGATCGGCCGCACCTCGTGTCGGCAGTCGGCGTAGAAGGCGGCCAGTGCCAGCTTGGATGCCGAGCCGCGGTGCTGCACGCTCGTTCCGCCCCGCTCGACGATCAGTTCCCCGCCGGTGTGCCGGGACGGCAGTGTGACCACCAGCGTGCCGACCATCGCGTCGTCCTTCTCGGAGTCCTGGTGCGGCAGGAAGAACTGCCCGCGCTCGTAGACGAGCATCGAGTGGAACTCGGCGCGCAGCCCGCACGAGGACGGCAGGCCCAGTTCCTCGCGCAGCGCGTCGAGGAGCGGGGCGAACCCGTCTGCCCAGCGGACGGTCACCGCCTGCCGCGGGATCTCCCACGTGTCGCGCACCGAGGCGTCGGTCAGCGTCTTGGTGCCGTGGCCGTACCGCGCCGGTGCGCCCAGGTCGCGCAGCTTGCGTGCTTGCGCCGGGGTGACCGGCAACCGGACCGGGCCCAGGCCGGCGACCTCCAGACCGAGCAGGCCCGGCTCGACCTCGGCCGCCGCGCTGAAGGAGGGCGCGCCGCACTCCCGCTCAAGCACCGCAGCCACACGCTCACGCGGAGTTCTCTTCGCCACCAGGCCTCCCTCGGCTCGCGCGGCGGCCGTCCGGCCGCCCGACGGACACAGTATCCAGACATGCGCCGCCGCGGGCGCCGGGCCGCGCGTCCTACTGCACCGCGTCCGCTCACTCTTCGCCGAAGTTGGGGGCTCGGCCGAGACGAATGCTCACGAGCTTGGTGATCGGCCGCCGGCGGACCGTGCGGCGGTGCGCATCGCGGCCTGTACGGCGATGGTGCCTGCGTTCTTAAACTGCAGGTCCAGCTGCACGAAGGCGCCGGGATGCAGCGTGGCGGGGTCGAAGACACACACGTCGGGGCCGAAGGGCGTCAGAGCGGTTGATGTCTGGGCCGGCGCGGCGATCGGTGCGGCGGTCGAGCCCGCGCTGCCCGTGTTGTTCAGGACTATGTGTGTGCTGACGGGGCTGGTCACCGAGATCAGGCTGTCGGTGGAGGAGGTGTGGATGTCAATGGTGAAGTAGGCGGTGGCCGGATCACCGCTCGTCACGGGTTCGACGACGACCGCACCGGTCACGGTCAGGGAGGGGGCCGGTGTCGACGCGGAGCAGGCGGCGCAGAGCAGCGCGGTGGTCACGGCGGTCACCGCGAGCGCGGCGATCACCGGTCGGCGGGTGTTCGCGGTGCCGCGTGCGCAAATCCTACGGGCACCGGCACGTCCTCAACGGCGTGGACCTCAGCGTGGAGCCCGGGCAACTGGTCGCGATCGTCGGCGAGAACGGCGCGGGCAAATCCACGCTGCTCAAAACCCTCGTCGGCACGCTACTGAACCTGACCCTCGCCCTGATGCACGACCCGGACCTGCTCCTGCTCGACGAGCCGTACCAGTCGATGCTGTCCGCTACCCTGCCGTACGGCTCGCGACGTTTCGGGGCGGAACGCTATTGAGGGGTGCCGTCGAGCTTCGCGTATCGTGTTTGGTCCCGATCCGTGCGGGGTCGTTTGTGATCGGGGGTGGCTGCGTGGCTCTCACACCTTGCCGGTCCGGCCGAGCAGCACGGTGGCGCACTCCGGCGTGAGCGCGGCTGCCCACTACGAGCTCGCGCACAGCCCGCTGGAGCACACGGTCAGTGCCCTGCTGATGGTGTGGGACGCCGGCGCCAGCCGCCTCCTGGCCGACGGGGGCGGCGAGCTGAGCGCCGCCCCCGGCTCACCCGGTTCGCGCCGCGCCCCGGTACCGCGGTCGACGGCCCCGGCCGCGGCTGCGAGTTGACGCGTGCCGCCGGCGGCGGCCGAGCAGCGGTCGGCGCTCAGCCGGTGGCCGGGTCGAACCCGGGACCCGCGCCGGGTACGGCCGCTGGGCCGATCGGCATGGAGGCCGTTCTCACCGCGACTGTGCCTCCGGCCGGTAGACCGCCCACGTCTTCGGGGTCTCGCAGACCCTCACGGCGGTCAGCTCGGGGTAGCGGCCGATCCAGGTGGCGTAGATCCACATCGCCAGGTTCTCCGCCGACGGCGATCCCTCCATCGTCTCGTTGAGGTGCCGGTGGTCGAGGGTGTCGTCGATCCACTTCTTGAACTCGTCCAGGTCGCCGTAGTCGCGGACGAATCCGGCCTCGGTCAGGTCCTCGGGCGCCGCCGACAGCTCCAGGACCACGACGTAGTTGTGGCCGTGCATCCGGGCGCACTGGTGCCAGGCGGGCAGCAGGTCCAGGACATGGCTGGCCGAGAAGTGGAACTCCTTGCCGATCGTCAGCACGCCGACCCGGCCTCCCTCCCGGCGGGGAGCTGTTCGCCCAGCTGTTGCACTCTAGTACGGCTCATGCGGGCGGTCGGTCGCCGAGGATCGCCCGGTTCAGCGGAACCCGTTCGAGGAATCCTCCCCGCAGTCCCGGATCGTCGATGCGGTCGGCCTTGCCGCGCACGACGGTCCGGGCGCGCTCCAGTAGCTCGTTCGCCGCTTCGCCGGCGCCGTCCGCGCGCAACGCCTCGGCCGCATGGAACAGCACCTCCTCCGTGCGCAGCGCGGGCATATCACCGACCTCCTCGAGAATCCGCACAGCCTGGAGGGCCGAGGACCGCGCGGCCGACGGGTTGCCGCGCAGCAGACTGATCCGGCCGCGCAGAGAGAACGCGGCGATCTCGCTGCGCACCATGCCGCTGCGCCGGGATTCGACACAGGTGTCGACGGCGAGCCGTTCTGCTTGGTCGAGCAGCTCGGGCCGGTGCGCCGCCGCCGCGATCGACACCTCGGCGTAGAGGTTGCGCACGATCGGCACCAGGTTCGCCAGCCAGGTGCGTTCGGTCTCCGACCAGCCGGTCTCGGCCAGGTCGAGCGCCGCGTCCAGGCGGTCCGGATCGACCGAGAGCACGAGGGCCAGCAGAGCGGTGTTGTACGCATGCCATCCGCTGTCCCCGCCCCGCTCCGCCTCCAGCGCGAGCGCCTCGCGCAGAGCCTCCTCGGCCTCGCGCCCCGCGCCGAGCGCGATACGGATCTGGGCCAGGTAGTTGAGCGCTATGGGCAGCTCCGCGTTCAGCCGCTCCCCGCGCAGCCGCCGCGCGCACCGTTCCAGGCGCGCCAGCGCCTCGCCCAGCCGCCCGGAGTCGAAGAGGGTGACACCGAGCTGCATCTCGCCGAGGTTCCGCGCGTGCTGCATGACCGGGTCGTTGCGCTCGCCCAACTCCGGCTTCGAGGCGTACATCCGCTCGGCGTCCAGCAGCCGGGCCAGGCCCTCGGCCAGGTCGCGTTTGGAGACCTGGCGGCCGTACTCGACCGTCGCGACGAACAGCGCGACCGGATCGCCGAGTTCCTCCGCCCGGTCGGCCGCCTCGCGCAGCTTCTCCAGCGACGGTTCGAGCCCGCGCGTGGCCATCAAGGTCTTGCCCCGGAGCAGCGCGGTCCGGGCGACCAGCGCCGGCGAGCCGCACCGCGCCGCGGCCTGCTCCGCTTCGGCCGCCAGCGCGTCGATGTCCGGGCCGCCCGCGGGGCGGTGCTGTCCGCGCCAGCGCACCTCGGTGAGGGACAGCAGCAGTTCGATCGCCTCCACGAGGCGCCGGTCCCGCCCGTCCCGGTCCGGCGGGACCGCGCGGGCCGCGGCGATGGCGATCTCGCAGTGCCTCTCGGCCTCGGCGAAGGACAGCCCGTCCGTCGCGGCCGACCGCGCCAGCGAGTAGTGCGCATCGGCGCTGGCCTGCGCGCACGGCGGGCCGCTGCGTTCCAGGTGACGGGCGATCTCCAGCCGCCGCTCCAGTCCCGACCGGCTCCCCTCGCCCGCCGTCAGCGCCGCGGCGACCCGCGCGTGCCGCGAACGGCGCTGCTCGGAGGTCTGCAGCCCGTACACCACCTCGCACAACGCCGGATGCTCGAACCGGTAGCAGTCCGACGCCTCCTCCTGCGCCCAGGCGGGCGGCTGCTGCGCGACGATCAGCCGCTGCGCCCGCGCCGTCTGACGCAACCGTTCGATGACCAGGTCGTGCGGTTCTCCGGCGACTTCGGCCACGACTCGGGACAGGAAGGTCGCTCCCTGCACCGCCGCGATCTCGATCAGGCGCCGGTCCCGCTCCTCCAGCGAGCGCAGCCGCTGCTCGACGAACTCGGCCAGGCTCCGCGGCAGTGCGATCTCGGCCCCCGCGTCCGGTGTCCACTCGTCAAGGCAGAGCGAGACGAACAGAGGATGCCCGCCCGTCATCCCGGACAGCCGCGCCGACAGGCCGGCGGGCGCCACCGGATGGCGGCGGCGAACCAGCTCGGCGACGGCGTCCCCGGGCAGCCCCGACAGCCACCGCCGACGCAGCAGCCCGTCCGCCGCCCACCGGCGCAGCAACGCGTCGACCGTTGCGGCCTGAGCGTCCGGGGTACCGCCCGTCGCGCGGCTGAGCACCAGCGCCAGCGGCTCCGACACCACCCGCCTGAGCAGCATGTCCACGATGAGCAGGCTGCTGGGGTCCATGTACTGGACGTCGTCGACGATCACGAGCGCGGGCGGCCCCGAGCGCGCTGCCGAGACCAGCGCCTCGACGATCTGCACGGCTGCGCCCAGCTGGAACGGCAGGAGGCTGTCGAACGGCATCGACCCCGAGCTGAGCGCGGCCTCGGTGACCTCCCGTCCCACCGTCCACACCGCTCCGAGTCCGGGCACGATCGTGGAGAGCAGCTCGGGCGCCGACCGCGCGGCCCCGCGACCCGCGGCTGCGAACACGCGCCGCAGCCGCGTCGGGCGGGACGTCGGCTGCTCCCGCAGGGTCAGCAGGACGTCCACCACGGGGCCGTACGCCAGTCCGGCCCCGATGCCCGGCAGGCAGCGGACGAGGGCGACGCGCGGTCCCGGTCGGCCGGACTCCCCGGCGACCTGCTGGGCGAAATGGGTGAGCAACGAGGATTTGCCTATGCCGGAGAGCCCCTCGACGAGGAGGGCCCCGCCCCGGCCTTCGGCCAGCGCGTCCACGATCGCCTCCAACGCGGCGATGTCCTCGACGCGGTCGACGAAATCAGTAAGCATCAAACCCCGCTCGCGATGAGAGCCCTGGCACCGGCGCGCTGCCGGTCACCCAAAGTTACAGCACTCTGCGATCAGAAGACGGCGGCGCGGCCGGCCCACGTGGCCGAGTGCTCGGCGAGGGTGACTAAAATACGTAAATCCGACCGCTCGTCACTTGTCACTTGTCTTGTCGGGTTCCGATTCCACGAGCTGGAGTCTGCTCGTGGCGGAGACGTGACGATGTTCCTCCCGGAACTCGGCCGCCGGCTGTCGGCGTTCCTGCTTGCTGCCGTTGCTCGGCCACTCGCCGGGATCAGCGAGTGATGCGGCGTGCGAGGACCCCGACATCGACATGCCGTCACGTTACGCAATATACCGTGACTATTGCCAGCATGAACAAGCATGACGCGCCGTGTCCTCGCCCCGGGTTCTCGAAGGAATGCAGCGGAGGACCTGGCTGGTCACCGCGCTTCGCGGTGACGCCTCCGCCTCGTGGCTGCGGATCCGGGGCATCGACACAGCCTGACCATCATGACCCGGCTCGGCGGCCCTCTCGCCGATGGCGGCGGTGCGCGATGTGAAACACGCTGAGTCGCTGGTTCCTGCGTGCCAGACCGCTACTTCCCGCAGGATGTGCGGGAGAGCAGTGCGCAGTTGTGCTGCGTGGGCCGATTGATCGCCGGGACTGCGGTGGGCCGAGCAGCCCGTCACGCCGCCGGCCACGACGAGTGCCGTGGCCGGCCAGTTGGCGCCGTGTCAGTCGGGCTGTCTGACGCGGGTAGTGCCGGGATGCGTGGCGCGGCGTGTGGTGTGCGCGGGAGGTGTTCACCCGGTAGAAAGGTGCGGTGTCGACCACGAATCGCGCCACCGGCAGCCCGGACGACCTCGACAAGGTGGTCACCGCCCTGTTGACCGCCTCGCGGCTGCTGGTCGCCATCGCGGCGAAGTCGCTGGCCGATGTCGAGGACACGTTGACCCTGCCGCAGTTCCGGCTGCTGGTGGTGCTCGACTCCCGGGGCCCTTCCAGCCTGGCCGGCCTGGCCGAGCGGCTGGAGGTCAACCCCTCCACCGCGCTGCGCATGATCGAGCGGCTCTCGCAGGCCGGCATGGTGGAGAAGATCGCCAACCCGGCCAAGCGGCGTGAGGTGCTGGTGCGGCTGACCGGTGCCGGATGGCAGACGGTGCGCCAGGCTACCGAGGCACGACGACAAGAGCTCGCCCGCATCGTCGCCACCATGCCCGCCGGCCAGCGAGAAGACCTGGTCGCCGCGCTCACCGCGTTCACCGAGGCCGGCGGCGAGCCCGAAGCCGGGCTGCCGAGTCTGCCCGGCTGGCACTAAAGCGCACCCGAGACCGGCATCGCACCAAGCCCGAGCGAGCCGCGCGACCGGGCGCATGCGCCCGCGGTACGCAGGAGCATCCCGGGCCGATCAGTCGGTTGCGGCGTGTTCACGCAGGTAGCGAACCATGCCGATGACGTCGTCGGGCAGCAGCCGTCCGATGGCGCCGCTGGAGTACACGCTGACCACGACGCGGCCAGACGGGTTCAGCAGGAAGCCGGTGGACTGCAGGTAGACCGGGTCGGGGTTGACGAAGGCGCCGGTCAGCGCGGCGACGGCGTGCGCGTCGGCGCTGTGGCCGACGGAGAAGGTCAGGCCGTGCTTGGCGACCAACTGCTCGGTGGTCGCCTCGTCGTCGACGGATAGGGCCGCCACACGGATGCCCGCCTGCGTCAGCGCCTGCTCAGCGCGTTGGAAGGCGCGCAGTTGCGCGTTGCAGTACGGGCACCAGGAGCCGCGGTAGAACAGCACGGTGGCGAAGTCGCCGGCGAACGCGACGGGCAGCGTGAGCGTCGTGCCGCCGACGGTCTTGATCGGCAGTTCGGGGAACGGGTCGCCGGGCTTGAGCAGGGGCATCGTGGTTCTCCTGTGCGTCCAGTAGGGAAGGGAAATTGATCGAATGTCTGGTTAATGACTGACCCGCAAGCTCGTCGTCGCTTGCCGGTGGAAGTCCGGTCCGGGTAGCTGTCAGGAGGCCCGGTAGCAGGCTGGCGGGGTCGGGAG
>DASYAE010000290.1:0-2595 GCA_036501535.1 Actinocrinis sp. | reverse complement strand
CGCACAGGTCAGGAGCAGGTTCGAACGCATCGGGATCCTCACGGACCAGCCGCCGCACCAGGGCGCGGACCGAGCGCACGGTCCGCGGCCGGGCCCGGGCGTCGGGGGCCGGGACCGGCAGGCATGCCGGCGCGCGAGCATGTCGCGGTGCCGGCGGAGCACGGTATCCGGGTGCACCACCAGGTGCAGGCGCTAGTCCACCATGGATCAACCGAACACTCCAAGAGGTCCGAGGGGGCTGCACCACAATGCCCATACTTCCTTAGCGCGGAGTTCACGGTGGGCAGTGACGCACAATGACCGTGCTCCCGTTAGCCGGGTACTTCGGATGCGTGGTCCGCGGCAGCATGCCTGAGACGTGGCGCGGCCGCCGCGCAGTGGCCGTCCCGCTTTCACCGGGCGCGCTGGAACTCGGCTATGCGGTCAAGCCAGTCGCCGAGCAGGGCCCGTTCGGCAGCGGTAAGCGCCGTGAGGTTGGGGAGCGCGGCACGCAAAGTCACTGCCGCGGCCGCCGGTCCCGTAATGGCGGCGGTCCTCGCGTCGGTGAGTATGACCGCGCAGACCGATTCCCACGCCGTGTCCGCGAGCGTGTCGTCGCGCTCGTCCTCGGCTTGGTCGATAAGAGTAAAGACGACGCCGGTGCCGGCCGCGCTTATCAGGTCGATCGCCCGTCGCTCGGTCACGCGCAGCCGTCCCGCCTCGGCGACCCGGTGTACCCGTGCCTGCAGGACCCCGGCCCCAGCCGCGGCGGCGGCCCGGCCCTCTGGGGTGCGCAGCGCTGTATGCATGAGCCGGAACAGCTCAGGGTTCGACAGGCCGAACCCGACATGGAGCTCCCAGCCGGCGTGCAGGCTCTCGACTGGATCGGCATCAGGATCGAGCTGCTTGCGTCCCGCGTAGCTCGCGAACCCGTTCTCGACCACGGCGTCGAGGAGTCCGTCCTTGTCGCCGAAGAGCCGGTAGATTGCGGGCGCCTGCACGCCGGCCGCGAGCGCGACCGAGCGGGTAGTCACCGCGTCCGGACCCCCAGTCGCGAGCAGGTGCGCGGCGACTTGCACCAGCTGCGCCCGGGTCCGGTCGCGGGACGACACGGGATCCGCCCCATTCATGTTATCGATGATAACAGAAATTTGCGAACGCCGTATTTCTCTTGATAGCGTCTTCGGCGTATCAATGATAACGCGAAAGGCGGCAGCACATGATCGTCATCACCGGCGCCACGGGCGCGCTCAACGGCGCCACCGTCGAGAGCCTCCTTGAGCGCGTTCCCACTGACCAGATCGCAGTGAGCGTGCGCGACACCGCGAAAGCGCAGCACTTCGCCGACCGAGGCGTACGCGTGCGGCGCGGCTCCTATGAAGACCCAGCGGCGCTGCTCGACTCGTTCGAAGGCGCCGAGCAGGTCCTCCTGGTTTCGTCGAACGACCCGGGTGCCGACGGAGTTGGCCTGCTCCGCGTCGGCATCGAGACCGCCGTCGCGGCCGGCGCCAGCCGGATCCTCTACACAAGCCACCAGCACACCGGAGTCGACAGCCCGTTCTTCCCCGCACGCCATCATGCCGCAACCGAGGCACTCCTAGCCGACTCTGGCATCGCCTGGACCTCCCTCCGCAACGGCTTCTACGCGCACAGCCTCGACTGGCTGCTCGGGCCCTGGCGGGAAACGGGTGTCATCGCGACGCCCGCCGACGGGCCTGTGTCATGGACCGAGCGCGCTGACGAGGCGGAGGCGGCCGCCGTGATCCTCGCCGGCGTCCGGCACTTCGACGGCCCGGTCACACTCACCGCGAGCGCCGCCGTGACGTTCGACGAAATCGCGGGGATCGCTTCCGATCTCACCGGCCGTGACATACAGCGCGTCGTCCTGGACGACGAGAAGTGGGTAGCCGAGCAGGTCGCGCAGGGCAACCCGGAGCTCATGGCCCGGATGCTACTCGGGTTCTTCCACGCTGCCCGCGAGGGACGCTTCGCAGGCGTTGACCCGCTCCTCGGCGACCTTCTCGGCCGTCAGCCGCGTACGGTGCGCAACCTGCTCTCCGAGCGGTCGGCGGCCTGAGGGCGGCGCAGTCAAGCCCAGCGGCCCCGCCACCTGAGCTGGCAGTGGTGGCCCTGCTAGGACCAGCGGGCAGGTTCTCGCGCAACCTACACCGCCGAGAGAAGGCAGAACTTGGCGGTGATACGAGCGGATCGGAAGTACAGCCTCGGTCAGAGCAGGTCATGCACTGCCCGGGTCAGGCGCGAGCAATTGCCTGATGCAGACCGGTCCGCTGGAGTCGTTACCGTTCCGCGACCTGAACCCGACTTGAACCCCCATGGTCCTGACATGCGGGAACCAGCAACATCCGACACTGCCCAGGTCCTGCCCAATGACATATTCGCAGGTCAGATCATGATCACGATGTGTCCGAGGACCGACTCGCACCTTACGTACATGATCGACATCCCGTTGACCATGCAGTTCGCGATTACTGCTGGCGGCGTGCGATGACCGGAGCAGATCATCAGGTGGTCCACCGCGGGCGCGGTGGCCGGTGGCGACGATGAGCACGAGCCCGCCCGGCTACACCGTGATACCGATCGGGTCGAGGGCGCGGA
>DASYAE010000289.1:0-157605 GCA_036501535.1 Actinocrinis sp. | reverse complement strand
TGTCTTGTTCAGCGAGGCGTAGTCCCTGTAGATAGCCTTCTGCTCCGCCTCCGAGAGCGTCGCCCAGGCCTCGGGGTCGGTCGGGAGCGGGGTCGTGCCCTGATAGATGAGCAGCACGTACTGCATGGCTTCCTACATCTCGGTGGTGACCGGCACTGGTGTCGAGCAGCGCGATGCCGAGTCGATCGAGCTGCTCCGCGTCGGCGATCAGGTCGATCCCGACGATGTGCCCGGCGGCGAAGTCGAACGCGATCGCGCCGAGCAGCCGCCCGCCCGGCGTCCACGCGATGCCGGGAACGCCGCCGACCAGCGCCGGCCGGGCCGCCTGCCCGCCGCCGCACATCGACCGCGCCACCGCGTGCGCGCCGAGCGTCTGCGTGAAAGAACCCAAGCGCGCCGCCTCGGCGTCGGGCCGCAGGACGACGTCCGGATCGAGCACGGCGAGCAGGCCTTCGAAGTCGCCGGCACGTGACGCGGCGATGAAGGCGGCGACGACCTCGCGCCGGCGCACCAGATCCACGTCACCGGCCATGCCGACGGAGGGCGCCGCTCCCTGTACCCGGCGGCGGGCGCGGCTCGCGAGCTGGCGGGCCGCGTCGGGCGTGCGGCCGAGGATCTCGCCGATCTCGGCGAACGGAACCGCGAACACGTCGTGCAGCACGAACGCGACGCGCTCGGCCGGGGCGAGCCGGTCCAGCACGACGAGCAGGGCCGATCCCACGGACTCGGCCAGCAGGGCCTCCTGCTCGGGCCCCGGCGCGCCGTCCGCGCCGGACCAGGCCTCGGGCGGCACCAGGCTGGCCGGGTCCTCGGGCCGGGCCCGGCGAGCCCGCAGCCGGTCCAGGCAGATCCGGGCCGCGACCGTGGTCAGCCAGCCGCCGAGGTCCTCGACCGGCGCCGGGCCGGCCCGACCGGCCCGGCCGATCCGCAGCCAGGTCTCCTGGACCGCGTCCTCCGCCTCCTGGTACGACCCGAGCATCCGGTACGCCAGGGCGCGCAACCTCGGCCGGCTCGCCTCGAAGTGCTCGACCAGCCGGTCGCCGTCCCTCACATCCGCGCTCCTCGCCACATCGGATATGACGTAACGGGCCGCGCGAATGTGACAGGACGCCGGGGGCGCTGCTCCCGGGGATCCTCGGTCAGATCGGGCGCGTGGTCGACTCCGGCGCCGCCGAGTTCGTGCTCGGCCTGCGGGCCGCACCGGTCAGCTCACGATGCAGGCGCAGCGCCGAGGCATCGGTGAACGAAGCTATCTGATCGACCGTCACACGCCGCCGCGCCGCGTCGTCCGCGGCCTCCAGCCACCAGGCGTGGAACGGCGGCTCGAGCCGGTCCGGGCGGTCGGCCAGCAGCGCGAACAGCTCCTGGACCAGCCCGGCCTGCTTGGCGCGCAGGCCGAGCGCCGGCCCGGTCTCCATGACATAGCGTGCGGTGACCGCTTTGAGCACCGCGTTCTCCAGCCGGATCGGCCGCGGCACGATCAGCCTGGCCTGATACCGCACGTGCGGCCCCCGGCCGAACACGTCCCGCGTCGCCTGGACGACGGCGAGGCAGAAGCGGCCGATCAGCTCGCTCGTCGCGCGCTTGAGCCGGGCCTGCGCGGCGAAGGAGCGGTCGTACTCGCCGGGCCACCAGTCGGCGGCCAGCAGCCGGTCCAGCGCCTCGGCGAGCTCCGCGGTCTCCGCGTCCGGCGCGTATCCCGGCGTGCTTCCCCCCTTGACCCGCTCGAACAGCGCGGCGCGCTCGGCCGGGTCGCGCAGGATCTCCGGGGCCAGGTTCCCGGCGTGGATCGCGTCCTCGAGGTCGTGCACCGAGTAGGCGACGTCGTCCGACCAGTCCATGATCTGCGCCTCGAAGCACTTCTGCGCGTCCGGCGGGCTGCCCACCCGCGCCCACGCGAACACCGGCTGGTCGTCGGCGTAGTAGCCGAATTTCGCGGTGCCCGCGCGGCGCGGCCAGGGATACTTCGTCGTCGCGTCGAGCAGCGCGCGGGTCGGGTTCAGGCCGGCCGAGCGCCCGTCCGGCAGGATCACCTTGGCCTCGAGCCGGGTCAGGATCCGCAGATTCTGCGCGTTGCCCTCGAAGCCGCCGACGTCCGAGCAGACCTCGTCGAGCGCCGCCTCGCCGGTGTGGCCGAACGGCGGGTGCCCGAGGTCGTGCGCCAGGCACGCGGCCTCGACCAGGTCGGGGTCGGCGCCGAGGCTGCCGGCCAGCTCCCGGCCGATCTGCGCGACCTCGAGCGAGTGGGTCAGCCGGGTGCGCGGGAAGTCCGACTCGCCCGGCGCGACCACCTGGGTCTTCCCGGCCAGCCGGCGCAGCGCGAGGCTGTGCAGCACCCGGGCCCGGTCCCGCTGGAACGGGCCGCGCTCGCCGCCGGTCCGCTTGCTCTCGCTGGCCGGCTCGACCGCGTAGCGCTCGACGTCGGCGCCGCCGTAGCCGGGACAGGTGGGCCCGATCCCCGTCCCGCTCGCCGTCTGCGCCATGGAGCCAACGGTATCTGCCGGTGGGCTGATGTGCGCAGGGCCGGGGCCGGGCCGGAAAACCGGTGGCACCATCGGTAATCCCGATGGCAGCATGACCGGGTGGAATCACGACATCTGCGGGCCTTCCTCGCCGCCGCAGAGCGCGGCGGGATATCGGCCGCCGCGGCCGAGCTGGGGTATGCGCAGTCGAGCGTCAGCGACCAGATCAAGAGCCTGGAGCGGGAGCTCGGTGTCAGCCTTCTGGTGCGCACCAGTGCGGGGGCGAGGCCGACCGAGGCCGGGGCGCGGCTGGTTCCCTACGCCCGCCAGATGATCGACCTGGACGAGCGGCTGCGCCGCGACGTGACGGGACAGCGGCCGGTGCTGCGCATCGGAGTGCTCGAAACGTTGGCCGCGCAATGGCTCCCGGACGTCGTCGCGGCGTTGCAGCAGGGTGCTGCGGGCCCGGGCACGTGCGCCGACGTGACCCTCGCGGTCGCCTCCCGCCGGCAGCTCGACGAGGACCTGGACCGGGGCCGGCTCGACGTCGTCTTCCGCTTCGAGCAGGCCGAGCCCCGGCTGCCCGGCCCGCGCGCGGTGGTCGCCTACGACCGGGTCGCGGCGGTCGCGGCGCCGGACCATCCGCTGGCCCGCGGCGACGCGGTCACCGCGGAACGGCTCGGCGGGGCGGACTTCCTGGTGGCGGAGACGGGCGGCACCTCGGAGATGCTCTACGACCGGTATGGCAGGGACCTGGCTCAGCGCGGCCGGGCCGCGCCGGTCGCCGGCTCGCTCGGCGCGCTGCTCCGGCAGGTCGCGCTGGGCCGGGGGATAGCGGTGCTGCCGTTCATGAGCGTGGTCAGGGATCTGGCCTCCGGCCGCCTCGTCCGGCTGGAGTATCCGAACCCGCTGATGCCGCTGGGGATCGAGGCGCGCTGGCGGACCGGGCTCGGGCAGGCCGAGCGGCCACTGCAGGGGCTGCTCCGGCTGGCACGGCGCAACCAGCCGCAGTACGCGGATGCGGACGGGCGCACGCGCATGGTCCGCCGGGCCGCGGTGTCGAAGAGCCCGGCGACGCGTGCCGAAACGGCCAGGAGCGTTCCGGCGTAGCGGCGCGGCCGCAAGTGCGCCGCGCCGGGCGACCGATCGGTCACCCGGCGCGGACGGGGCGTGAGCGGGCGTCAGATCCCGTCAGGCCACTGCTTCACAGTTCCACTGCTTCAGGGCTTGTGGCCGACCATGCCGGCGATGCAGCGCTGGACCTGGTTCAGCGGCTTGAGCCGCGGGCCGTCCGGCCACCAGTCGGCGCACAGCGTGAGGCCGGGCTCGATCAGCTCCAGGCCGGCCATCAGCTCCAGCAGCTCCGCGCGGGTGCGGAAGGTGCCCGAGCCCATCGGGCTGTGCAGGAACATCTCCTCCATCCCGCGGGCCGCCCGGGCGTCCTCGTCCTCGGGGTCGAGGAAGTGGCTCAGCCCGACGTACGAGCCGGACGGCAGCGCGGCGACGTACTCCGCCATGATCTGCTTGGGCGCCTCGCGCGGGCCGTTGAAGTGGTGCAGGGTGCCCATCTGCAGCAGGGCCAGCGGGCGGGAGAAGTCGATCCGCTCCCGGATCTCCTCGTTCTCCAGCACCTCCTTCGGCTCGAAGATGTCGGCCGACACGAAGTGGCTGCGGTCCTCCTCCTCGAGCAGCGCCCGGCCGTGCGCCAGCACCACGGGGTCGTTGTCGACGTACACGACGGTCGCGTCCGGGTTGAGCCGCTGCACCACCTGGTGCGTGTTCTCCGCGGTCGGCAGTCCCGAGCCGAGGTCGAGGAACTGGTCGATGGCGGTCTGCGCGGCCAGGAACCGGCAGGCCCGGATCAGGAATCCGCGGTTCTCGGTGGCCAGGTCCTGGGCCTCGGGCGCGGCGCTCTGCACCGCGCGCAGCACCTCGCGGTCGATCTCGTAGTTGTCCTTGCCGTTGAGGAACGCGTCGTAGACCCGCGCGATGCTGGCCCGGGTCGGGTCCACCCCGACCGGGACCGTCTGGTTGTGCCGCTTCGGCGCGGCCGCTTCCGCCGCGCCGCCTGGTGTGTCGCCGTTCCCGTTGTCTGACACCGATTCCTCCTGACGCGTGTGCAGCTGCGATTGCCTGACGATCTGTCAGCAACGTAGCGTACTGTTCTATTATCTGTCCGTAAGTTGGTCCCGTTTTGGATTGATACTCCTGGGAGGGTGTCGCCGTGGCCCCGAGTCCCGGACGGCCGGTCGACCGGACCGGCGATCGCCCGAGCGATCTGCTCGGCGACCGGCTGGGCGACCTGCTCGACCAGCGGCGCGCCGACCGCGCCGCCGACCGCGCCGCCGACCCGGAGCGGGCCGCGGACCTGCGGGGGGAGCGCGGCGACGAGCGGCCGACCGGCTCGACCGTGCGCAACCTGATCCTCGGCGCCCAGATGCGCAAGCTGCGCGAGCAGGCCAGGGTGACCCGGCTCGAGGCCGGCGAGGTGATCCGCTGCTCGCCGTCGAAGCTGAGCCGGATGGAGAACGGCCGGGTCCGGCTCAAGGAGCGGGACGTGGGCGACCTGCTCACCTGCTACGGCGTGACCGAGCCGGAGCAGCGCGAGCGCTACCTCGACATGGCCCGCCGCTCCCGCCAGCCGGACTGGTGGTCCGCGCACAGCTCCCTGGTGCCCACCTGGTTCGGCGAGTACCTGGGCCTGGAGGAGGCGGCGCAGCGCATCCAGACCTACGAGGTGCAGTTCGTGCCCGGGCTGCTGCAGTGCGAGGAGTACATGCGCGCGGTCGCGTCCGGCCGGCGCAACCCGTACCGGCTGGCGGACATAGACAACTGGGTCTCGCTGCGCAAGCGCCGCCAGGAGATCCTCTACGCCGCCTCGCCGCCGAAGTACTGGGCCGTGGTCAACGAGTCCGCGCTGCGCCGCCCGGCCGGCGGGCGCAAGGTGATGCAGGCTCAGTTCGACCGGCTGCTCGAGATCAGCGCCCTGCCGCAGGTCTCGCTCCAGGTGCTGGAGGGCGAGGCGGCCGGCGCGGCCGTGGAGACCGCGTTCACGCTGCTGCGCTTCGCCGGCCCGGAGCTCGAGGACATCGTCTACGTCGAACACCTGACCGGCGCGCTCTATCTCGAGCGGCCGGAAGACGTCGAGGCGTACAGCCGGGCCATGGACCGGCTCGCGGTCGAGGCCCGCACCCCGGCGGAGAGCCGGAAGGTCCTGGCGCGGATGCGGGCCGAGCTGTAGCCGGATCAGTGCTCGGGCTGCGCGGCCTGTTCGCCCTCCGGCGTGATCAGCGCGTCGAGGCAGGGGCGCAGCAGCGCGACGACGTCTTCGGGAGCTGCTTCGGCCAGCGGATTCGGGCCGACCATCCAGCGCTGCATGATCACGCCGTGGATGATCGCGGTGATCAGCTCGGCGCGCAGCGGCGCGTCCTCGGCCGGGATCGTGGCCGCCATCTGGTCGACGCGGGAGGCGGCGGCGCTGCGATAGGTCTGCGCGGCGCTGTCGTTCGTGAGCATTGAGCGCAGCACGGCGAGCGAGGCGACCGGTTCGGCCTGCAGCCGGTCTTCGAGCATGGCGAGCACCGAGTCGGCCATCTCCTGCGCCGACCCGTCCGGCACCTCCACGGCGGCGTACTGCGCGGCCAGGGCGAACAGCTGCTGCTTCGAGCCGTAGTAGTGCATGACCAGGCCGGGGTCGACGCCCGCGGCCTCGGCGATGCGGCGGATCGTGCTGCGCTCGTAGCCGAACTCGGCGAACGTCGCGCGGGCGGCGTCCAGGATGGCCGCCTCGGTCGCCCGGCGCTGCTCGGCGCGCGCCGTTCCGGCGGATGCTGGTGTCACGGCGTCATCTTAAGTTCGTGGTTCATGCTCTGCCCCGGGGTTCGGGCTTCGCGCATCCCGGTTCGTTCCACAAGCGTTGACCGGCCTGGTGCGGCCGGGTACCGTGGCCCGCAGGTTCATTCAACGCATGTTGAACGGATGCCGCCGCGCGCCGCCGCGGCCCGCGGCACCGAGATCAGGAGGCGCACATGCCCGTTCCAGACGCCCCCGTGCTCGACCGCCGCGCGTTCGCGCAGAAGGTGCTCGAGCTCGGCAGCCGCAACGACTTCGACGGATTGCTCGGCCTGATGGCGCCCGACGCGCGTATGGAGTGGCCCTACGTGCCGTCCGGCGATTGGATCCGGCTGAACGGCCGCGCGCAGATCGAGGACTTCCTGCGCAAGGCCGACCAGTCGCCGGTCCGCTGGGACGAGTTCCGCGACGTGGTGATCTACGAGACCGCGGACCCGGAGGCCGTCATCGTCGAGTACGAGGCGGACGGCCACCTGAGCACCACGGGCGAGCCGTTCCACCAGTCCGTCATCGTGGTGCTGCGGATCCGCGACGGCCGCATAGTGCTCTACCGGGACTACATCAACCCGATCAAGCTCATCAAGGCCGGCGTCGTGCCCCCGGAGACGAGCCGCTAGACGGCGGTGCCGCGGCTGGTCTGCCGCCCTGGGACGCAGGACACATAGTAGGCTGAGCGTGTTCGTCCTATTCCATCCAGGAAGACCGGATATACGGTGCAATGAGTGAGACCGACCCGGCGTCGCTGCCCGCGCGCGCCTACCTGGTGTGCTGCGACCTGGACCGCGGCCGGCTGTTCGACCGGATGCGAACCGTCTTCGTCGTCCGGGCCGCGGCGCTGGCCGCGCTCGCTCTGGACGGGACCGCGCGGGACGACTCCGGCACTGTGCTTATCGACCGGCCGGCGGTGGGCCGCGATCCGGTGCTCGACCAGGTGGCCGCGGACCTCGCCGAGCACCGGCTGCACTGGAGGGCGGCGCTGCGCCGTCGCCATCGGTGGACCTGCAGGCTGGTCGAGGAGCAGCTGGCCGCCGCCGGCGCGATCGCGGTGACCCGGCGCGCGTTGGGCCGCGCCCGGATCTCAGTCGCCGACCGCGCCTCGGCGGCCGCCCTGCAGCGCAGCATCGCGGCCGTGCTCACTGACACCCGGCGGGCCGCCGACGTGCCGCCGGATGAGGCGGCGCTGGCCGTCATCGCCGTGTCCGCCTCGGTCGGACCGGTCGCCACCCGCCTGCCGGGCCGCGCCGCACGGTCCCGGGCCGACGACCTGGCCGACGGCCTCGACGCGATCGCGCCCCCGCTCGGCCGCACGCTGCGGCAACTGGGCTCGGTGATCCGCGGTGCGATGGCGGCGGCTTCAGGGGGCTGAGACAGCCGGCTATTCCCGGTGCGCGAGACAGAGTATTGCTGGTAGTGTTCCAGCCTGTTGACCACGGGACTGTCGGCATATCAGGCCGGTCCTGTACTGAGGCGGGGACCACACACGTGACCACGACGAAGCTGAACCAGATCATCGCCCTGGAGAAGGGCGTCAAGAGCAGGTCGTTCCAGGAGCTGACCGAGGCGCACCACGCGGTGCAGAAGCAGGCGCTGCTGGCCGGCATCTCGCGCACGTATCAGCCCAAGGACGAGGAGGGCGAGCAGCTGCCGCCCGAGGCGACCCGGGTGCAGGTCAAGACCGAGGAGGTGCTGCGGCGCACCGCCGCGACGCTGACCCGGCTGTTCGACGTCACCGCGACGAAGGACTGGGCGAACTGCACCGCGAAGGCCGACGTGGTGGTCGGCGGGCGCACCCTGATCGAGGGCGCCCCGGTGACCTACCTGCTCTTCCTGGAGAAGCAGCTGACCGACCTGCACACCTTCGTCAAGAAGCTGCCGCTGCTGGACGCCGCCGAGGCGTGGAGCCGGGACCCCTCGTCCGACGCCTGGCGCACCGAGGCGGTGCGCACGGTCAGGACCAAGAAGGTGCCGCGCAACCACGTCAAGGCCGAGGCGACCGAGAAGCACCCGGCGCAGGTCGAGGTCTACTACGAGGACGTGCAGGTCGGCTCCTGGACCACGGTGAAGTTCTCCGGGGCGCTGCCGGCCGCGCGGGTCAACGAGCTGCTGGAGCGGGTCGAGGCGCTGCAGGCCGCGGTGAAGTTCGCCCGCGAGGAGGCCAACGGCGCCGAGGTCGTGGACCGGCACGTGGGGGAGGCGGTGTTCGGCTACCTCTTCGAGTAGCGGCCGGACCCGCCGGAACGATGAGCTTCCTCCCACATCGGGGAGGGAGGCGCGGGAGCGCAGACTGAAACTGACGCATGAAACTGACTACCGGGTCACGGTGAGGGTCCGATTCCCTCCCCTGGCACACCTGCCGGGGTAGCCCAAATTGGCAGAGGCAGCCCGGACAGACTCAGATTTCCGCCCCAGATTCAGGATCGCCGCCGAGCGCCGAATCGACCGGACGCGGACGACACACGCTGAGGTTGGGGGTTCAATTCCCCCTCGCTGCGCTTCATGCGGCGATAGCTCAATAGGCAGAGCGCAGCGTATTGAGAATGATTCGCGTCCTTCAAACGTGTCGGTGCGAACAATTGGGCGGCAGAACGAGGGCCGGGGGCAGGCCAAGCCCCCGGCTCTCACTGCTTCACCCCCTGCTGGATCGCCCCTTCGGGTGCGCTGCGTAACCGGCCGCGGGTCGCCTGTTCGGCCCCCATCCTGCGCATTGTCGGCGGCCACGTGGCCGGGCTCACGCTGACAGGCAGGTTTCCGCCGGGTAATGTCGTCACTGTTAGTCGTTGTCGGGCGCCGGTCGTGCGGGTCGGCGTCCGTTTCTCTCACCTGCCCACGTAAGAGCTTCAGGGAGCCTCGCGTGCCGAACGATGCTGCGTCTCTTGCCGCGTCCGATTCGACTGATCCGACCAAGTTCGTCTACGACTTCGCCGAGGGCAACAAGGATCTCAAGGATCTGCTCGGCGGCAAGGGAGCGAACCTCGCCGAGATGACCAACCTCGGCCTGCCGGTCCCTCCCGGGTTCACCCTCACCACCGAGGCCTGCCGCGCCCACCTGTCCGGCGACGAGCCGCCGAGCCTGCGCGCCGAGGTCTCCGAGCACCTGGCCGCGCTGGAGGCGCGGATGGGCCGCAGGCTCGGCGAGCCGGACGACCCGCTGCTGGTCTCGGTCCGCTCCGGGGCCAAGTTCTCGATGCCCGGCATGATGGAGACGGTGCTGAACGTCGGCCTGTCCGACGAATCGGTCGGCGGCCTGGCCCGGGCCGCCGGCGACGAGCGGTTCGCCTGGGACTCCTACCGGCGGCTGATCCAGATGTTCGGCAAGACCGTGCTCGACATCGGCGGCGAGCACTTCGAGGAGGCGCTGGAGGCGGCCAAGCGCGAGCGCGGCGTCACCAGCGACGTCGAGCTCGACGCGGACGACCTGCGCGGACTGGTCGCGGCGTACAAGCAGATCGTGCGCGACCGGGCCGGCCGGGACTTCCCGCAGGAGCCGCGCGAGCAGATGGACCTGGCCATCCGGGCCGTGTTCGACTCCTGGAACACCGAGCGGGCCAAGCTGTACCGGCGCCAGGAGCGCATCCCGCACGACCTGGGCACCGCGGTGAACATCTGCTCGATGGTGTTCGGCAACCTCGGCCCGGACAGCGGCACCGGCGTGGCGTTCACCCGCGACCCGGCGACCGGCGCGACCGGCGTGTACGGCGACTACCTGGCCAACGCGCAGGGCGAGGACGTCGTCGCGGGCATCCGCAACACCGTGCCGCTGCAGGACCTGGAGGAGATCGACCCGGCCTCGTACCGCGAGCTGCTGGAGGTGATGTCCACGCTGGAGGCGCATTACCGGGACCTGTGCGACATCGAGTTCACCATCGAGCGCGGCAAGCTGTGGATGCTGCAGACCCGCGTGGGCAAGCGCACCGCGGCCGCCGCGTTCCTGATCGCCTCCAGCCTGGTCGACGAGGGCGTGATCACCGCGGACGAGGCGGTGGCCCGGGTGAACGGCAACCAGCTCGCGCAGCTGATGTTCCCTCAGTTCGCCTCGCGCGGCGAGCACAAGCGGATCGCCCAGGGCATGAACGCCTCGCCCGGCGCGGCGGTCGGCAAGGCGGTGTTCGACTCCTACACCGCGGTCAAGTGGTCGCGCTCCGGCGAACGGGTGATCCTGATCCGCCGGGAGACCAACCCGGACGACCTGAACGGCATGATCGCGGCCAACGGCATCCTGACCTCGCGCGGCGGCAAGACCTCGCACGCCGCCGTGGTGGCCCGCGGCATGGGCAAGACCTGCGTGTGCGGCGCGGAGACGCTGGAGGTCAGCACGAAGGAGCGCCGGTTCACCGCGCCGGGCGGGGTCGTGGTGCACGAGGGCGACCTGATCTCGATCGACGGGACCAGCGGAGCGGTCTACCTCGGCGAGGTGCGGGTCGAGTCCTCGCCGGTGGTCGAGTACTTCGAGGGCCGGCTCGGCCCGGACTCCCCGCACGCCGACCCCCTGGTCAAGGCGGTCGACCGGATCATGCACTGGGCCGACGAGCGCCGCCGCCTCTACGTCCGGGCCAACGCGGACACCCCGGACGACGCGGCGCGGGCCCGCCGGTTCGGCGCGCAAGGCATCGGCCTGTGCCGCACCGAGCACATGTTCCTCGGCGAGCGCCGCACCCTGGTGGAGCGGCTGATCCTGGCCGAGGACGCGGCCGAGCGGGAGAAGGTGCTCGAGGAGCTGCTGCCGATGCAGCGCGAGGACTTCGTGGCGATCCTGACCGCGATGGGCGGGCTGCCGGTGACCGTGCGGCTGCTCGACCCGCCGCTGCACGAGTTCCTGCCGGACCTGACCGAGCTGTCGGTGCGGGTCGCGGTGGCCGAGGCGCGCGGCGAGGAGAACGAGAACGACCTGCGGCTGCTGCAGGCGGTGCACAAGCTGCACGAGTCCAACCCGATGCTGGGCCTGCGCGGGGTGCGCCTCGGCCTGGTGGTGCCGGGCCTGTTCATCATGCAGGTCAAGGCCCTGTCGCAGGCCGCGGCGCAGGTGGCCAAGGCCGGCGGGGTCTCCCGGGTGGAGATCATGGTGCCGCTGGTCGGCGCGGTGCAGGAGCTGGAGATCATCCGGGACGAGGCGCGCGCGGTGCTCGACGACGTGCGCGAGCACACCGGCACCGACATCAGGGCACTGATCGGCACGATGATCGAGCTGCCGCGCGCGGCGCTGACCGCCGGGCAGATCGCGCCGGCCGCCGAGTTCTTCTCCTTCGGCACCAACGACCTGACCCAGACCACCTGGGGCTTCAGCCGGGACGACGTGGAGGCAGCGTTCTTCGCCGCCTATCTGGACAAGGGCATCTTCGGCGTCTCCCCGTTCGAGACGCTGGACCGCGGCGGGGTCGGCCGGCTGGTGCAGATCGCCACCGAGGAGGGCCGCGCCGCCCGCCCGGCGCTCAAGCTCGGCGTCTGCGGCGAGCACGGCGGCGACCCGGACTCGGTGCACTTCTTCCACCGGGTCGGCCTGGACTACGTCTCCTGCTCCCCGTTCCGGGTGCCGGTCGCGCGGCTCGAGGCCGGGCGCGCTGCGGTGCTGGAGAAGAGCGGCGAGCAGTAGCCGAGTACTGAGACGGCGGCGGGGCGGTCCGATGATGTGATTCGGACCGCCCCGCCGCCGTGTGACCTGGCTTGACGGGGTCAGACGATCTGCAGGCTGACGGTGATGTTGCCGCGGGTGGCGCGCGAGTAAGGGCACACCTGATGCGCGGCCTCGGTGACCTCCAGCGCCTTGTCCTGCGCCACGTTCGGCAGGTGGACCTTCAGGGCGACCTCGAGCCCGAAGGCGGCGCCGTCCGGGCCGATGCCGACCTGCGCGGTGACCGTGGAACCGTCGACGTCCGCGCCGGCGTTGCGGGCGACCAGGCGCAGCGCGCTGTGGAAACAGGCCGCGTATCCGGCTGCGAACAGCTGCTCGGGGTTGGTGCCCTCGCCGGAGCCGCCCATCTCCTTCGGAAAGGCCAGGTCGTGGTCGAGCCGGCCGTCCGAACTGGCTACGTGGCCGTTGCGGCCGTCGCCGGTGGATAGGGCCTCGGCGGTGTAGAGGATCTTCTCGGGCATGACTGTCCTTCCCACGCTCGCGGCGCTGGTCAGGGCAGGGCCCACAGCTGGTTGGACCCGCCGGACCAGGTGGCGATTTCGGCATCTGTCTCGTTCGCGGTGGAACCAGACGGGATCTCCAGATATTCCTGCGTCTTCAGATTGACGATGATCCCGTTCGGCTGGAGGATCCACTGCTGGTAGGCGTCCGAGCTGCTACAGGCCTCGACGACGACGTGGGTGCCGGACGTGCTCGAGTCCTTGCTCGGCTCCGCGCACACGCCGAGGATCTGCAGCTGGCCGTCGGTCTCGACGGTCCAGTCCTGCGCCCCGGTGCCGTTGCAGGTGGCCAGGTCGACCGCGTTGCCCGCGGTGGTGACCGAGTGGAAGTCGTCGAGGCACTGCGACGTGGAGTTCACCGTGATCCGCCCGGTGGTCGCGCTGCCGGCCGGCTCGCCCCACATCTGGTCCGCGGCGTCCGTGCAGGACTGCACCTTGAGCTGGACGCCGCTCGACGTCGTGGCGCCGGGGACGGTCAGGCACAGACTCGACGCCTGGTTGACCAGTTCGTTCCCGGACTGGAAGGCCCACTTCTCCGTGGGCACGCCCATGCAGGGCTCGACGACGATCCCGGCGCCGGACGCGGCGGCGCCGTCGGAGGGCGCGAGGCAGAGGCCCATCGCGTTCAGCGTTCCGTCGCTGCGCAGCGTCCACGTCTGCGCGGACGAGCCGGAGCAGGCGGAGGTGTCGACCGGGTTGCCGGAGGCGGCGTCCGCGTTCTCGTTCTCCAGGCAGCGGTCTTCGATGCCTGACGGTACGTAGCCGGTGACCACGTCGGTGACCGGGGTGAGGGACTGCGCGGCTCCGACGGACGAGGCGGACGGCGACGCCGAGGCGGACGGGGACGCGGAGGGGCTGGGGCTCGCGCCGACACTCGGCTTCGTCGAGTGCTTCCCCGCGCCGAGGCTCGCCGTCGTGGTGGAGTCTGCGGTGAGCGAGTGCCCTGAGGGACCGCTCGGGGCGAGGACGAGGGCCGCGGTGACGCCGAGGGCGCAGACCGGTACCGCGATCGCGGTGCCGATCAGCAGGCGGCGGCGGATGCGGCGCGATTCGGGCGGGGGAGGAGGCAGCGGCGCGCCGGGGCCGGTCCCGCCGGGGGAAATCGGCATCTCGGCGTCGGGGGCGTCGTGGGAGGGCAGCGCGTCGGGCTCCGCGAGCACCGGCTGCTGCGGCCGCCGCGGCGCCGGGATCGGGGCCGGGACCGGAGCCGGGGTCGGGGTAGGCGCGTCGGAGTAGACCTGGAACGGCAGACGGGTGCCGGTGCCCATGCTCGTACTCAGGCTCTGTTCCAGGCTGGAATCGGCGCTTCCGGCACTGTCAGCGCTGTCGGCACTTTCAGTGCTCTCCATGCCGCCGGTGTTACCAGAGCCCGTATCGACGACCGCGGCGGGCGGCGGCGGGGGAGTGGCAGGTGTCTGGTAAACCGGTGAGTTCGGGTAGTCGTAGACCGGTGCCTCATCGGTGAAGTCCGCGGCGGCCATGCCGGTCGCAGCCGCCGCGGCCATCGCAGCCGCCTCAGCAGCCGGACCAGCGCTCTCAACAACCCGCGGCAGCTCCATGGTGAGCGCGTCCGTGGAGGCCTGTGTGGCAGCACTCTGCGCCGCCGTGGTCTCGGCGGCCGGTATCAGGGCCCGCAGTGCCGCGGCGAAGTCCGCGGCGCTCTGGTAGCGCGCGGCCTGCTCCTTCGCCATGGACCGGGCGATCACCGCGGCGAACCCGGGCAGCGCGCGGTCGTCCAGCGCCGCCGGCTCGGTGTTGACGATCTGCCAGAGCACGTTGACCAGCGGCTCGCCGCCGGCCCCGAACGGCGTGCTGCCGGTGGCCAGGTGGTGCAGCGTGGAGCCGAGCGAGTAGACGTCGCTGGCCGGGCCCGGCGCCGCGCGGGTGACCACCTCGGGCGCGGCGTGGAACGGGGAGAAGGTGTCCAGCACGGTGGCCGTGGCCATCGAGTCCAGCAGCCAGGCCACCCCGAAGTCGGCCAGGGCCGGCTCGCCGTACCGGTTGATCAGGATGTTGTTCGGCTTGACGTCGCGGTGCAGGATTCCGGCCCCGTGCGCGGTGGACAGCGCCTCGGCGATCTTCGCGCCGATCACGGCCAGCTCCGCGATCGGCAGCGGCCCCTCCTTCGCCAGCCGGTCGGCCAGCGAGCCGCGCTCGTACATCTCCGTGGTCAGATACGGCCGCCCGGCCGGGGTCGCGCCGGCGTCGAGCACCGTGACGACGTACGGGTGCCCGGTCAGCCTGCTGGTGATCCGCACCTCGCGCAGGAAGCGGCGCTGCACGTCCTCGTCCACGCCCTGGCGCAGGATCTTGATCGCGACCGGCCGCTCGAAGCCCTCCTGGACCGCCTGGTAGACCACGGCGAAGCCGCCCTGGCCGATCATCCGCAGGTCCCGGTATCCGGGCACGGATTCGCCGCCCTCGGCCGGCGCCGCGCGCCGCTTCCCGTGCGTCTCGCTCATGGCCGTCTTCACATCCCTGGTGATCGACCCGTGACCGCCTCGCTTCCGATCGGCGCCAACCATAGCCCATGGGCCGTGGGACGTGTGAGTACCGTGAGGGCACCCGTTACCGGCCCGAGGCGTCGTAGTCGAGCTCGTCGAAGCCGACCCCGGTCGCCTGGACCGAGGCGGCCCACAGCCGCGCGGCCAGCCCCGGGTCGCGTGCCCGCAGACTGATCCGCGCTTCTACCGGCTGCGCGCCCCATGCGAAATGGCGCGGTCCGTAATATGTGCCGCTGACGACCGTGGACGAGGTCGCCGCATACACCGACGGCGTCGCGGCGCTCGCCGCCGACTGGGACACGACCTTGAGGCCGGCCCGCATGACCGCCCCGAGGACCGGCGCCCGGCCCGGCGCTGAGCTCGCCACGACATGCGTGCTCGCGATACCGGGATGCACCGCGAGAGACTGCGGCGCATAGGACCGCGGCGCGGTCGGCCCGGCCCGCGTCCGTCGGGCGAGTTCGAGGGCGAACAGCAGGTTGGCCAGTTTCGAGCGACAGTACCCGAACCAGCCCGAATTGCTCGGCAGCGTCGCGAAATCGGCCGGGCCGGACAGCCCGCCGCCGTCGGCGCGGGGTGCCACCAGGTAAGACATCGACGAAACGGTCACGACCCGGGCGGGCCGCACCTCCGGCGTCGCCCGCGCGCTGGCCAGCAGCAGCGGCAGCAGCCACCCGGTCAGCGCGAAGTGGCCGAGGTGGTTGACGCCGATCTGGAGCTCGAAGCCGTCCGCGGTTCGCGGGAAGCCGCCGTCCGCCGGCGGCGGCATCATCACCCCGGCGTTGTTGACCAGCAGGTCGAGCCGGTCGGTCCGGTCGGCCACCTCGAGCGCGGCCTCGCGCACCGACTCGAGGCCGGCCAGGTCGAGCCGGATGGCCTCGACGACGGCGTCAGGGTGCTTCCGCAGGATCGCCTCGGCGGCCGCCAGCGCGCGGCCCGGGTCCCGCGCCCCGATCAGGGTTCTGGCGCCGAGGGCGGCCAGCCGCCGGGCCGTGTGCAGGCCGATTCCGCTGCTCGCCCCGGTGACCAGCGCGACCCGGCCGAGCAGCGCGCGGTCCACCGGCCCGTCCGAATCGTCCCACGACGGCATGACCCTGATTCTGGCACGGAGATCGGCCGCCGCCGGGTGCCTTCAGGCCGCCATCGCGTCTGACGGCGCACAGCCGAGCCGACCGGTCAGCCGGGTCAGCGCCGGGCCCAGCGGGAGGTCCACCAGCACCGCGGCGAGCGGATCGCCGCGCGTCGCACCCTGATTGAGGATCGCGACCGGCTTGCCGTGCCGTGCCGCGTACCGCACGAAGCGCAGCCCTGACATGACCGTCAGGGACGAGCCCAGCACCAGCAGCGCGCTCGACCGGTCGAGCAGGTCATAGCACTGCTGCACCCGCGGCTTCGGCACGTTCTCGCCGAAGAAGACCACGTCCGGCTTGAGGATCCCGGTCCCGCACGCGGCGCAGGCCACGAGCGCGAATCGGGCGGCCAGGGCGTCGTCGATCTCGACGTCTCCGTCCGGGTTGATCCGGGTGCCGGCGTCCAGGAAGGCGGGGTTCGCGGCGCGCAGCCGCCGGTCCAGCTCCAACCGCGACCCGATCGTGCCGCAGCCGAGGCAGACGACCCGGTCGAGGCTGCCGTGCAGTTCGATCGCGTCGGCGGTGCCGGCGGCCCGGTGCAGCCCGTCGACGTTCTGGGTGATGACGCCGGTGAGGAAGCCCGCGGCGCCCAGCGCGGCCACCGCGAAGTGACCGGCGTTCGGCCGCGCGCCGGCGATCGTGCGCCAGCCGAGGTGGCTGCGGGCCCAATACCGGCGGCGGCGATCCTCACCGGCGATGAAGTCCTGGTAGGTCATCGGCGTGTGCCGGCGCAGGCTCCCGGTCGCGCCGCGGTAGTCCGGGATGCCCGACTCGGTGGACAGCCCCGCACCGCTCAGCACCGCGACCCCGCGCGCGGCGAGGAGGCGCTCGACCTCCTCCAGCTCACCGGCCTGCGCGGGGCCCGCGCCGGAGGACGGCCAGTCGAGCATAGGGCGGATGCGCATAGTCGCAGGGTAACTCACGCGGGGGAGTCCGCCTCGGCGGCGATGCGGCGGTACATCTCCGCCGCGGCCAGCGACCAGCCGTCGGGCAGGCCCGCGGCGGCCAGGTCGGTGCCGGTCTCGCCGAGCAGCCGGCCGACCTCGTCGGTCACGCCATAGCTGTCGGCGGCCGCCTGGATCGCGAGCCAGAGCGTGGGCAGCGCCTTGGTCTTGAGGGCGAAGCAGGCCTTGGCGATGGAGGCCTGGCCGAGCCGGTCGCCGAGCACGCGCACGGTGAAGTTGGTGCCCGCGAACAGCGCCGCCGCGTCGTCGGCGCGCGGACCGGACAGCAGCAGGGAGGCGCCTTCCGGGCGCCACGCGGGCACGCCGACCACCGCCGCGTCGACCACCGCTTCGGCGCCGAGGAACTGCGCGATCCGCTCGACCGTTCCCGGCGCGACCGCGTTCGCATCGATGTAGAGCTCTGGCCTGCCGAGTGCGGCGACCTGCCCGGCGACGTCCAGCGCGGCGTGCGGCGGGCAGATCGACACGATCATCGAGGCCTGAGCTACGACCTGCGCCAGCGTGCCGCCATCAACGAGCCCTGCCCGCTCGGCCCGCTCGCGGCTCTGCGCCGAGCGGCCCTCGCCGGCCCACAGCACCCTCGCGGCGTTCACCCGAAGCGCGGCGCCGAGCGACGCCCCCATCCCGCCGGGGTGCAGCAGCCCGATCGTCTTCTCCCGCATGGTCTTTCCGCCGTCGCCGTCAGTGCTCGCCGGGCTCGATCAGGTGCGCGCGCAGCCGCGCGACCGTCCCGTCGGCCAGGCCGAGCGCATCGTGTACGTACCCTTCGACGCTCCCGTACTTCGCCCGCGCCTCGCCGATCGCCGCGGCCAGGTACTCCCGGTCCACTCCGATCAGCGCCCCGGCGATCGCCGGATCGCCGCCGCGGGCCACGAAGCCGCTGATCATTTTTCCGAAGGCGGCGCATACCGCGTCCCGCACCGCCAGGTACTCCGCCTCGACCGTCTCAGGGTCCGCACCCAGCAGGACGAGGATCAGGGCGGCCGACCAGCCGGTGCGGTCCTTGCCCGCGGTGCAGTGGATCAGCACCGGGCCGGCGTCCGGGCCGGCGTCCGGGCCGGCGGCCTGCTCCAGCACGGTGCGGAACGCCCGGTGCGCGGCGGCGTCCGTCACGAACGAGCGGTAGATCTGCTCCATCACCCGCCCCGCCCCGCCGCCGCCGAGCGCGCGGCCGGCCCCGGCCGGATCGGCGAGCAGTTCGACCAGGTGCGCGACGCTCGGCTTGTCCCCGGCGGTCTCCTGGTCGGCGAGCGCGTCGGCCGTCACCAGGCGGGCGCCCGGCGGCAGGCGGTCCGGCCTGGACGCCCGCTCCTGCGCGGTGCGCAGGTCGACGACCGTGCGGATGCCGAGGCCGACGATGGCGGGCTCGGCCGGATCGAGCCTGTGCAGACTGGCCGACCGGAACACCCGCCCCGCGCGCACGCGGCCGCCGCCCGACAAGGGGATCCCGCCGAGATCGCGCAGGTTCGAGACGCTGGCGGACTCGATGGCTGGCATGCGCTACTCCGGGTCGTTGCACGGGGTCTCGGCGGCGGTCGGCCGCGCCGGGGATCGTACCCAGCATCCCACTCGCGACCACGGTCCGGCGGTGCGCCGTGCCCGCGAGCCGGCCGGGAGCCGGTGAGCCGCAGGTCGGCGCAACGGACGATGCCAGCGCCGATGCTAGGGTGGCGATCAGCCGGACTCGAGCGCGGCAGCGTGCGGGTACCGGTGGCGCGTCATGCAGCGAAGCCGGTGACACCCGCGGCCCTCCGCCCGGGGACATTCCGGCGCTGTCCCGCAACTGTGACGATCCGGTGCGCAGAACCACGCCGGGTCCAAGCCAGGTCGCCTCATGCCGCGTCGACGAAGCCGACCCTCGTGGGAAGGGCGGCCCGTCCCGGCGGGCGCGCGGCTGCGCGGCGGTCGGGGGGACCGTGTGCTTCCCCCGTCCGTACGGGAGGAACCAGTGATATCCGAAAACGCCGCGCGGTTGAGGCCGAGCGGCGCCGGCCGCAGACTCGCCCGAAGGCCCGGGCCCACGCGCGGAATTGCCGCAGTCGCGGCAGCAGCACTCGTCTTCGCAGTCGCCGCCTGCGGTTCGTCCGGCACCGGCACCAACACGGGCACCGGCGCGTCGTCGGGTGCGCCGTCCGCCTCGTCCTCATCCTCGTTCCCGGTCACGCTGACCGCATCGAACGGGAAGGTCACCCTCGACGCCGAGCCGAAGCGGATCGTCTCCCTCTCGCCGACCGCGACCGAGGACCTGTTCCAGGTCGGCGCCGGCGGCCAGGTGGTCGCCGTGGACGACGACTCGGACTACCCCCGCGGCGCCCCGGTCACCAAGCTCAGCGGGCTGGATCCCGACGCCGAGGCGGTGATCGGCTACAACCCGGACCTGGTCGTGGTCGAGGCGGACGCCGACGGCCTGCTCACCGCGCTCGCCAAGGTGCACGTGCCGGTGCTGGT
The DNA here is from genome assembly GCA_036501535.1 of Actinocrinis sp. Taxonomy (GTDB): domain Bacteria; phylum Actinomycetota; class Actinomycetes; order Streptomycetales; family Catenulisporaceae; genus DASYAE01. Next base: position 138,118 of record DASYAE010000289.1, on the reverse strand, counting down.
CGAGCCGGCCGCGGCGACGCTGACCGACGCCTACGCCGAAATCGACCAGATCGGCCAGGCCACCGGACACCTCGCCAAGGCCCGGCAGACCGTCGCCTCGATGAAGACCGCGATCGACGGCTACGTCAAGCAGGCCGGCTCGGGCCGCGGCACCCTGAGCTACTACTGGGAGCTGAGCGCGAATCCGTTCTACTCGGCCACCTCGTCGACCTTCATCGGCCAGATCGTTGGGCTGTTCGGGCTGAAGAACATCGCCGACGCGGCGGATAAGGCCTCGGATGGCGGATATCCCGAGCTCTCCGAGGAGTACATCGTGGCCGCGCAGCCGCAGATCGTCTTCCTGGCCGACAACGAGGCGGCGGACGGCGGCCAGGCGCCGTCCGCGGTGGCCGCCCGGCCCGGCTGGTCCGCGATCCCGGCGGTGAAGGGCGGCGAGATCATCCCGCTGAACGACGACGTGGCCTCGCGCTGGGGGCCGCGGCTGCCGCAGATGGTCCAGCAGATCGCCCAGGCGGTCGAACAGGTGCGCGGATCATGAGCGTTGCCACGCCTGATCGGGTGTCATGAGCGGCCGAATGAGGGGCCGAACGAGTGGCCGCCGCATGCTGACGGTCTACGGGATCGCGCTGGCCTTCCTGGTCGGCGCGATCCTGTACAGCTCGATGGTGGGCGCCGCGGACCTCGACCCGGCCGGCACCGCCGCCGCGCTGCTCGACAAACTGCCGCTGGTCCGCCTGCACAGCGATCTGACGCCGCTGCAGCAGGCCGTGCTGTTTGACATCCGGCTGCCGCGGGTGCTGCTTGGTGCGCTGGTCGGCGGCCTGCTCGCACTGGCCGGAGCCGGGTACCAGGGCGTGTTCCGCAATCCGCTGGTCGACTCCGGCCTGCTCGGCTCGTCGGCCGGCGCCGGCCTCGGCGCCACGGTCGCGATCGTCTACCTCGGCGGCAGCGGCTCGGGCGCGGTCCCGGCGGCCGCGTTCGCCGGGGCGCTGGCCGGTGTCGCTGTGGCCTACGTCACCGGATCGATCGCGGCGGTGGGCGGCGCGCGCGGCGGCAGCTCTGTCGGCGGCTCTGCCGTCGGTCTGGGCACTGCGACGCTGCTGCTGGCCGGCGTGGCCGTCGGGATGTTCCTGACCGCGGTGCAGACCCTCGTACTGCAGCGCTCGGCCCAGGACCTGCAACAGGTGTACTCGTGGCTGCTCGGCTCGCTGGCCGGCGCGGGCTGGCGGCAGGACCTGGAGATCCTGCCCTACGCCGCGGTCAGCATGCTGATCACGCTCGTGCACGGACGGCACCTCGACGTGCTCGCCGTCGGCGACGAGGAGGCCCGCGCGCTCGGCATGAACGCCGGCCGGGTCCGGCTGCTGGTCGTGGCGGCCTGCTCGCTCGCCGCCGCCTCGGCGGTCGCGGTCGGCGGCCTGATCGGCTTCGTCGGCATCGTGGTGCCGCACGCGGTGCGCCGCATCGCGGGCACCTCGTACCGGCGGGTCCTCCCGCTCTCGGCGCTGTTCGGCGCCGGCTTCCTGGTGCTGGCCGACACGGCGGCGCGCACCGTGCTGGCCCCGGCCGAGCTGCCGATCGGCGTCGTCACCGCCCTGGTCGGCACGCCCGCCTTCATCTGGATCCTGCGAAGCACCCGGCCGGTGCAGGCATGAACACCGCAGCGCCCGCGCCTGCACGTGCTGCAGCGCTCGAAGTGCGCGACCTCGACGTCGAACTCGGCGGCGCCAAGGTCCTGCGCGGCTTCTCCTGCCGGGTCGCCGCGGGCGGCTGGCTTGCCCTGATCGGGCCGAACGGCGCGGGAAAGTCCACGCTGCTGCGCGCGATCGCCGGGCTGCTGCCGTACCGCGGCCGGGTCGAGGCCGGCGGGACCGACACCGCGCGACTGCCCCGGCGCGAGCTGGCCCGCCTCCTGGCGTACGTACCGCAGAGCCCGGTCATCCCGCCGGACATGACAGTGCTCGAATACGTCCTGCTCGGCCGCACGCCGCTCCTCGGCTATCTGGCCGTCCCCGGCCGTGCGGACCGGGACGCGGCCGACCGGTCGGTCGAACGCCTCGACCTCGCGCGGTTCGCCGATCGGCCCATGGGCACCCTGTCCGGCGGCGAGCGCCAACGCGCCGTGCTGGCCCGCGCCCTGGCCCAGCAGCCGCGCCTCCTGCTGCTCGACGAGCCGACCTCGGCCCTCGACATCGGCCACCAGCAGCAGGTGCTCGACCTCGTCGACGGCCTGCGCCGGACCGAGGGCCTGACCGTTCTCAGCAGCCTGCACGACCTCACCTGCGCCGGCCAGTACGCCGACGAACTCGTTCTGCTCGACCGCGGCGCGACGGCCGCATCCGGCCCGGCCCGCGACGTGCTGACCGAGGAACGCATCGCGCGGACCTACCACGCGCGCGTCGCAGTGACCGAAGACGCGACCGGGCGGCCGGTCGTCACGCCGGTCCGGCGCCGTCCTGGGGAATGAGGGCCCGCATGCGACCGTCCCCGATCAGTTGATCACGTCGGTCGTCCAGTTCGCCTGATCTGGACCGAGCCAGGCGATCGAGTTGAAGAAGCCCACGAGGCCGCCGTACTGCTGAAGCGCCTGGACGCCGGCTCCGAACGCCTTGATGTCGATGGCGAGTCCGTCGCACTGCGCGGTCCACAACTCGAGGGGCGGGCCGGTACTGACGACCGACGTGCAGCCGTCGATCGTCGTGTGGGCGCCGGGCGGCTGCGAGACGAAGTCGTGGCCCGACGCGACGGCACCGGCCGACTGAGTCCCGCCGCCGGTACTGGGTTGGATGCCCGACATGGCGATGGTCACCTCGTTCTGGCCGTAGACGATCGAGGCACGCCAGCCGCCGTTCGCTGAGGGGACGCTGTAGGTGGCGTCCGTGACCGGAAGCCCGGCCGGCGGGGTGACGCGCAGCGGAAGTGGATACGCGGTGGGCGTGCCGAACCGTACAGAATCAGCAAGCTGATAAACGAGGCCGGTGATCGCCGAAATGGTGCCGGTGCCGCTGAATTCCAGCTCGACCCACTGATTCGCCGCGTACTTCCAGATCAGCTGCACCTGGTTGTCCATGCCCGCGTCCAGGCTGCCGGGCGCCTGGTACCAGTACGCCGGATCCCCGCCGACCGGCGGTGCGGCCACCGGCGAGGCGAGCCCGTCGACCTCGCTGGGACGTGCGGGGGTCTGGCCGGCCGGCGAGACCGACAAGCTGGCCGACTGGCCGGTCTCGGGGTCGTAGACGGCGAGCCCTTCGGGCAGGCTCGGCTCCGAGGTGACGGCTTGGAACACGAAGCCGCTCGGCAGTGTCGTGAAGGCGGCCGGGACGGTCAGCGGATCGGACTGCGCCGGCCGGGTCGCCGGCGCGGACGGCGAAGCGGTGGGCTGTCCGTTGGCGCCGTCCGGCGCTCCGCCTCCCACGGCCGTGACGGCGAGGGCCGACACGAGCGCCACGACGACGGTTCCCACGGCGACCCCGGTGGCCCGCCGGGCGCGCGTCGTGCGCCGGGCCTCGGCGACGGCCCGGTCGAGGTCGACCGTGCTGGGAGGCCCCGGTTCGTCGGCGATCCGCGAGAGCTGATCGGTCAGTGAATCGTCGAATTTCACGGCAGGGTCCTCTCTAGCGGTAGACGTGGTTGTTCGGGGTGTCGCGTCCCGGCGCCGGCGGCGTCGATCCGGCACGGCCCCCGTGCCCCGGTGGTCCGTCGGGCGGCGGCTCGGCGTTCCCAGGGTCCTCGCCGTCCACGCCCATCAGGCGTCGAAGGTGCTCCAGGGCCCGCGCGGTCTGGCTTTTGACCGTGCCGGTCGAACAACCCAGCGCCTGCGCCGTCTCGACCACGGACAGCTCGCAGTAGTAGCGCAGCACGAGCGTCGTGCGCTGCCGGGCCGCCAGGTGCGGAAGCGCACGACGCAGGTCCATCGCGCCGTCGATGTCGTGCACCGCCGGGTCCGGGATCCGGTCCAGCAGCTCGTCCGGGCCGGCGGGATCCTCGCCGGCCCTGTCGCGGTGCAGCGTGACCCGCCTCCACCACGGCGAGCGCTGCTCCTCGAGGAAGGTGTTGACCAGGATGGTCCGGGCGTACCCGTCCGGATTCGCGGCGTTCTCCACCCGGTGCCAGTTCAGGTAGAGCTTGGTGACGCTGGTCTGCACCAGGTCGTCGGCCCGGTGCCAGTCCTGGCACAGCAGATACGCCACCCGCCGCAGCCAGGGCAGCTTGGCCGCGGCGTACTCGGTGAACTGCGCTTGCCTCGTCGCCTGATTCACGGGCGCCTCCGGCTGCGGGCGGATCTCAGGAGTGGGTAAGTCACGCAGGAGATATGCGGCGCATCGGCCGTAGGTTGCACGCGCTGCACCGGAATTCGGCGCCGCGTCGCGCGACGGCGCACTACTCGGGCCGCGGTGCCTGCATCGTCTCCGTGTCCTGCGACCGGGCGAGCGCGAGCAGGTCGGCCATCCACGAGCGGCCGCCGTCGCGCTGCCGCAGCAGTTCCTCGGCCTCGCCGGGTGGCGCGACGCGCACCTCGACCACCTGCTCGCCGCCCGGCGGATTCGTGGGCTGAGCCACCAGGGCGACCTCGGCCGCGCACCACAGCCAGGCCTTGTTCGGGTGCGGCTGCCACGGACGGTAGGGCTCGGACAGGTCGCTGACGGCGTAGTGCGCGCCGATCCACCGCAGGGGGCTGACGATCTGTGCGCCGGCCTCCTCCAGCAGCTCGCGGGCGGCGCAGTCGTCGATGCCCTCGTCCCGCTCCCGCGTCCCGCCGGGCAGGAACCAGCGGTCCCGCAGGCTGCGGCACAGCACCACGCCGCCGTCGCAGGAGCCGATCACGTGGATGTTGGTGACCAGATCCTGCGGCGGCGGCGCGGTGGAGAACCGGACGTCCAGCCCGCCCCACTCCCATCGCTGCGGCGCGAAGAGCAGCGGGAACCGGGCGGCCATGGCGTCGTCGGCGTCGGAAGCGCTCATCCCCCGATGCTACGGGACGGCCGGTGCGGCTCAGCGGCTCAGCGGATCAGAGGTTCAGGGTGCTGAACTCATAGGTCACGTCGGTCAGCTTCTCGGACGCCTCCCACAGCCGGCGCTGCTGCGCCTCGTCGTGGGAGCGCGGCGTGGACTCGACCAGCGTCGGGTCGCCGGTGAACTGGAACGGTCCGTCGGGCCCGTAGTACTGTCCGCCGCGCGCCTGCGAATCGGTCGCGGCGCGCAGGATCGGCAGGGCGCCGCGCTGCACGCCCTGCGTGATCGGCCGGGCCACGCCCCAGTTCTCCCCGCGGAACATCCACGGCATGGTGCGGTTCAGCTCGCTGCGGGCCCCGCCCGGATGGGCCGCCAGCGCCGCGGTGAGCAGTCCGGCCGTGCGCAGCCGGCGGTCGAGTTCGTAGGCGAACATCAGGTTCGCGAGTTTCGAGCGCCCGTAGGCCCGCTGCGGCCGGTAGTCGTGCTCGGACTGGAGATCGTCGAAGTCGATCATGGCCCGCCGGTGTGCGGGGCTGCTGATCGCGACGATGCGCGAGCCCGGCGTCGCGGCCAGCTTGGGCAGCAGCAGGCCGGTCAGCGCGAAGTGGCCGAGGTGGTTGACGCCGAGGTGCGTTTCGAAGCCGTCCTCGGTCACGCCGTGCGGCGCCCACATGACCCCGGCGTTGTTGATCAGCAGGTCGAGCCTCGGGTGCTCGGTGCAGATCCGGTCGGCGGCCTCGCGCACGGAGCGCAGCGAGGCGAGGTCGAGCTGCTGGAGCCGGACGTCCACGGGTCCTTCGGCGCCCGGGCCGGCTGGCTGGGCCAGCTCCTCCCGGAGCCGCTGCACCGCGGCCTCGCCGCGGGCCGGGTCGCGGCAGGCGAGGACCACCGTCGCGCTGTGCGCCGCGAGGGCCTTGGCCACCTCGAAGCCGACCCCGGTGTTCGACCCGGTCACGACCGCGACGCGAAGGCGCTGGTCGCTGATCTGAGCGGTCGTCCACTCCTGGTGCGTGCCCGGCGACCGTGCCACGGCGCTGCCTCCGATCTCGTCAGGCGCGCTCGCCGCAGGGCATGCGGGAGCGCTAGGCTGGAATGCTAAACCGGGATACCCGTCCCGCTTCACGATATGGGACGGCCGTCCCGCCTGTCTACCGGCCGCCACCGAGCGGCCCGGAACGCAGGACGGCGGCAGCGAATCCGTACTGCGCGAGAACGGTGGAAGTTGGGGCACGATGACGAATGACGACCACCCGGCGGCGGTGCGGACGCCGGACCCGCGCGCGAAATCTCAGCGCTCTGATGCACAGCGCAACCGCGCGCGCGTGCTCAGCGCCGCCGTCGACGCCTTCGCCGAGGCCGGGCTCGCGGTCCCGGTGCACGAGATCGCCCGCCGCGCCGGGGTCGGCACCGGCACGGTCAGCCGGCACTTCCCGACCAAGGACGACCTCTACGACGCGATCGTGCTCGACCGGGTCGAGCGCCTGGTGAGCCGCGGGCTGGAACTGGCCCGGGACCCCGAACCCGGCCGGGCGTTCTTCGAGTTCTTCGCGCTGTGGGTGCGCGAGGGCGCGGTCAACCGGGGCCTCGCGCAGGCGCTGGCCGGCGTCGGCTTCGACATGGAGGCCGCCGCGCTGCGCGCCGGCCTCGACATCAACGGGACGCTCGAGATCCTGCTGAAGGCGGCCCAGCAGGCCGGCACCGTGCGCGCCGACGCCGCCATCGTTGATGTCAAGGCTCTTTTATTGGGATGCTGTATGACGCGGTACCACAAGAACTCCGACGAGAGGGAGCGGATCATCCGCATCGCCGGCGACGGTCTGCGGCCGCGCTAGCGCCGGCTACTGCTGTTCGTGCCGCTCGCGCTGCTGCGCGGCCAGCTCCGCCTCGGCTTCGCGCAGCTCTGACTCGGTGTCCGCGATGCGCTGCGGCATGAGTTCGACCTCGCGGGCCACGGACAGGGCGCGGGTCAGCAGATCGACGGCGCGGGCCAGATCGCCGGCGGCGCGCTCGGCCCAGGCCAGCGCGGTCAGACCGCTGGGGAGGCGCCGCGCGTCGCCGTCCTGCTCGCGCAGGTCGAGGGAGAGCTGGAGCACGCGCACGGCGTCTGCGAACTGCTTGGTGACCACGAGGTGGTAGAAGCCGAGGTGGCGGTGGATCTCGGAGCGCGTGTACAGGTCCCCGGCCGACTCGAGCGCGGGCAGCAGCGCCTCGGCGGCGCGGTAGTAGGGCATTGCGGTCTCCCAGTCGTCCCGCAGCACCTGCTCCACCAGCCCGAGGCCGAACAGCGCGTTCGCTCGCCCCACCGCGTCGTCCAGGGACTCGTAGAGCGAGAGCGCGTGGCTGAAGTGCTCCTGCTCGATCGGCACGGCCACCGGGTCGATCTCGTCGCCGGCCATCAGGATCGTGATGAGGCGGTAGTGCAGGATGTAGCCGAGCAGCTGTGACGCGAGCGCTTCACCCGCCCGGCTCTCCTGGCCCACCGCCGCGGCGTACGCCGCCTCGGCGATCCGCTGCGCCCCGTCGAAGTCCCCTGTGCAGAACCCTGATTCAATCCAGGCCTCCTGCGCCGCGTCGAGCAGTTCGGCCGGTGTCATGTTGTCTTCCGAGTCGGCATGCATGACCGCACCTTATGCCGGTGGATCATCGGCGTGCTCGGGATTTCCGGGCCGGCGCGCTGACCGGCGTCATCGCAGCGCGTCCGGCCCGAGCTCGGCGAGCTCGCGGTAGCCGGACAGCGCCATGGTGAGTTCGAACTCTGCCATGAGGCTGCGCAGGACGTGCTCGACCCCGGCCTGGCCGTCCAGGCCGAGCCCGTACGCGTAAGGGCGCCCCAGCAGCACCGCCTTCGCGCCGAGGGCGATCGCCTTGAAGACGTCGTCCCCGCCGCGGATCCCGCTGTCGAAGAGCACCGGCATCCGCGCGCCGACCGCGTCGGCCACGGCGGGCAGCGCGTCGAGCGAGGCGACCGCGCCGTTCACCTGGCGGCCGCCGTGGTTCGAGACCACGACGCCGTCCATGCCGGCGTCCAGCGCCCGGCGCGCGTCGTCAGGGTGCTGAATTCCCTTGAGCAGGATCGGGCCCGGCCACTCGGCGCGCAGGAAGGCCAGGTCGGCCCAGGTGGTCGAGGGGTCGACGAACATCTGCACGAAGTGCATCACCGCGGCGTTCAAGTCCTCCTCGACCGGCTTGGCCAGGCCGGCCCGGAAGGCCGGGTCGGCGAAGTAGTTCGCGGTGCCGATGCCGTGCAGGAACGGCAGGTACGCCTGGTCCAGGTCGCGCGGGCGCCAGGCCAGGATCCGGGTGTCGAGCGTGACGACCAGCGCCGAGTAGCCGGCCGCCGCCGCGCGTCGCAGCATGCTGCGGGTCACCTCGCGGTCCTTGCCCCAGTAGAGCTGGAACCACCGCGGCGCGTCCCCCATCGCCTCGGCGACCTGCTCCATCGGCGTGCTCGCCGCGCAGGAGTGGATGAACGGCAGGCCCTGCGCGGCCGCGGCCCGCGCGGCGCCCGGCTCGGCCTCCTCGTGCACGATCGAGAGCACGCCGATCGGGGCCAGCAGCAGCGGTCCGGGCAGCGCGGCGCCGAAGAGCTCGACGGACAGGTCGCGCTGCGCCACGTCGCGCAGCATCCGCGGCACGATCCGGCGCCGGTCGAACGCCTCCCGGTTCGCCCGCGCGGTGCTCTCGTCCCCGGCGCCGCCCGCCACGTAGTTGAACGCTTCCTGCGGCAGGCGCTGCGCAGCCAGTTCCTCCAAACGGGCGAGACTGGTGGGCAGCTGCGGCAGTTGCCCGGTCATCCCGTAGAGGTAGATCTCGTACTGGTACGCGGACCAGTCCCTGCTTGGAGTGGGGGCATTCGGAGGCATGGCACAGGATGGTAGTCAGGAGGTGCACAACGTGAACAGCGTGGATGGCGACGGCTCGGCCGACCGCACCGGCTCGGCGGACATGCGTGTGGAGCACGACTCGATGGGAGAGGTGCTGGTCCCGGCGGCGGCCAAGTGGCGGGCGCAGACCCAGCGGGCGGTGCAGAACTTCCCGATCTCCGGCACCGGTCTCGAACGGGCGCACATCGCGGCACTCGGCCAGATCAAGGCCGCGGCCGCACGGGTGAACGGCGAGCTCGGCGTGCTGGCACCGGATCTGGCCGAGGCGATCCGGGCCGCCGCACAGGAGGTGGCCGAGGGCCGGTGGGACGACCAGTTCCCGGTCGACGTCTTCCAGACCGGCTCCGGGACCTCCTCGAACATGAACGCCAACGAGGTCGTGGCCACCCTCGCGGCCGAGCGGCTCGGCCGGCCGGTGCACCCGAACGACGACGTCAACGCCTCACAGAGCTCGAACGACGTGTTCCCCAGCTCGATCCACCTGGCTGCGGCGACCCTGCTCGCGCAACGGCTGCTGCCGGCCCTCGGCCGGCTCGAGGCGGCGCTCTCCGAGCGGTCGGCGCGCTTCGCCGACGTGGTCAAGGCGGGCCGCACGCACCTGATGGACGCGACACCGGTCACCCTCGGCCAGGAGTTCGGCGGCTACGCCGCGCAGATCCGTTCGGCCCAGCAGCGCCTCGGCTCCGCATTGCCTCGTCTGGCCCAGCTGCCGCTCGGCGGCACCGCGGTCGGCACCGGCCTCAACGCGCCCCCCGGCTTCGCCGCCAAGGCCGTCGCGGAGCTGCGCCGGGAGACCGGCCTGCCGCTCCGCGAGGCGCCGAACCACTTCGAGGCGCAGGCGGCCCGCGACGCGCTCGCCGAGACCTCGGGCCAGCTGCGCGCCGCGGCGCTGGCCCTGTTCAAGATCTGCGGCGACCTGCGCCTGATGGGCTCCGGCCCGCGCGCCGGCCTCGGCGAGATCGCCCTGCCCGATCTGCAGCCGGGCTCCTCGATCATGCCCGGCAAGGTGAACCCGGTCATCCCGGAGGCGGTCCGGATGGTCTGCATCCAGGTGGTCGGCAACGACGCCGCGGTGGCCTTCGGCTGCGCCTCGGGCGAGTTCGAGCTCAACGTCACCATGCCGGTGCTGGCCCGCAACCTGCTCGAGTCGATCAGGCTGCTCGCCGCCGCGGCCGACCTGCTCGCCGAGCGCTGCGTCGCAGGGATCGAAGCCGACGCGGACCGGGCCCGCGGCTACGCCGAGTCCTCGCCGGCGATCGTGACCCCGCTGGCCCGCTTCGTCGGCTACGAGCAGGCCGCGGTCATCGCGAAGAAGGCGCTGCGCGAGGGCGTCACCATCCGGGAGGCGGCCGTCGCGCTCGGGCACCTCGATTCCGGCGCCCTGACCCGGCAACAGCTCGACGACGCGCTCGACGTGCTGAGCATGGCCCGCCCGCCGGGCGCCGACGACGCGTCGCAGTAGGCGGACCGAGACCGAGGCGCCCCGGACTGGCGTTCTGCGGCGTGGTGACGGGACGTGCGGCGCGCGACATGAGCCGCACGTCCCGCCACCTCGTCCCCCCGGCGGTGGTCGTCGCGGCCGCCGGGGGTTCCGTCGGCCGCGCTCGATCAGCTCTACAGCTGCGCGAGACTGATCGCGTTCGCCATGGCCTGATATCCGGCGGCGCTCGGGTGCAGATGGTCGCCGGAGTCGTAGGCGGCGAGCATCGCGGTCGGGTTCGAGGGGTCGCGGACCGTCGCGTCGAAGTCCACGACGCCGTCGAAGACGCCGCCGTTGCTGCGGATGAAGCTGTTCACGTTCTCGCGCACTGCCTCGTACGCCGCCGTGTATCCGCTGTATCCGCCGAACGGCGTGATGGTCCCGACGATCACCCGGATGCCGTACGCGTGCGCCGCCGCCGCGATTTGTTCGAGGCCTGAGATCACCTGGGCGGCCGTCGCACCGGACTTGATGTCGTTGATGCCCTCCAGGACGATGAGGGCCTTGACATTGGACTGGGCGAAGACGTCCCGGTCGGTGCGGGCGACCGCGGCGATGCCGCCGGTGCCGGAGCCCGCGGTGCCGTTGAAGTCGTCGGAGACCACCCGGTTCCCGCTGATGCCCTCGTCCAGCACGCCGTACTGCGGGTACTGCGACTGGTCCAGGATCCGGCGGGCCAGGTCGTTCGGCCAGCGGTCGTTGCCGTCCACGTCCGAGCCGACCCCGTCGGTGATCGAGTCGCCGAACGCCACCACGGTCCCGGCCGAGCCCGGCGACTCCACGTCGATGCCGGACAGCAGCGTCCAGAAGCCGAAGGTGTTGTTGACCGGGTAGTTCGCCACGTCCGCGGTCTGGTCGCCGGCCTGGTCCGCGGTCGAGTACATGTCCTGCTGGCCCAGGCTGTGGAACGGCGCCAGGTTGACCGGGCCCGGCAGGAAGAGGCTCACCAGCAGGTTGGTGTCCGGCGGGACGGTGAAGCCGACGCCGTCGCTCTCCGCCTGGCCGCCGGCCGGGATGGTGACCTCCTGGGTCCCGTTGAAGGTCAACGTGACCGGCGTCGCAGTGGCCGACGATGCGGAGCTCTGGACCGCGATGGTGGCGTGGGCGATCAGCACCGGCGCGGTGGCGAAGTCGTTGTCCAGCCGGATGCGGACCGCCGAGCCGCCGGCGCTGGTGTGCTCGACCATGCGCAGCGTCCGGTTCGTCCACGGCCCGTTGACCAGGCCGTCGTCCAGCGCCGCCGCCCAGGTGCCGGTCCACGTCCCGGCGGCCGGCCGCACCGAGGCCGCGAACACGTGCATCGCGACGACCCCGCCGGTGGCCTGGGCGCTGATCGCCGGCAGTGTCACCGAGGCGACGTTCTTCGCAGGGTTCAGCGGCACCGTGTCGGTGTAGAGCTTGACCGGGGCGCTCGCCGTCCCGCTCGGCGTGTTCCAGTCGGACATCTGCAGCGACATCGTGTCGGTCGCGCCGACGTACCAGTCCGGCACGGTCAGCGTGTATGTCTGGGTACTGCCGTCGGTGTAGGTGATCGTGCCGGTGCCGCTGGTCCCGCCGTTGGTGCTGGCCAGGACGAATGACAGGCCGTCGCCGGAGCCGGACAGGCTGAACCGCTGCCCGTCGGCGACCACGTTGTCCGGCTCGCCGGAGGGCACGTTCGGCCAGGTCAGCGTGGTGTCGTTGGCGGTGACCACGGCGCCGGGGACCCAGCCGGCGGCGGCCAGGTCCTCGGCCGAGAAGCTGTCGCCCTCGCCGTCGAGGGCGCCCGCGCCGGTGTCGCTGTTGTCTGAGATGCCGACGTTGTCGAAGTACGCGCTCAATCCGGTCGGACCGCCCGCCGGGGCGATCGCGAGGGCGAAGACGTGCAGCGCGGCGACGCCGACCGTGCCGGTGCCCACGTTGGGCAGCGTGACCGAGGCGACCGTCTTCGAGCTGTTCAGCGCGACCGACTCGTCGAACAGGCTGACCTGGTGCGCCTGGGCCCCGCCGGGGTTGTTCCGGTACTGCGTCGCCGCGGCGAGGTTCGTCGTGCCGGTCCACCAGTCCGGCGCGGTAAGCGTGTATGTCTGGGTGCTGCCGTCGGTGTAGGTGACCGTGCCGGACCCGCCGACCGGACCGTTGGTGCTGGTGACGATGAAGTCCAGCGCGGCGCCGGAGCCGGTCAGCCCGACGCTCTGGCCGGCGGCGAGGACGTTGTCCGCCTGGCCCGGCGGGATGTTCGGCGCCTGGGCCGAGGCTCCGTCGGCGAGCGTGAGGACCTGGCCGGGCGCCCAGCCGACCGATGCCAGCGCCTCGGCGGAGAAGCTGTTGCCGTCGCCGTCCAGGTCGGCCGCCGCGGGGTTCGCGTCGTCGCTGATGCCCGCGTTGTCGAAGAGGGCTGAGAGCTGTTTCGGTGCGTTCACGCTCGAGGACCCGATCGGCCCCGAGAGCGCGGCCGGCGTCGTCGCTCCGCCTGGCGCGACGGCGCCGGCCGCGGAAGGCGCGGAGGCCGCGCCGACCAGTCCGGCCACCGCCATCGTGGTGGCGGCCGCCAGCGCCACGGCGCGGGACCTGTGCGGAGACCTCCGCTGTGGGCGTGATCCGGTCGGCCGTCTCATGGCCGCCTCCCTTCGGCACGGGCAGGATGACAACGTTGTCATCGCTGTGCACATCGGCACAGTGACGCATGGTTCGCACCCTGTCAAGCGTTTCGGCGACGTTCGCACCGCGCACCCTGCGAACCGCCTAGATTCGGCCCGGCGGGACGGCGCGGTGCACCTGCGTATATCAGGGAATGTGTCAGGGCACGGCTGTCCGGCGGGCCGGAATCCGACCCGCCGGACCGGGCGGGAGCCTCGGACCGCGCGCAGCGGACCGCGCGGGCTCCCACCGGACTACTGGCGATCCTTAGTCAGGATACTGAATTGTGGATCGGCCGGAGCGCAGCCGCTCACAGCTCGTCGGCGATGAAGTTCCCTCCGTTGTAGGAGCCCCAGCCGGTGACCTCGTCGTAGCCGGTCTTGGCGCTGAAGCCGCCGTTGTTGCCGCTGGTGATGTCGTGGAACGCCGAGCTGTACGCGGAGGACTTGGCGACCGTGTAGATCTCGGAGTTGGCGAATCCGAACTTGGCCCTGCCGGCCGCCGCGGCCGCGGTGTCGTAGTCGGCCGTGAAGGCCGCCCAGTTCGGGGCCGCGGCGCTGGTGCCGCCGACCTCCTCGCTGACGCCCCCGGTGACGATGAGCCAGCCGCTGCTCGGGTCGGCGTCGGCCGCCACGTCCGGCACCTCGCGCTTGCCGCTGGAGTTGACCGAGGTCTGGTAACTCGGTGTGGCGAACTCGACCGAGGCGCCGCCGCCGCCGTCCGACCAGCCGGTCTCCTTGCTCCACGCGCCGGCCGAGGTCAGCGTCAGGTCCGTGCCGCCGGCGCCGCTCACGTTCGGGTCGGAGGCCGGGTAGTCCACGGACAGGCTCGAGCCGTTGTCGTCGGCGCCGGAGTCGCCGGACGCCGCGTAGATCGACTGGCCCTGCGCCGCGGCCTCCTGGAAGTCCGCGCCGTCCGAGCTGAGGTTGTTCTCCTCGGTCTCCGGCTCGCCCCAGCTGGTGGAGATCACCGGGACGTCGTCGCTGACGAGCGTCGAGTAGAGGGCGACCTCGCCGGCGTCCGAGTTCGGGGCCTCGAACACGTCGACGTTCGCCTTGGGCGCCAGCGCGTTGACGACCTCGATGTCGAGATCATCTTCGATCGCGCCGGACTTGTCCGTGGTGCCGCCGTCGACCTTGACCACCGTCGGGGTGGGCGCGCCGAGCGAGTACTTGCTGTTGTACGACGAGACGTCGGACGCGGTGTAGGCCGAGAACTCGACCAGGCCGACGGTCACGCCGGAGCCGTTGTCGCCGGCGGAGATGTCACTGGTCAGGTTGTACCCGCTGCGCGCCTTCGTCGGGGTGATGTTCGAGGTGACGTTCGGCGAGATGGCGTTGCTGACCTGGGTGTAGTGCGTGTGCTGCGCGTAGTTCGAGAGCCCTGCTATGCCGTCCACGGCGGAGGCTATGGAGGCCGGCAGCGTGGGCGCCGCGCTGTTCGCGTAGAACGCGCTGCCCGCCGCGCTGTGGTAGGTGCCGATGGTGACGCCGAACGCGTTCTCGGCCTGCACGGCGGTCCCGGTCGCCGAGATGGTCAGGCCGTTGGCGGTGGTCGCGCCGGCGGTCAGGCCCTCGGAGCGCAGGTACGAGTCGACCGCGGCGATGGTGGCCGAGGACGCGCCGTACTGCGCGGCGAACTGCGGGACGGTGAGGTAGTGCTTGTAGAGCGGTGAGGCGGGGTTCGACACGGCGGCGACGAAGCCGGACAGCCCGGTCTCGTTGCGCGGCGCGAGGCTGAGCTCGAAGGAGAGCTGCGTGCCGGCGGCCAGCGAGCCGGTGTGGGTGGCCTGGCTCACGGCGGCGACCGTCTCGTTGTTCAGCGCGACGCGGGCGCTCGAGGCGGCGGCGGTCGTGCCGGCGAAGGCGTTGGGTGCGCCGAGCGCCAGAATCGGGAGCGGGGCTGCGAGCAGCGCGAGCAGCCTGAATCGGGGTTTCAAAGGGGTGTCTCCTGCTGTGGGTGGTTGACGGGAGGCAGCCGGACGCCCTTGTGAAGGGCGTGCCTTGACCGGCGGCAAGTGTGTTTGCACGCCGGGTGATCACGAGATCGACAAGGAAGATACTGCCGGGTAGATAGGCGCGATAGGGCGTCCACGGCAATTTACGAGCAGTTTACGCAAGCCGCGGCCAAGCCGACATATCCCCGCCCTGAAATTAGGGCACGCAGGTGCGAAACGGATCAGGCGAGCAGCGCGACGACCGTGCTGCCCGCGGCGAAGCGGCCGCTCTCGACCAGCGTCATCAGGCCAAGCATCATCTTGGCCTCATATACCGGGTCGAGCCGGACGCCGTGTTCGTGTTCGAATTCAGTGGCGAACCGGACCAGCCCGGGCGACTGCTTCGCGTAGCCGCCGCCGTGAAAACCGGTCTCCAGGGACCAGTTGCCGGTGACCCGCCGGAAGCCGGCGCTCTGCAGCGCGGCCACGTCGGCGCGCAGGAACCCGCCGCCCTTGAGCACCGCGAAGCCCACGGCCCGCCGGCCGTCCCCGAGCGCCGAGGCGATGCCGGCGAGCGTGCCGCCGGTGCCGACCGCGCAGCAGATCGCGTCGAAGGGCTCGGCGATCTCCGCCACCAGTGCGGCGCAGCCGCGCACCGCGAGGGCGTTGCTGCCGCCCTCGGGCAGGACGTAGCAGGGCCCGAACTCCTCGAGCAGCGGATCCAGGACGGCCGGCGTGCCCTTCGCCCGGTACGCGGACCGGTCCAGGTATGTCAGACGCATGCCGAACGCGGCCGCCTTGGCCAGCACCGGATTGAGCGGCAGGTGCTGCTCGCCGCGCACGACGCCGACCGTGCCGAAGCCGAAGTAGTGCCCTGCGGCCGCCGTGGCGGACAGGTGGTTCGAGAACGCCCCGCCGAACGTCAGCAGCATGGAGTGGCCCTGATCCCGCGCCGCGGCGAGGTTCGGCGCCAGCTTGCGCCACTTGTTGCCGGGCAGGTCGGGGTGGATCAGGTCGTCCCGCTTCAGCAGGATCCGCACGCCGCGCCGGGCCGCCCGCGCGTCGTCGAGCGGTTCGAGCGGCGAGGGCAGGTTCAAGATCAGGTGCGACGGCGGTTTTAGGTGCGTAAAGCCTCGCCCGCCGGCCGCCTCGTCCCGAGCCCGCTGCATGGAAACAGCTTACCGGCTGCGGCCGGGACCGGCGCCGCGCGATCGTCCGCGCCCTGCGCCGGGCGGCGGGACCGCCTCCGGCGAGCCCACTTGACAGGCGCGCCGTCCGCCCCGGAAGGTGTCTCCGATCGATCGGCGATGAGGCCTGATTCGGCACCGGTTTGCGGAGCGTTCGACCGCATCGCCGGGTGTTTCAGGAGCACCGCCGGCCGGTCCCCGCGCGCCCCAGAGGACGGCGCCGCGACACACCGCCGCGGTTCGGAGGGAACTCCTTAATGAACAACGCCCCACCCATCTCCCGGCGCCGGCTGGCCGCCCTCGTGGCGGTGACCGGAGCGCTCGCGCTGCTCGCATTGTGCATCGCGATCGCGTCGGGAACGGTGGCCAACGCAGCTTCCTCCTCGGCCGCCGCGCCCTCTGCGGCCTGCACGGTCGACTACACGGTCGAGTCGACCTGGGGCACCGGCTTCCAGGCGCGGATCGTGATCACCAACGAGGGCGCGGCGCTCAGCACCTGGGAGTTGCAGTACTCGTATGACGGCCCGGCGACGCTGGCCGCGGGCCTGGGAGCGTCCTGGTCGCAGAGCGGCGCGGCCGTCACCGCGGCCCGGGGCAGGGACGACGGCGCCCTGGCCTCCGGCGCCTCGACCTCCGTCAGCGCGAAGTTCAGCATCGCCGGCAGGTCCGCGGCGCCGACCGGCTTCACCCTCGACGGCGCGCCGTGCACCGGCACGGTGACCGCCCCGGTGAACCTCGGCCGCTGACACACGGCGGCGACGGCGGCGGTTCAGGTCAGGGATCGATCCGGTCCGGGTCCAGCACGAATCCGAGTATCGGCCACACCTCGCCCTTGACGTCCGTGGACGCGTCCCGGTCCGGATCGCGCCGGTAGCCGGCACGCAGGGCGACCCGCTGCGAGGCGGTGTTGTCCCGGTGCGCGCGTAGCCACAGTGTCCTGAGACCCACCTCGCGGATCGACCAGGCGCTGAACATGATCAGGGCCTGCGTCGCGGCCCCGCGCCCGCGCGCCTCGGCGGCCATCCAGTAGGAGACCTCGCCGGAGCCGCCGTCGTGCTGCAGCGCGATGTTGCCGAGCCGGTCGCCGGTCCGCGCGTCGCAGACCACGAATCCTTCGGCGGTGTCCGACGCCCGCATCGCGACGATGGCGGCCCGCACCTCGTCGGCGGTCAGGGTCGGGGATTCCGTGGTGAAACGCTGGATCAGCGGGTCACGCACGCTCTCGGCGTACCACGCCGCGTCGTCGCCGTCGTTCCACTCGCGCAGCCGGACCGCTGCGTCATCCGGCTCCTGCTCATGCATTCCCCCACACTGCCAGCGGCATAGCATGATCCGCTATGGGCATCGAGAACATCACTTTGCGCACGATGCGGGAGGACGACCTGGTCGTCTACGACCGTTACCTCACCGACCCGGAGGCGGCCGGGCAGTTCGAGTGGCACGGCTTCTCCGATCCGCACCAGATCCGCCGGCAGTGGGCGCAGAACGGCCTGGTCGACGAGGAGGGCGGGAAACTGCTGGTGGCCGACGGGGCCGAGCGGCTCGGCATCGTCTCCTGGCGCAAGATCCTGCTTGCCCGCGGCGGGCGCGTACTGCTGGCAGATCGGCATCGTGCTGATGCCGGAGGCGCGCGGCCGCGGCGTCGGGACGCAGGCGCAGCGGCTGCTGGTCCGATACTTGTTCGCTCACACGCACGTGGTGCGCATCGAGGCCGGTACCGAACTGGCGAACATCGCCGAGCAGCGCGCCCTGGAGAAAGTCGGGATGACCCGCGAGGGCGTGGGGCGCAGCACCAGCTACCGCAACGGGAAGTGGCGCGACGGCGTGATGTACAGCATCCTGCGCCACGAGGTGCCGCTGGACGATTGATCGATGCCGCTGTGACCGATGCCGCGCCCTGCACTTGACGCTGAGCGTCAAGCTGCTTGATATTGGCTGTCAAGCGAAAGGATGACGCGTGGACGGCTGGACCGCGGCCCATCGGGCCCTGGCCGAAGACCTGGCCGGGCAGGTGGCCGTCCGGCTGCTCGATCCGCTCGAGATCCTGGTCGGAGCGGACGACGCGATGCGCGCGCGGGTCGCGCAGCAGTCCCGGACGTGGGCGGCGGCGCTGCTCGGGGAGGACGAGATGCAGGCCGCGCTGACCGCGGGCCGGCTCGTGGCGGCACTTTGCGGGCACGGTGATGAACCGTTCGACCCGCCAGCCGTGTGGTGGGGTACACCATTCGGCCGGGTGGTCGCGCTGCGGATCGGCCATCCCAGTGCCCAGGCGGTCTCGGTCGCCCAGGCGGCCGCCATGCTCGGCATCAGCCGCCAGGGCGTGCACGACCTGGCGAACCGGGGCCGGCTGGAGCGCGACGCCGAAGGGCGGATCGCCGTCTCCTCGGTGCGCGCGCGCCTGGCCGCCCGTGCCCGAGCCGTCGGCTGACCCGCGTCCGCCGCGCAACGTCCCGGCAGCCGATCTCCATGTGCTGATCTTTATTTCACCGACCCTTATTCGGGAACGAGGAGAACGTTCGTGTCCATCGACGCCGCCGGTACCTCCCGGCCCGCCCCGGCGGGCGGCCTGCTCCAGCTCTGCGACGACCTGACCGTCGGGCGGCTCGGGTTCGGCGCCATGCAACTGCCCGGCCCCGGTATCTGGGGCCCGTCGGCGGACGAGGCCGCCGCGCTGGCGCTGCTGCGGCGTGCGGTCGAGCTGGGCGTCACGCACATCGACACCAGCGCCCTGTACGGGCCCGACGTTGCCAATGACCTGATCCGCGCGGCGCTGCATCCGTACCCTGAGGGGCTGGTCATCGCCACAAAGGTCGGCGCGGTGCGCGGCGCGTCAGGCTCCTTCGATCCGGCCGCCGAGCCGCGCCAGCTGCGCGAGCAGGTGGAGCGCAACCTCGCCCGGCTCGGGCTCGACCGCCTCGACCTGGTCTACCTGCGCGTCGGCGGCGACGGCCTGATGCCCGCCGGCAGGACGTCGCTGGACGAGTCGTTCGCCGCGCTCGCCGAACTGTACGACCGCGGCCTGATCCGGTGCCTCGGGCTCAGCGGCGTCACCGCGGCCCAGCTGGAGCGGGCCGGCACGCTGGCGCCGGTCTCCGCGGTCCAGAACCGCTTCCACCTCTACGACCGCGGCAGCGCCGAGGTGCTCGAGGCCTGCGAGCGGCTCAAGATCGTCTTCGTGCCCTACTTCCCGCTGGCGGCCGGGATGCTGCGGCCCGGCCTGGACAAGTCCGCGCTGCCGCCCGGCATGGCGCCGACCGACGCGCAGGAGCGGGTCATCGACCTGATCGCCGCCGCGCACGGGGCGAGCCGGACCCAGGTGGCGATCGCCTGGCTGCTGGCCCGTTCCCCGGTCATCGCGGTGATCCCGGGCACCTCGTCGGCCGCCCACCTCGAGCAGAACATGGCCGCGGCCGACCTGCGCCTGACCGAGGACGACATCGCTCTGCTCGACGCCCTGGTCTGAGCGGCCCGACCGGCCGAGCGCGCCTTAGGCGGACCCGCCGTCCCCGGCGTCGGGTCCGCCCTCGGTGCGTTCGAGCAACGGGTAAAGCACCACCTGGAACCGCACCGGGACCGCCTCCGGGTCGTCCTTCTGCTCGTTTCCGTAGGTGACCAGCAGCTCCATCAGCTCGGTCAGCTTGGCGTGCACCTCGTCGTACTGCTCCACCCGCAGGTTCACGCCGATCGTGTTGACCTCGAGGCTGAGGTCCGGTCCCTCATCAGGGGTCTCGACCAGCACACTGCCCGCGCGCATCTCGTTGAGCAGCCGCATCCGGGACGACTCGAGCAGCGCCGAGATCGCCCCCAGGTACTCGTCCTGCTGCCCCGGCAGGTTCAGCAGGTCGTCGTCGACGTCGATCCGGCGGTAGACCGGCCGGTAGCTCTTCTCCAGGATGCCCGAGACGAGCCTGGTGCCGGCCACGGCCAGCAGGCCGGCGTCCTCCAGCTGCTTGATGTGCCGGTAGAGCTTCGTCGGGCCCTCGTCGATCCGCTCGGCGATCTCCTTGACCGTCATCGGATGCTCCCGCCGGCCGTCGCCGAACGCGCCGAGGATGGCCAGGCGCAGCGGATCGGCGAGCACGCGCAGCGTGGCCAGGTCCTTCACGATCAGCTCGGGCACGACGTCGTGCTTGTGCGAGCCCTGCGGCGCCGGGGAGGCCGGCGCGATCGCGGGGGAGCGCGGCACGATCAGCTGCGGGCGCTCGGCCTCGCGCTCCTCGTCGCGGCGGCGGTCCGCGGTGTCCGCGAATCGGCGGGCCGTGCGTTCCGGCTGCCGTCGGGGTTCTGGCGCGGATCGCGGCATGCGGGGCCTCTCGCTTTCTCGGGCCGTGGTCGGCGGGCCCGCGGGTCGGCGGGCCTTAATTCCCTTGCGCAAGGCTCGCTCTCGTGCCACCATTCACGCAAGCGTGAATGGGATTGTCAACGTGAACGGTCACGTTGATGTAAGCGCCGGGCTGCATGGGCGCACAGCAGGTCGGGATGCATGACAGGGGACACGAAATGAACTCCAGCATGGGCATGGGCGTATCCACAGGCGATATCGGCACCGGCGCACGTATAGGCACAGGGACGGAGCGCTTCGCGCGGCACGACCGCTTCCTGGTGAGCTTCGGCGGGTTGAGCACACCCGGCTTCCGCCCGACTCCGGCGCACCTGGCGGGTCATCGCAACACGGCGCAGTCCGTCGTGCGACGCGGGCGCCGACAGCCGTTGACCGAGTTCCTGGCTCTGAAACGGATTACGCGCCAGGTGCGGGGCGTGCTCAGGACGCGGACCGCGTCGCCGGCCGCCGAACCGGTGCCGGCCGGTGCGCCCGCGTTGCGCCTGGTCAGGAACCCGCCCGCGAGTCCGGCCAGCGCCGCGCAGCCGGCCGCGTCCCCCCGGCCACTGCCGACGCAGTCATTACAGACCGAGGATGGATCGGCGGCCACGACCGGGCGGGGTGCCGCTAGGGCGGCCCGGCGGCTTAGATTGGCCGGTGATGATGGATGACAGCGCCGATGTGCTGGTCGTCGACGACGACCCCACGGTCTCCGAGGTGGTCGCGGCCTACCTGCGCCGCTCAGGGCACCGGGTCAGGCTCGCCGCCGACGGCCCCGGGGCGGTGGCGGCCGCCCGGCTGAAGCTACCCGACCTGGTCATCCTCGACCTGATGCTGCCGGGCTACGACGGCTTCGAGGTCTTCCGGCGGCTGGCCGGCATGGGCCGGCCGCCGGTAATCATGCTCACCGCCCGCGGCGAGGAGAGCGACCGGATCCTCGGGCTCGAGCTTGGTGCGGACGACTACGTCACCAAGCCCTTCAGCCCGCGCGAGCTCGCCCTGCGGGCCACATCCGTTCTGCGCCGGTCCCGCCGCGGCGCGGCCGCCGCTCCCGGCGACCCGGCCAGGACGCAGCAGCCCGCACCCGCCGCGGCTGCGCATGCGCCCACCGACGTGCGCCGGGTCGGCGACCTGGAGGTCGACGTCACCCGACATGAAGCCCGCCGTGCGGGCGCGCCGCTGGCACTGACCGGCCGCGAGTTCGACCTGCTGGCCTTCCTGCTGGCGCATCCGGGACAGGCGTTCACCCGGCCCGAGCTGATGCGCCTGGTCTGGGGCTGGGAGTACGGCGACCAGTCCACGGTGACGGTGCACGTGCGCAGGCTGCGCGAGAAGATCGAGCGGGATCCGGCCGAGCCGGAGATCCTGGTGACCGTCTGGGGCGTGGGATATCGTCTCGACCAGCCCGTGCAGCACGCCGGCGGGGCTGGCGACGCCGCCGGTTCGGCTCAGGGATCCGGATCCTAGACAGGCTCGAACCATGCTTTTGATCATCTTGATCAGCGGCGGCTGCGCGATCGGCGTCAGCCTGCTCGGCCTGTTCGCGCTGCGGCTCGAGTCAGGCGGCTCGGTCCGGCTCAAGCTGTTCACCGTCACGATGGCGACGGTGCTCGCGATGGCCGCCGGCGTGCTCGGCACCGCGCAGGCGATGTTCATCTCGCAGGAGGACTTCGGCGTCGTCCTCGTGGTCTGCGTCGCGGCGGGCATCGCGTCGCTCGGCATGGCGATCCCGCTGGCCCGCAGCGTGACCGCGGACAGCCGGGCGCTGCGCGACGCGCTGCGCGGCCTCGGCGACGAGGCCCGGGACTACCACGACTACGGCATGTCTGACGCGGCGTCGGCGCAGCCGCTGGGGAACGGATTCGACACGGCGAACGGCCTGGGCAAGTCGGCCCGCCACGCCCGGCCGACCGGTGCGAGCGGGCTGATCGCCGCGGGGCTGCTCGGCGGAATGGGCGTGCCGCCGGGCGCCGGGCCGAACGAGCCGACGGTGATGGTCAGTCGGGCCCCGGCGCTGGCCACGGCGGAGCTGGAGGACCTGCGCCGCGAGCTGTCCGCCACCGCGACCAGGCTGGCCGAGTCGCGCGAGCGCGAGCGGTCGCTGGAGCAGTCCCGGCGCGAACTGGTCGCCTGGGTCTCGCACGACCTGCGCACGCCGCTGGCCGGCCTGCGCGCGATGGCCGAAGCGCTCGAGGACGGCGTGGCGAGCGATCCGCTGCGCTACCACATGCAGATGCGGCTGGCCGTGGACCGGCTGGCCGGCATGGTCGACGACCTGTTCGAGATGTCGCGCATCCACGCCGGCGCGCTGCGCCTTTCGCTGTCCCGGGTTCCGCTCTCCGACCTCGTGGATGAAGCGGTGGTCGGCGCGGACGCGTTGGCTCGCGCCCGCGGTGTCGCCCTGTCGGCCGAGGTCAACACGCTCCTTGCGGTCCGCGTGGACCCGCGGGAGATATCCCGCGCGCTGACGAACCTTGTGGCGAACGCGATCCGGCACACGCCGAGCGACGGCGCGGTGCGCGTCGAGGCGGGCGAGCGCGACGGACACGCGGTGCTGTCGGTCACCGACGCCTGCGGCGGAATCCCGACCGACGACCTGGACCGGGTCTTCGACGTCGCCTGGCGCGGGACCGCCGCGCGCACGCCGGAGCCGCTGGCCGGCGCCGGGCTGGGCCTGGCGATCGTGCGCGGGATCGTCGAGGCGCACTCGGGCGAGGTCGACGTGCGCAACGTGTCGGGCGGCTGCCGGTTCGAGGTCCGGCTTCCCGTCCCGGCCATCTGACGCCGCTTCAGGTCTCGAAGACCCGGCTACCGGTTACCGGCTTTGGCCGGGACGGGACGGAACAGGTATCCCTCAGGGCTGGACGACGATCTTCGTGCCCGGTGACGCGGCCTGGGCGTTCCAGGCCGCTTCGATGTCGTCCAGCGGATAGGTGTCGATCGGGAGATTCAGCCGGCCGGCAACCGCCAGGCCGATCACGTCCTGATAAGCCGCATTGCCTTCTGTGGCGGACAACGTCGCCGCGCTGAACCCGGTCACCTTGAGCAGCCCGTGCCGCAGCAGTCCGGCGCTGATCGTGGCTTCGCCCCCTGCGGCACCGCCGACGTTCAGATAGCGACCAGTCGGGGCGAGACCGGCGAGCGCGGGCTGCGCGTACGGGCCCCAGAGCGTGTCGACGACCACGTCGACCTTCCCGCCGGTCTTCTCGAGCTGCTGGACGAACGTGGCCGGGTCCGGGTCGAGCAGCACGGTGCTGATCGGTGGTGCTTCACCGGGTGCTGCGTCGCCGTCGGAGCTGTCCACCGCGGCGGCGAGCCGGTCCAGCCGCTGCTGATTGCGGCCCGCGGCCACGACGCGCCCGGCCCCGAGCGCGCGGGCGATCTGCACGATGGCCTGCCCGAAGCCGCCGGTCGCCCCGAGGACCAGCACGGACTCCCCGGCCAGCAGGCCGGCCAGGTCCCGCAGGGTGACCAGGGCACTGATGCCGACGGCGCCGATCGCCGCGGCGGCCGGGTCGCCGAGCCGGTCCGGAATCGGGACGCAGGCCTCGTCCGGGGCAGCCGTGTATTCGGCGAGCGTCCCGTCGACGAATCCGCCGGGCACGGAGAGGCGCACTCGCGTGCCTGCGCCGAAGACGGCGCTCTCGACCACGGTCCCGACCCCCTCGATGCCGGGCACGTGCGGCACCGGCGGCTTGCCGGCCGGGTGTCCGCCCGAGGATATGAGCAGGTCGATCGGGTTGATCGAGGCCGCGGTGAGCCGGACGAGCGTGGTGCCCGGCCGGCGCTGCGGATCGGTGCGCTGCCCGATCCGCGGTGCCTGCCCGTGTGCCTCGACGACCGCTGCACGCATCGCAATCCCCTCATTTCTTCGTGCTGGGCGATTTAGGTGACCGACTGGTCGGTCACTCTAGCATGGCGCGTGGTCCGCCTGGCGGCGCCGCCGACATAGGCTTTACGGCATGACTGCTCGCGCGGACGCCGCCCAGGAGACCCGGAGAGCGCTCCTCGATGCCGGCCTGGAGACCGCCGAGCACTACGGCCTGTCCGGGATGAGCGTGAACCGGGTCGTCGCCGCGGCCGGGGTCGCCAAAGGGACGTTCTACGTGCACTTCCCCGACCGCGCGGCGTTCCTCAGCGCGCTGCACAAGCGGTTCCGGGACAAGATCGGCGAGGCGATGCAGGCGGCCATCAGCGATCTGCCGCCCGGCCGCGCGCACCTGCAGCGGAGGATGGAGACCTACCTCGACTTCTGCATCCGGCACCAGGGCGTCAAGGCACTGCTGCACGAGGCGCGCATCGCCACCGGGGTCTCGATGGACGTGGCGGCCCGGACCGCCGAGTTCGTCGCCCTCGCCGAGCCGGACGTGCGGGCGATGGGCTGGCCGGACGCCCCGGCGACGGCGCGGCTGGTGATCGCCATGGCGTCGGAGCTGGCGCTCGGCGAGGAGCTCTCGGGCGGGCCGGACGCGGCCGGCCGCAAGGCTCTGTGGCGGGTGCTGGACCGGCTGGATCTATCGCAGGGCACGCCGACCGACGGGCCGATGATCTGACCGGTGCGCCTGGCCGGCGCGCCGCTACCGGCTCACTGCGCGACCGCGGAGGCGATGCACTGGCTGAAGGCTGAGATGCCCGGCCCGGTGAGGTGCACGCCGTCGGTCACGAACCAGCCGGGCTGCGCCTGCGACTCGGCCTCCCAGTCCGCGACGACCACGTTCGGGTACTGCGCCGCGGTCTGGCGGACCACCTCGTCCGCCGCGTCCTGCCAGTCGCGCGGCACCTTCGCGGTCACCAGCACGACCCGGGCCCGGTCGCGCAGCAGATCCAGCGTGCTGGTCAGGTCGCCGGGCACGATGAAGCCGTTGTCGCCGATGTGGATGATGACGACCGGCGGCAGCTCGCCGGCCGCATGCATGTCGCGCACCTCGGCGAGGATCGGGCGGGGCAGCAGGCCGACGGTCGCGTAAACGGTCAGATTCGGCATCAGTGAGCGCAGACCGTCCTGCGCCCCCAGCATGACCGAGTCGCCGAACGCCATCGCAGGGCTCGACAGCGGCATGCCGGCGGAGGCGGGCGCGGAGGATGTCAGACAGCTGGGTTGCTGCTGGGACGGCGGGGGCGCCGCCGCTGACGAGAGCGCCTGCGCCCGCCGCGGGGAGCGGTCGGCAGCGGCCTGCTGTTGGTCCGGTTCGGCGGAACTCGTGGCGGAGGCCGAGACCTGGGCGGCCACCGGCTGGGAGTCGGCCTGATCGCCGTCCGGCGGCTGGGGGCCGACCGGTACCACGCCGAGCAGGATGCACGAGAGCACGACCGAGACGCAGAGCATGAACACCAGCGAACGCCTGGCGCGCGCGGCGGGGGAGCGTGGTGCGCGCAGCGGGCCGATCTCCGGCGGCCGTGCTCGCCGCAGCGGTACCTCGATCCAGCGGTAGCTCGCGCAGGCCAGCAGGCCGGTCAGGCAGATCCGCAGCGCGAAGACCCACGCCGCCGGGGCGTGGATGTCGATGCCCGGCCGGGTGACCACGTCCACCGGCCAGTGCCAGAGGTAGATCGCGTAGGAGCGCCGGCCGATCGCCTTGAGCACCGGCGTGTCCAGAACGCGGGCCACCCGGCTTCCGGAACGGCCGACGAGCGCGACGGTGACGGCGGCGGCGAGCCCGAATTCCAGGAAGCCGGTGCGGTAGATGGCGGCGGTGTACTCGTTCCAGCACAGCGCGGCGTAGCCGACGAATACCAGCCCTGCGACGGCGCCCGCATCGGCGAGCCGGGCCGGCGCCGCGCCGATCGGCTTGCTCCGGGTCCTGCGACGATGCCGCCAGGCCGCGGCGGCCGCCCCGGCGAAGAGTGCCATGCAGTGCGTATCAGAGCCGAAGTAGAGGCGGGACGAGTCGGTGCTGTAGGGCACATCGTCGCAGATCGCGAAGTAGGCCATGGCGGCGCCGGACAGTGCGGTGAGCAGGAGGGCCAACCCGGTCAGCCGGAGCATCACGTCCGGGCCGCCGCCGGCCGGGCGCGAAGCACTCGGGCGGCGGTCGGGTCTGCGGGTGCTGAGTGCCGCCCCGGTCACGGCGGCGATGGCCAGCGGCCAGACCAGGTAGAACTGCTCCTCGATCGCGAGCGACCACAGGTGCTCGAGCATCGGCGGCCGGGCGGTCGCCGTGAAATAGGACTGATTCGCGTGGATCAGCCACCAGTTGGTCACGTAGCCGAACGACGAGAGGACGCTGCCGCGAAGCGTCGGCCGCAGGTCGGTCCAGAAGAACTCGCCCGCGATCACGACGGCGAGTACGAGTACGACGACCGAGGGGGCCAGCCGGCGCACCCGCCGGCGGTAGAAAGCACCGAGCCGCAGCCGCCCGGTGGCCTGGATCTCGCCGACCAGCATCCCGGTGATCAGGAACCCGCTGAGCGCGAAGAAGAGGTCGACGCCGAGGAACCCGGCGGGCAGCGCGTCCGGCAGGAAGTGGTAGACCACGACCATGACCACCGCGACGGCGCGCAGGCCGTCGAGCCCGGCGATGCGGGGGCGTTGCGGCGGCGCAGAGGCGGACCGCGCTGCCGGCGAGATGTCCGAAGGCGAGTCGTCCGACTGGTTCGGACGGCTGATTCTGAACGCGCGGGGGAGGCTTCGTGCCTTGGCGGCGCTTGCCGACGTTTCATTCGGGGAAATCGGCACCGTGCGAGTCTAGACCGCGCGAACGGCGTATTTCTGATACACCGGCAGATCATGTTTTATTCGGCTGATTGAGCCATGAATATTCCCTCTAATGGGTGACTAGCTGCGGTATCGTCAGCGACAGTCCACTCAACGAGCGCATCGGAGTTGCGACGAATGAGTGACTAGTAATCATATCTGGGATCCTTTTTTGGAGGATCGGAAAAGCTGGCGGCTATCGCGCGTGAACCGCCACGAAGTCGCGGTCGGAGGGCTCGAAGTAGCGGTTCGCCGACTGGTTGAAGTCCCAGAGCTTCGTCGGGGTCGGGTCGGCCGGGTCCGCGATGCCGTTGTAGGTCATGAACGAGACCCACGACGGGTTGATGTCCAGCTCCATCGCGTACACCGCGCCGGCCGCCTTGAGCAGCTGGGCCAGCGTGTAGACCGACAGCTCGGAGCCGGCCACGTACACGATGTCGCCGTTGGCCGTCATGCCGACCCCGGAGCGGGCGATGTAGTACCAGCCCATGATCGTGTAACCCCACTGGGCTCCGGAGCCGTCGTACTCGCCGACGGCGACCCGGCCGTTGTCGACCAGCAGGTTGAGGTTCTCGCGGACCGCGGCGACGTTCGGCTGCATGGACTCGTCGCGGTCCCAGAGGCCGACCTTCATCGAGCCGTCGGTGTAGAAGACCTCGGCCGCGCGATCCGGGGTCAGCGGGACCGCGGTCCGGCCGTCCGCATAGAAGCCGCCGAGCGCGTCGTCCGGCCGCACCTTGAAGCCGCCGTTCCAGCTGGCCACCAGGCCGGGGCGCTGATCCTCGGTCAGCTCGTCCGGCATGGACCAGGAGCCGCCGGGCTGCTGGTAGCCGGGGTACAGCGAGAACCTGAGCGCCTTCTGGTCGAGCCAGGCGGCGTAGGCGAGCGCCGAGGTGTGCTGGGAGTCCGGGCGCAGAGCCGCCGTCTCGACGACCGGGGCGCCGGCGGCGTTCAGGACCGCGGGTTGCCAGACGCCTTCGCCGGCGATCCGGCCGGCCGCCAGCGGGGCGATGTCCGGCGGCAGGTCGGCTGCCGGTGCAACGGCCGACGCCCCGCTCGCCTTCTTGCCCTGTGCGCTCGTCTTCGCCGGCTGGCCCTGGCCCTGGCCTTGCCCCTGCCCGTGTCGCACGCCGCTCTTCGCCTTGGACTTGAGCAGCGCGAGCTGACTGGCGCTCAGGTTCCCGCCGGTGGGCGGCGCCGTGTAGCTCTCGTTCTCCAGCCACGTCACCAGCGTGCTCATGCCGTGGTCGCGCGCCCATTCGGCGACCCGGGCGTTGAGCGGGTCGGTGCCGGGGCCGGTGATGTACGGGTACATCGTCACCGCGGTATAGCCGACGAGCAGCAGCAGGGCAACGAGCAGCGCGCGCAGCGCATACTTCGGGCGCCGCCTCCTCCACCAGCGGTCGCGCACAGGTCGCGGCCCCGGCTCGGCTTCTTCGGACGGATCTTGCACGCATCGATTGTGCCTGAAATGAACCTGCTAACACGTCAGGCAGGCGATGATTCGCCGGACTTTGTCGAATCGCGGGCGCGCCGCCGCGTCCCTCGACCGGCTGATCGCCGGACCTGACCGCCTGTCGGGCCTACCTGCGCCGCATCGGCCCTGTGCGCTGCTCGAGCCAGTCCAGGGCCTCCTCGACCGTCGGGAACTCCGGCAGCGTCTTCGCCAGCCCGGTGATCCGCAGCGTCTGCGAGAGCTGCTCGCTCACGCCGCACAGCGCTATCGCGCCGCCCCGGCTGCGCAGCCTCTTGAAGACCGACAGCAGCACGCCGACCCCGGTCGAGTCGATGTACTCGATGGAGTCGCAGATCACGACCAGGTCCGGGCGCTTGGCCATCGCGATCGCCTCGCCGAGGGCCCGTCGCAGCATGGGAACCGCGTAAGCGTCCGCATCGCCGTAGGGCATGAGGACGGCACAATCCCGATCCACCCACGCGTCATACGACAGCACCGCCACCTCCAGGCCTCCATCCCCCAGCGTCATCCGCGCGTCGATCTCGCTGGCGCGACTCGGCCCGGTTCGCAATGCGTACGGTGCCGTTGGCGGCAGCGTATCGAACGACGGCATGCCGTCCAGTCGGTTTGCCAGAGATCCACGTTCCGAACATTTCCCAGCGCCGCGTGCGTAACCGCGCCTCGCCGCCGCAGCTCTTCGCCGGTCTCACCGTAGTCTTACGCTCGGCCCCGTGCGGATGGACGGCCGTCCTGGCAGGGTCGGAAGACACAGACGCGTGAACGAGGACGCACAACGCAGACGGAAGGCAGATCCTGATGACTGATCAGACCCGGGCCGAGGCTGCCGACTACGACGTGATCGTGCTGGGCGCCGGCCCGGTGGGCGAGAACGTCGCCGAACGCACGCAGGCCGCCGGGCTGAGGACGCTGATCGTGGAGAGCGAGCTGGTCGGCGGGGAGTGCTCGTACTGGGCCTGCATGCCGAGCAAGGCGCTGCTGCGGCCGGGCATCGCGCGGGACGACGCGCGGCGGGTCGCCGGCGCCCGCGAGGCGGTGACCGGCCCGCTCGCCGCCGAGGCGGTGCTGGCCCGGCGCGACTCGTTCACCCACGACTGGAACGACAAGGGCCAGGCCGACTGGCTCGACTCGGTCGGCGTCGAGCTGCTGCGCGGCCACGGTCGGCTCGACGGCCCGCGCCGGGTCGCGGTGCACACTGCGGACGGCGAGGTCCGGACGATGACGGCGCGTCACGCGGTCGCGGTCTGCGTCGGGACCGCGGCGCTGCTGCCGAACGACGTGCCGGGCCTTGAG
This sequence comes from Actinocrinis sp., assembly GCA_036501535.1. GTDB lineage: Bacteria > Actinomycetota > Actinomycetes > Streptomycetales > Catenulisporaceae > DASYAE01. Next base: position 108,277 of record DASYAE010000289.1, on the reverse strand, counting down.
GCGGCGAAGGTCTGGACCAGCCGGAACGCGACGAGCTCGCACAAGGTGCCCGGGCGGCTCACGGTGGTCGGCGGCGGCGTGGTCGCGGTCGAGATGGCGACCGCGTGGCGCTCGCTCGGCTCCGAGGTCGTCGTGCTGGTGCGCAGCGGCGGGCTGCTGCCCCGGATGGAGCCTTTCGTGGGCGAATATGTCACCGACTCGCTGCGGAAGGCCGGCGTCGAGGTGCGCTTCGGCGTGCCGGTGATGGAGCTCGACCGGACGGCCGATCCCGGCCCGGTCGTCGTCACGGTCGGCAACTACTCGACGATCGAGACGGACGAGGTCCTCTACGCGATCGGCCGCATTCCACACACCCAGGACATCGGCCTGGAGACCATCGGACTCGCCCCCGGCTCATGGCTGGAGACCGACGACTCGTGCCTCGTGAGCGCCGTGGAGGGCGACTGGCTTTACGCGGTCGGCGACGTGAACCACCGCGCGCTGCTGACGCACCAGGGCAAGTACCAGGCCCGGATCGCCGGAGCGGTGATCGGCGCCCGCGCGCGCGGCGAGGCTCCTGACACGGCCGCGTGGAGCCCGCACACGGCGACCGCCGACATCCGCGCGGTCCCCCAGGTCGTGTTCACCGACCCGGAGGTTTCGGCCGTCGGCCTGACCGCCGCGGAGGCCGAGGCCAAGGGGCTGCGCACCCGGGTCGTCGACTACGACCTCGGATCCGTGGCCGGCGCGTCGCTCTACGCGGACGGATACAACGGCAAGGCGCGGATGGTGGTCGACCTCGACCGCGAGGTCCTGGTCGGCGTCACGTTCGTCGGGCCGGGCGTCGGCGAGCTGATCCACTCGGCCACCGTCGCCGTGGCCGGCGAGGTCCCGATCAGCAGGCTGTGGCACGCGGTGCCGTCGTACCCGACGATCAGCGAGATCTGGCTGCGGCTGCTGGAGACGTACCGCGGCTAGGCGTGCGGGACGGCACCGGCCGCCGGGGTCTGGACACGCGACTCCCGGCGGCCGGAGCCCTCAGCCCTGGTACGGCGCGATGATCTCGGAGAACTCGTACGGGGTCTGCGAGACGTCGGTGCAGTCGGACAGCGAGCCGGTGCAGGCGTTGCCGTCCCGGGTCACGTCCCAGAACGCCAGCTCGCCGAGGTGCTCCTGCTGCGCGAAGGCGAGCAGCTGCTGCATGTTCGCGAGGGTGAAGACCTCGTCGGACTCGTCGTTCTGCCCGGCCATCGGGCAGACGCCGATCATGTTCCACAGCTGCGCCGAGGTCTTCGACGGGTAGAGCGCGGCGAGCTGGTTGTAAAGGCTCTGCGCCGAGTCGACGGCGTAGGTGCCCATCTGGCCGGACGGGTTCGGCGCCTCGGTGTCGCCGTAGTCCATCGCCATCACGTCCACGGTGCTGACGGTGACCCCTGCGTTGATCGCCGACTTGACGACCGAGAGGCCGTCGGCGGTCAGGCCGGAGGGCAGCACCGGCAGGGTCAGCGTGATCGACAGCGTCTTTCCGGCCGCCTTCGCCGCCGCCTGGAGCGCCGCCATGGCCTGCGAGCGCAGGTTGATCGAGGCCGGGTCGGCCACCGCGGCGCCTTCGATGTCGAAGTCGATCTGGGTCAGGTCGTAGGCCGAGATGACCGACTGGTAGGCCGCGGTCAGCGCGGAGACCGTGGTGCAGGACTGCGCCAGCTCGAGGCCCGCCTCGCCGCCGAACGAGACCTTCACGTCGGCGCCGAGGCCGCGCAGCGAGGCGATGTCCGCCGTTTCAAAGCCCGAATTCATCGAGTAGGCGTTGAACCACGACGGCGTGCAGGCCGCCGAGCCGTTGGTCACGAAGCCGAGGGTGAACTCGCGCAGGCCGGCGGTCTCGGCGATCTGGGTGAGGTCCGGGGTCGGCCAGGCGCCCATGTCCACGAACGGCGCGGCGATGCCGGGCAGGTGGCCGCCGCCGGTGTTCGCCTTGGTGGTCGCGGTGGCGGCGTTGCTCTGGCCGGAGACGTTGCCGGCCTCGTCGACCGCCTCGACGGTGAACGTGTACGAGGTCGACGGGCTCAGGCCGCTGACGGTGCCGACGGTCCCGGTGGAGCTGCCGACGACCTTGCCGCCGGACAGGATGCTGTAGCTCGCCACCTCGACGTTGTCGGTCGAGCCGGTCCACTTCAGCGAGGCGGAGGCGTCCGTCGTGCTCAGCACGGTCAGGCCGCTCGGCGCGGTCGGCGGGACCGAGTCGGACGAGCCGTTGCACGGGTCCTGATTCAGTGCGCAGGACGTCGGCGCGGCGTAGGTGCCGCTGACGCTCGCGTCGAAGCCGATGGTGACCGAGCCGCCGGAGGCGATCGAGGCGTCGTAGGAGGCCCCTGTCACGGTCACCGTCGAGCCGCTGACGGTGTCGGTCCCGTCCCACAGGCTGGTGACCTGCTCGCCCGAGGGCAGGGTGAAGACCAGCGTCCAGCTGTTCAGGGTGAACGCCATCGGGTTGCTGATCACGTACTGGGCCTGGAATCCGGTGCCCCAGCTGGAGGACTCGCTGTAGACCGCGGTCGGCAGCGAGACCGCGGCGCTCGCGGCCGGCTGCGGGCCCGCGCCGAAGAGCGCGGCGGCCGGGAGGGCGGCGGCGAGGGTGATCGACACCGCCCTGGACCGTGCCCTGACGAGGCGGAGCGACGTGAATACGGACTTGAATACGGACGTGAAGACGGACATGGTCGGTCCAGTGCTCCTCGGGGCCGGCGGTGCGCGGCGGTTGCTTCCGGGCAGATGCAAGGGCCGGCCGGGTTCGCCGTCCCGACCGTCGTACGCCCGCGCCGTGGCGTGTCGCCGCCGGCCTCGCGACTGCGGGGTGCGGACCGGCGGGCGGAGCTGTCTCTCACCGGAATAATGGTTCAGACCAATTTTCCCGTCAATGCCCGGCCGCCCCCGCGGCGGCTCCCCGGCGGCGATCTTCGTATTAGAGTGAACCGACCCTGTTCGATCGGACCACGCCGGGGACACCGGGAAACGGAGCAGGCCGGGCCATGGATTTCCGTCCGCACAATCGCAGAGTGCTGGATCTGGTGCAGCCGGTGGTGGACCGGGTCGCGGCGCCGTCGCTCGGCCTGCCGACGCCCTGTCCGCCGTGGACCGTGGAGGACCTGCTCAAACACATGGTCAGCCAGCACCTGCGGTGGGAGTCGGCCGCCCGCGGCCGCGACGCCGACGCGGACTGCCCGCTCGACCAGGCCGACCTCGGCTCCGACCCGGCGCAGGCCTTCCGCGCCGCAGCGGCCGCGATGACCGAGGCGTTCGCCGCAAGCGCCGACGACCAGCCGTTCATCCTGCCGGAACTGCGCCGCACCGTGCCGCTCGGCGCGGCGATCAGCTTCCACTTCCTGGACTTCATGCTGCACGGCTGGGACCTCGCCGTCTCGATCGGCGCCCCGTTCGCGCCGGACGACGACCTGACCGCGCTGGCTCTCAAGGCGGCCCGGGCCATCCCGGACGCCGCGCGCCAGCCGGGCGCCGCCTTCGCCGCAGTGCTCGACGTCGGCGAGACTTCGACCCCTTATGACCGGCTTCTCGGCATCTCCGGCCGCGACCCCGCGTGGAAGCCGCCGGGCGCGGCTCTCTGAGCGCCTGTGGCTGATCCGGCGAGATCCGCCAGGGCGGATGCGGGCACGCAGTAGGTGCTGCAGAGCACTGAGCCGATCCGGGTGGGGCGGTCACCGATCCGGGTGCTCGGGATGCCGCTGGCGTTGGCCTTGCGCTCCACGGCGACGGCGGACAGGACGGAGAACGTCTCGATCCCATGGCGCAGTGCGTAAGTCCCAGTCGCCGCGAGGAGCGCACGCGGGACCGGCCCGAATCCCGCCATTGCGGTCGGCGATGCCGCGGCGGACTCGGCGGCGCAGCGCGGCGTGACCGCGAGCCTGCTGATCTCCCAGATCCGGGGCGAGCGCGGGCACGGCCGGCCCTGCAGGGCCGGCTGGAAGGCCGCGACGTCGCCCAGCATGTGCGGGCCCAGGGTCGGCAGCATACGAAGACAGCCGACCACGCTGTCGTCCATGCGGCTGACTGCGAGGGCGTACACCGGGGCGAGGCCGTCGAACCCGTCGCGCTCAAGGCCGTCGGTGCCGTCGACGTCCCAACCCAGTTGCCGGTGAAAGACCTCGTAACGCAGGCGGAACATTTTAGTTAACAGCACTGAGGTCATCCACGGATCACCAGGACATCCAATCACAACCTCGTACATCTCGAGCCTCGGTGCCGCCGCCTCCTCGCCGGCGGACACGATCTCGGTACAGCTGCTGCAACGCACTGCGACCCGCACTTACCTCACCTCGGTGGGATGACCTGCAAGGACGTGGCATTCCACTACGCCCGGCGTAGCTTATCAGAGATCTTTACTCAGGCCTATGATACTCATCGCACGGTTCGCAGGCACGTCCATCGCTGACATGTAGCTGTAGATTCCGCCGCCGGCAGCCGAATCCGGCGGCAAGACTCAGCAGTCGAAGTCGGCTGCGGGTGCACGCTTCGACGGGATCGGACCGGCCGCGGGCTACCGGGGCAGGCGGATGTTGAGCAGGTAGGGCGAGTCGAACGAGGTCGGTTGGCCCGCTTCGACGCCGGGCAGCGGGAAGAGGCGGGCCGAGAGCGGCTTGGCCAGCCGTTCGGCGAGGGTCGCCACGTCGAGGTAGAGGGCTGCGATCTCTTCGGCGGTGGTGGCGCCGGGCAGCGGGACGGTGTCGAGGCCGGTGCCGCAGATCGCCGAGTAGGCCAGCAGTTGGTGCGGCGTCAGGTCGCCGCGCTCCCACACCTCGGTGAGGACCGGATCCTCCAGAACCGGCAGCATCAGGCCGTTGTAGCCGCAGATCGGCAGGTCGGTCGTGCGCAGCGCGCGGGTGATCGCGCCGACCGCCGCGACCGTGCCCGGCGCGCCGAAGCGGGCGCCGATCGCCGCCTCGATCGCCACGCCGATGCTCATGGAGCGCTCGATCGTCGGCGCCGGGGAGAGGTCGATGCCGCCGAAGCCGACGCCCGCCGCCTGCGCGAGCCGCCGGGCGATCGCGACGACCGGCCCGGCCGCCTCGGTCAGCGCCTCCCGGGTCCGCCGGGTGACCGACTCGGGCGCGACGATGCCCGCGCCGGAGACGTCGCCGCCGGCGCGGTCGTCATCGTCGCCACCGCCGTTGCCGTCGTCGCCAGCTTCGGCGAAGGCCTCCGCCAGCACGCCGGCGCCCTGCAGGCCGACGGCCAGCGAATCAGGGCCCGCATGGTAGCCGGCCGGGAAGAACGGGTGCCCCGGCTCGACGCAGAACAGCGTGGCGAACCGGAAGTTCCCGATGCCGGCCTGCGTGTTCTGCGCGATCTGCAGCGTCGTGCGCGCCGCCGGCAGCGCGGCCGCGCGCCGGATGCCGTGCTGCGCCGATGCGAGCAGCGCGGTGACGGTCAGCGCCGGGTTCTCGACCACCAGGTCGCCGATCACGTCGAGCCGGTCCAGGGCGAAGTCAGGCCGCACCGCCGGGGCCGGGCCGAGCGAGAAGTGGTCGATGCCCAGGTTCTCCAGCTCCCGCTGCAGCCGGCGTGCGTAAGCCAGCAGCTCGCCCGGTTTCGCCTCGGCCATGTCGTCGAAGACGCTGCGCGTGGTGATGCGGACCGTCTGCACGGTGTATCCGGCGTCGCCGAACGCCGCCTCCGCCGCACGCAGCTCGGCCACGGCCTTCTCGATCGTCGGGCCGCTCAGCGGGTGCGGGGCGGCGAGCCCCCGCGTGACGGTTCTGATCACCGGCTTGCGCATAGCGGCAGCTTAACCCGACCCGCTGAACCCATGGCGCCAGGCCGCGGCGCCGCCGTCGGCCGGGCGCTCTTGACAGGCCGCGCGGCGGCTGGATTACTGGTGCTCGTCAGAAACCGTCCGAATGTTCGGTCGGGTATACGCGGGACGACTGCGGATGGTTGAGGTGTCGATGACCGCGCACTCGGGGCCCATGCGCACGGCCGACCCGGTCCGCGAGCCGACCGGCGAGCCCGCGGCGGGACCCGCCCAGGCCATGTTCGCCGCGGACCGCGCGTCCCGCGGCCTCGGCATCGAGCTGGTCGAGGCCGCCGACGGCGCCGCCTCGCTCCGCATGACCGTGACCGGCGCGATGGTCAACGGACACGGAATCGCGCACGGCGGCTTCATCTTCCTGTTCGCCGACACGGCGTTCGCCTGTGCCTGCAATACGCACGGCCCGGTGACCGTGGCGGCGTCGGCCGATATCGCCTTCATCGCACCTGTGCGGGAAGGCGACATCCTCACCGCACGCGCGGTCGAGCGGACGCGTTATGGGCGCAGCGGCATCTATGACGTGACCGTCCGGCGCGGCGGCGAGGTCGTCGCCGAGTTTCGCGGACACAGCCGAACGCTGAAGGACAACGGCAGTGGCGAGGGTAAGGCCGGGGAGGCCTGATGAGCGGTGAGAGCGCGGTACGGCGCATCGGCGACCCGCTGCCGCCCGAACTCCTCGACGCCGGGGAGCGGATGTCCATCGACGAGCTGAGGCGCCACCAGCTCGACCGGCTTCAGGCCACGCTGCGCCTCGCCTACGAGAATGTCGAGCTCTACCGGCGGAAGTTCGACGCGGCCGGCGTGCGGCCCGAGGACTGCCGCAGCCTGGAGGACCTGGCCCGGTTCCCCTTCACCACGAAGGCCGACCTGCGCGAGGCCTACCCCTTCGGCATGTTCGCCGTGCCGATGGCCGACGTGCGCCGGATCCACGCCTCCAGCGGCACGACCGGCCGCCCGACCGTGGTCGGCTACACCGAGGCCGACCTGTCCATGTGGGCCGACCTGATCGCGCGCTCCATCCGGGCCGCCGGCGGCCGGCCCGGGCACAGGGTCCACGTCGCCTACGGATACGGGCTCTTCACCGGCGGGCTCGGCGCGCACTACGGCGCAGAACGCCTCGGCTGCACGGTGATCCCGGCCTCCGGCGGCATGACCGAGCGGCAGGTCCGGCTGATCGTGGACTTCGAACCCGAGATCATCATGCTGACGCCGAGCTACATGCTCACCCTGCTCGACGAGTTCGACCGTCAGGGCATCGACCCGCGCGACACCGCGCTGCGCGTCGGAATCTTCGGCGCCGAGCCGTGGACCGAGCAGATGCGGCAGGAGATCGAGCGGCGCGCGGGCATCCACGCGGTCGACATATACGGGCTCTCCGAGGTCGTCGGGCCGGGCGTGTCGCAGGAGTGCGTCGAGACCAAGGACGGCCTGCACATCTGGGAGGACCACTTCTACCCGGAGGTGGTCGACCCGGACACCGGCGCGGCGCTGTCCGAGGCCGAGACGGCCGGCGGGCGACTCGGCGAGCTGGTCTTCACCTCGCTGACCAAGCAGGCCCTGCCGATCATCCGCTACCGCACCAGGGACCTGACACGGCTGCTGCCCGGCACCGCCCGGCCCGCCTTCCGCCGGATGCAGAAGGTCACCGGGCGCTGCGACGACATGATCATCCTGCGCGGCGTCAACGTCTTCCCGACCCAGATCGAGGAGATCGTGCTGCGCACCGCCGGGCTCGCCCCGCACTTCCAGCTGCGGCTGACCCGGCAGGCCCGGCTCGACCAGCTGACCGTGCTGGTCGAGGCCGGGCCGGGCGCGACCGCGCAGCAGCGCGCGGCGGCCGCGGCGCAACTGGCGCACGGCGTCAAGGAGGGCGTCGGCGTCACCGTCGGCGTCGAGGTGCTGGAGCCGGGGAGCGTCGAGCGCTCGGCCGGCAAGATGCGCCGGGTCGTCGACGAGCGCGAGCATCGGCAGCCTGTCGCATAGGCCTGCCAGGGCCGTCGATCCGTTGATGCGGTAAGGGTTCCGGCGCCAGATGTCGGTGCGGTTCCCTATTGTTCTGCCCAGGCGCCGCGAGAGCCGCGGCGAGCAGAGAGGGCGGTCTGCCGCGATGTCAGATCTGGACCTTGCCGAGGGCACGACCTACCTGGAGCTCTCCGAGGACGGCGGGGGCGCGCACAAGTTCTACGAGGTCGTCATCACCGGCACCACCGTGCGGGTCCGCTACGGCCGGATCGGCACCGAGGGCCAGGAGCAGGTCGCCTCGTTCCCGACCGTGCAAAAGGCGCAGGCCGCGGCGTCGAAGAAGATCGGCGAGAAGGTGCGCAAGGGGTACGCCCCGGCGCTGCGCGGCGGGCGCGCCGCGCGTCCGGTGACCCGCCGCGCGACCGCCGTGGTGACCCCGGCCACCAGCGCGGCCACGGCGCCGGTGCTCTGGCGGTTCCGCACCGGCTCCAGCGCCTTCGGCATCCACATCGACGACGAGCGCTGCTGGGTCGGCAATCAGTCCGGCCACGTGTACGCGCTCGGGCACGGCGGCACCGTGATCTCCCACTTCAAGCTGCCGGACGGCGTGAAGTGCCTTGTCGCGGACGACTTCTGGATCTACGCGGGCTGCGACGACGGCCGGGTGTACGACCTGTCGTCGAAGGTCCCGTTCGCGGCCTATCAGATCTCTGACGACGTCGACATCTACTGGCTCGACATCCGCGACGGCGTGCTCGGCGTCGCCGACGCGGGCGGCGGCCTGACCGTCATCGACCACGAAGACGAGTTCCAGTGGGCCCGGCAGAGCCTCGGCCGCAGCGCCTGGATGGTGCGCTGCGACGAGCGGGCCACCTACCACGGGCACAGCTCAGGAGTGACCGCATACGCCACCGAGGGCGGCCGGCAGCTCTGGCACACCGGCACCAACGGCAGCGTGCTATTCGGCTGGCAGGAACACGACAGCGTATACGCCGGCACCGGTCGGCACCTGGTCCAGCGGCTCGACAAGGCGAACGGCGCTATCCAGGCCGTCTATCGGTGCGACGACGCGGTCTATTCGTGTGCGACATCGCCGCGCGGCGAATACGTCTTCGCCGGCGACAACGCGCTGTCCGTGTACTGCTTCACCGCGGACGGCACCCGGCTCTGGAAACTGGCGACCGGCTGCGGCGCCGCGCTGTCCATGCAGTATCACGAGGAAAAGCTCTACATCGTCACCACCGACGGCACGCTGGCCTGCATCGACGTCAGCGCGTCGGCCATCGAGGCGGCGAAGGGCGGCGACGTGCCGGCCGTGGTCGACGTCAAGGCGGCCGCCGCGCTCACCACCTCCGCCTACGCCCCGGCCGCGCAGCTCTCCACGACCGCGACGGTCGGCGCCGGCGTGACCGTCGAGTGCGTCGACGAGCAAGGGCGGCTGCGCATCCGCGTGGTCGACACCGGCTATCGGCGCGACTGGAACGTGCAGTTCCCGCGCGAGCACCGAGTGGCCGGTGCGCGATATGTGGTCGACGAGGTGCTCTCCAACGACCGCGGCTTCTACCGGATCCGCGGCGAGATACGCCGTCTGCTTTAACCGGCGAGGTCGCCGCACTGCCCGTGGCACGGCGACGCCGGTCCCCGCCCGTACGACGCCCAAGGCTGGCAGAATGCCCGGGGGAGCGAGCGGGGCCCCGGTCCGGCCACGCCACGGGAGACGGATATGAGCATTGACTTCGGGACCATCCCCGAGTCGGCCGAGGTACTGCGCAGGCGGCTCGTCTCCCGCTCGCGCCTGGTGTCCGTGGGCGTCCACATATCCTTCGCAGCGGCCGCGATCGCCATATTCGTGGCCATCGTCGCGACGAACGCGAGCGTCGACACCGGGAACCTGTGGGCGGTGGCCACGGTGCCGCTGTGGGTCACCGCGTTGACGGCGCACATCTGGCGCCGCCCGCATTTCGACCACGGTGTCGAAGTGCTCTTCTTCTATCGCCGGATGCGGCGCATCGCCTGGCGGGCCTCGGTCGTGCTGGTCTACGCGGCGTTCGCGCTGCTGTGGATCGCGTCCTTCTGGCACCTGGAGTCCACGAACGACTTCGACGCGGGGAGCTTCGCCGCCGCGGCTGCCGACTCGGGGCACTACCGGTTCTTCTCCGGCCTCTGGTGGTGGCCGCTGGCCGCCGCGGCGGCCCCGGTCGCGGTCGAGCAGATCCTGGTGCACGTCTTCCTCAGGTCGGCGCGCGACGCGATGCGCAGGTACAAGGCGGCCCGGGCCTGGGCCCGCGCCAACCGGGACGTGATCTCCACGGGCCGGGGCAGGAGCGCCGGCTTCGACTTCGAGCGCGGCGCGTCGGGCCGCCCGATGCTCGCCGCGGCCGGCCACTACTCGCCCAAGCTGCCGCCGTCCGGCGAGTCGCGGGTCGTCCACCCGCAGCCCACCCAGGCGCTGGGACTGGACGAGCTGCAGATCAAGGCGCTCGAGGGCTGGTGGGCCAACGCCTCGCTGAGCTGGACCGGGCGCCGGCTCGTGGCGAAGGATGCGCACGGAGTCGAGACCGAGATCCCGCTGGCCCGCGACGCCGGGCCGACCGGCGCGGCCGAAATCGTTTGGTACAAGGAGCGGGAGTACGCCGGCAACCGCCCGCCGAACTTGGCCCGGCTGCTGCGATACAGCGGCCTGCTCTTCCTCGACCCGCGGGGCCACCGGGTCGGCCAGATGCCCGGCCTCGGATTCGGCCCGGGCGCGGTCGGCGACGTCGCGAAATCCGCAGGGCTCGAGTACGCGGCCTACGATCTGCGTGGCACCACGCGCGATCCGCTGCCGCCGATGAGCACCCGGCTGTTCCCCGGCCGCCGCCGCGCCACGACGATCAGGGCCCGGTGATCAGGCTCAGGAGGCCGACTCCAGCTCCGCGATCTCCGCGGCGAGGTTCGCCACCGCCGCCGCCTCGAAGAGCTCCTTGGCCCGCTGCGTCCGATACAGCTCGGGCAGCCCGAGCAGCTTGCGCAGGATCGCCGCCCGGCCGGCCCGGTAGAACTCGTCGGGGATCTGCTGATACTCCTGGCGGACCTGCTCGTGGTAGCGCCGGTACTGCTCCGGCGGCCCGCCGAGCACCGCCAGATCCGCGTCGCAGAGCACTGCGCCATTGCGGTCGCCGGCGGCCGGATCGTGCTCGGCGGTCAACCGGACGAGCCGCCCGACCTCGTCGGCCAGCGTGTCTGCCGCGCCGAGTTTCCGCAGCACGGCCTCGCCGAGGCCCGCGCTGCGCTCCTCGTTCGAGACGCCCTCCGGCCACTCGCTCTCGACTTCGTACACGGCGTCGTGGAACCAGGCCGCGTAACGCACCGCGTCGGCGTCCGCGGCCTCGTCGGCGAGCAGGTCGATGACGTCGAGCACGTACACGAGGTGCTCGGTCGTGTGATACCGCCGGTGCGGCTCGCTGTACCGCACGATCAGATTCCGGCCCAAGCCCCCGAACGGCGGCTTTCCGGTCAGCGCCGTCCAGCGCTCCAACAGGGTTCGATCGATCTGCTGGTCGGTCACCGCCGGCCTCCCGTGCTCGCGGCTACTGCGCAGTCGCGTCCTGCGCTGTGTTCTCCTGATGAGCCAACGAGAGGCGGCCGAAGGCCGTTCCCGGCACGGCGGGGGAGCGCGGCGGGACCGGGGCGACGGCGCGATACGGCTCGCCCTGCTCCGGCCGCGGGTCCGGCTCGCCCTTGTTCGGCCACAGCGCCATGGCGCGCTCGGCCTGGGCGGTGATGGTCAGCGACGGATTGACGCCGAGGTTCGCCGACACCGCCGAGCCGTCGACCACTGAGACGCCCGGGTGGCCGAAGAGGCGGTGGTAGGGATCGATGACGCCCTGCCGCGGGTCGGCGCCGATCGGGCAGCCGCCGAGGAAGTGCGCGGTCAGCGGCATGCCGAACAGCTCGCCGAGGTTCGTCCCGGCGAGGCCGTTGATCTGCTCGGCCAGCAGCCGCGCGGCCTCGGCGCCCTCCGGGATGTGCACCGGATTCGGCGCGCCGTGGCCCTGCCGCGCGGTCAGCAGACCCTTGCCCGGCCGGCTGCGCTTCAGGTACGTCGTCAGTGAGTTGTCATGGCTCTGCATCACCAGGCCGATGATGGTCCGCTCGGACCAGTGCCGGGTGGCGAGCGTCCGGGCCACCATCACCGGATGGCGCAGGAAGGCCGCGGCCACCGCGACCGGTTTGGGCAGCCGGCCGCCGACCCGGTACTGCGGCACGCACATCAGGGCCATGGTGTTCGAGCCCTTGCCGTAGCGGACGTTCTCGATGTGGGTGGAGGCGTTCGGGTGGATCGACGAGGTGATCGCCACGCCGCGGGTGAAGTCGGCCACCGCGTCCCTGCCGTTGCGGCGCTTGTAGGGCCGCGGGAAGGTCAGCGCGCCGACCAGCGACTCCGAGTTGGTCCGGGTCAGCGCGCCGAGCTGCGCGGACATCCGCGGCAGGCCGCCGTCGCGCTGGACGTGGTGCAACAGCGTCTGCGTGCCGTAGGTCCCGGCGGCCAGCACGACCCGGCTGCAGCGGATCACCTGCGTGGCCCCGCGCCTGCGCCGGTCGGTCGGCACCGTGACGACTTCGAAGCCTTCTTCGCCGCTCCCTGCGCCGACGTCGCGCAGGCCGACCACCGTGGTCATCGGGCGGATCTCGGCGCCGGCGCGCTCGGCGAGGTACAGGTAGTTCTCGGCCAGCGTGTTCTTCGCGCCGTGCCGGCACCCGGTCATGCACTCGCCGCACTCCGTGCAGGCGCGCCGCCGCGGCCCGGCCCCGCCGAAGTACGGGTCCTGGACCTCCTGGCCCGGCGCGGCCGTCACCGAGCCGTCCGCGTCCCGGCCGTCGCCGAAGAAGACCCCGACCGGGGTGAGCCGGAAGCTGCGGCCCACGCCCATCGACTCGGCCGTAGCGCGCAGGTACACGTCCGCCTCGGTCGTCGTCGGGTTCTGACGCACGCCGAGCATCCGCTGCGCCTGCGCGTAGTACGGCCGCAGCTCCGCCTGCCAGTCGGTGATCGCGCCCCACTGCGGGTCGCGGAAGAACGGCTCCGGCGGTACGTACAGGGTGTTGGCATAGTTGAGCGAGCCGCCGCCGACCCCGGCGCCGGCCAGCACCATCACCTTGCCCAGCACGTGGATCCGCTGGATGCCGTAGAGGCCGAGCGCGGGTGCCCACAGGTAGTCGCGCAGCGACCACGAGGTCTTCGGCAGGCTCTCCCGGGTGAACCGGCGGCCGGCCTCGAGGACCAGTACCCGGTATCCCTTCTCGCTCAGCCGCAGCGCCGCGACCGCGCCGCCGAAGCCGGAGCCGACGACCACGACGTCGTATACGCCGGACCCGCGATCAGCGCTCTGCGAGTCAGTATCCTGAGCTTCAGTACCCTGCATCTCAGTCATGTCGGTACAGGTCCTCGATCACGTCGGAATAGGCCTCGGCCACCGCGTGCCGCTTCACCTTCAGCGACGGCGTCAGCAGCCCGTTCTCCTCGGTGAAGTCGCCCTCGACCAGCCGCCAGGTCCGGATCGACTCGGCCCGGGAGACCGCCTCGTTCGCGTAGTCCACCGCCCGCTGCACCTGCCCCATCAGCTCCGGGTCCACGCACAGCTCGGCGAACGGCGTGTCCGGCAGCCGCCGGCGCACCGCGAGCCAGTGCTCCATCTCCTCGGCCTCCAGTGTGATCAGGGCCGCGACATAGTGCCGGCCGTCGCCGACCACCATGCACTGGCCGACCGGCGGCCGGCTGCGCAGCCGGTCCTCCAGCAGGCTCGGCGAGACGTTCTTGCCGCCGCTGGTGATCAGCAGGTCCTTCTTGCGGCCGGTGATGGTCAGGTAGCCCTCGGCGTCGAGGCTGCCGAGGTCGCCGGTGGCGAACCAGCCGTTGCTCATCACCTCGACGGTGGCCTCCGGGTTGAGCCAGTACCCGCCGAACAGGATCCCGCCGCGCAGCATCACCTCGCCGTCGTCGGCGATGCGCACCGAGCTGCCCGGGACCGGCAGGCCGACGCTGCCCGCGCGCGGCTCGAGCGGCGGGTTGACCGTCGCCGCCGCGCTCGTCTCGGTCAGGCCGTAGCCCTCGTAGACCAGGATCCCGCAGCCGAAGAAGAACTGGCTCAGGCGCAGGTCCAGCCGTGAACTGCCGCTGATCACATAACGCACGTTCCCGCCGAGCGCGTCGCGAACCCGCCGGTAGACCAACAGGTCGTACAGCCGGTGCGCGAGCCGCAGCTTGAATCCGGGCCCCCTGCCCCGGTCCAGCAGGACCCGCATCTGCGCGTCGCCGTACGCGACGGCGATCCGGTCGGCCCGGTCGAACGACGAGCCGCGGCCGATCTTCTCCGCCGTGCCGCGGGCGATGTCGTGGATGCGTTCGAAGAAGTACGGCACGGCGGCCAGGAAGGTGGGCTTGAACGCCTGGAGCTCCGGGCGCACCTCGTCCGGCTTGATGGTCGGCCACAGCCCGAGCGTGATGCGCCCCTGCAGGCACACGATCTCCAGCGCCCGGCCCAGCACGTGCGCCAGCGGCAGGAACACCAGCGTCGAGGGGGCCAGGCCGCTGGCCGCGCGGAACGCCGGCAGCATCAGCTCCGTGAGATTGGCCGCCTCGGCGTGCAGGTTGGAGTGCGAGATCACGCAGCCCTTCGGCCGGCCGGTGGTGCCCGAGGTGTAGACGATCGTGGCGACGTCGTCCGAGCGGATCATGGCCCGGCGCGCCGAGATCGCGTTGTCCGGCACGTCGCGGCCGAGCTGGGCCAGCTGTGTCAGGGCTCCGTGCTCGAAGCTCCAGGTCGGCAGGGTGATGTCGAGCATCGTCGTGGCCTGCTTGACGATGGCGCCGGTCGTCTCGTCCTCGACCAGGACGAACCTCGAGTCCGAGTCCTCCAGGATGAACTCCAGCTGGACGCTCGACGAGGTCGGATATACGGGCACGGTCTGCCCGCCGGCGGCCCAGATCGCGAAGTCCGCGACCGTCCACTCGTACCGGGTGCGCGACATCAGCGCCACCCGGTCGCCCGGCTCCAGCCCGGCCGCGATCAGGCCCTTGGCGGTCGCGGCGATCTGGCGGGCGAACTCGGCCGCGGTGACCGGGTGCCAGCCGGCCTCGTCCCGGCGGCGCAGTGCAATGTGCTGCGGATCATTGCGGGCGTTGTCGAACGGGATGTCCGCCAGGCTGCCGCGCATCAGCCGCCCTATGAGCGGCTCGACGCTCACCTCCCGCACGACGCCGTTCTCGCTCGCGATGTGTACTCGGGTGCGGTCGGCGAGGTCGGGGCGCCTGCGGGCGGCCCGCAGGCGCCGGTAGAACGTCGTTGCCATGCGCGGCTCCTTTGCCGGGTCTTGCGATGTGCGGCGGTGCTCCCCCCGTCGTCCCGGCGCGGTCCCGTCCGCGCCGGACGCCCCCGTGGCCCGTGGTCGTCCCCGACTCGCGGGCGGCGGCTCAGCGTTCGAGGATCGCCGTGACCCCCTGGCCGCCGGCCGCGCAGATCGAGATCAGCCCTCGACCACCGCCCTCGCGCCGGTGCAGCAGCTTGGCCAGCGTGGCGACGATGCGTGCGCCGGTGGCCGCGAACGGGTGCCCGGCGGCGAGTGAGGACCCGTTGACGTTGAGCCGGCCCTGGTCGATCGCGCCGAGCGGCGTGTCCAGGCCCAGCCGGCTCTTGCAGAACTCCGGGTCCTGCCACGCCGCCAGGGTGGCCAGCACCTGCGAGGCGAAGGCCTCGTGGATCTCGTAGAAGTCGAAGTCGGCCAGGGCCAGGCCGGATGCGGCGAGCAGCCGGGGCACCGTGTGGACCGGCGCCATGAGCAGCCCGTCCGGCCCCGGCTCGCCGTCGACGAAGTCGACTGCGCCGACCCGTGCCTGCCCCATATACGCCAGCACCGGCAGGTCGTGCTGGCGCGCCCATTCCTCGCTGGCCAGCAGGACCGTGGCCGCTCCGTCGGTCAGCGGGGTCGAATTGCCCGCGGTCATGGTCGGCTCGGAGCCGGCGAGTCCGAGCCCGTAGACCGGCGCCAGCCGGGCCAGCTTCTCCACGCTGCTGTCCGGGCGCAGGTTCTGGTCCCGGGCCAGGCCGCGGAACGGGACCACCAGATCGTCGAAGAACCCTGCGTCGTAGGCGGCGGCAAGCCGGCGGTGGCTGGTCATCGCCAGCTCGTCCTGCGCCTCGCGCGGGATCCCCCACGCGGCGGCCGTGCGCGCGGCGTGCTCGCCCATGGAAAGGCCGGTGCGCGGCTCGGCGTTGCGCGGGATCTCCGGCACCACCTGCCCGGGCCGCAACCTGCCGGCCGCGCGCAGCCGGCCGCCGGCGCCGCGGGCCCGCCGCGCGGAGAGCAGCAGCTTACGCAGATCGTCGTTCAGGCCGAGCGGCACGTCGCTGGCGGTGTCGGTGCCCCCGGCGACGCCGCACTCGATCTGGCCGAGCGCGATCTTGTTGGCGATCAGGATCACCGCCTCCAGGCCGGTGCCGCAGGCCTGTTGCACGTCGAAGGCCGGCGTGCGGTGGTCCAGCGCGCTGCCGAGGACGACCTCGCGGGTCAGGTTGAAGTCGCGGCTGTGCTTGAGCACCGCGCCCGCGGCGACCTCGCCGAGCGTCTCGCCCTCCAGCCGGAAGCGGCGCACGAGGCCGTCCAGCGCGGCGGAGAGCATCTCCTGGTTCGAGGCGGTGGCGTAGGGCCCGTCCGCGCGGGCGAACGGGATGCGGCTGCCGCCGAGCACGGCGACCCGGCGCGCCCCGGTCGGCGCGCCGCCGGCTCCGGCTGGTGCCATGGCGAAGTCTCCTCGACGGCTCCTTGTGGCCGGACGGTCGTAGAAATTACTCTTGAGTAAACTTACTCAAGAGTCAGGAGAAAATCCATGGCCGACCGCTACCAGGCGTGGACTGCGGGCGTGATGGGTGGGTTTGTCGCCAAACGGCTCGGGCTTCCACGGCCGGAGCCGCTGCAGCGGCACCGCCCCGGCGCAGCCGTGCCGGACGGTCCGGTCGTGCTCGGCGGCGTCGGCGCGGCGGCCGGCGGCGGCCGCCTGCTCAAACCGCTGCGCACCCTGCTCGAGGGTTTCCCGGCCCGGATCGTCGATGTCGATGTCGTCGATGCCGCTGTCGGGGCCGCTGCCGACACCGCCGCGACCGCCGACGCTCCGGCCGCGCTGGTCTTCGACGCGACCGGCGCCGCGGACAGCGCGCGGCTCGCCGAGATGTACGAGTTCTTCCACGCGTATGTGCGCTCCCTGGCTCCGTGCGGCCGCGCGCTCGTCGTGGCCACGCCGCCGGAACTCGCCGGCTCGGCGCGTGAGGCTGTGGCCCAGCGCGCGGTCGAGGGCTTCATGCGCTCGCTCGGCAAGGAGCTGCGCCGCGGCGGGACCGCCAACCTGCTGCAGGTCGCGCCGGGCGCCGAGCACGCGGTCGAGTCCTCGCTTCGGTTCTTGCTCTCAGCGCGCTCGGCGTACGTCTCGGGCCAGGTGGTCCGGGTCGGCGCCGCCGGCTCGCAGAGCCTTGACCGGTCGGACGCGGCGCCGGACCGGGAGCGGCCGCTGGCCGGCCGGACGGCCGTGGTCACCGGCGCGGCGCGGGGGATCGGCGCGGTGATCGCCGAGACGCTGGCCCGGGACGGCGCCTTCGTGCTCTGCGTCGACGTTCCGGCGCAGGGCGCGGCGCTGCGGACCGTCGCGGAGCGGACCGGCGGCGCAGCGCTCGAACTCGACATCGCCGAGGCGGCGGCCGGCGACCGGCTTGCGGATCGGCTGCGCGAGGGAGACCTGGCCGGCGCCGACGTGTTCGTACACAACGCCGGGATCACCCGGGACAAGATGTTGGGCCGCATGGACCGCGGCCAGTGGGACGCGGTGCTCGCGGTGAACCTCACCGCGGTCGAGGACCTGACCGACCGGCTGCTCGACCCGGCCGATCCGGTGCTCAGACCCGGCGGCCGGATCGTGTGCACCTCCTCGATCAGCGGCATCGCGGGCAACGTCGGCCAGACGAACTACGCGGCCAGCAAGGCGGGGCTGATCGGCCTGGTCGAGGCGCTCGCCCCGGTCGCCGCGGACCGGCTCGGCGGCACGGTCAACGCGGTCGCGCCCGGCTTCATCGAGACGCAGATGACCGCGGCGGTGCCGCTGCTGATCCGGGAGGCCGGCCGCCGGATGAACAGCCTGCGGCAGGGCGGCCAGCCGGTCGACGTCGCCGAGGCGGTCGCCTACCTGGCGGCGCCGGGCAGCTTCGCGGTCAACGGCCAGGTGCTGCGGGTCTGCGGCCAGGCGCTGCTGGGCGCGTGAGCATTGAGCACGGTGCCCGATTCGAGCGCGCCCGATCCGGGCGGCCCCGGACCCGAGGCCACGGCCCGGCTGCGCCGCCGGCCCGGGCTCGCAGCGTCCTACGTACGTGCCCTGCTTCCCAAGACCGCCGACCGGTCGTCAGGCGACGAATCCGGCCTGCCCTGCCTGGAACTCCCGTGTGTGGCCGCCGATCCGCGCCACCTGCACCGCTATACAGAACTCTGCGGCTTCCCCGAGGGCGTCGGCACCGGCTCCGGCGCGATGCCGGCGACGTACCCTCATCTGACCGCCTTCCCGTTGGCCATGGCACTCATGACGCGCCGCGCGTTCCCCGTGCCGGTGCTCGGCCTGGTCCACATCGCCAACGAGATCGAGCAGCTGCGGCCGCTGCCCGCCACGGCAGGGCTCGACTACCGCGTCTGGATCGGCTCCCTGCGCGAGCACGCCAAGGGCACCGCGTTCGACGTCCACGCGCAGGCGTCGCTCGACGGCGAGCCGGTCTGGAAGAGCGTCAGCACCTACCTCCGCCGCCGCGCGATCCGTGACCAGCGTCCGGAATCCGCGCAGCGGCCCGCCGACGGGAGCGCCGTCGCGAGCGGCGAGGTCTGGTCGCTGCCCGCCTCGCTCGGCCGCCGCTACGCGGCCATCTCCGGCGACCGCAACCCGATCCACCTGTACCCGCTGACCGCGCGCGCCTTCGGCTACCGCCGCCCGATCGCGCACGGCATGTGGACCGCTGCCCGCTGCCTGGCCGCCCTCGCAGCGTACTGCGACAGTGCGGGCCTGCCCGGCGCGTTCCTGTTCCGGGTCGAGTTCCACAAGCCGGTCGCGCTGCCCGCCCGGGTCCGCTTCGAGCCGCTCGCATCAGGCCGCGACTGCGTCTTCGCCCTGCGCTCCCACGACGGCCGGCGGGACCACCTGCACGGGTTCCTCGCGCCGGGGCAGCAGCAGCGGCGTGCCCAGCAGGAGCAGTCCGGCGGCGCCGATCGCCAGCCGAGGCCCGATGAGCGCGGCCAGCAGGCCCCATAGCGCGGTCAGCGCGGCGGTGGTCAGATTGCCGGTGATCGACCAGGTGGACAGCGTCCGGGCCACCCGGTCCGGCGCCGGCAGCTCCAGCCGGCGGGTGGCGAACACCGGATTGGCCACGCCGATGCAGAAGATCAGCGCGAACTCGATCCCTGCGACGATCAGCAGCCCTGGGACGCCCGGCCGGATGAACACCAGCCCGACCGGCCAGACCGCGCGCAGCGTACCGAAGACCCGCATGACCCGGTGCTGCCCGAGCCGCGCGACGAAGCGCCGGGAGAGCCGCGAGCCGATCAGGCCGCCGAGACAGGGCCCTGCGAGCGCGAGGCCGTACTGCCAGGGCGCGAAGCCGAGCCGGCCGAGCATGAGGACGGTCAGCAGCGGCGAGGTCGCCATGATCAGGGCGCCGAACAGGACGTTGTTGAAGAACAGCGGGCGCAGCGCCCGGTTGCCCAGGATGTGCCGCCAGCCGTCGAGCAGGTCTCCGGGCTTGAATTTGGCCGGCGCCGCGGCGCGCACCGGGCGCTGCTCCCCGCGGCCGATCGCGCGGATCCCCAGCGCCGACAGCAGATAGCTGACCGCGTCCGCGACGACGGTGGTCACCGGCCCGAACATCCCGATCGCGGCCCCGCCGAGCGCCGGCCCGAGCATGGTCGTGGTCCAGGTCGTGGACTCGAACCGGCTGTTCGCCACCAGCAGGTCCGCCGGCTGAACCAGTGCTTTGAGATGGGCTCCGCCGGCCGCCTTGAACACGATCTCGGCCGCCTCGACGAACACGGTGACGACCAGGAGCTGCGGATAGCCGAGCCAGCCGAGCGCGAAGGCGGCCGGGACCGTGAGCAGCGCGCCGAACCGGGTCAGGTCCATCGCGATCATGACCGGCCGCTTGCGCCGGAACTCGATCCACGGCCCGAGCGGGATCGCGACCACGGCGCCGGCCGTCAGCCCCACCGCGTCCAGCGCGGAGACCCCGGCCGGACCGGTGTGCAGCACCAGGATCGCGATCAGCGGGACCGCGTTGAACGCGAGCCCGGTGCCGAGCGCGCTCACCGAGTACGCCGACCACAGCCAGCCGAACTGCCGCCCCAGCGATCGCTTGGCCCGCACGCCCATCACGCCCCTCGCCGCTCCGCTCGAACAACCTGAAGTTGACCCGAGCGATCAAAGCGGGCCGAAGCACTGCAGATCAAACAACCGTCCTCCCCGCAAAGCACAACAGCACGTTGTATCGCTAAGCTCAGTCGCCGTGGATCTCGAAGCCGTACGCACGTTCGTCGCCGTCGCCGGAGCGGGCCAGTTCCAGGAGGCCGCCGTCGATCTGTCGATCACCCAGCAGGCCGTCTCCAAGCGGATCGCCGCGCTGGAACGGGATCTGGGCGTGCGGCTGTTCACCCGGACCCCGCGCGGCGCCCGGCTCACCATCGACGGGCAGGCCTTCCTACCGCACGCCCGCGGGCTGCTGCGCGCCGAGGAACGCGCGGCGGCGTCGGTGCGGCCCGGCAGCCGGGCGCTGCGCGTCGACGTCGTGCACCGCAGGATCGGTCCGGGACTCCTGATGCGCGACTTCCATCGTGCGCACCCTGAGATCGATCTCGACGTGGTGACCCTCTTCAACGCCGAGGCGGCCACCGAGGCGCTGCTGGCCGGGACCATCGACGCGACGTTCCGCGCCGTCGTCGTGCCCGTGCGGGAGCTGCCCGACGGCATCGAGTCGGCCCGGGTATACGACGAGCCGCTCCAGCTGGTGACCGGGCCAGACCACGTGCTCGCCGACGCCCGCGAAGTCAGCCCGGCCCAGCTGGCCGGGCACCGGATCTGGATACCCGGCATCGTCGCCGGGGCCGAGTGGGCCGTCTTCTACGAGCACATGTCCGCCGAGCTCGGCCTGAGCATCGACGCGATCGGCCCCAACTTCGGCAGCGACATGCTGCTCGAGACGATCGCCGACTCCCCGGCGCTGGCGACCTTCGTCGGCGAGCAGACCCGGCTCGTCTGGCTCACCGAGCACGACCTGCGCCGCATCCCCGTGCACAACCCGACGCCGCTCTACCCGCACTCGCTGCTCTGGTACGGCGGCAATCCGCATCCCGCGCTGGCGGCGCTGCGCGACCACATCGGCGTCCTGAAGCCGGACTACAGCGACGGCGAGACGTGGGTTCCGGCGTGGGCGCGGGTCTAACTCCGATGCTCGGTCAGCCGGTCGGCCCGATCAGCGGATCCTCGGTGAAAGGACGGTCCACCGGAGGGTCGTGCAGATCCTCGTCGGCCTCCGGCGGCGGCGCCCAGATCTCGCCGCCGAGCACCTGCCGCATGCCGACCCACACCATGCCCATCAACCGCAGCGTCACCCGCTCCGGCGACTCGCCCGGGTGGCGCACCATCCAGTCGGTGAGCGAGTCCGCCGCGCCGACCAGCGCGTGCGCCACGAAGTCGGCGTCCGCGTCGCCGAGGTGCGCCGGCGTCGGGCTCAGCGCGATGCCCTCGCGCACCAGCGAGCGCACCTCGGCCAGCACGCCCTGGCGCACCCGGGCGGTCTCGGTGGCGATCGCCTCGCTCAGGCCCGGCGCCTGCCGGTGCAGCACCGCCCAGCCGTCCCGGTGCTCGGCGACGAAGGCGAAGAAGGAGCGGATCCCGGCCCACAGCCGCAGCTCCGAGGTGCCCACTTCGCTCGCGGCGCCCTGGAACGCCTCCACCAGCCGCAACTCCTCCCGCCGCAGGCAGGCCAGGAACAGGCTCTCCTTCGACTCCAGATACAGGTACACCAGCGGCTTGGAGACCTCGGCCAGCTCGGCGATCTCGTCCACGGACGCGGCGCTGTACCCGCGCCGGGCGAACACCTTGATCGCACAGTCCATGATCTGCTGCTCCCGGGTGCTCCGGGGCAGCCGCCGCCTGCGCTCTTGGTCCCTCACCCTTGCCACCCTAGTGCCCGCGAGGCTACCTTACTGAGTAGTAAACTTACTCTAGAGTCAGGAGTTGGGAATGGCCGACCCGGCCTCCGCAGCGCCCGCCGCCTCCGCGTCCGCGGCCTCCGGAACGGATCTCGCCGCGCTGGACTTCGCGCAGGTGAGCCCGCAGGAGTTCGCCGGGATCGTGAAGGGCATGTCGGGCCGCCGGCTGGCCGAGGCGATGCAGGGCGAGCTGCGGCTGCGCATCCTGCGCGAGGTCTTCGCCCGGATGCAGCGGCAGTTCCGGCCGGACGGCGCCGGCTCGCTCAAGACGCTGATCCGGTGGCGGGTCGGGGACGGCGGGGACGGCCCGGCCGTCTTCGAGGCCTCCATCGCCGACGGCGCGTGCACCGTGGCCGGGGGCGGGACCGAGCGCGCCGCGCGGGTGACCCTGAGCATGTCGGACGCCGAGTTCCTCAAGCTGGTCTCCGGCAACGGCAACCCGGTGACCATGTTCATGCTGCGCAGGCTGAAGGTCGACGGGGACGTGGGCATGGCCGCCGGGCTGACCCGCCTGTTCGACATCCCCAAGGCCTGACCAGTACAGGCCCGAGACCGCGGAGGGCGTACCACCATGACCGGATTCTCGCTGGAGCTGTCCGAAGAGCAGCGCGAGCTGCGCGACTGGGTGCACGGCTTCGCCGTCGACGTGGTGCGTCCGGCCGCGGCCGAGTGGGACGAGCGCGAGGAGACGCCCTGGCCGGTGATCAAAGAGGCCGCCCGGATCGGGCTGTACGGCTTCGAGTCGCTGGCCGAGCTGTTCGGCGACCCGAGCGGGATCTCGCTGCAGATCGCCAACGAGGAGCTGTTCTGGGGCGACGCCGGGATCGGCATGGCGCTGTTCGGCACCTCGCTGGCGGTGGCCGGGATCTTCGCCGCCGGCACGCCGGACCAGCTGGCCGAGTGGGTTCCGCTGTGCTTCGGCGACCCGGACGACCCGAAGGTCGCGGCCTTCTGCGTCTCGGAGCCGCACGCCGGCTCGGACGTCTCCGGGCTGCGCACCCGCGCCCGGTACGACGAGGCGAAGGACGAGTGGGTGATCAACGGCCAGAAGGCGTGGATCACCAACGGGGGCATCGCGAACGTCCACGTCGTCGTGGCGAGCGTCGAGCCGGAGCTCGCCGCGCGAGGCCAGGCGGCGTTCATCGTGCCGCCGGACACCGCCGGCGTCGAGGGCAGCCGCAAGATCCGCAAGCTCGGCCTGCGCGCCTCGCACACCGCGGACGTCTTCTTCGACGACGTGCGCGTGCCAGGGCACTGTCTCCTCGGCGGCAAAGAGCGGCTGGAGCGCCGGCTGGCCCGGGCGCGGGAAGCCGCCGCGGGCGGCACCGGCGCGGCCGCGGCGACCGAGGGCCGCAAGAGCCAGGCCGCGATGGCCACGTTCGAGGTCAGCCGGCCCACCGTCGGCGCGCAGGCGCTCGGCATCGCCCGCGCCGCGTACGAGTACGCCCTCGAATACGCCGGGCAGCGCGAGGCCTTCGGCCGGCCGATCGTGGAGAACCAGGCGATCGCCTTCGCCCTGGCCGACATGCGCACCGAGATCGAGATGGTGCGGCTGCTGATCTGGCAGGCGGCCTGGATGGCCCGCACCGAGAAGGCATTCGACGCGGGTCAGGGCTCGATGGCCAAGCTGCGGGCGGGCGAGCTGGCGGTGTCCGCGACCGAGAAGGCGGTGCAGATCCTCGGCGGCGCCGGCTACAGCCGCGAGCACCCGGTCGAGCGCATGTACCGGGACGCGAAGATTTACACCATCTTCGAGGGCACCAGCGAAATCCAGCGCCTTGTCATCGCCCGCGCGATCACCGGACGATACATCCGCTGACGTCGGATCAGCCGACCCCGCGCACAAGCCGGCCGCCCGGATCCGCCTTCGCCCGCCCGTCCGCGGACCGGGCCGTGCCGGGCTGGCCTGGCACGGCGAGTAAGCCCGCTTGTCTCCTGGTGCTGTGCCGCCGCTTCAGCCTTCCCTCCCCGCTCACGCGCCGTGGGTCACCCTTGCGCGCGTCAGGTTGGTAAAAAGTCTTCACTCGGACGCGTCTGCGTGGTAGAAAATTACAATCGCCGGGCAGCAGGCGGGACGACCTTCTCGGCCGTGTCGTGCCCGGGTACGGGACAGCCGAAGCAGCAGCGCGGCCGCGAGTCGTCGGCCGGTGTCGGCGGATCGGCGGAGCCGGAGAGCCGGCCGGCGCAGTCGAGTCGGGAACCTTCGAGTCGGAAGAGGGCGGTGGTGGTCAGGTGGCGTCCCAGGCCGCGGAATCCTCCAGCCGTCTCGCCGTGCGCACCGCGCGCCGTTCGCGGCCGGACGGCGAGCCGGGTTCCGGCCGGCCCGGCAGCGGCAGGGCCGGGCGCAAACGGCTGAGCCGGCCGCGGCTGGTGCTGGCCGGGCTGGTGCTGCCGGCCTTCGCGCTCTTCGCGCTGTTCGTGATCTACCCCCTGATCAGCAGCGTCCGGTACAGCTTCTACGACTGGGACGGCACCGGCCCGCTGACCAACTTCATCGGGTTCCGGAACTACACCTACACCCTGTGGGGCCAGGGCTTCGCCGGCGAGTTCTGGCGGGCCATCTGGCACAACGTGTACTTCTTCGGCATCTCGATGGTGCTCACCCTGGCCGTCGGGCTGACCCTGGCCTACCTGCTGCTGCTGGTGCACGAGCGGGCCTCGCAGCGCTACAGCGTCGTGTTCATCCTGCCGTTCACCCTGCCGCCGGTCGTGATCGCGCTGATCTGGGCCTTCTACCTGGAGCCTAACTTCGGGGTCTTCTACGACGTCACCAGCTTCCTGCACCTGAACTTCCTGGCCCTGCCGTTCCTCGGCTCGACCACGCTCGCGCTGCCGACCATCGCGGTGATCACCGCGTGGGCCGGCATGGGCTTCCCGGTCCTGGTGTTCCTGGCCGCGTTCAGCGACGTGCCGGGCGACCTGCTGGACGCGGCGGCGCTGGACGGCGCCGGGCGGATCCGCACCCTGTTCAGCGTGCTGATCCCGTCGATCCGGCCCACCCTGGTCGTGATCACCTCGATGAACTTCATCGGCGCGTTCAGCACCTTCGACCTCATCTACATCATGGAGGGCACGCAGGCCGGCCCGTCCTACTCCACCGACGTGCTCAGCACCCTGTTCTACCGCACCGGCTTCGGCGGCTTCGGCAGCACCGCGCAGTCCATGGGCCTGGCCACCGCGCTGGCCGTGGTCGGCTTCGTGATGGTCGTCGCGGTGTCCGGCGCGCTGATCTGGGTGCAGAAGCGGGTCGCCACCTAACACGCGCCCGGGGCCGAAAGCACTCGGACCAGACCGCATATCAGCCCACGCAGACCAGATCGCACGGACGAGCACCAGGAAGGGAGACCGCAGCCATGGCAGCCACCGCCGTCACCGCGCCCGCCGCCGTCAGCGCCCGCCCGGGCCGGTCCAGCCGTCCCGGCCAGCGCCGCGCCGCGGTGATCAGCCACGGGATCCTGACGCTCTACGCGATCTGCGTGCTGGTGCCGCTGCTGTTCGTGGTCTACCTGTCGGTCAAGAGCCTGTCCGGCATCCTGGCCACGCCGACCGCGCTGCCGGACCGGATCCACACCGAGAACTACACGCAGGCCTGGTCCAGCGCCGACCTCGGCCGCTACCTGATCAACACGGTGGTCGTGGCGGGGGTGACCGTCGCGGTAGTGCTGCTGCTCTCCTCGCTGGCCGCCTACGTGATCGCCCGCTACCACTTCCGCGGCAACCAGCTGCTCTACCTGTTCTTCGTGTCCGGACTCGCGCTGCCGATCCAGATCATCGCGCTGCCGCTGTTCATCCTCATGCGCCAGCTCGGCCTGCTCGACACGCTGCCCTCGCTCATCCTGGTGTTCGCCGCCGGGGGGATGTCCTTCAGCGTCTTCCTGCTGGTCAACTTCATGCGCTCGATCCCGATGGAGCTGCAGGAGGCGGCCGTCGTGGACGGCGCCGGCCCGATCCAGGTCTACTGGCACGTCGTGCTGCCGCTGGTGCGCCCGGCCCTCGGCATCGTCGCCATCTTCGAGTTCATCAACGCGTGGAAGGAGTTCTTCCTGCCGCTGCTGCTGATTCAGAGCACGAACAACATGACGGTGTCGGTGGGCGTGCAGTCCTTCCAGGGCGAGTTCGACACGCAGTGGCAGCTGCTGCTCGCCGCGCTGGTCATCGTCAGCCTTCCGACGATCATCGGCGCCCTGTTCGTCACCAAGCAGCTGCGCCGCAACCTGCTCTCCGGTGGCATCAAGATGTGAGTCCGCGGCGCCGTCCGGCGCCGCGCACCGGGTCTCTCGAAGGGAGTCGCCATGCACACCGCAAGCCCGTCCCGCCGGTTCGGCGCTCGCAGAACCCTGCTGTCCGCCGTGGCGGCGGCCGCCGTCGGAACGCTCGGCCTGGCCGGCTGCTCCAGTTCAGGAGGCGGTGCCTCCGGCGTGCCCACGGTGACCGTCTGGTCGTGGCGCTCGCAGGACAAGCCGCTGTGGCAGACCGTGCAGAGCGACCTGGCCGCCCAGGGCGTCAAGGTCAACATCTCGTTCCGGTCGATCACCCCGACCTCCTACGACGCGATCCTGCAGACCGCGATGAACGGCGGTAAGGGTCCTGACATCTTCTACGACCGCGCGGGCCTGGGCACCCAGACCTACGCCGCCGCCGGGATGATCAAGCCGCTGGACGGCGTCGTGAGCACCTCGGACATCTCCGCCGCGGCGCTGCAGACCGCGCAGTACAAGGGCAAGACCTACGGGGTGCCGTTCTCCCTGGAGACCATGTCGGTTTTCTACAACAAGCAGGTGCTCTCCTCGAACGGCATCTCGGTGCCGACCACCTGGTCCGGGTTCCTCGCGGCGATGCAGAAGCTCAAGACGGCCGGGATCACCCCGATGTACATCATGGGCGTTCAGCCGTGGATGCTCGGCCTGCAGATCGACGCGATCGGCGCCTCCACGATGTCCGACACGTTCACCCAGCAGCTGGTGAACAAGACGGCGAACTTCACCGGCACCCAGTACGTGAAGACGCTCGCCGCCTTCCAGCAGCTCGCGCCCTACCTCGAGCCGAACTGGCAGGCCACCGGGTCCGCCGACAACGAGCAGGAGACGGCGCTGGCGCTCGGCAAGACCGGGTTCATCATCGACGGCATCTTCGACACCCCGGAGATCACCCAGGTGAACCCGAACGTGCAGCTCGGCCAGTTCCTGGTGCCCTCGCCGGACGGCGGCACGGCCAAGGAGGACTGGTACCCGGACGGCGACTTCTCGATCAACTCCAAGATCTCCAACAGCGCGGAGGAGACCGCCGCCGAGAAGATCCTCTCGTTCACCGCGACGCCGACGTTCGGCGACGCCTTCTCCTCCATCGCCGGCGAGATCTCCCCGGTGAAGGGCTCGAAGATCCCGGCCAAGTACCCGCTGGCCGTGCAGGCCGCGAACTGGTACCAGAGCGAGTCCATCCAGCCGCTGTTCGGCATCCGCAGCCCCATGGACACCCCGCCGCCGAACGTGGCCAACCTGAAGGCCAACAAGTCCCCGACCGCCAACGACGGCGTGTGGACGGACGAGCAGAACCTGGCGGTACAGCTGCTCGAGGGACAGGTCACCCCGACCGCGATGGCCGCGAAGGTGCAGAGCGAGCTGGGCTGGTACTACCCCAAGAGCTGACGGATCCAGCGAGACGGACGAGATAGAGCCGAGATAGAAGAGCCGAGATCTCCCGGCCGGTCGGTGGGCACCCGAGCAGCCCGCCGCCCGGCCGGGTCGCGTTTGTGCCGAATGGCCCTCAGTTCACGGCGCGTCAGATCAGCCCGATAGCCCGTTTGACCGCATCGACGCGCGCCGCGAGCTCGCCGCGGGGGATCCGGACGCACTCGTATCCGAAGGCGGCGTAGGCCTCTTCGTGTACGCGCTCGAAGCGCCGCGACTCCTCGAGGGTGATCCGGCGTGCCGCCGTCGGTGTGATGAAGCCGAGGCCGTCGACGAACAGCACACGCGTCTCGTAGATCCGCTGCGCGGCGATCCGGGCCAGTTCGTCCGCGAGGGCGGCCGAGACCGGACGGCCGAGGAACCGGCTCAGCGCGTACGTGCACACGGGTGACCGGTCGAAGACCTGGACCGCGTCCGCCGAGTCCTCCGTCCGGCCCCGCAGCTGGCGGTGCCGCTGCAAAATCGTGATGTCGTCGATGAACGACGCCTGCCGCCACGGCTCCGCCTCGCCCTGCGCCTGCCGCAGCGCGATGACGTCGGTGGCCGCCTCCTCGACGACCGGGCAGCCGTCCGCCTCGAGCCGGCGCAGGATCGCCGTCTTGCCCGCGCCCGGAGCCCCGGTCAGGATGAACCTCCGCATCGAACGCTTCGTCCTTCCCTGTCATGTTGATTCCCATTTGCCTGCTCTGTTTTCCTGCTTTGCCTCCTCCGGCACGGCCGCGCTGGTTGACAGCGGCTCAGATAACCGTTAACTATTAGGGCTAACCGTTAGGGAGGGTTGGCCTATGCAGGAAGTCATGCTGGCGATGCTCGCCAAGGAGCCGTCGCACGGGTATGAGCTGCGCGCGCGGCTGCGGGCCGCGCTCGGGCCGCTCGGGGACTCGATGAACGCCGGCCAGGTCTACGTCACGCTGACCCGGCTGGAGAAGGCGGGCCTGGTCGCCTCCGAGCGCTCGGACCCGGCGCCGGACCGGCCGGACCGCAAGGTCTACACGCTGACCCCGGCCGGCCAGCAGCGGGTCGCCGGCTGGCTGAGCGAGATCGGCTGGCCCAAGCCCGACCTGGCGGAGTTCCACCTCAAGCTCGTCGCCGCCGCGGCCGCCCGGCTCGCCGACCCGGTCGCGCTGGTAGACGCCCAGCGCCGGGAACTGCTGCGCCGGCTGCGCGAGGCACAGCGCGCCGGGATGGCCGAGCCGGACGGCTCGTCGGCCGGCCTGCTGCTGGAGGGAATCGTGCTGCGGCTGCAGGCAGACCTGCGCTGGCTGGAGGCCTGCGAACGCACGTGGGCCGCTCGGAAGGGAGAATCAGGATCATGAGCCAGACGGGCTCGATATCGATGGTGCGCGCCAAGGGGCTGCGCAAGGAACACGGCCGGGCCTCGGGCCTGGTGCGCGCGGTGGACGGGGTGGACCTCGACGTCGCGGCGGCCGAGACGGTGGCCGTGATGGGCCCGAGCGGCTGCGGCAAGTCTACCCTGCTGCACCTTCTCAGTGGTCTGGAACGGCCCACCGGCGGCGAGGCCTGGCTGGCCGGTAAGCGGATCGACCGGCTCAGCGAGCGCGCGGTCGCCCGGCTGCGCCGGCACTCGGTCGGCTTCGTCTTCCAGGCCTTCCACCTCATGGACGAGCTGACCGCGGCGGAGAACATCGAGATGCCCGCGCTGCTGGCCGGCAGCTCGCCGCGGGCCGCCCGGCGCCGGGCCGCGGAGCTGCTGGAGCGGGTCGGGCTGGCCGACCGGGTCAAGCACCTGCCCTCGGCCCTGTCCGGCGGCCAGCGCCAGCGGGTCGCCATCGCCCGCGCGCTGGCCAACGACCCGATGGTGCTCATGGCCGACGAGCCGACCGGCAACCTCGACAGCGCCGCGACGGTGGACGTGCTGCGGCTCTTCGAGGAGCTGCACCTCGCCGGCCAGACCCTGGTGATCGTCACCCACGACGCGCGCATCGCGGCGACCGCGGACCGGCTGATCACCATGCGCGACGGCGTGTTCGTCGACGAGACCCGGCTGACCGGCGGCAGCACCGGCAGCCTCAGCGCCCTCGCCGGACTAGGGAGCTGACACCACGCCATGGGACGCATACTGCTGATATGCCGTGTGGTGCTGCGCGACCTGCGCCGCAAACCCGTCGAGGCCGCGCTCATGCTGCTGGCGATCACCGCCGCCACCGCCACGCTCGCCCTCGGCTTCGGCCTGAGCGGCGCGATCAGCCAGCCCTTCCAGCAGACCCGCACCGCGACGGCCGGGCCGGACATCACGGTCCAGACCTACACGCCGGGCTCCGGGCCCGAGCGGCCGCCCAGCGCGACCCAGCTCGCTGACATGGCCGCGCTGGCGAAGAAGCCCGGCGTGACCGGTTCCAGCGGCCCCTTCCCGGCCTCCATGCCGATGCTGCGGGTGAACGGCTACAACGTGCAGGCGGTCGTGCAGGGCCGGACTGCGGCGCCGGCCGGGGTGGACCGGCCCGAGGTGACTCAGGGCACGTGGATTCACGGAGGCGGCGCGGTGGTCGAGCGCAGCTTCGCCTCGGTGCTGGGCATCCGCGTCGGCGACACGATCAGACTGAACGGGCGCGCCTTCCCGGTCGTCGGGATCGCGGTCACCGCGGCCTGGAACGTCTACCCGGTCGACACCTTCCAGAACCAGTACGGCCCGGCCGGCGTCGTCTGGCTCACCGAGGCCGATGCCCGGAGCATGGCCACCGCGTCGCAGCCGCTGTTCTACACGCTCGACCTGAGGCTGTCCGACCCGGCGCGGGCCGCCGGCTTCGAGAACACGTATCTGAACGCCTATCAGAACGACGGCATCGATCTGCAGTCCTGGCAGGACATCAGCGCCGATGACGGCAGGGTGCTGGGAAAGGTGCAGAACATGCTGAACATCGCCAGCACCCTGCTGGCCCTGTTCGCGATCACCAGCGTGGCGCTGCTGGTGGGCGTCCGGATGGCGGACCAGAACCGGCGGGTCGGCCTGCTCAAGGCGGTCGGCGGCACGCCGGGCCTGGTCGCGGCGGTCCTGCTGGCCGAGAACCTGCTGCTGGCGCTGGTCTCGGCGGCGGCGGGCCTCACGCTGGGCCGGCTGTTCGCACCGTTGGTCTCGTATCCCGGCGCGGGTCTGCTCGGCGCCGCGAGCTCGCCGGCGCTCACCCTCGGCTCGGTCGAGGAGGTGTTCGGCGTCGCGCTCGCCGTCGCGGTGGCCGCCTCGCTCGTCCCGGCGCTGCGCGCCGCGCGGATCAGCACCGTGCGGGCGCTCTCGGACGCGAGCCGCGCCCCGCGTCGCAGGCCCCTGTTGATCCGGCTCTCGACCCGGCTGCCGGTCCCGCTGCTGCTCGGCCTGCGCCTGTCCGCCCGCCGCCCGCGCCGCTCGGTGCTCAGTGCCCTGAGCATCATGATCACCGTCGCGGTGCTCGTCACGGTGGTGACCGCGTTCAGCAACGCCGGCGGCCAGCTCGGCCCGGTGGTCGTGGCCCCGGCCTCGCCGAAGAACCTGCGGCCGGAGCACGTCGTGCTGGCGTTCACCGGCGTGCTGGTCGCGCTCGCCGTGGTCAACGTGGTCTTCATCACCTGGATCACGGCGCTCGACTCCCGGCGCCCGCTCGCCGTCGCGCGCGCCCTCGGCGCGGCCCCGCACCAGGTCGTGGGCGGGCTCTCGGCGGCGCAGCTGCTGCCGTCGCTGACCGGCGCGGTGCTCGGCGTCCCGGCCGGGATCGGGCTGTTCACGATGGTCAGTGACCACAGCGGGGTGGTCTACCCGCCCGCCTGGAAGCTGGCCGCCACGGTCGTCGGGTCGCTGCTCGTGCTCGGCGCGCTCACCGTGGTCCCGGCCCGGCTCGGCGCGCGCCGCCCGGTCGCCGAAGTACTGCAGTCGGAGGCGGTCTAGGGTCGCGCGGCAGACCACTGACTCGGCCCGGCCCGCCATCCTCACGGCGCGCCGGGCCGAGCCCGTCAGGCCTCTTACGCCTCGGGTGCGGCCAGGTGCCGCGCGATGAAGGCCGTGGCCTTGGGGTAGGCGTCCAGCCGGTTCACCCGCTTCACCAAGCCGTGGCCCTCGTCCGGGTAGACGTGCAGCTCGCACTCCACGGCGTTCTGCCGCAGCGCGGCGACCAGCTGCTCGGCCTCGCTCAGCGGCACCCGCGGGTCGTTGGCGCCGTGGATCACGAACAGCGGCGCGCGGATGTCGTCCACCCGGCTGATCGGCGAGGCCGACTCCAGGAACTCCCGGTCCCGCTCCACCGAGCCGTACTCCCGCTCGCGGACCGACCGGCGGTAGCCCGAGGTGTTCTGGAGGAACGTCACCAGCGAGGAGATCCCGACGATGTCCACGCCCGCCGCCCACAGCTCCGGCTGGAAGGCGACGCCGGCCAGCACCATGTACCCGCCGTACGAGCCGCCCCACAGCGCGGCCCGCTGCGGGTCAAGGCCCTGGCTCGGCAGCCAGGCGTGCAGCGCGGCCAGGTCGGCCACCGAGTCCAGCCGCCGCCGGACGTCGTCGGCCGAGTACCAGCGCTTGCCGAAGCCGGTCGAGCCGCGCACGTTGGGCACAAGCACCGCGTGCCCGGCGCCGGCCAGCGCCTGGATCAGCGGGTTCCAGAGGCAGTAGGACTGCGACTCGGGCCCGCCGTGGATGATCAGCACGGCCGAGCCGGCCAGCCGCGGGTCGGCCGGCTGCGCCGAGCGGTACAGGTAACAGGGGATCAGCTCGCCGTCCGGGCTGGGCACCCGGTGCGACTCGGGCCGGGCCAGCGAGGTCCCGGCCAGCGGGTCGGTGCTGCGCGCGACCGTGGTGACCGCGCCGGTCCGCGCGTCGATCCGCAGCGCGTCGCCGGGGATGACCGGGCCGCTGAAGGACACCGCCATGTAACGCGAGTCGGGGGACCAGGCGACGCCCGGGAACGGGCTGCCGACCCAGCCGTCATCCGGAAGAGTGACGGCTCGCAGCTTCTCGCCGGTGCGGCCGTCGTGAACACTCATTCGGACGACGCCGTCGTCGTTCGTCAGGGCCGCGATCAGCGTCCCGTCGGGTGACGGCCAGCCGGCCACGTCGCGCCCCTCGTCGGCCACCAGTTCGGTCCAGTCGCCGGTCTGCGGATCGAGCCGGGCGACCACGGTGAACTCGCGGTCCCGGTCGGTCGTCACGATCAGTGCGTCCTGGCCGTCCGCGCCGGTCACCCAGGCCGGGAAGGCGTGCTGCGCGGGCAGGTCCGCGGCGGTCAGGTCGCGCGTGCGGCCCTCCGCGTCGACCGCGACGAGCTGGTCCGACATCGCCACCGGCGGGCAGCGCATAAGCACCGCCGAGTCCCCGCTCGGCGCGACCGCCACATCTTCGATGTAGCCGCCGCCGTCGTACACGACCCGCTCGGCGCCGCTGTCCACGTCCCGGACCACGACGTCGAAGTCCACTGTGTTGCGCCGGTTCGTCGTGTAGACCACGCGGCCGGGCGCCACGTCGACCAGGTTGTGGAAGTACCGCTCGTCGCGCACCAGCGGGACGAGCCCGTCGAGCCCGGCCGGCGCGGCCGGCGGCGGTTCCAGCGGCAGCAGCGAGAGCTGCCGCCGCTCGTCGCCGCCCTGGTCGTGCTCGACCACGACGGCGCGCCGCCCCGGCAGGTAGCGGCCGACGCAGGCGCCGGGGAGCGCGGTCAGCTCCGTGGCGGTCCCGTCCGGCGCGAGTTCCACCAGCTGGATGGATCCTGAGGCGTCGTGGCCGGCCAGGATGCGTCCCGCGTCGTCGATGTCGAAGGCCCGCCAGACCGGCAGCTCCAGCAACTCGCGTATCTCGGTTCCCATGCCGCGGATCTTAGCCGCCGGACTCAGACTGGGACTCCGCCCTACGGCTGACCTCGGATGGCTCATCCCGAGTGCCCGTCAGACTACCGCGTGTTACGAAGTATCTGGCACATGGAGACCGAGATCACTCCACCGCGGCGGCGCGGAACCGGTGCGCAGGCTCGACGAGTTCGATAAGGCGGTGACGGCGATGCACCAGCAGACGCTGGCGTCCATCAACTTCGGCCAGGGGCTCAGCAACGCGTTTAGCGCGGTGGCCCAGATCATCCCGAAGTTCATCGGCTTCCTGGCCATCCTGGTCATCGGCTGGTTCGTCTCGCGGCTGCTGAGCCGGGTGCTCGACCGGGTGCTGCGCCGGATCGGCTCGGAGAGGGTGGCCGAACATGCCGGGACGGACCGGATGCTGGCCCAGAGCAAGTACGACACCACCTCGCTGGTCTGCAAGATCGTGTACTACGCGCTGCTGCTGGTGACGCTGCAGCTGGCGCTCGGCGTGTTCGGCACCAACCCGGTCAGCACCATGATCAACGGCGTGGTGGCGTGGCTTCCGCGGGGCATCGTCGCCTGCATCATCGTGATCGTCGCCGCGGCGATCGCCCGGGTGGTCAAGGACCTGGTCGGCAGCGCGCTCAGCAGCCTGTCGTACGGGCGCACGCTGGCCGCGATCGCCTCGGTCTTCGTGCTCGCCCTCGGCGTGATCGCGGCGCTCGGCCAGGCCGGAATCGCCACCACCATCACCGGCCCGGTGCTGGTCGCGGTGCTGGCCACCATCGCCGGCATCCTGATCGTCGGCGTCGGCGGCGGCATGGTGATGCCGATGCGGGAGCGCTGGGAGCGGATGCTGAACTCGGCCGAGCGCGAGGTGGCCAACGCCTCGTCGAGCATGGGCGCCTACCAGTCCGGCCGCCAGGACGCGCTCTCGGGCCAGGGCTCGATGCGCCCCTCGGCGGGCGCCTCGGCCGCCGCGGCCGGCTCCGCCGAGCGCCAGGCCGGCGAGCGTCCGTCCGCGGACCGGCCGCCGACGCCGCCGTCGGGCGGCTCGTCCATGGGCGACCTCGGCACCGGCCAGGGCTGACCTCGGCACACCGCACGAAGCGGGGGAGACGTCATCGCAGCGTGGCTGCGGTTCGGCCTGCGGGCCGGGCCGCGGCCACGCGTTTGAGGAGCTGTTTCAGGAGCCTGTGATCAGGCGCAGGCGACGCCGCGGTCGCGGATGAGCCAGCAGACCGCGGTCAGCCGCAGGCTGGCGAAGTCGAAGCCGGCGGACTCGGCCCAGCCGAGCTCGCGCAGCGCGTCGACGAAGCCGAGCGCGTAGTCGCCGAGCCGGATGTGGAACGGCTCCTCGGTGCCGGCCGCCAGCACCGCGTCGCGCACCGCGGCGGCGTGCTGGTCGATCGCGGCGACCAGGCCCGGCTCGAAGGCCATCTCCGGCAGCCGCGGGCTGAACCGCTCCATCAGCGCGGCCAGCAGCGGGAGGTGCGGCTCGGGCGCGAAGGGCGGGCCCTCGCCCGCGCCGAACACGTCGTCCGGCCCTGCGTCGTCGGTGAACATGGCGGCCGCCGGCCTCCCTAACTCGTGCGCCGAACCCGGCGCCGTCCTGTCCGCCACCTTGTCCGCCACCTTGGGCAACGCGGCCACTGTACCTGATAACTCTTCGTAATCATCCCTGCTCGGAGGGTTGACGTAAGGGACGAATGGGTCTGGCGGTCCCGGTTCGGCTCTGGGACACTCTTCGGGGGCCGCGCGCCGCGCCCCGATCCAGCCGAGAGGCCACCATGCCGCACATCGCCCGCCTCCACCGCGAGCGGATCTGGGTACTGACGGGCGAGCGGTCGAGCCGCGTCCTGCACCTGGACTCCGACGACCTGCTGCACGGCGTCTACTGGGGGCCCCGGCTCGACCTGGACCAGGCCGCCGCGCTGCTCGAGCTGCCCGAGTTCGCCGGCCCGGGGCTCGCCGAGCGGGCGGACGGCGGCCTCGACCTGGCCGCCGCCGGCGGGCTGCGCTACGGCCACGCCGGCCTGCAGGTCGTCTTCGCCGACGGCACCCGCGACCTCGAGCTCGAATTCCTCGGCGAGGAGGCGGAGCAGGACGACCTCGTGCTGCACTTCGCCGACCGGCACTACCCGCTGGCCGTGGAGGTGCGCTACCGCCTGTATCCGGGCTGCGACGTGATCGAGCGCAGCCTCCTGCTGCACCACACCGGCGCGGACGGCGGCGAACCGATCAGTGTGCTGCGAGCCGACTCGGCGACCTGGGCGCTGCCGCGGCTGCCCGGCCCGGACGGCCTGCCCGCCTACCGGCTCAGCCAGGTGCGCGGCGCGTGGGCCGCGGAGTACCGGCTGCACCGCGGCGAGCTGCCCTACGGCGAGACGGTGGTCGCCGGCCGCCGCGGCTTCACCGGGGCCCAGTCGAACCCCTGGGCGATGATCGACGACGGCACCGCGACCGAGGAATACGGGGCCGTATACAGCTGCGCGCTCGCCTGGAGCGGAAGCTGGCGGCTGACCGCGCAGCGCATGCAGTCCGAGCTGGTCGCCGTCTCGGCGGGCCTGGACCACGGGCCCGGAGCGCTGGTGCTGACCCCCGGCGAGACCCTGGAGACCCCGGTGAGCGCGGGCCTGTTCACCGAGGGCGGGTTCGGCGCCGCGTCGCGCGCCTGGCACGAGTACGTCGTCGACCACGTACTCCCGTACCCGGTCGAGCCCCGCCCGGTGCTCTACAACTCGTGGGAGGCCACGACCTTCGACGTGAGCCTCGACGGCCAGCGCGCGCTGGCCGACCGCGCGGCCTCGATCGGCGCGGAGACGTTCGTGATGGACGACGGCTGGTTCGGCGCGCGGGTCGACGAGCGGGCCGGGCTCGGCGACTGGCGGCCGAACCCGGACCGCTTCCCGGACGGCCTGACCCCGCTGGTCGAGCACGTACACGGCCTGGGCCTGAAGTTCGGGCTCTGGGTCGAGCCGGAGATGGTGAACCCGGACAGCGACCTGTACCGCGCCCACCCGGACTGGGTCGTGCACCAGCCGAACCGGCGGCGCACCGAGCAGCGCAGCCAGCTGGTGCTCAACCTGGCCCGGCCGGAGGTCGCCGGGTGGGTGCACGGGGCGATCGACCGGCTGCTGCGGCGCGACGCGATCGACTTCCTCAAGTGGGACATGAACCGCCCGCTCAGCGAGATCGGCGCCGGCGCCGGCGCGCACCCCGACAGGCTGCTGATCGACTACACCCGGAACCTCTACGCGATGCTCGACCGGCTCCGCGCGGACCACCCGGACCTGCGCATCGAGTCCTGCGCGAGCGGCGGCGGCCGGGTCGACCTCGGCATCCTGGCCCGCACCGACCAGGTGTGGACCTCGGACAACACCGACGCCGTCGACCGGCTGGCCATCCAGCACGGGTTCAGCCAGCTGTATCCGGCCACGGTCATGTACGCCTGGGTGACCGACAGTCCGAACCCGTACACCGGCCGCACCGTCCCGCTGGAGTTCCGCTTCCACGCCGCGATGTCCGGCGCGCTCGGCCTCGGCGGCGACCTGGAGGAGTGGAGCAAGGCGGACCTGGCGCTGGCCGCGCGGCTGGTGGCCGAGTACAAGGAGATCCGGCCCCTGATCCACCGCGGCCTGCAGTACCGGCTCGGCCGGCCGGAGGACTATCTCAGCGCCGTGCAATATGTGGCGCAGGACGGATCGCACGCGGCGGTGCTGTCCTACCGGCGGGCGCGGGCGTTCGGCCGGACCGAGGCGCCGATCCGGCTGCGCGGCCTGGATCCGGCCGGCCGCTACCAGGACGCGGCCGCGGACCGGGTGTACCCGGGCGCGCTGCTTCTCGCCGTCGGCCTTCCGCTCGAGCTGGCCGCGGGCGACTATGCGAGCGCCCTGATCCAGCTGCGACGGATCGACTGACCGGTCAGCCGGGCCGTGCGTCGGTCAGCCGGCAGTGGGCTGCGCCGCGGCTGCTGCCGCCTTCCTGTCGTCGCGCCATATCGGGCGCACGACCACGCTGGCGAAACGCCAGCCTTCAGGGGTCCGCACCACCTTGTAGGTGTTGACACCGCCGAGGATCGCGTCCGGCTGCAGCCCGTTGCGGGCCATCCCGGCGATCATGTTGGCCCGCGCCTCGGCCCGGTCGCCGTCCAGGTCGATCAGGACATTGGTGGTGGTGTGCTGGAGCCGCTCGAACACGCCGTGGCTGCGCGTCGCCTCCGCGACCACGCCGTCGCGGCCGGTGATGAGTCCTCCCCCCGGCGTGTCGATCGTGGCGTCCTCGACGTAGAGCGAGCTCAGCTCGTCGAACCGGTGCTCGTCGAGGCAGGCGTTCATCCGCGAGATCAGGTCATTGATCTCGGCCCGGTCCAGCAGGTCGGCGAGCGACGCGTACCCGGCGGGACGGGCGGCCGAGAGCGAGGCGAGATCTTCGGTGACGGACATCGCGGTCCCTCCTGGGGGCGGACAATCGGATGACATGCTGGCACTGCCAAGGCTGTGGCATCAACGGTAACGGCGACGACCGGACGCTGACTTGAGCGTGCCTTGAGGTCGCGGCTGCCCCGCCGCGACAAAGAGACCGACCCGTCCCGCTGCGGCGCTGCTCGGCGCCCTGTCACCCGTTTCGGCACCCGCTCCGGCACCCGTCCCGTCGTCCCGCCGTGCTATCAGGTCACGTATTATGGTGCGAGGTATCAGGATCCGTATCCGGTACCGGAATCGGGCCGGGAGGGTCCGGTCCGGCCGCGTCCGGTCCGGGTAATCGGAACGCCCGCAGCCGGGGGTAGCCGAGCGCGGTGGCCGCCGCGGTGAGCGCCGCGAGCGCGAGCCAGGCGTGCGGCGGCCTGATCGCCAGGCACAGCCCGCCGGCCAGCACCGGGCCGAGCCCGGCCAGGCCCGAGAGCGGCACCGTCGCCGCCGCGCTCACCCGGCCGAGCAGGTCCCGCGGCGTGCCGCTGAGCAGCGACTGCCCGACCAGGACGCCGACCGACGGCGAGAGCGTCATCAGCACGGCGAGCAGCGCGGCGGCGGTGAACGGGTTGAATGCGAACGCGAACACGAGCAGCACCACGGTCCAGGCGGCGCCGATCCCGAGCAGGATCCCGGACGGCCCGACCCGCCGGACCACGCCGGCCGACCCCAGCGAGCCGGCCAGCGCGCCGACCCCGGAGCAGGACAGGATCAGCCCGATCGGCAGGCTCGGCACGCCCAGCATCCGCAGGTCCAGGATGGCCAGCATCTCGATCGCGGCCAGCAGCAGGTTGACCACGCCGGCGTAGAGCAGCACGGTCCACAGCACCCGCCGCCGCAGCAGCCAGCTCAGACCCGCGGTGACGCCGCCGGCCGGCCGGCCGGGGCGCACGCGGCCGGGCGCACGGTGATCCGCCAGATCAAGAGCGCCGACACGGCGTAGGAGGCGGAGTCGAGCGCGAACGGCAGTTCGCGGCCCAGCGCGAACAGCGCCCCGCCCATCGCCGGCCCGACCAGGTGGGTCGCCCCCAGCGCCGACTGGCTCAGGCCCAGCGCCTCGCCGAACTGCGCCGGGGCGACGATGTCCTTGATCAGGACGTCGCCGGCCGGCCCGAACAGCGCGGCGGCGGCGCCCTCGATCACGGCGATGACGACCAGCTGCGCGAACTGCGGCCGGGTCAGCAGTGCACTGAGCGGGATGCTGGCCACGGCGACCATCCGCACCAGGTCGGCGGACAGCATCACGATCCGCCGGTTCCACCGGTCCACCAGCTGCCCGGCCGGCAGCCGCAGCACCAGCCGGGTGGAGAGCGAGACCGCGGCCACCGCGCCGGCCTGTAGCGTGGTCCCGCGCAGGCTGAGCACCAGCAGCGGGTAGGCGACCGCGGAGGTCGCCGAGCCGAGCGCCGACGCCAGATCGCCGAACAGGGCGCGCCGGAAGTCCGGACTCGCCCGCAGCAGCGGCGGTATCAGGACGCGGATGTGCGGGTGCTCCGGGACCGCTACCGACCGCGGCCCAGTGGTCAGGGTTCCGCTCACGGAAACACTTATAGACGAGTTCATATGTGAAAAAATCCAGGATGATGCTGCTGTGGCCGATGATGCTGGCGAACCGGGATTGGACGCGAGGGGCCGGGCCGCGGGGCATTTCCGCGACCGGATGGATATCGTCGCGTTATGAGACTGACGCGGTTGTTCGGTAGGAGCGGCGACGACGGGGAATCAGAGGGCGAACCGCCGCGCGGCGCCGACCGGACCGCGTGGGCGCTGAGCCGGGCCGGGCTGTCCGCGGCCGACGGCTGGACCGTGCAGATCGCAGCCCAGCTCAAGGAATCCCAGCTGGAACGGCTCGGCACGCTTGAGCTCGGCCGCGATCGGCCCGCGCGGCCGTGGCAGGACGCCGGCTGGCGCGTCTTCGCCGAGCGGCTGGCCGCGGACCGGGCCGCGGCGAGGCTGGCCGAGCAGCTCTTTGCGATGCTGGTCGAGGCGGTGCCGCGGACCGCCGCCGAGTCGGCCGCCCGGCTCGCCCGGCCGCGCCCGGCCGCCGAGGCCGCGGGTTCGCAGCAGGATCCTGTCGCAGAGGTCGATGGGCGTCCGATCCTGGTGGCAGAGGGCAACACGACGGCCGCGGTCAACACCGTCTGGATCGCCGCCCGTCTCGCGCAGGACGACTCCGGCATGGTCGCGGCCCTCGGGGCGCTGCTGCGCAGGGTCCTGACGGAGCCCTGGTCGATCGAGTCGGTGCGGCTGCGCAACGCGTGTATCAATGCCCTTGCCGAGCTGGCCACCGACGAGGCCGCCGAGCAGCTCTCGGCGCTGGCGCCGCTCGCACCGGCCAAGGCGCAGCGCTCGCAGATCCTGCTCGCGGTCCAGCTCGCCGCTCGCAACCGCGGCGGCGTGCCGAGCCGGCTGGCCGAGCTGGCGGTCGCCCGGCACGGCCTGGGCGGCGACTGGCACCTCGCCGTCTCCGTGCATCACCGGTCCTACACACTGGAGCTCCTGCCCTCGGGGCGGGTCAAGGTGAGCGAGTTCGCCGACGCCACACCTGCGACCGAGGACGAACATGCGCTGAAAGTCGTCAACAGGCACGTGCGCGACATCGAGGAGACCTACGCCCACGAGGTGATCCGTCTGGAGGAACTGCTGTCCGCGCAACGCACCTGGCCCTACGCCGACTGGCGGAACCTCTACCTAGCCCATCCGATAACCCGCGCGGTCACCTGCCGGCTCGTCTGGCGGCTGCACCTTCCGGACGGCCGCCGCATCGAGGTGATCCCCGACCACGTCGGCGGCCTGTGCGCCATGGGCGGCCGGCTCGCGGGGGGTAAGAAGACGGCCGGCACGGTGGCCGCGGGCGTGGCGGCGATACTCCAGGACGCCACCATGGTCGAGCTCTGGCATCCCCGGGCGGCAACCGACCGGTCCGTCGGACGATGGCGGGCGCTGCTGCCCGGATTGTGGCCCGGCCAGCCGTTCCCGCAGATCGAGCGCGAATACACCAGACGGCTGCCGGCGCCGGACGAGACCGAGCTGATCGACTACGCCGATCGGGCGGTGCCGTCCGACGTGTTCGACGCCGCGGTCGCCGCGCTGCGCTGGAAGCCCGCCGGCGCGCGGGGCGTGAGCGACGCGGTTCCGGCCGATGCCAAGCCGGCGGCCGTCCGGGACCGGGAGGCCCCCGGCCGCGAACCGGACCACCACGACCGGGGTGGCGACCACGCTCGGGACGGCGGCGGCAGCACGAGCGGCACAAGCGGCACAAACCTCGTCTTCCATGAATTCTCGGATGCTGGCCTGGCGTGCGTCCTGCGGATCAGCCGGCCGCAGCCGGACACGGTGCTGACCGGCCCGGCCTGGTTCGCCCGAATCGGTGACAAGAAGCGGGAACCGGTGCCGCTGGACGCTCCGGGTGAGCTCGTGATCAGCGAGGCGCTGCGGGCACTGGCCCGCCTGGCCGGCACCCGGCTCTCGGACGGCGACATCCTCGACTCCGTGCCCGGGCCCGAACCGGAGGACACGATCGCCGACGAGCCGTGGCCGGAGGTGGAAGAACTCGAGGACGCCGCCCCCGATGGAGGCGGCGCGACCGACTGGAACCGCGTCGTCTGAGCGCCGCGCGCATCCCCCGGCTCCCCGGCCGATCACCCGGCCGCGGTCCGGCAGGCGAACGCGATCAAGCCTTCGCCGGGGCGCCCGGTATAGTGGCGACTCTCGGCGGAGGGGCTCGCCGTCAATCGCCGCACCGACGCGGCCAACGGTCCCTACTCGAACGCCTGGTGCGATCTTGTAGGAAGGTACGACTCATGACTGGTGAGACCGAGGCGGTGTCGGCCAAAACAGGGTCGGCACAGCGCGAGGCCGCCCTGCCGATCGATCCCGACGTGGAGCCGGTGCCGGCCGGCCGGGCCCGGCGGGGGCGCCCGGAACTTCCCGACCCCCGGCTGATCGGCGTCATCGCGCTCGGCGGCGCGGTCGGGGGACTGGCCCGTTACCTCATCGGACGCGCCGCTCCGACCGCGCACGGCGGCTTCCCGGTGGCGACCTTCGGCATCAACGTCTCCGGCTCGTTCCTGCTCTGCCTGCTCGTCGTGCTGATCCTCGAGGTCTGGCCGCCGACCACGCTGGTGCGGCCGCTGCTCGGCGTCGGCTTCTGCGGCGCCTACACCACGTTCTCGACCTGGATGGTGGACACCGACCGACTGATCGCCGACCGGCATTACGGGACGGCCGCGCTCTACCTGTTCGGCTCACTCGCCGCCGGACTGGCCGCCGGCAGCCTCGGGTTCACCGCCGGACGGGCGATCGTCGCGCACCGGCATGCCCGGTCGCTGCATCGATCGGGCGAACGCGAGGGCGAGTCCGCAGCCGAGGGGAGCACGTCGTGATCCTCGCGTTGGCGGTCGCACTGGGAGCGGCCTTCGGAGCGGTGGCCCGCTATCTGGTGGACCGGGCCGTTGCCTGGCGGCGCGACTCGGTCTTCCCGGCCGGAACCTGGGTCATCAACATCACCGGCTCCTTCATCCTCGGCCTGCTCACCGGCCTCGCGACCCAGCACGTGCTGCCCGGGGACGCGCTGGTCATCCTGGGCACCGGCGTGTGCGGCGGCTACACGACCTTCTCGACCTACAGCTTCGAGTCGCTGCGCCTGATGGAGGACGGCGCCGGGCTCGTCGCCGTCGCGAACCTCGCCGGGAGCATCGCCGCCGGACTCGCGGCCGCCGCGCTCGGGCTGGGCCTCGGCGCGCTCTGAGCCGCCCGGCGGTCGGCCCGGTCGGCCAACCGTGTGAGCAGATGTGGTCGGGCCACAGGATCGAGCCCGCCGTCCTATGGCCGAACGACGTGTCGCGGCACGCGTGGTCTGGCGAAGCTGAGTGGCACCCACAGTCTGAAGATCAAGGATGATCGCATGGCTGCTGCACCGCGTCCGCGGCAGATCCGCCGCTTCTCCCGTTCCCGCCGCCTGCGCTTCCTGCGCCCGGCCGCGATCGTCGCCTGGATCGCCTCCGGCCTGCTCGCACCGGGCGCGCCGGCCCTGGCCGCAACCGGTTCCGCCGCCGCGGCCTCCGGAGGCCTGTCGGCCTACTCGGTCTCCGCCGACTACGTCTCCGGCGTCTCGTCCGG
This sequence comes from Actinocrinis sp., assembly GCA_036501535.1. Lineage (GTDB taxonomy): Bacteria > Actinomycetota > Actinomycetes > Streptomycetales > Catenulisporaceae > DASYAE01. The sequence goes on along the minus strand of DASYAE010000289.1, from coordinate 65,201 downwards.
CGGCGACATGGCCAACCAGCTCGCCGTCGCGTATTCGGGCACGTTCAAAGGCGCGGCGATCTTCGCCGCCGCGCAGTACGACTGCGCGCTGGACAACGAATACGAGGCCGTATACGGCTGCGCCGAGTCGGTCTACCCGGCCTACCTGTCCACGGACGAGGCCGACGCCGCCGCCTGGGCCGCCGACGGACTGATCGACCCGACCTCGCACCTCGCGGCGCAGCGGGACTGGGTCTACCACGGCACCCGCGACACGGTGGTGGCCGGCAGCCTCGACCAGGACGACGCCGCCTTCTTCCAGCACTTCGGCGCCTCGGCCGAGTACGACGCCTCGACCCCGGCCGGCCACGGCTGGATCAGCCCCCTGGCTCCCGGTGCTTGCTCCGCGTCGCAGGTGCCGTACATGAACGACTGCGGCACCGACCCCGAGGGCGAGTTCCTAGCCAAGCTGCTCGGCTCGGTGAACCCGCCGAATACGGGCACGACGACCGGATCGCTGCTCTCGTTCAGCCAGAACCAGTACGTGCCCGGTGGCAGCGCCGCCGCGATCAGCATGGGGCCGACCGGATACGCATACGTACCCGCCTCGTGCGCGAGCGGCGCCTCCTGCCGCCTGATGGTCGCCCTGCACGGCTGCGAGATGAGCGCGAGCACGATCGGGCTGACCTTCGTGGACGACTCCTACCTGAACAACTACGCGGACACGAACAACATGATCGTGCTCTACCCGCAAGCCGAGGCGACCGCGGTGGTCAACCCGCTCGGCTGCTGGGATTGGTGGGGCTACCTCGGCGCAGGCGACGCCGGATACGCGACGCACGGCGGAGTCCAGATCACCGCGATCATGAACATGGTGCACGCCCTCGGCGGCTGAACCCGCTCGGCGGATCATGATTGACAGCCCACCGACCCGCCGGTTAGCTTCGACGAATGTCGAACCGATCGGCGACGAGACGAGGCGAGCGGCGATGCGTGAGGGCGTCAGGGCCGGAATCGTCGTCGGCAACCCCAAGCCCAGGTCGCGCACCTACGCGGCGGCCCTGCTGGTCGCCGAGCGGCTGACCGGCGCCCCGCCCGGCTTCACGCTCGACCTCGCCGACCTCGGCGCCGCCCTGCTGGACTGGTCGGACCCGGCGGTCGCCGAGGCGGTCGAGGCGGTGAAGGGCCTCGACCTGCTCGTCGTGGCTAGCCCCACCTATAAGGCCACGTACACCGGCCTGCTCAAGCTGTTCCTAGACCGTTTCCCGGCCGACTCGCTGGCCGGCGTCGTCGCGGTGCCACTCATGCTCGGCGGCGGCCCCGGCCACGCGATGGCGCCGGAGGTCTTCCTCAAGCCCGTACTGGCCGAGATCGGCGCGCAGAGCCCGACGAAGGCGCTCTACCTGATCGACCGCGAGTACGACGACCCGGCCGCACTGGACCTGTGGCTGGCCCTAGCCCGCGGACCGATCGAGGCCGCGCTCGGCTGACCGCCGTCGGCTGACATGCGCCCGGCCGACTGCTGACGCCTCACGGCAGTACTCTCACGGCACCACCGTCACCGGCCACCGCCCCGCCTTCACCAGCCGCACCGCGACCGATCCGAGGATGCGGTGCCCGGCCTTCTGCGAGGCGCCGATCACCACCGCGTCGGCCTTCAGCCGGTCCGCCACCTTCATCAGGCCGTTGTAGGGGTCGCCGGGCTCGGAGATGAACTCCCAGCTCGGTCTCTCGTGCTCGTCCAGCCGCTCAGTCGCCTCGACGATCTGCCGCTGCAGATCCTCCGCGATGTCCCGGCCGAGGTCCACCACGGCCGCCCCGGCCCCGGGCGCCGAGATCGCGCCGGAGGGCTGGATGTAGACCAGCGCCAGCTTCGACCTCTGCCGCCGGGCCAGCCCCGCCGCGTATGCCGCCGCGCGCATGGACGAATCCGATCCGTCGATGCCGACCACGATGATCGAGGGCCCGTCCGTGCCCAGCTCGAACATCAGCCATCCCTTCCGTTCCGCGCAAGTTCCGCGACCATTGTTCTCCCTGTGCCATTCTCTCTTGGCGCGGATGCGTGATCCGTTCAACCGTTGAGGTAGGCGAGAACGGCCAGCACCCGGCGGTTGTCGTCCTCGTCCGGGTAGAGGCCCAGCTTGGTGAAGATGTTGTTGATGTGCTTGCTGACCGCCTTCTCGGTGACGACCAGACGGGCCGCGATACCGGCGTTCGTGCGGCCTTCGGCCATCAGGGCGAGCACTTCGCGCTCCCGGGCGGTCAGGCCGGCGAGCAGTTCGTCCCTCGATCGGCGGGCCAGCAGCTGTCCGATGACCTCCGGGTCCATGACCGTGCCGCCGTGCGCGACCGTCTGCACCGCCTCGACGAAGCGCTGCACGTCCGAGACCCGGTCCTTGAGCAGGTAGCCGACCGCGCCGGTGCTCTTCGCTTGGCCAGGCCTGCCGCCGCCAAGCAGTTCGCGCGCGTAAAGCTGTTCGACGTGCTGCGAGAGGATCAGCACCGGCAGGCCGGGGATGCGGGCGCGCGCCTCGATCGCCGCGGTCAGCCCCTCGTTGCTGAACGTCGGCGGTAGCCGCACGTCCACCACGGCCACGTCCGGGCGGTGCCGGATCAGCGCGTCCAGCAGGTCGGGGCCGCTTTCGACGGCCGCGACGACTTCGTGTCCGTATGCGGTGAGCAGCCGGATCAGGCCGTCCCGCAGCAGCGCCAGATCCTCCGCTATGACAACGCGCAAGGCAGCTCCATGGTCACACTCGTCGGCCCGCCGCGCGGACTGGTCACGGCGAGTATGCCGTCGAATGCCGCCAGACGGCGCTCGATCCCGCGCAGCCCGCTGCCGGCCGCGGGATCCGCCCCGCCGCCGCCGTCGTCGCCGACCTCGGCGACCACCCTGCGATCCCGCGCATCCGGTTCGCCGTGCGCCTCGACCCGGACCCATGCGCGCTGCGCGCCGCTGTGCTTGACGACGTTCGCGAACGCCTCGGCGATGGCGAAGTAGACGGCCGACTCCTGCGGGGCGGCGAGCCGCTCGGACAGCTCGAAGCGCACGTCCACCGGCATCGGCAGGGTGAGCGCGAGCGCCCGCACGGCGCCCTCGAGCCCGCGCTCGGCCAGGACTGGCGGGTGAATGCCGCGGACCAGGGCGCGCAACTCGGCCAGCGCCTGGCCGCTCGACTCGCGCGCCTCGGCCAGCAGCTCGACGGCCAGGTCGGGCTGCTCGCGGACCATCTGCTCGGCCAGCCCGATGTTCATGCCGAGGGCAGCCAGCCGGGCCTGCGCGCCGTCGTGCAGATCGCGCTCGATGCGGCGCAGCTCCGCCGCCGAAGCGTCCACGGCCTGCGCGCGCGTCACGGTCAGCTGGCTGACCCGCGCGGTCAACGCCCGCCTAGTCGGCGCCAGCAACCAGGCGCAGAAGTGCGCATGGGCCGTGATCAGCCGCCGGCTGACGTAGGGCTCGACGGCCAACGCGACCACGCCGATGACCAAGGCGATCGGCCAGTACTGCACGCCGTCGCTGAGGTAGACGAAGGTGAGCGGCGCCGCCACGATCGCCTCGACGCCCTGCACCACCAGGCAGGCCGGCAACAGGCCGAGGATCAGGCCGACGGGCACGTTGGCCAGGCACCACAGCAGGTCCCGCCAGGTCGCCGGATCGCCAAGCAGCCACTGGCAAAGCCGGATGCGGGCTACGAGCCCGCGCGCCGGCTCCCCGTCGGCGAGCAGGAGCGGCCGGGGCCGGTAGGGCGACGGGATGCGCACGCCGGACCACTCGAAGGCCCAGCGGCGCTCCTGCTCAGCGAGCCGGCGCAGCGCGAGCAGCGCGGCCGGCGCGGTGAAGACGCCGAAGCCGAGGGCCAGGAAGGCGACCGACAGCACCGAGAGGACGACCAGCGGTATGCAGGCGACCTGCGAGAGCAGGGCCTGGAGCAGCCCGCGGCCGCTGGTGCGCGCGGACCGCCTGATCCGGTAGCCGAGGTCGTAGCCCCCAATGCGCGTCGCCACCCCGTCACCTCCGTGCCTGTCTGCCTATGTGCCTGTGTATGTCGCGACCTCCCCACGATCGTAGGCGCCGCGGCGGCCGGATCCAGGGGAGAAAAGTCCACCCTTTTCCGGCGGCGCAGCACCCGTGTGCCCGGCCGGTCCGGCCCGCCACGCTGGACCGGTCCGGACGACCGGACGCAGACGAGCAGTCAGGAAGGAGTCAGAACGATGATCTCAGTCAACGGACTCAGCAAGCGGTGCGGCGGCCGGACCGCCGTCGACGGCGTCACGTTCGCCTGCCCGCCCGGCACCGTCACCGGCTTCCTCGGCCCGAACGGCGCCGGGAAGTCCACCACCCTGCGGGTCATCGCGGGCCTGACCCCGGCGACCCGCGGAACGGCAACCATCGCAGGCCTGCGCTATCAGGATATTCCCAATCCGGCCGCGCAGGTGGGGCTGCTGCTCGACGCCTCCGCCCTGCACGCCGGGCGCACCGGCCGGGAGGTGCTGGCCCTCGACGCGCTGGCGATGGGCCTGCCGCGGGGCCGGGTCGACGAGGTGCTCGAGCTGGCCGGCCTGACCCGCGCCGAGGCGCGCCGGCGGGTGCGCGAGTACTCGCTCGGCATGCGCCAGCGGCTCGGCATCGCACACGCCCTGCTCGGCGATCCCAGGGTGCTGATCCTGGACGAGCCGGCCAACGGCCTGGACCCGGAGGGCATCAGCTGGATGCGGGGCCTGCTGCGCGGCTTCGCGCGGCGCGGCGGCACGGTGCTGCTCTCGACCCACCTGCTGCACGAGGCCGAGGTGGTGTCGGACCGCCTGCTGGTGATCGGCGGCGGCCGGATCCTGGCGGCGGGCACCAAGGCGGAGCTGCTGGCGCGGGCCGCCGACATATCAGAGCACGAGGTCAAGGGCGGGCGCCCCGGCGGAGCCCGCGGTTGGGACGACGAGGCGTCGGTGACCGGGTCGGCGCTGGAACAGCTCTATCTGCGGCTGACTGCGCGGTCGGCGCGCGGGCTGCGCGTTCGCGAAGGAGAGTCAGCATGAGCACGAATTCGAGCACGAATGTAATAATCCTCGGTGCGGGCGGCATCGACCGGCGCCGGCCGGGCATCCCGATGAGCCGCCTGATCCGCGTAGAGACCCGCAAGCTGGTCGACACCAGAGCGGGCTTCTGGCTGGTTGTCGCGATGACAGCGGTCTGCGCGGCGGTCCTGGCCGGCGCGCTGATCTGGGCGAAGCCGGGCACGCTCGACTACCAGACCCTGTTCGGCGTGGAGAACATCCCGCTCGGCGTACTGCTGCCGGTACTCGCCGTGCTGCTCGTGACCAGCGAGTGGAGCCAGCGCACCGCACTGCTGACCTTCACCGTCGAGCCGCGCCGCGCCCGAGTCGTGCGAGCCAAGCTGGCGACGTGCCTGCTGGCCGCCGCGGTCGCCTTCGTGGCCACCCTGCTCCTGGCCGCCCTCGGCTGCCTACTCGCCGGCGCGCTGCGCCACCACACCGACGGCGCAGCAGGGTCCTGGGACATGTCGTGGCACCTGGGCATCTACGCGAGCCTCGCCTGGGCCCTGGCGCTGGTGGAGGGCTTCGGCTTCGGCATGCTCCTGCGCAACTCCGCAGCCGGAATCGTGGCGGTGTTCGTCGTCCCGACCGCCTGGACCGGCATCACCGCGGCGATTCCCTGGGTGCACCACCACATCCAGGCCTGGATCGACTTCACCACCGCGCAGACGCCCTTCCGCGCGGCACAGATCGCCACCGCCGCCGACTGGGCACACCTCGCCGTCACGAGCGCGATCTGGGTGGTCCTGCCGGTTCTGGTCGGCACCCGGCTGCTCCTGCGCGCCGAGGTGAAGTGATCCTGCGCCGTGCTGACCTGGCATTTCCGCCGAAGCGAGGTCCAGCGACTGCGCAGTCGGCTGCGCAGCAGATGTATTGTTGAGCTACGAGTTTTGACACGAGGCCACCGGCCGAGTGTCACCCCCTGGGGCCGCCTCGAAAGAGACGGCCCCAGTGCTCTTGTCACGCCTTGTGCGGGCGGTCAGCCGCCGAGGGCGAGGGCGAAGACGTGCAGGCCGGGGACGCCGGCGGTGGGGCTCTGGCTCACGTCCGGCAGGATGATCGCAGCGGCCTGCTTTCCTGCCGTGAGCTGGATGGTTTGTTCGTACACGTTGACGTCGTTGTGGTCCTGGGCGTTGCCGGGGGCGTTGCGGTACGCGGTGGTGATGACGGCGTTGGAGCCGGCCGCCGGGGTTCCGTACCAGTCGGGGACGGTGAGTGTGAAGGTCTGCGTGCTGCCGTCGGTGTAGATCACGGTCGCGGTCCCGGACGCGGGGCCGTAGGTCGCCGTGTCGAGGATGCCGAGTTCGGTGCCGGTGCCGGTCCCGGTCAGCGGGACCTCCTGGCCGGCGGACTGGACGTTGTCCGGGGCTCCCGGCACGGCGTTCGGCCAGGTGAAGGTCAGGCCGTCGAAGGCCACGGTCGCGCCCGGTGTGGCGCCGGCCGCTGCCAGGGCGGTCGCGCTGAGGCTGTAGCCGGAGCCGTCGATGTTCGCCGTCGCGGTGTCGTCGTCGGCTGAGATGCCGACGTCGTCGAAGGCTGCGGCGAGCGAGTTGAACGGGATCTGGACCGTGATTCCGCTGACGAGCGGTTCTGCGCCGTTGAACGACGCCACTGCGGTCAGTTGCGCCGGGCCGCTTGCGACCGAGGCCGGTGGCGTCACGGTGAAGGTGGCCGTGGCCGACTTGCCCGGCGGGACGGTGCGGAGGGCTACCGGTGCGCTCACCTTCCAGCCGGTGGGAGCCTGCAAGGACACTGTCGCGCCGAGCAGGGGTGTGAGACCCGGGTCGGCCAGCGTTGCCGTGACGGTCAGCGGCTCGCCCGGGGACGCCGCGGCCGCCGAACTCTGGACGCTGAGATACGGCAGGGCCGGGGTCTGGAACTCGCCGACCGTCAGCTCGGTCGTGCCGGCGTCGACCACGGTGATCGTGTGTGCGCCGGGGGACAGGCCCCGGTCCGCGAATACGGTCTGGTTCTCCTCGGGCGCGGCGGCGTACGTGCTGACGTCGCCCTGTGACTTGCCGTCGATCAGGACCTGCGCTTCGCCGCCGCTCGGTCCCACGCCGGTCACGAACGCGATGCTCGAGCCGGTGAAGGACAGTGACACCTCGGCGCCTTGATCAGTTGTCTGATGCGTATCGGCCAGGCTCGCCGTATCTTGGGCCGACCAGTCTCCGGTGTAGGTCAGAGCCTGGTTGTCGTCTTCGTAGACCGACGTGGCCGGCCGCGGGCTCGGACCCGCCGCCTGCATGATCGAGGCGGCCGCCGCGGGCCAGGCGCCGCCGGAGACGACCGTCGCCTGGGTGAAGTCGATGTCTGTTCCGTTGATGCCGTAGTTCGGGTCGTCGGTGTAGTTCGCCGGTCCGACGGTGATGTTGTTGATCGTCGGGGTCCACATGCCGATCCAGTTGCTCACGCCGAACTGGACCACGTTGTCGAACGTGTCCCAGTACGAGCTGCCCTCGTCCTGGTACAGCATGTTGTCGGTGTGGTTCCCGATCGCCACCAGGTTCCCGCTCAGCTGCGAGAGGACCGGGCCGCCGGAAGGGCTGCTCGCGCCGTCCTCGCCCTGGCCGCCGTTGGTGTAGATCGGACCGCCGTCGAAGAGCACGTTCATCACGTCGTGGATGTAGTTGTCCACGATCCTGTTGCCGCCGGCGTAGTTCGTGCCGTGGACGCAGTCCGACAACCCCTGCGCGGCCTGCATGCTGCACGGCGAGGCCCAGCCCCATCCCCAGCCCAGCGACATGCCGGAGTAGGGCGTGTGGCCGATGTCGTTGTGCGCGACGGTCAGGCCGCGGGTGTAGCCGGCCCAGATGCCGACGTCGTCCGAGTAGACCTCGCCGACGTCCGAGATCGTGTTGCCGGCGACGGTGTCCCCGGTGGTCATCAGGGCCGTGTCGGTCTGGAAGTAGTCGTCCACCTCGCCGACCGAGACGCCGCCGCCGGCCGTGTCCGTGACCGTGCTGCCGCTGATCGTCGAGTCCTGCGTTCCGTCGGCCAGGCCGACGGCGGTCGCGCCGAGGTGGGCGAAGGCGTCCTTGCCGAACCCGATGCCGGAGCCGCGCGAGACGGTCACCGCGGCCGGGACCATGGCCGGGGTCGGCGTCGGGCCGGAGGTGTCCCACAGCACGCCGGCCTGGTTGTCGATGTAGCCGACCGTCTCCGGCGTGTTCCAGGTCGAATACTCGAACGCGATGCCGTCGAAGTCGATGTCGCGCGCCGGGTCCACCGGGTCGGGCGTCGTCTCGAAGCCGTCGACGACGAAGTACGTGCCGCCGGTCTTCACCAGCTCGATCGTGTGCGTGCCCTGCGAGAGGCCCTGTACCGAGTAGACCACCTGCTGGGCCAGCCGGCCGCCGCCACCGCTGCCTGCCTCGGTGAAGTTCTCGCTGGTGTCCTGCTTGCCGTCCACGTAAGCGTCGAAGGACCCTTCGTCGCTGTTGGTCTCGGCGAGCACTTCGAGGCCGGTGCCGGTGAACGTGTAGCTGACCGAGTCGCCGTTGTCCTGCGTGGCCTCCACGTCGTTGCCGAGGTCGCCGAGGTTCCGGCCGGTGTAGAGGCCCCAGCCGCTGCCCGAATAGCTTGCGCCCGGCGCGTTCTGGTTCACCGGGGCGAGGTGGCCTGGCGTGCCGTTCACGGTGACCAGGCTCTGCAGCAGCGGCAGCTCGACGTCCGCGGTCGCCATGTTCTGCCCGGCGGTCGGGATGTAGTAGAGGTAGTGCGCGCTCTGGTCCAGGTAGAACTGTCCCGGCCGGGTCAGCAGCTGGTAGGCGTTCTCCAGGAACGAGACGGTGTCCATCGCGGGCAGGCCGGAGCCGTTGAACGGGAAGCCCAGGTTCGGCACGTCCGTGTTGTTCGCGCTCCAGCAGCTCGGCAGGATGTTGATGTCGGAGCCGCCGCCGGGCGCCGCGGTGATGTTCTGCACCGGGCAGCTCATGTGCTTCCAGTCGTTGTCGTCGACGGCCTCGATCTGCGACTGGTTGGTGAACGCCGCGTAGGACGGATCGGGAGTACTGAAACCGGTTGCCGTGACAGCGAGTCCGGCCGGGGTGCCGGAGCCCTGAGCGAGCTCGGCGCGCGTGCCGTCCACGAACAGCTGCTGGCCGCCGGCCGTCGCCTCGGCCGCGCTGATCGGGGCCCGCCAGATGCCGAGGCTCTTGTCGTACTCGGTGAAGCCGGTGACCTTGGCCGCGCCGCTGAAGACCGGCTGCTGGCCGGGCAGCGCCTGCCAGACCACGTCGTGGCCGTTGCTGCCGGAGTCCTTCGGCGAGAACCGGAGCGTGGAGCCGAGCCGGTACGTACCGCCGTAGAGATATACATCGATATCGACCGACATGTCATGGTTCTTCGTCTCGACGGCCGCCTGGGCGCCGGCGAGACTGCACGGAGCGCTTCGGCTGCAAGCGTTTCCGGCGCCGGTGGGTGAAGCGTAGATCGTGGTGGGTATAAACGTCGCGGCGGATGCGGGAACGGCGGCCAGCGGGCCTGCGGCCAGCGCGCAGGCGGCGGCGCCGGTTCCGAGCAGTGCGGCGAGACGGAGCGTGGGTCTCATGACGGGATCCCTCCCGGAGAACGGGTGCGAGCGAACGCGTGATCACAGGTGATCGGATGAATATGCGGAAATTTGAAGGTGGGTTAACGAAGTACGCATGGCCGGGTGGGCGAGGCACACAGTACATCCGAGGTCTAGCCTGTCAATCGCGCGCTCCGCATATCGATTCGCACGTTACGGTCTGGATTCCTTGACTACGCAGCCCCTTGACGCCGCACCAGGCGGGCGCTATACCTAGCAAACATCGGATGACTTGGTCGGGTCTGGTCGGCCCCCGCTGCTGCATGCGCTCTGTACATCAGGTCCTCGACACAGACATCCGATCTACCTGCACCGACTGGTCGGCCGGGCAGGAGCTCACCACCACGATGTCTGCCAGCACGACGCACCGCCGGTTCCCTGGCCCCGCCCCGGGATCGGGCTGCGACCCCGGACCCGACGGCCCCGGCGGGCCGCCGTCTCGACGATGAGAACGGAGCTTGTCAGCATGAAGCGAACGAGGCTGTCACAAGGCGCGGCGATAGCCGCCGCCGCGGTGATGGGATTGGGTCTGTCCGCCTGCGACTCGGCGCCGGGCAGCGGCTCCGGCGCCACCGCGAGCAGCACCGGGCAGATCTCGATCGGGGTCGACCTGACCTACAACAACACCGACTTCTGGTCCGCGTACATCAACTACGAGCAGCAGTACGCGAAGTCGATGAACATCAAGCTGATCGGCCCGCTGCTGGCCGGCGCGGACGCCTCGACCCAGAACCAGCAGATCGAGGAGCTGGTCAACGAGGGCGCCAAGGCCATCGTGGTGAACCCGGAGACGGCCACCAGCCTCGGCCCGGCGATCAGCTACGCCTCCGCGCACGGCGTGCAGCTCGTCTCGGTGGACACGGTCATCGGCGTCGGCAAGGTCTACATGGTCGTGCGCGCCTCCAACACGCTCTACGGCCAGGACGCCTGCGCGTACATCAGCTCCCAGGTCAAGTCCGGCTACGTGCTCGACCTCGAGGGCGACCTGACCTCCTCCAACGGCGCCGACCGGACCAACGCCTTCAACTCCTGCATGGCCGCCAACGATCCGGGCGTGCACCTCCTGTCCGACCCGACCGTGTGGACCGACGCGACCGCGGTCACCGACGCGCAGAACGCGGTCAACGCCTACGGCAGCCAGCTCAAGGCGATCTACTCGCAGTGGAGCTCGCCGGACACCGCGATCGTGCCGCTGCTGCAGGGCAAGGGCTACGGCACGGTCGGCGCGTCCAACCACGTGATCCTGGTCAGCGACGACGGCGTGCCGTTCGAGATGTGCGACATCGGCAAGGGCACCGTGGACGCCTCGCAGTCCCAGCCGGCGAACCTCTACGCGCAGTACGCGCTGACCTACGCGGCCGACGCGGCCAAGGGCGTGAAGCTCTCGGCCGGCCAGGCCGGCGGCGGCGCGCCGAAGCTGGAGAACGTCTCGTACCAGGGCGACAGCAACCTGTCCGACCCGATCGTGGCCCCGTTCGTGACCAAGTCCTCGCAGAAGCTGACCCTGAGCAGCCCGGTGGACGGCCTGCCCGGCACCGCCTCGACCACGGCGGTCAGCGACTCGACCCTGTGGGGCAACGTGTACGGCAATGCGCACGGCGGCGTCTGCAGTGCCTCCTGAGCTCACCGGCACCGCTCCGGCGTTCCCCCGGCCCGGACCGGGCGGGGGGGCGCCGGCGCTCGAGGCCGTGCGGATCGAGAAGCGCTTCGGCAGCACCCGGGCCCTGCGCGGGGTGGACCTGAGCATCCCGGCCGGGCAGTGCACCGGGCTGGTCGGGCGCAACGGGGCGGGCAAGTCCACCCTGGTCTCCATCCTCAGCGGCCTGATGATCCCGGACGGCGGCGAGGTGCGGTTCGGCGGCGACCCGGCCCCGCCGCTGCGGGACGTGCACGCCTGGCGCTCCCGGATCGCCACGGTCCATCAGCACTCGATGATCATTCCCGAGCTCAGCGTCGCGGAGAACATCTTCCTGGGCCGGGTCGGCGGCGGCGACGGAGGCGGACAGTTCGTCGACTGGCGCTCGCTGCGCACCCGGGCCGGGGACATCCTGTGCGAGTGGGGCTTCGCCATCTCGCCGGATGCGCGGTGCGGCGACCTGACCGTGGAACAGCGGCAGGTCGTCGAGATCGCGCGGGCCCTGGCCACCGGGTCGCGCTGCGTCTTGCTGGACGAGCCGACCGCGGCGCTCGAGCGCGGCGCGCTGGAGCGGCTGTTCGAGCTGGTCCGCCAGCTGGCCGAGAGCAGCGTCGCAGTGCTCTACATCTCGCATCACCTCGAGGAGGTGTTCGAGATCTGCCAGGACGTCACCGTGCTGCGGGACGGCGAGGCGGTGCTGCGCAGCGGCGTCGCGGACCTCACCAAGGCGGACATGGTGCGGGCGATGGTCGGCACGCTGCCGCCCTCGTCCGCCGCCGCGACGCCGGCCCGGGCGCCCGCGCCGGTGGCCGGGCGGTCCGCGGCGGGACGCGGCGGGGACGACTCGGGCCTGCTCGTCGAGGACCTGCGGGTCGACTCGGTGCGCGGCTCCCTGTACGGCGTCTCGCTGCGCGTCGCCCCCGGCGAGAAGGTCGGGGTGACCGGGCTGCTGAGCGCCGGCGTGGCCACGCTCGGCCGGGCGGTGGCCGGGATCGACCGCTACCAGGGCGGCAGGATCCTGATCAACGGCCGGCCGGTGGTCTCCGGCCGGCGCGACCTGGCGCTGCGGGCCGGGGTCGGCTACATCCCGGAGGACCGCGCGGCGGAGGGATTCGTCGCAGGGCTCTCCATCGCCGAGAACGCCGCGATGACGGTGGCCGCAAAACTGGCCGACCTGTTCGGGATCTCCACCGCCCGGCGCCGCGAGCAGGCGGTGCGGCCGATCGCGAAGGAGCTGTCGCTGGTGTCCGCCGGCCTCGGCCAGTCGGTGGCCGAGCTGTCCGGCGGCAACCAGCAGAAGGTGACCGTGGCCCGCACGCTGATCCACGACCCGGCGCTGATCGTCGCGATCACCCCGACCCGCGGCGTGGACGTGGCCTCCAAGGAGCTGCTGCTCGGCGCGCTGTCCCGGACCGCCGAGGAGAGCGGCGCCGGCCTGCTGCTGGCCAGCGACGAGTTCGACGACCTGGCCGGCTGCGACCGGATCGTGGTGCTGGTGCGCGGCCGGGAGTTCGTCGAGTTCCCGGCGCCGCCGTTCGACCGCGCGGACCTGCTGGCGGCCACCGAGGGCATCGCGCCGACCGGCGCCGCGGACGGAAGCGAGTAAGAGCAATGGGAGCACTGGACATGCAGGACGTTTCCCCGGTCGACACCCGGGTCCCGACGGCCGGCTCGACCGCCGCCCGCTGGCTGCGGGAGACCGCGCTGCTCCCCGTCGTCGCCCTGATGATCGTGGTCGGCGCGATCAGCAGCCCGCACTTCCTGACCGTGAGCAACCTGGCCGGGGTGGGGCAGCAGGTCTCCGCCCTCGGCGTGGTCGTGGTCGGGGAGAGCCTGATCCTGCTGATCGGCGGGATGGACCTGTCGCTCGAGTCCACCTTCGGCCTGGCCCCGATGGTGGCCGCCTGGCTGATCGTCCCGGTCAGCGCGTTCGGCCAGGGCGCGCAGCTGAACCCTTATCTCGGCATCCTGATCCTGCTGGCCGTCGGCGCCGCGATCGGCATCGTCAACGGCCTGCTGATCGTCAAGTCCCGGCTCAACGGCTTCATCGTGACGCTGGGCATGACGATCGTGCTGGCCGGCGTGCAGAACGGGATCGTGCACGCGCAGACCCTGTTCAACCTGCCGCGGGCGTTCGGCTACCTCGGCTCGGCGTACGCGGGGGACATCCCGGTCTCGCTGATCCTGACCGCGATCGTCTTCGCGGTGGTCGGGCTGTTCCTGCGGTACCACCGCACCGGCCGGGCCATCTACGCGGTCGGCGGCAACCCGGCCGCGGCGCGGGCCGCGGGCATCAAGGTGGACCGGATCAAGATCGGGGTCTACGTGGCCGGAGGCATGCTGGCCGCGCTCGGCGGGCTGATCGAGGCCGGGCGCGTCTCGGCGGTCACCGGCCAGCAGGGCTACGGCGAGGGCATCATCTTCGAGGTCTTCGCCGCGGCGGTGATCGGCGGGGTGAGCCTCAAGGGCGGCAAGGGCAACATGGTCGGCGCGGCCACCGGCGTCGTCCTGCTCGGCCTGGTGCAGAACATCCTGGACCTGGCCAACGTCAACAGCTACTGGGTCGAGGCGATCAACGGCGCGGTCATCCTGGTCGCCCTGGTGCTGTCCCGGGTCATCGGCGGCGAGGCCGCGGCGGAGTCCTAGCCCCGCCCTCGCGCCCTGTGCCGTGCGGCGCCGGCATCGTCGAACCCGTCGAACCCGTCGAACCCGTCGAATCCATCGAACGCGTCGAAGTCGTCGAAGTCGTCGAAAACCGTCGAAACATCGGAGGGGACGGCACCTCCACACTCCGCGCGTTACCGGCGGATGTCGAATACCCCCGACTTGTCGAACGCTCTTCGACAAGATCGGGGGCCGGCGGCGGAGGGTTGGAGAAGATGTGACGAGAAACATCGGATGTATTGCTTGCCGGGGCGGGCCCTCGGCTTCTAGAGTTCTGCGAGAGACCAAGATCTGGCGGCGAGGGGACACCACACGATGAGGCTGCTGCGCATCGGCGCCGCGGGCGCCGAGAAGCCCGCCGTCCGCTTCGACGACGAGCACGTATACGACCTGTCCGGACTCACCCCCGACATCGGCGGGTCCTTCCTCGCGTCGGGCGGCGTCGAGCGCGTGCGCGCGGCCCACGCCGAGGGACGGCTTCCGTTGCTGGACGCCGAGGGGCAGCGGATCGGGGCGCCGATCGCCCGCCCCGGCAAGATCGTCTGCATCGGGCTGAACTACCGCGACCACGCCAAGGAGACCGGCGCCGCGATCCCGCAGCGCCCGATCGTCTTCATGAAGGCCTCGTACACGATGGTCGGCCCGGACGACGACGTGCTCATCCCGCGCGGCTCGGCCAAGACCGACTGGGAGGTGGAGCTCGGCGTGGTGATCGGGCGCACCGCGCGCTACCTCGACAGCCCCGCCGAGTCGCTCGATCACGTGGCCGGATACGCGGTCAGCCACGACGTCTCCGAGCGCGAGTTCCAGCTCGAACTCACCCCGCAGTGGGACCTCGGCAAGTCCTGCGAGACCTTCAACCCGTTCGGCCCCTGGCTGGTCACCGCGGACGAGGTCGGCGACCCGGGCGCGCTGGGCCTGCGGCTGTGGGTCAACGGCGAGCCGCGGCAGAACGGCAGCACCGCCGACCTGATCTTCGACGTGCCCCACCTGATCTGGTACCTGAGCCGGCACATGGTGCTCGAGCCCGGAGACGTCATCAATACCGGAACACCCGCGGGCGTCGCCCTCGGCCTGCCGGGCAACCCCTACCTGCGCCCCGGCGACGCCGTCCGGCTCGAGATCGACGGCCTCGGCGCGCAGCACCAGCACCTCCGCCAGGCCTGAGGGCCTGTCCGGCGCGAAAGGCTACTGACTTGACCGGCAGCGCAGCCCCCGCCGCCCCCCGGATCGTCGGCATGGACACCTACGACATCCGCTTCCCGACCTCGAGGCAGCTCGACGGCTCCGACGCGATGAACCCCGATCCCGACTACTCGGCCGCCTACCTCGTGCTGCGCACCGACGCGGGGGACGGGCTCGAGGGCCACGCCTTCGCGTTCACCATCGGCCGCGGCAACGAGGTGCAGGTCGCCGCGCTCGACGCGCTGCGCGGCCACGTGCTCGGCCGCGACGTGGCGGAGCTCTGCCGGGACCCGGCGTCGCTGAGCCGCGACCTGATCGGCGACAGCCAGCTGCGCTGGCTCGGCCCGGAGAAGGGCGTGATGCACATGGCGGTCGGCGCGGTGGTCAACGCGGTCTGGGACCTGGCCGCCAAACGGGCCGGCAAGCCGCTGTGGAAGCTGCTGGCCGACGCGTCGCCCGAATGGCTGGTCTCCCAGGTCGACTTCCGCTATATCGCCGACGCGATCACCCCGGACCAGGCGCTGGCCCTTCTGCGCGACGCGGTGCCCGGCCGGGCCGACCGGGAGCGCGAGCTGCTGGCCCGCGGCTATCCGGCGTACACCACCTCGCCCGGCTGGCTCGGCTATCCGGATGAGAAGCTGACCCGGCTGGCCAAGCAGGCGGTCGCGGACGGCTTCACCCAGATCAAGCTCAAGGTCGGCGCGGACCTCGGCGACGACCTGCGCCGCTGCCGGGCCGCCCGGGCCGCGGTCGGCCCGGAGATCCGGATCGCCATCGACGCGAACCAGCGCTGGAACGTGGACGAGGCGGTCGACTGGGTCCGCGCGCTGCGCGCGTTCGAGCCCTACTGGGTCGAGGAGCCGACCAGCCCGGACGACGTGCTCGGCCACGCCGCGATCCGGCGCGCGGTGGCCCCGGCGAAGGTGGCCACCGGCGAGCACGTGCAGAACCGGATCGTGTTCAAGCAGCTGTTGCAGGCCGAGGCGATCGACGTGCTGCAGATCGACGCGGTGCGGGTCGGCGGGGTCAACGAGAACCTGGCGATCCTGTTGCTCGCGGCCAGGTTCGGGGTGCCGGTCTGCCCGCACGCCGGCGGGGTCGGGCTGTGCGAGATGGTGCAGCACCTGTCCATGTTCGACTTCGTCGCGCTGTCCGGCACCACCCGGGACCGGGTCATCGAGTTCGTCGACCATCTGCACGAGCATTTCGTCGACCCGGTGCGGATGCGCGAGGGTTGCTACCTCGCGCCGGCCGCGGCCGGATTCGGCTCACAGATGCACGCCGCGTCGATCGCACGGTTCAGCTATCCCGACGGCTCGTTCTGGGTGGCCGATCTCGCGCAGGAAGGCGTCGCCTCGGCGCAGCCGGGTATCACAGCGGCCGCGGAGACGGTCTCGGACGAAGGGACGGCGACCCGATGAGCGCAGCGGGCGAATACGACGGAATAAGGGCCCTGGTCACCGGCGGGGCCTCGGGCATCGGCCTGGCCACGGCCGCGCTGCTGGCCGAGCTCGGCGCGGCCGTCGCAGTGCTCGACCTCGACCCTGCCAAGCTGCCCGAGCCGCTGGTCGGCTTCGCCGCGGACGTGACCGACGACGCCGCCGTGCGCGCCGCGGTGGCCGCCGCGGCGGAAGCGCTCGGCGGGCTCGACGTCGTGGTCAACAACGCCGGCATCGGGGCGCAGGGCACGGTCGAGGACAACCCGGACGACGAGTGGCGCCGGGTGATCGACGTCAACGTGCTCGGCATGGTGCGGGTCGCCCGCGCGGCCCTGCCGTACCTGCGCCGCTCGGAGCGGGCCGTGATCGTCAACACCTGCTCGATCGCCGCCACCGCCGGGCTACCGCAGCGCGCGCTGTACTCGGCCAGCAAGGGCGCCGTGCTGTCACTCACATTGGCGATGGCGGCCGACCACGTCCGCGAGGGCATCCGGGTGAACTGCGTCACCCCCGGCACCGCCGACACCCCCTGGATCGGCCGGCTGCTGGACGCCGCGGACGACCCGGACGCCGAGCGGGCCGCGCTCGAGGCCCGCCAGCCGATGGGCCGCCTGGTCGCCGCGGACGAGGTGGCCGGCGCGATCGCCTACCTGGCCAGCCCGCGCTCCGGCTCGGTCACCGGCACCGTGCTGGCCGTCGACGGCGGCATGCAGGGCCTCCGGCTGCGGCCGAAGGCTTAGGCCGTGTCCAGAACCCGCGGGATTGGACGGACGCGGTGGGGTAGAAGGCCGTAGCAACCCATCCGAGGCGATGCGAGGAACGGACATCATGCGGCAGATCCGACTGGGACGATCCGCGGTGACGGTCACCGAGCTCACCCTCGGCACTGCGGGCATCGGCAACCTCTACGCGCCGATCAGCGACGAGACCGCCGCGGGCGCCGTGCAGGCCGCGTGGGACGAGGGCATCCGCTCCTTCGACACGGCTCCGCACTACGGCCTCGGCCTCGCCGAGCGCCGCCTCGGCGCGGCGCTGCGGCGGCATCCGCGCGACGAGTACGTGATCAGCACGAAGGTCGGCCGGATCCTGGAGCCGGTGGAGAATCCGGGGGCGGACGACCTGGAGGCCGGCGGCTTCGCGGTCCCGGGCACCTTCCGGCGCCGCTGGGACTTCTCCGCCGACGGCGTGCGGCGCTCGCTGGAGGTGAGCCTCGAGCGGCTGGGCCACGACCATGTCGACGTCGCCCTGCTGCACGACCCCGACGACCACGAGAAGCAGGCCTTTGCGGAGGCCTATCCGGCGCTGGAACAGCTTCGCGCCGAGGGCGTGGTCCGCGCCATCGGCGTCGGGATGAACCAGTCCGCGATGCCGGCCCGGTTCGTCCGCGAGACCGACATCGACGTCGTCCTGCTGGCCGGCCGCTACACGCTGCTGGACCAGGGCGGCCTCGACGACCTGCTGCCGGCCGCCGCCGAGCGCGGCGTCGCGGTGCTGGCCGGCGGCGTGTTCAACTCCGGGCTGCTGGCCGATCCGAAGCCCGGCGCGACTTTCAACTACACCGCCGCGCCGGCCGAGCTCGTCGGCCGCGCGCTGCGGATGAAAGAGGTCTGCGACGCGCGCGGCGGGTCGCTGCGGGCGGCCGCGCTGCGGTTCCCGCTCGGCCATCCGGCCGTGGCCGGGGTGGTGATCGGCTCGCGCACCGCGGACGAGGTGCGCGACTCGCTGCGGCAGTTCGGCGCGCCGCTCGACGCAGGGTTCTGGAACAGCCTGCGCGCGGCCGGCCTGCTGCCCGGCCACGTGCCGGTGCCCGGGCCGCTCGGCTCGGGCGCGGCGGCGGAGGGGCGGTAGCCGTGCGCGTCGCGCTCTTCATCACCTGCTTCAACGACACGCTCTTCCCGGAGGCCGGCAAGGCCGTGGTCCGGCTGCTCGAGCGGCTCGGCCACGAGGTCGCGTTCCCGATGGAGCAGGCCTGCTGCGGCCAGGCGCACTTCAACACCGGCTACCGGCCCGAGACGCTGCCGATGGTCCAGCGCTTCACCGAGGTCTTCGAGCCCTACGACGCGGTCGTCTCGGCCTCGGCCTCCTGCGCCGGCATGATCCGCGAGTACCACGGCACGGTGGCCGCGCAGTACGGGAACAGGGCACTGAGAGACGGTGTCGCCAAGGTCGCGCCGAAGGTCTACGACCTGTCCGAGCTCCTGATCGACGTATTAGGCATCGAAGACGTCGGCGCGTATTACCCGCACCGGGTCACCTACCACCCGACCTGCCACTCGCTGCGCATGCTGCGCGTCGGCGACAAGCCGCTGCGGCTGCTGCAAGCAGTGCGCGGCATCGACCTGGTCGAGCTGCCCTCCGCAGACACCTGCTGCGGCTTCGGCGGGACGTTCGCGGTCAAGAACGCCGCGACCTCGACCGCGATGCTGGCCGACAAGATCAGCAGCGTGATCACGACCGGCGCCGAGACGCTGTGCGCCGCGGACAACTCCTGCCTGATGCACATCGGCGGCGGCCTCTCCCGGCTGCGCACGGGAGTGCGCACCGTGCACCTGGCCGAGATCCTCGCCTCGACCGAGGCTACAGAAGGAGAGGGCTGATGGACGGCGCGCATTCCTCGTCCCCGTTGCCGGTCTACCTCGGCACCCCCGCGTTCCCGGACGCCGCGCGCTCCGCGCTGGCCGACGCGCAGCTGCGCCGCAACCTGCGCAAGGCGACCGGCATCATCCGGGAGAAGCGCGGCCGGGCGGTCGGCGAGCTCGACGACTGGGAGCGGCTGCGCGACGCCGGCGCGGCGCTCAAGCGACGTGTACTGCGACACCTCGACGACTACCTGATCCAGCTGGAGTCCGCGGTCACCGCGGCCGGCGGCACGGTGCACTGGGCCGCGGACGCCGACGCGGCCAACCGGATCGTCGCCGACCTGGTCAAGGACACCGGGCAGGACGAGGTGGTCAAGGTCAAGTCCATGGCCACCCAGGAGATCGGGCTCAACGAGGCGCTGGCCGCCGAGGGCATCTCGGCCTACGAGACCGACCTGGCCGAGCTGATCGTGCAGCTGGCCGGGGACCGGCCGTCGCACATCATCTTCCCGGCCGTGCACCGCAACCGGGCCGAGATCCGGGACATCTTCCGCCGCCGGATGGCCGCCTTCGGCCGCCCCGCCCCGGACGGCCTGCCGGACGAGCCGGCCGCGCTGGCCGAGGCGGCGCGGCTGCACCTGAGGGAGAAGTTCCTGCGGGCCAAGGTCGCCGTCTCCGGGGCCAACTTCGCCGTCGCGCAGACCGGCACCGTCGCGGTGGTCGAGTCCGAGGGCAACGGCCGGATGTGCCTGACCCTGCCCGAGACGCTGATCACCGTCATGGGCATCGAGAAGGTGGTGCCGACCTTCGCCGACCTCGAAGTCTTCCTGCAGCTGCTGCCGCGCTCCTCGACCGGCGAGCGGATGAATCCGTACACGTCGATGTGGAGCGGCACGACCCAGGGCGACGGCCCGCGCGAGTTCCACCTGGTCCTGCTGGACAACGGCCGCACCGCGACCCTCGCCGACGAGGTCGGCCGGCAGACGCTCGCCTGCATCCGCTGCTCGGCCTGCCTGAACGTCTGCCCCGTGTACGAGCGCGTCGGCGGGCACGCATACGGCTCGGTGTATCCGGGCCCGATCGGCGCCGTGCTCACGCCGCAACTCGTCGGCGTCGAGCATGCTGCATCACTACCCTTCGCCTCGTCCTTGTGCGGGGCCTGCTACGACGCCTGCCCGGTGAAGATCAACATCCCCGAGGTGCTGGTGCATCTGCGCGCGAAGGTGGTCGAGGAGAAGCGGGCGCACCGCCGGCTGCCCACCGCCGAGGAGCTGGCGATGAAGTCCGCCGCGGCGGCGCTCTCGTCCCCGGGCCGGCTGCGCGCGGCGCAGCAGGCGGCGGCGCTCGGCGGCCGAATCATCGGCCGGAAGGGGACGATCGGGCGGCTGCCCGGCCCCGGCCGCGCCTGGACCGACGCGCGGGACGCCCCGACCCCGCCGCGCGAGTCGTTCCGCTCCTGGTGGGCGGCGCGCGAACGCGGGGAGGAGAAGTGAGGACCGTGAGCGCAGCCGGGCGCGACGTCATCCTCGGCCGCATCCGGTCGGCGCTGCGCGACGTCCCGGTAGGCGAACAACCGGACGGTGTGGAGGTTCCGCGCGAATACGAGCGCAGCCACGCCGAGGGCGACCTCGCGGACCTCTTCGCAGAGCGCGTCGAGCACTACCGGGCGACGGTGACCCGGACGACCGAGGCCGATCTGCCCTCTGCGATTGCGGAGGCCTTGCGTCGCCGCGAGATCAGCCGACTCGTCGTTCCGCCCGGGTTGCCGGAAGAGTACCTGTCCGGCTTGGCCGGCAACGGCTGTGAGCTGCTGCGCGACGATCCGCCGTCGACCGTGTTGACCGTCCACGACCTCGACGCGGCGCACGGCGTGCTGACCACGGCCGCCCTCGCCATCGCGCTCACCGGCACCATCGTCCTGGACACCGGCCCTGGCCAGGGACGCAGAGCCCTAACTCTGTTGCCGGACTACCACCTCTGCGTCGTGCGCACCGTCCAGATCGCCGCCGACGTGCCCGAAGCGCTCGCCCGGCTGGACCCGGCCCGCCCGCTGACCATGGTGTCCGGCCCCTCGGCGACCAGCGACATCGAGAACACCCGGGTCGAGGGCGTGCACGGCCCGCGCACCCTCGACGTGTTGCTGGTAGCCGCGCCCGCCCCGACCGAACCCGAGGACTGAACGAGGCATGAGAGTCGCGCTGCACACCCGGGTGCGCCCGGATCGGATCGACGAGTACGAGGCCGCACATCGCGAGGTGCCCGAGGAGCTGGTCGCGGCGATCCGCGCGGCCGGCGCCACCGACTGGACGATCTGGCGCAGCGGCGTCGAGCTGTTCCACGTCATCGAGTGCGCGGACTACGCGGGGCTGATCGCGAGCCTGGAGAAGCTGCCGGTCAACGAAGTCTGGCAGCTGCGCATGGCCGGTCTGCTCGACGTCGCGCACGACTACTCGGCCGACGGCGCCGGCGCCACCCTGCCGGTGGTCTGGGACCTGGCCGGGGAGAAGCAGCAGTGACCGCGACCGCGGGCTTCGTCGACGCGCACCACCATGTCTGGGACCTGACGGTCCGGGACCAGGACTGGATCACCGGCCCGGCGCTGGCCCCGATCCGCCGCGACTTCGGTGTCGCAGACCTCGAGCCCGAGGCGGCGGCGGTCGGCGTCACCCGGACCGTGGTCGTGCAGACGGTGACCGTCCCGGAGGAGACGCCCGAGCTGCTGGCACTGGCCGCGGAGAGCCGGCTGGTCGCCGGGGTCGTCGGCTGGGTCGACCTGACCGCGCCGGACGTCGCGGACCGGCTCGCCGCGCTGCGCGAGCTGCCCGGCGGCGACGCCCTGGTCGGCATCAGGCATCAGGTGCAGAGCGAGCCGGACCCCGACTGGCTCGTCACCGGGGACGCGCTGCGCGGCCTCGCCGCCGTCGCGGAAGCAGGGCTTGTCTACGACCTCGTCGTCGTCCCGCATCAGCTTCCTGCGGCGGTGCGCGCGGCCGAGCGGGTGCCCGGGCTCTCCTTCGTGCTCGACCACATCGGCAAGCCGCCGATCGCCGCCGGCGGCCTGGAGCCGTGGGCGGCCGACGTGCGCCGGCTCGCCGCGCGGCCCAACGCCTCGTGCAAGCTCTCCGGCATGGTCACCGAGGCGGACTGGGGCCGCTGGAAGCCGGACGTCCTGCGCCCCTACGCCGACACGGTGCTCGACGCCTTCGGCCCGGACCGGCTGATGTTCGGCTCCGACTGGCCGGTCTGCACCCTCGCCGCCGGATACCGCGAGGTCTTCGACCTGGCCCGCGATCTGACCGGCCGGCTCGGCGCCGACGAGCGCGCCGCGGTCTTCGGCGGCACCGCGGCGCGCGTCTACGGGCTCGCGAGTCCATCCCCATCCGGCGGTTGATGCCCACCGTCCGGACCGCGTGCAATAGTGGAAGCGTGGACCGGGAGGACATGGTGCTCCTGCGCCGTGCCCGCGATCGCATGGATCGCGAGTACGCGCAGCCGCTCGACGTCCCGGAACTGGCCCGCTCGGCCTACATGTCGCCGGGCCACTTCTCCCGCAGCTTCCGCGCCGCCTACGGCGAGACGCCGTACAACTACCTCATGACCCGCCGGATCGAGCGGGCGAAGATGCTGCTGCGCCGGGGCGACCTCACGGTCACCGAGGTCTGCTTCGCGGTCGGCTGCTCCTCGCTCGGCTCGTTCAGCTCCCGGTTCACCGAGCTGGTCGGCATGACCCCGACCGCCTACCGCGCCCGGCCGCACGGCCACGGCGCGGCCATCCCGCCCTGCATCGCAGCCGTCTACACCCGCCCGGCCAGGTCCGGGCCGGGATCCCCGGCACCGGAAGCGTAAGCGTTCCCGGGCGCCTAGCTTGAGGGTATGGACTTCCAACTTCAGCACTGCTTCCTGCCGATCCACGACCACGAGGCGGCGCTCGGCTTCTACCGCGACGTGCTCGGCCTCAAAGTGGTGAACGACGTGGAATACGAGGGCATGCGCTGGGTCTCGGTCAGCCCGCCGGCCCAGCCCGAGCTGCAGATCGTGCTCGAGTCGATCGGCGGCACCCCGAACGCCTCGCCGCAGGACCGCGAGACGATCGCCGACCTGATGGCCAAGGGGCTGCTGGGCCGCGCGGTGTTCTCGACCACGGACTGCGACGCGGCCTTCGAGCAGATCGCCTCCTCAGGCGCCGAGGTCGTCCAGGAACCGATGGACCAGCCGTACGGCATTCGCGACTGCGCCTTCCGCGACCCGTCCGGCAACCTCTTGCGGTTCACCCAGACGAGTGGTGCCTGAGGGAGGCCGATCGAGCCTCAGCTGCGGCGCTGCGAGCCGATGATCACCGTGGCGCCCAGCTCCTCGTCCGTCGCCCTGCGCGGAATCAGGCCGGCGTGCGCGAGGATCTCGATCATCGACGACGCCTGACGTTCGCTGCTCTCGACCACCAGGCACCCGTCCGGCTTCAACCAGACGGGTGCTTCGACGGCGACACGGCGCAGGATGTCGAGGCCGTCCGCGCCGCCGTCGAGCGCGACGAGCGGCTCGTAGATGCGAGCCTCGGGCGGCATCAGCTTTACTGCGGAGCTAGGTACATAAGGCACGTTGGCGATCAATACGTCGATGCGGCCGCGTAGGACAGTCGGCAGTGCCTCATAGAGGTCGCCCTGGAACACCCGCGCCTGTCCGTTGGCGGCAGCCAGGTTCCGGCTCGCGCACGCCACCGCCGCCGGGTCGATGTCGGCCGCATACAGCTCGGCGTGGTCGACCAGCGTGGACATCGCGGTGCCGATGGCGCCAGACCCACAGCACAGGTCGACCACGGCTGCGCGCGGCGGTGCGAGGGACGCGGCCTGTTGCACCAGGAACTCGGTACGTCGGCGCGGTATGAACACCCCCGCGTCCACGGCGATGCGCAGACCGCAGAACTCGGCCCAGCCGAGGATGTGCTCGAGCGGGAATCCGGCCACCCGCCGTTCGACCATGTCCGCGAGTTCTTCCGGCGAGCGCGCCGCGGCGAGCAGGAGCTGCGCCTCGTCCTCGGCGTAGACGCAACCTGCGCCGCGCAGCCTGGTGATGATCGCGGCAGGCGGGAGCGACGCGGATTCGGGGGAGGCTGAGGTGGCTGGCAAAAGTGCGGCCTTTCGGAGCGGACTCTTCAGGGCGCTCCTGCGGCCGTCAAGCCGCCGCCGGCCGGTCCGTTCGGCCGCGGGGTGAGAGCACCCTTCCCGTTCTGGTGATGGGTTTCACCTCCTCGGTCGCGGCCGGTTCCGGCGGATCAAGATTACCCGCGGACCGGGTCAGCCGCATATGCCTTCCAGCGCGCTGGTGTCGGCCAGCACGGTGCTGAGCGGCGGGACGGCCATGTTCGTCCACGCGTCCTCGAAGGTCAGATATGCGTTCGCCAGCGACTGGATGGACTGCTTCGCCTGCGGGGCGGTGGCGGCGTCCGCGGCCAGGTCGAGCGCGACCACGAGTATCTGGATCTCCGCCTTGTCCACGGCCTTCTTCGCCGTGGCCGCGTCCTTGACGGTCACCGGGCCGTACGCGCTCACCGCCTTGATCGCCGTGACGCAGCCGGGGTCCGAGGTCGACGGTGAGGACGACCCGGACGCGTTCGTCGAGTCGGCCGCGTTCTCGGCCGCCACCGAGCAGCCGACCGTGCCCGTAAGCGCCGCAAGGGCACACACGAGCAAGACGAGACGCGGAGCGCGGGCCGTGCGCGCAGCCGCTGCGGGTCGCACCGGCACCAGCACAGGTACCGGGGCGTCGCCGACCCCTGTCCCACCGTCCGCGAACGCAGCCTGGGCGATGTCGTTGCCCATTTTCCCCTCCGATTCCGGTACCCGGCCAACTTTCATCGGACATTGAGAAGCCCCGGCAAACGACGGTACTCCGGTCCGCGGCCCCGGGGCGCCGAAACCGCGATCCGGCCCGAACCGGGCCGAAACCGATATGACGGCGATGCCGGACCGTGGCCCGCAGACCCCGAGGCCGACCGAACATCTCCGAGTATGAATATTCGGCACAAGTTGCCGGGCATGGATGAAGGGCGCCGCGACCCTGAAAGGATGGCGCGCAGCGAAGGGGAGTAGTCCCGATTGCTGGGATGTCGACATACTGGCTGGTCTCGCCGACCGCGAGCGGCCCGGCACCCAGGGCGCATGCAGCAGCGGCGCTGGACGAGACCTTCGGCCGCAGCGAACCGCTGCCGTGCCGAAGCCTCCCCGGGCGCCTTCGGTGCGGCCGACCCGAAGGGCTCCAGAGCTTCGATGAGCGCAGCATCATGAATTTCGCCGTCGCGGGCACCGTCTTCGCCCTGATCTTCCTGGCCGAGCTGCCGGACAAGACCGCCCTGGCCAGCCTGGTGCTCGGCACCCGCTACCGGCCGCTCTACGTGTTCGCCGGCACCGCGGCCGCGTTCACCGTGCACGTCGGACTGGCCATCGCCGCCGGGAGCCTGCTCGGCCTGCTGCCGCACCGCGCCCTCCAGGCGATCGTCGGCACGCTGTTCCTGCTCGGCGCGATCCTGCTGCTGCGCGGCCGGCACGAGAGCGAGGAGGAGGACCTGGCGATCGCCAGCACCGCGGAAAAATTGCAGCGCAAGGAGCCGACCTTCCTGCGGGTCGCCTCCACGGGATTCCTGGTGATCCTGGTGGCCGAGTTCGGCGACCTGACCCAGATCGTGACCGCGAACCTCGCGGCGAAGTACCACGACCCGCTCTCTGTCGGCATCGGCGCCCTGCTCGGCCTGTGGGCGGTCGCCGCGCTGGCCATTGTCGGCGGCCGAGGGTTGCTCAAGCTCGTCCCGATCACCGTGATCACCCGCGTCGCCGCGGCGATCATGGCCGTACTGGCGGTGGTGAGCCTGGTCGAGGCGATCCGCGGCTGACGCCGGCCGCCCGCCTCGATTCTCCGGCGATTCTCCGGCCCGGCTCAGCGCCCGTCGTCCTCCGCCACCGGCAGCAGCGGAAACAGCCTGCTGATGAAGGCCACCGGCTGCGCGCCGCGCGGCCGGGCGCCGGGCCGGTGCTCGCGCTCCTCGAAGCCGGCCAGCGCGGCCCGCACCGCCGCGGCGATCCCGCGCAGCTCCTCAGGGGTCAGATAGAGCACGGCGCTGAACGCCGCGTCCTGCCGCCAGGAGGCCGGCGCCTCGCCCCGGTGGTCGAGCCAGCGCCGGTAGCTCTCGTCCTCCAGCTCCCAGGACGGCACGCCGAACTCGTCGTCCCGCGCCACTGCAGTGGAATCAGCATCCGTATCCGGCTGCCGCCGCCGCTGTCGCAGCCGCCAGGGCCGCGCCCGCCCGCTGCGGTGCGGAGCCTCCTCGATGAGGCCGTAGCGAGCCAGTTGCCGCAGATGGAATGAGCACAGGCCGGAGCTGTAGCCGAGCCGCGCGGCCGCCTCGGTCGCCGTCACCGTGTCCGCTTCGGCGAGCAGGCCGAGCAGCGCGGTGCGCACCTCGTGCTCCGCCAGCGCGCCGACCGCGCCCCGTCCCCGGCTGCGATCCCCGCCCCGGTCAGAGCCCCCGTCCGTGTTCTTCGCCGTGTTCTTTCCTGTGTTTTTCCCTGCGTTCATCCCCTGGTCCATGGCAGCTCCCGTCTCTTTGCAAAGTGTGCTGCTTTGCAAAGGAGGTAGCAAGTGCGCCAGAATCGGATGACGGAAGCCGACGACGAAGAATTGGGCTTGAGGGGGAAGACGGTGGCGCCTGAGACCTTCGCACGCGGAAGCCGGTCCCGCGCCGCCGACCGCCGGGTCAGGGTGCTGGGCGTGCCGGTGGACTCCTATCCGCGGTACGCCCCGGAGTCGCAGCGCGGCGCCGTGCGCCGGATCACCGAGGTCGGCGAGGACGTCCTGCGGCGGCCCTCGCGCGAGGTGACCGAGTTCGGCGTGGCCGAGCTGTCCCGGCTCATCGACGACATGTTCCTGACCATGTACGTGGCCGAGGGCGCGGGGCTGGCCGCCAACCAGGTCGACGTCGACCTGCGGCTGTTCGTGTACGACTGCACCGACGACGACGGCGTCCGGCACGTCGGCCACTTGGTAAATCCGGTGGTCGAGCAGCCGGAGTGGGACGAGCGGCGGCTGATCGAGGGCCCGGAGGGCTGCCTCTCGGTACCCGGCGCCGGCATGACCGTCGCGCGCACCGATCCGGCCACCGCCCGCGGCTTCGACCAGGCCGGCAACCCGCTGGAGATCGGCGGCACCGGCCAGCTGGCCCGCTGCCTGCAGCACGAGACCGACCACGTCAACGGCCGGCTCTACCTCGACCGGCTCTCGGCCCGCGACCGCAGGGAGGCGCTGCGGCAGACCGCCGAGCGCCGCGAGCAGGTCTTCGCCCGCCGCGCGACCCGGGCCGCGAACCTGCCGCTCTGAGCTGATGCCCATATCCAGCGCCAATACCCAGTGCCCACACTCAGCGCCGACACCCCGTGCCCGCAGGGTGATTCGCCCACAATTCAGGCCTCTGTAACTATCTTTACCTTGCGTCACGTTACTCGTGCGTATCATGCTGCTGTCGTTGCCTGACCACCCGCGTTGTTCCTACCCACAACACCCGAGGTGTCGAGAACATGCAGCAGACCCCGTGGATCCGCGCGCTGCGCCGGCGCGCGCCAATCGCCGCGGCCGCCGCTGCGGCCCTGGCAGCGGTGGCCATGGCCGCCCCGGCTCAGGCCGCGAGCAGCAGCCCGTTGCGGCCGCAGGCCTCTACCGGCATCGCCGGCTGGACCAACACCACGCACTACCTGGAGAGCACCCTGTCCGCCGGCGAGGGCGTCGCCACCGTCGACCCGCCCGGCGGCACCCCGTACGAGCTCTACCGCGGCGTCGCCTCGATCCCGGTCGCGCTGGCCGCGGCCGGCTGGACCCACGTCGGCGACCCCGACTCGGTCGGCGGCTACATCTTCGACGACTACCAGAACTCCAGCTCCAGCGTGTCGACGAAGCTGTACATGGTCACCACGCCCTCCGGCACGGTCTATCAGTACACGCACACGCTGGTCTCCGGCGAGCTGTACAACAACTCCTTCGTCGCGATCTCCCCGGACACGCAGTGGATGATCTCCGGCGAGTGGGGCACCATGAGCCACATCCAGATCTACCCGACCCCGCTGCTGAACCCGGCCACCTCGCCGACCGGCGGCGCGCTCGGCCTGTCCGGCTACATCCAGCTCGACCACCAGGTCAACGACATCCAGGGCTGCGACTTCGTCACCGCGACCGAGCTGGTCTGCGCCTCGGACGACTCCAGCGAGACGCTGTTCACCAACGCCAAGCCGCTGCTCGAGGTCCAGCTCTCCGCCCCGCTCGGCAACGGCAGCGTGACCGGCCACGTCGTCGACCTCGGCTCGATCCCGCAGGCGAACAGCATCTGCTCGGGCACCTTCGAGGCCGAGGGCGTCGACTACGACACCGACACCGGCGTGCTGCGGGTCGAGATCATCCAGCCGAGCATCTGCGAGGTCGCCACGACCGTATACGAGTACGTCGAAAGCTGAGCGCCGATCCGCCGCAGACGGACACGGACCGCGGCCGGCTCACACCATCAGCCAGCCGCGGTCCTTGGCGAACTCGATCAGCCGCCGGCGCACGTTGAGCACCTGCTCGCCGGTCAGCGACGGCACCACGCTCAGCAGCAGCTCGGTGACCTGCCCGGAGAACTCGTCGGCGGTGAGCACGTCGATGCCCTCGTCCGCGTCGTCGTCGAGCCCGGAGGAGGACGAGGCTGACGAGGCCGAGGCGCTGGAGCGGCCGCGATCGTCCGGCCGCGGGGCGTTGTCCGGCAGGTGGATGTTCGAGGCCTTCAGCCCGCGCTCGCCCTCGTCGATGTCGAACACCACCGTGACGCCCGGCTTCACCAGCGATTCCGGGATCAGCAGGTCGTTCGCGTGCAGGAACACGTCCTCGGTCCCGCCCGCCGGCGCGATGAACCCGAACCCCCGCGTCTCGTCGAACTTGACCACTTTGCCTACTGCCATGCAAGCCACCTCGCCAGACCGCGCCGACCCGCGGCCGAAGGCGGACCACCTGCCTTGAGTTCGGTGGATCCGGCTGGACGGCGTGCGTTGACCGGCTTCCCATGTCCTCGTGCGCCGATAGTAATGCAGCCACCGTTTGTGCGGCGGTCGCGTCAGTGTTCGATCGTGGGCCCGTACGGGTGACGCCGGGACCGGAACTCAGCCGCGTCCGGCCGAGTAGCTGTCCGCGACGATCTGGGCGACGACGCCGCGCTCCCAGCACAGCCGGCAGCCGGTCGCGACCAGCGAGTCGTCGCGCATCACGCGGCCGGTGCCGTCGCAGGCGGGGCACGAGACGATGTACTTGCGCCGGCGGCCGTTCTCGTGGTTCGGCCGGGTGTCTTCAGTGTGCATGGCGGGTGTGCCTCCTTCCACCTTTGCGTAAGGCCGGACTGGTCCGAACGGCGGTAGGGGTGGCGGCGGCACTGACGCGACCCCCTGAACGAGTGACAGGAGAGCAATAGGGGGCTGGATGAGGTTCCAGTCCTCCTGCTATGGTCCCCTGTCATGTCAGTTGGCAATTGCCGATCGGACGAGGCTCCGGGTCTTACACTGGTCATGTACCCGTGTCCCCTGCCCTTGTACCGTGCTTCTGGCAATTGCCAACCAACATTTGAGGCACACGATGCCGTCCATTAACGCGCCGACCCTTCGCCGTTGGGAACTCGGCGTCGCGCTGCGCAGGATCCGCGAGTCGCGCGGCAAGACGATCGAGCAGGTCTCCCACGACCTGTCCGAGGCCTACGGCATGGGTTTCTCGCCGGCCAAGATCAGTCGGCTGGAGAACGCCAAACGCGGGGTGAACCCCCGGGACGTTCGGGACCTGTGCGAGTACTACAGCGTGGACCAGGTCGAGTGCGACCGGCTGATGCAACTGGCCAAGGACAGCCGCGGGCAGGACCGCTGGCAGGGCTTGGCCGAGGCCTACGGAACCTTCATCGCGCTCGAGACGATTGCCGTGCGGGCTCGTGCTTACGAGTCGATGTACGTGCCCGGCCTGCTGCAGACGAAGGAGTACTCGCAGACGGTCGAGAGTATCGAGGTGCCCGGCGCCCGGGCGGAGACCCCGCCGTCGCGCCGGATCGAGGACCGGGTGGCGCTGCGGGAACAGCGCCAGCAGCGCGTGCACTCGGACGACGCGCTCGAACTCCATGTAGTGATCGACGAGAACGTCCTGCGGCGCGTCGTGGGCTCACCTGAGGTGATGACCGCACAACTGGCGCATCTCGTCGAGGTTTCCAGGCTTCCGAACGTGACGCTCCAGGTGAAGCCCATCGCAGATGGCTTGTATCCGGGTAGCGAGGCGTCCAGCTTCACCCTGCTCGACTTCCGCCGCGAGGAGTCGATGCCCGAGGACGTGTGCTACGTCGAGGGCATTCTCGGCACGATGTGGGTTGAGAGACCAGCCGACCTGGAACACATCAACCTCATCTACTCCCACCTGCAGAACACTGCGCTGTCTCCTTCCGATACGCGCAGATTCATCAGTGCAGTGCTGCGCGGGGCGAAACGGGGATGATGGATGACGGCCGCGGAATTCTGGGGACCCCTTTGTCCGCAATTCACACGAGATTGTGAGATGGGGTAGAACCGTGACAGCGGGAGAACCGACTCGGCTGCGCTGGCGCAAGGCCAGCTTCAGCATGCAGAACGGGAACTGCGTCGAGCTGGCGCCACTGACCGCGGGCGGCGTCGCCGTCCGGGACAGCAAGGACCCGCAGGGCCCGATGCTGACCTTCACCCGGACCGAGTGGCAGGCGTTCGCGGCGGGCATGGCCGCCGGCGAGTTCAGCGATCTGGGGCGTGATCGAGAAAGCTGATGACCACGGTGGCGACGTCGTGGTGACCGGGGCAGCACGGGACGGCGGCTCGGACGGACGGTCCGTGCCGCCGTTCTCGTGTTGGCTCTTCTGAATGTGCGAGGGCGCCTGGACTTTCCCGTGCGGGGGATCGGACACGGCGATTTCTTTTACGCGACCGGCGGGACGGGGACCATCTTCGTGAGAGGAGGGGCGAACATGGCATATGACGAGTCGAGCAGCCTGGCCTGGCGCAAGTCGAGCCACAGCAAGAACAACGGCAACTGCGTCGAACTCGCGCCGTTGCCCGGGGACGGGGTGGCGGTGCGCGACAGCAAGGACCCGGGCGGCCCGGTCCTGCGGTTCACCGGCGCCGAATGGGCGGCGTTCTGCGCGGGATTCGAGGCGGGCGAATTTGACGGGCTGCGGGGCGGCGATGAGGGCAGGTCAGGCGAAGCGCGCTAAGCGAGCCGCTCAGGGGTCGAACAGGCGCAGCTCTGGTGTCGCTATCACTCTTAAGAGCGACAACGACCTTCTGCGTATATGTGCGCCGCTGCTAGCGTCCACAGCCATGCCTATCCGCGAGTTGTGCGAAGAAGTGTGCAAAGCGAAGGCCGTGCGTGGGCTGATCACCCATGTGGAGACGCTGGCGCGGCTGGTCCCCATCACGCTGTTCGTGGTCCTGGCCGCGCCGGCCTGGGCGAGTTATGCGTTTCTGGACAAGGACCGGCGCCGGTCGGTGCTGGCCATGGTCCGCGAGCTGAACCGGTGGACCTGGGGCGGTGCGGGACGCGACGCGGCGGCCCGGCCGAAGTGATCGGCCGGGCCGCCTTGGTCCGACTGTCCGAGCCACCTGGCGCCGGTGGCTCGGTTCTGAGTCAGGTCAGCTTCCGGTGCTCTGCCACGTCACCGAGAAGTCCTCGCCGCTGCCGTCCAGCCCCGACGTGGTCGCCTCGGTCACGCCGCCGTCGGAGACCAGGTCGATCGAGTCCGGGCTGCTGTTGCCGAGGGCGCTGCCGTTGACGGTGGAGTTGGAGAAATCCACCGTGCCGAAGTCGGAGAGCGGCAGGACGCCGTTGCTGTACGGGGCCTCGGCGATGACCTCGGCCGAGCCGTCCTGGGCGGTGGACGAAGCCTGGTCGGTCGTCTCGGTCCAGCCGGCCGTGTTGTCGGTCAGGGTCAGGGTGAAGTTGCCCTGGCCGTCCGTCGTGACCGACGCGGACATCGAGTCGCCGGGGGAGACGTTGTCGTTGTACGTCACCGGATAGGCCGGGTACATCTCGTACCACGCCGAGTACTGCGGGCTGCCGCCGCTGCAGTCGGCCTCGGTGCCGGTCTGCTCGACCGAGCTGGTGCCGTCGCCGTCGATGCCGACCCAGAAGCTGGAGTAGGTGTCCTCGCCGCTGCAGGTGACTGCGGGCTGGACCCAGCTCGACGACACGCTGGTGTACGTGCCGCCGGTCGCCGCGTATCCGGACCAGTTGTCGCTGGTGTCGTGTAGGACGACCTTGTGGCCGTCGGCGTGGTTCGGCGAGATCGCTGTCGGGCTCGCGCTCGAGGGGATCAGGGTGTGGCTGAGGGAGCGGGTGTGCTGCGCGGTGCTGTGGGCCACGGTGGAGGCGTGGCCGGGTGAGGCCGCGCTGGAACTGGACGTCGCCATGGCGGTGGCCGAGGCGACGGGCGCGACGGCCATCGCCGCCGCAGCCAATCCGAGGGTGGGTATGGACCATCCCCATCTGGGCATGGGTGAACTCCTTGGAACAAGGTTGGATTGCAGGATCTGCGCTCCGGCCGCTGCATCCGCGGTCTGCGCCGGTGAGCCGCGGTGCCGCCGGGCGGCTGATGAATCTCGGTGACTCGGTGAGTCGATCGATCATCGATCGACGTGCACAACCTAAGCCGACCGAAGCTGAATGTCAGCATCAGGCCAGGTAAATGTGGGGTACCCGCTTGGTCATCGGCAGGTTGCGCTGGGTAAAGCCGGGCTGTCGCGTCCCGGTATCGCCCCCGCTGGCATTCAGCGAACGTGCGTTTTACTTTCAGGACTCGAATTCGATCATCCGGGCGCGCAGCGACCGGCTCGGACTGCGCAGAAGGGGGATTGCCGTCCGCGGCGGGAGGTGTATCCGTTCGGGGCGGGCCCGGACCTGCGGTGCTACGGAACCGATATGCGCGTGCTACCTCGGCGCCCGAGACTCTGGCACACGGCGCCGCCGTCGGATGATCGGGGTCGGTCGGCGGCGGCGCCGGTGGTACCTCTCAATCACGACCGTGCGGTCGGGTCACGCGTCCGCGAGCAGTTCGATCACCGGGGCGAACTGCTCGGCGAACATGCTGTTGACGGTGACGTAGGAGATTCCGATCCGGTCGCGCCGCCGCAGCAGCGTGTCGGCCATATCCCGCGGGGTGCCGCGCAGCGCGGCGACCGCGCCGATCCGGAACAGCTCCTGCGGGTCCAGGCCGAACATCCGGGCGGCCCACGGCGGGATCTCGTCGCCGACCAGGCCGATGTTGGCCGCGAGCTCCAGCCGCTCGAAGTCCTCGGCCGAGAGGGAGCGCAGCTCGCCGGCCTTCGCGGCGAAGTCGTCCTCGGTGCTCTGCGCCGGCAGGCCGATCGCCAGGATGTCGGCGATCTCGCAGGCCAGGCGCAGCAGCCGGGGGCCGGCGCCGGCCAGCATGACCGGCGGGCGCGGCCGCTGGACGCCGCGGACCATGTCGGGCGCGCTGTGCCGGGTCTCCGCCCGCGGGTCGGGATCATCTGGGGCGTCCGGATCGGCGAAGCGTGCGTCGACCGCCTCGACCGTCTTGATCAGGGCCGTGCGGCGCTCGCCGGGCGTGCCGAACGGCATGCCGAGCCGGGCCGCCTCCGCCTCGGCCTGCGGGCGCCCGACGCCGAGCCCGAGCTCGAACCTGCCCCCGCTGAGCATGTCGAGGCTCGCCGACTCCCAGGCGACCGCGGCCGGGGTGCGGTACGGCGCGGCGAGCACGAAGGTGCCCAGCCTGAGCGTGTCCGTCGCGGCCGCGGCGGCGGCGAGCGCGGCGAACGGCGACAGCGTGCCGACGTTGTCCGGGCACAGCAGCGTGCTGAATCCGAGCTCTTCGACGCGGCGGGCCAGCCCCGTCCACGCCTTCGCGTCCGGGGCGAAGGCGGCCGTCGCGCCGAACCGGAACGCCCGGCCGGATCTCTCTGCCGCGGCCATCGTCAGACCCGCCTTCCGCCCAGCGCGAAGAGGTTGGCCGCATAGCAGGCGATTGCGACGCCGGTGAGGGTCGCCATAGCCATCGACGAGCCGTTGTCGCCGTTGCCCACGAACCGGGCGCCGGAGACGGCCGCGCCGAGCACGCAGAGGAAGGCCAGCGCGGAGCTGATCGGCACCAGCCGCGGCCGGACCCGGAAGGACAGGATCAGCACGACGGTCACGTTGACGACCAGCAGCAGGCCGACGCCCGCGTGCGCGGCGAGGCCGCCCGGGCCGTTGGACATGGCCTTGCCGATGGCCGCCGGAATCGAGGCGCCCTGGTCGGCTGCGGGCACCTTGACGAAGATGTTGACGCCCATGCCGAGCAGGTACTCGATCAGCAGCAGGACCAGCGAGACCAGGCTGGCGATGCGCAGCCGCCTGCTCCCGCGGCCGGCCGGGGCCGCGGCGCCCGCCGGGTCGGCGGCGATATCGGGCCCTGACGCCGAGTACGGGGACTGCGGGGTCACGTCCATGGTTCTGCCTTTCGGTTCCACCGCCAGGGGCGGCGGCTCAGGATGAACAGCGCGGGGATGAGCGGGACCGGGAAGTAGCCGTGGCGCACCGCGCCCAAGGCCGCCACCAGCAGCACGGCCGCCAGGACGGTCAGCCGCCACCCCGGCGCCGGCAGTCCGCCGGGTCCGGGCCGGTAGGGCCGCCGGTCGGGCTGCTGATACTGCGGCGTCCGGCCCGGCGCGCCGCCGGGCAGGTCGGCGAACAGCCGGCGCAGCTCCGCGCGGGTGCGGGCGGCGAGGGCGGCGCCGGCCCGCGCGTCGAACTCGGCGGTCTCGAGGCGGCCCGCGGCGTAGTGCGTCGCGAGCACGCGCAGCGCTTCGTCGCGCTCGGCGTCGGACGTGCGGATCATGCCCGCGGCCCGGTCGGCCCGCGTCGGAGCGAAGTCCTCCGGCACGGCGTCCCGCGGCCCGTACGGGTCGGGTTCGGCGGCGTTCTGCCTGGTCTGGTCTCTCTTGTCCATGGCGGCACCTCACTGCTCACCGACGGCTTCCGGTGAAAAAATCGTTCCAGCACGGTACTATACCTTCCTCGGAACTATTAGAACCTGTGATTATCCTGGGAGACCTTCCGACCCGCCCGACCCGCTTCAGCGCTTCAGGAGACGACACGCATGCCGCCCGGCCCGCAGCCGCAGCACCCGCCGTTCGGCGCCGGCCAGGCGCCGCCGAGCGTCGCCTACCTGCTGTCCACGCTCGGCTACGAGGTGAGCCGGGATCTCGGCGCCCGGCTGGCCGACGTCGGGCTCGAGCTGCGCCAGTTCGGGCTGCTGCGGCTGGTCGCCCAGGACGACGGGCAGTCGCAGCGGGCGCTCGGCGCGGTGCTGGAGATCACGCCGAACCGGATGGTGGGGCTGGTCGACGACCTGGAACGCAGAGGCCTGATAGAGCGGCGGGCGCACCCGGTGGACCGGCGGGCCTACGCCCTCGCGCTCACGGACGCCGGCCGGGCGCTGCTGGCGACCGCGTTCCAGGCCGCGTTCAGCGTGGAGCGCGACGTGTGCTCGGGCCTGAGTCCGGACGAGCGCGGCCAGCTGCTCGGGCTGCTGCGCAAGGTCGCGCAGCGCAAGTCGGGTATGAACAGCGCCGGAGGAGCAGCGGCGGGAGTCCATCCCGGGATGCTGGATCGCGACGCCGGAACTGTGCAGGACTGAGCCCCAACTCCTTACCGACCGGTGACGA
This sequence comes from Actinocrinis sp., assembly GCA_036501535.1. Taxonomy (GTDB): domain Bacteria; phylum Actinomycetota; class Actinomycetes; order Streptomycetales; family Catenulisporaceae; genus DASYAE01. The sequence continues at coordinate 29,358 of DASYAE010000289.1, read as the reverse complement.
ACCGCGGTGCGGAGGCTGCACCGGCGTGCGCCGCTCATAGCGTTGGGTCGCATGAGGATTCTGGTCACCGGCGCCGCCGGATTCATCGGCTCGCACATCGTGGGGGCCCTGCTCGGCGCGGGACACGACGTGGTCGCCCTGGACGTGCTGCTGCCGTTCGTGCACCCCGACCTCGACGCGGCGCGTGGCCGGGTGCCGGACGGAGTGCCGCTGATCGAGGCCGACGTACGGGACCTGGACGCGATGCGGGACGCCCTCACCGATGCCGACGCGGTCTGCCATCAGGCCGCGATGGTCGGCCTCGGCATCGACATGGGCGACGCGCCGCTCTACGCGGGCTGCAACGACCTCGGCACCGCCGTGCTTCTCGCGGCCATGGCCGGGAGCTCGGTGAACCGGCTCGTGCTCGCCTCCTCCATGGTCGTCTACGGCGAGGGCCGCTACAGCTGCCCGACGCACGGCGACGTCGCGCCGGGCCCGCGCTCGGAGGCGGAGCTGGCGGCCGGCCGGTTCGAGCCGCCGTGCCCGCGCTGCGGCGAGCCGCTGGCGCCCGGCCTGGTCGGCGAGGACGCGCGGCTCGACCCGCGCAACGTCTACGCGGCCACCAAGGCCGCGCAGGAATACCTGGCCACGTCGTGGGCCCGCGCCGCGGGAGGCCGTGTCGCGATGCTGAGATACCACAACGTCTTCGGCCCCAGGATGCCGCGCGACACGCCCTACGCGGGCGTCGCGGCGATCTTCCGCTCCGAGCTGGCCGCGGGGCGCGCGCCGAAGGTGTTCGAGGACGGCGGCCAGCGCCGCGACTTCGTGCACGTACGTGACATCGCCGCGGCCAACGTGGCAGCGCTCGAATGGACCGCGGACGCACCGGCCGGGCTCGGCCGGGCCTTCAACGTGGGCAGCGGAACTCCGCGCACGGTCGGCGAGCTGGCGACCGCGCTCTCCGAGGCGCTGTCCGGGCCCGAGCCGGTTGTCACCGGGGCCTACCGGCTCGGCGACGTGCGGCACGTGACCGCGTCGAGCGTCCGGCTGCGCACCGAGCTGGACTGGCGGCCGCGGGTCGACTTCGCCGACGGCGTCAAGGAGTTCGCCGCTTCCGCAGCGAGCTGACAGCGGGGCCCGCAGCAGACCGGCACCGCGCCCCGCCCGGTCACGCCTCCGGCTCGCCCGCCAGGTCGCCCGGGCCGGGGGCGTCAACGTCGCGCGACCCTGATTCCGGCTCGGGCTCGGCTTCCATCTCCGCCTCCGCCTCCGCCTCCGCTTCCGCGGCCTCGGCGGCGATGCGCAGCCGTCGCTGGCGGCGCTGCTCGCGCACCGCGCCCGAGACCGTGAAGAGCAGCACTGCGAGGAGCAGCGCGCCGAGCACGGCGGTCAGGTTGCGCGGATAGTCCAGCGCGGTGACCGTCGGATTCGAGTTGCGGCCGCGGCGCAGGATGTCCGGCAGCGCGATCAGCGCGGCCGACCCGCCGGCCAGCAGCAGCACGGCCAGCGCGCGGCGCATCCGGACCGTGGTGAACCGCCAGGCGACGGCGCAGGCCGCGAACACGACCGGGGCCAGCACCGCGTCGTGCAGCAGCACCCCGCCGATCAGCCACTTGCCGATCGCCCAGGGCTTGCCCACCTCCGGCTGGGTCAGCGCCCCCCACACCCCGAATCCCGCCATCGCGACGCCGGCCGCGCCTACGCCGATCCGGACCGTCGTTGCCGCGCGCATGTCAGAGCACCTCGATTCGGGAGACCCACTTGGTCTGCAGCACCCCGGGCCGGGCCGGGGCGATGATCCGGGCCGGATATCCGTGGTCGATGTCGAGCTGCGAACCGTTGAGCCGCAGCGCGAGCAGGGTCAGCGGATCGCGGGTGTATTCGTGCGGCATCACCGTGACCGCATACGCGCCGCCGCGCTCGAGTGAGCTGATGCGCACGTTCGAGTCCGGCGATGCGCCGACCCGGTCGAGCAGGTCGGCCAGGCGCACCCCCTCCCACTGCGCATTGACCGACCAGCCCTCGACACAGGCGATCGGCAGCGACGCGGAGTGCTGCGGCAGCGCGGCGAGCTGGGCGAGGCTCAGCTCGACCGAGTCCGGGCCCTCGACGGTCAGCCGCCAGCCGGGATCGAGCGCCGCCTTCATCACCCGGGCCTGCGCCGCGGTCCGGTTGATCGGCACGCCCTGCGGCCCGACCTCCGGACTGCGCGGGGCGAGCAGGTCGATGGAGCGCAGCGAGGTGACGGACGCGCCGATGGTGGTCGCGGTCACCACGCCGACGGCGATCCCGGTCGCGGTCAGCAGGGCCCGGCGGCTGACGAAGTCGCGCGAGGCGCCGGCGGGGGAGGGGGCTGATTCAGCCGGTGTCGACGAAGGCTGCGCCGACGGAAGAGGCGCTGACAAAAGGTGTGTGGGCAAGGGTTCGTGCAGAGCCGAAGCCGATGCCGATGCCGAAGCCGTCTCCTCCGCCTCAGCGCTGGCGGCCGTCCCGACCTCGTCCCCGTCCGCCCCGGAACGCCGCCGCCGCAGCCCGCGCGCGATCGCCGGCGCCTTGACCGCGACGTGCAGCACAAGCGCGCCGAAGGTGATCCAGGCGACCCAGAAGTGCGTCTGCGTGAACGCGAACTTCCACGGATACCACTGCACGATGTTGAGCAGGCCGGTCGCCAGCTCGAAGACCGCGCCGGCCACCAGCACCGCGATGGACAGCCGCTCCAGCGCGTGGATCAGCGACTTGACCGGCGGCCAGGAGTAGAGCCGCGGATACACCGTCCACAGCTTCGCCAGCAGCAGCGGGATGGCGGCAATCCCGCTGGCCACGTGCAGGCCCTGGGTGAACCGGTAGAACCACACCGGCCGCGTCGGCAGCGGCAGCCAAGACGGCGGGTGCTGCAGCTCATGGCTGATCACGCCGGTGACGAACGCCGTCGAGAACGCGATGCCGAGCGCGGTGCCGATCAGCGAGGCCGTGCGCTCGTCGTGCAGGGGGCTGCGGAACGCGCCCTCCCGCATCGGCCCGAGGCGCAGCCACCGCGGCGGCGACGGCAGCCGGATCCCGGCCCGGATCTCGGCCCAGGCCCACCGCCGCAGCCGCCGGGCGACCGGCCCGAGCCGGCGTGCGAGGACACCCCGACGGCCGGCGCGCCGGGCGTCCGGCTCCGGCTCGGACTGTGACCCGGATCCGGGTGTCGATCCCGGTGTCGATCCGGGTGTCGATCCGGACATTGATCCGGGTGTTGACTTGCTCGCGGGCTTCGGCGTCACCGTCCCATCGAACCCCGGCACAGCGCCGGACCGGCCGTTTTCCCGGCTTACGGGGCCCTTACGACCTGCTTACACAGTCCTTACGGCAGGCCGCGTCCGCCTGGAAACCGGACCCCCGGGGCTGCGAGCGTGGCCCGCATGAACTTGGGGTCACCAGCTATTCAGCGCCGCTCCGCGCAGAACGATGTGCCGGCGGCGCCGATCGGGCGAGCCGAACCGGCCGGTCGCACCACGATGCTCGTAAGAACCGCGGCGGCCGCATGCGCCGCCGTAATACTGACCGCCCTGCTCGCGGAACTGGTGCACCAGCCGAACAACAAGACCTGGTTCGCGCTGGGCCTCTACGGGGCCGCGTGGGCGGTCTTCGCCGCGGGGGCGTGGCTGCTGCGCGGTGTCCCGGTCCGAGCGGCGGCGGTGCTGATCCTGCTCGGCTGCGCCGCGGCCGGGGTCGCCTGCGCCTCCGCGCCCGAGCGCACCAGCGACGACCTGTACCGCTACGTATGGGACGGCCGCGTGCAGGCGGCCGGGATCGATCCCTACGAGTACGTGCCGACGGCGCCTCAGCTTGCCGGGCTGCGCGACGCGTTCCTCTTCCCGGACCGCACCACCTCCTGGTGCGTCAAGCCCGGCACCGTCGACCGAGACCAGGCCGGCACCACGCTCGATCCCGGCTGCACGCTGATCAACCGGCCGACCGTGCACACGATCTACCCGCCGGTCGCAGAGGCCTACTTCTACGGCGTCTACGAACTCTCCCCGGCCGACGCCCGGTACAAGCCGATCCAGCTCGCCGCGGTCGGCCTGGCGGTGGCGACCTCGCTGTTGCTGCTGCTCGGCCTGCGCTCGCTCGGACGCGATCCGCGGCTCGCGGCCCTGTGGGCCTGGTGCCCGCTGGTCGTGTATCAGAGCGGGAACAACGCGCACGTCGACGTGCTCGGCGCCTTCTTCGCGGTCGGTGCGCTGGTGGTGCTGGCCAGGCCGGCGCTCGGGAGATGGGGTCGGATCGGCGGCGGCGTGCTGCTCGGCCTCGGCATCGGCGCGAAGTTCACCCCGGCGGTCGTCGCCCCCGCGGCGCTGCGCCGCAGGGTCCTGGTCTCCGGTGGAGCGGCCGCTGCCACGCTGGCCCTGTCCTACCTGCCGCACGTCCTCGCGGTCGGCGGCAAGGTGATCGGCTACATCCCGGGCTATTTCAGCGAACAGGGATATCAGTCCGGTAGCGCATACCTTCTGCTCAACGCGGTCCTGCCGCACTCCGCGTCCAACATCGCCGCCGCACTGATCATCGCGGTCACGGTGGCGGCCGTGTACTTCACCGCGGATCCGCTGCAGCCGTGGCGCGGCGCGGTCGTGACGATGGGCGTCATGCTGCTGATCACCACGCCCATATATCCGTGGTACGCCATTCTGCTGGTGGCCTTCGTGGCGCTCGACGGCCGGTTCGAATGGCTCGCCCTCGCGCTGGCGGTCCAGGTCGGCTGGGTCGCCGGCACGGCCGTCCACATGCCCGGGACGGACAGCCAGCGGATCGGCTACAGCCTGGCCGGCCTGGTGGTGCTGGCCGGCACGCTGGTCCGGCTGGCCCGGGCGCGCCGGGCGCGGCGGTTCGAGGCCGCCGACCCGGTCCGCGCCGCAGAGCTGGAACTCGAGCTGGCGAGCCTGGCGCCGGGCGCGCCGAGGGTCGATGTGGTGCTGCCCTGCCTCGACGAATCCGAGGCGCTGCCCTACGTCCTCGGCCGGTTGCCGGCCGGCTACCGCGCCATCGTCGTCGACAACGGCTCCACCGACGGCTCGGCGCAGATCGCGGCCGGCCTCGGCGCGCTGGTGGTGCACGAGCCGCGGCGCGGCTTCGGCTCCGCCTGCCACGCCGGCCTGGTCGCCGCCACCGCCCCGGTGGTCTGCTTCTGCGACTGCGACGGCTCGATGGACCCGGAGCAGCTGCCCCGGGTCGCCGACCCGGTGCTCGGCGGCCGCGCGGACCTGGTCCTCGGCCGCCGCAGGCCGCTGACCTCAGGGGCCTGGCCGCCGCACGCCCGGATCGCCAACCTGCTGCTCGCCTTCCGGCTGCGGCGCAAGGGGGTCGACGTGCGCGACCTCGGCCCGATGCGCGCGGCCCGGCGCGAGGCGCTGCTCGGCCTCGAGGTCGCGGACCGCCGGTCCGGCTACCCGCTGGAGACCGTGCTCAGCGCGGCCGCCTCCCGCTGGCGGATCTCCGAGACCGACATCGACTACGCCCCGCGCAGCGGCAAGTCCAAGGTCACCGGCACGGTCTCCGGCACCGTCACCGCGGTCCGGGACATGAGCCGGGTGTGGCGGGAGGCGACCCGATGAGCACCCTGATCGTGCTGGCCAAGCAGCCGCTGCCGGGCCGGGTGAAGACCCGGCTGTGCCCGCCCTTCACGCTGGAGCAGGCGGCCGCGCTGGCCGAGGCCTTGCTGCGGGACACCTTCGACGCCGCGCTGGCCTGCCGCGCCGACGACCGGCTGCTGTACCTGGCCGGCGAGACCGGCCCGTGGCTTCCCGACGGGTTCGACGTCCTGCCGCAGCCCGGCGGCGGACTGGACGAGCGGATCGCGGCCGCCTTCGTCGCGGTCGCCGAGACCGCGCGGCAGCTGGACCCGGACGACGACGACTCCGATCCGGGGCCGGCGCTGCTGATCGGCATGGACACCCCGCAGGTCACCGCCGGCCTCCTGGACAGGGCCCTGACGGCGCTGCGGGACGGCGCGGACGCGGCGTTCGGCCCGGCCGAGGACGGCGGATTCTGGGCGCTCGGCTTCAGCGGGCGGTGGCTGCGCGCGAAGGACGCCCTCGAGCGCATGCTGCTCGGCGTTCCGATGTCACGCGACGACACCGGCCGCATCCAGTTGGCCCGGCTGATCGAAGAAGGCCTCGACATCGAGATCCTGCCGCCGCTGCGGGACATCGACACCGCGGCCGACGCCCGCCACGTCGCCGGCCTCGTCCCGGCCGGCGCCCTGGCCGCCCGCCTCGCCGAACTCGAGGAGGCACCGGATCCGGACCGATGTCAGGCGCAGATTGGAGTTCTCCTCCCCGCGCCGCGCCCACAGCCCGAGGTCGAAGGCCCCGCCGCGGACTTCGGCGAGCGCGATTTCGGGGACTGGACCGGCGCGGTCTCATCAAGTTACGAGCGCGCGCTGTGGGGAGCTCTCACCGGTGCGGCCCTGCCGGTCCTGCTGCAGGACGAGGCCGGCGGCGTCGCGTTCCAGCTCGACGTCGCGAAGTACCACGGCGCCGCGGACACCGTCGACGCCGCGCTGCTGAGCCGCTGCACCGGGCCGACGCTGGACATCGGCTGCGGGCCTGGCCGGCTGGCCGCTGAGCTCGCGCAGCGCGGCATCCCCGCGCTCGGCGTCGACGTCGCGCCGATCGCCGTGCTGCTGGCCCGCGCCGCCGGGGCCACCGTGCTGCGCCGCTCCGTCTTCGAGCGGCTGCCCGGCGAGGGCCGCTGGCCGCACGCGCTGCTGATCGACGGGAACATCGGCATCGGTGGCGACCCCGGCGCGCTGCTGCGCCGGATCAAGGACGTGCTGCTGCCCTTGGGCGGCGAGCTGCTCGTCGAGGTCGACGCGCAGGAGATCGACGAGCGCCTCACCCTGCGCGTCGCCGGGCACGGCGCGCCGATCGCCTGGGCCCGCCTCGGAATCGCCGCACTGCAGGCGGCCGCCCTGCCGCTCGGCTATCGGCTCGCCGCGCACTGGATCGCGGACGGCCGCCATTTCGCCGCGCTCGCCACGTGACCCGGCGCCCGCCCGCGCAATCGGGCGGGCAATCCGGCGGGCACGAGCCCGACACAGGGTCAAAAGCGGACCGGCGCGGGGAAACCGGACGCCTTCGCGCCGGTCACCGGTTCTGCGAACCTTGACCGCTGGCCGGTGCGGGTCAGTATTGTAGGCGTGGTTTGAGGCCATGGGGGTGTGCCGGCAGCTGTGTGCCGGGCACATCAAACAACACGAAAGTTGGCGTGATGGGCAGCTTCTTCCAGGTCGACCTCGAGACGTTGGCCGGCATGACGAAATCCCTCGGCCAGGCCGGGGACCAGATGGGCTCGGCGCTCTCCGCCCTCGGCGGCGCCGAGGGCGGGAACATCGGCCCGGACGTGCTGTCCTCCGCGGCCAGCAGTTTCCAGAGCACCTGGCACTACGGGCTCGGACAGCTGCAGTCCTCGATCCAGGAGGTCAACGAGGGCGTGAACAAGGTGCACGGCGCCTATCAGGAAACTGAGAACGGCGTCCAGCAGGCCATGCAGAAGATCACCGGAGACCTCGGCGCGTAGCCGCGGCCGCCGGCTGCAGGCCGGGCTGGTTCCCACACAACACTCGAGCAGAGAGAAGAGACACGGGGCGATGAGCGGCCAGGACGACACCACCACATACCCGAACCTGGGCTTCAACCCGGCGCCCGGCCTGCCCTCCGACGTGGACGGGCTCAGCGGCGCGCTGCAGAAGAGCACCTCCTCCATGCAGGAGGCGGGCCAACTGCTCAACCAGATGCGCAACGGCAGCTCGGGCATCTGGGTCGGCCAGGCCGGCGACGCCTTCCGGTCGCACTTCGACGAGAAGATCGTCGGCCAGCTCAGCAACGCGCACGAGTCGCTGAGCAAGGCGGTCGACGTGATGCAGGGCTGGTTCAAGGACCTCAACGGCTACAAGGACGTGGCCTCGGCGCTCGACAAGGAGGCCGGCACCGCGAAGGAGGCGCTGGCCAAGGCCACGTCGGACGTCGCCAACGCGCAGAACAACCCGGCCTTCCAGCTGATCGGCAAGCAGTTCCAGGAGGGCCCCGCGCTGCAGCAGGCGCAGAACGCGATCAACGAGGCCTCCTCCGTGCTCAACGACGCGCGCAACGCCGAGAGCAACGCGCAGGAGCAGCTGAACTCGGTGATAACCCGGGCCAAGCAGCTCGGCGAGGAGTCGGAGAACTCGGCCCGCAGCTACGCCGGCAAGCTCGAGGACGCCACCAAGGGCCTGGCCGCGAAGGCCCCGGGCTTCTTCTCCAGCATGTTCCACGACTTCACCAGCGCGATGAGCGCGGTCGGCGGCTGGATCGAGAAGCACGCCGCCGCCATCCACTCGATCCTGTCCACCATCTCCGCCGTCGCGGGGCTGATCGCGCTGATCACCCCGCCGCCCATCGACGCGATCGCCGGCGCCGTCGCGCTGGTCGCCGGGCTCGGCGCGATCGGCATGGACTTCGCCAACCCGAAGACCCGCTCCGAGCTCGCCGGCCTGGTCACCGGCCTCGCCCACGGCCACCTGAACATGACCGACCTGAAGGCGGCGGCGGGCGTCGGCATGGACATCCTCGGCACCATCCCCGGCGTGGGCGCCGTCGCCAAGGGGCTCAAGGGCGCCGAGGCGGCCGGGGACGCGGCCAAGCTGGCCGAGGGCATACCGAGCCTGGTCGAGAAGGTCCCGGGTCTCGGCGGCGACGCCACCAAGGCCTTCCAGGGGATGGTCGACGACGGCTCGAAGCTCGAGAAGGCCCTGTCCTCGAACGCGCACAGCGTCTCCTTCGTGGTCAAGCAGGGCGCCAAGGTGATCAACGGAGGCGCCGACCTCGTCTCGAAGATCCCGGTCATCGGCAGCAAGATCCCCGAGGGCTTCGAGCTGTCCCAGAAGGCGATAGGCAACCTCAACCTGGCGAAGAAGACCGAGTCGGTCGTCTCCGACGCCTACCACGACATTAAGCAGGCCATCTGATGGCGGGCATCGCCGACATCCTCCGCGAGTCCCAGGCCGGGCAGGGCGACGGGCAGGTCCAGGTGTGGATCGCCGAGCCGCCCGGCTACCTGGGGCTGCCGGTGGCGGGCAGCCAGGAGAAGCTCGAGGCGGCGATGCCCGTCCTGGTCGACATCATGCCGCCGGAGCAGATGGAGACGCTCGGCGCGGTGCTCGGCGTCTTGGAGCTCACCCTCGGCGAGCTGGAGCAGCGCAACTGCATCTACTGCGGCATCGGCTGGCACAACGCGCCGGACGGCACGGAGGTCTCCTCCTCGCTGGTCGTCTCGCTGCTGCCCACCGGCGACGGCCGGGGGCGCACCCCGCGGATGGTGCTGGCCGGGCTGGTCGAGGCGGCGGCCGAGGCGAACGAGAAGGGCCAGGCGGACGAGGTCGAGCTGCCGGGCGGACCGGCGCTCTTCTTCGAGCGGATCCGCCGGCTGCCCCGTCCGCAGCTGCCCGGCGTGGTCGGCGACCCGGGCCTCGCGGAGGTCTACCAGCTCGAGGCGGTCGTGCCGAACGAGGACGGCAGCTGGATCGCCACGATCGAATTCTCCACGCCCAACGTCCACCACGGGGTCTGGTTCCGCGAGATGATCGTGCTGATGGCCAACTCCGTCTCCTTCAAGCCGCCGCCCGCCCTGGCGGAGGAGGGGTCGGGCGCCAGGAACATCCACTCGATCCTCGGAGGCGGCTGAACATGCCGGAGCGGTACCCGATCGGCTCCACCATCCCGGTCCAGCCGTGGCTCACCGACGGCCTGCAGAAGATCGTGGACCGGGACCGGGCTCGGGAGACCAGCCTGTACCTCGTGCAGCGCTTCCAGAGCTGGCGGGTGTATCCGGTCCGGGTGGGGCGCTGGTACCGCTGGAACTACGTCGACGAGGGCGACTCGTTCAACGACGCGCTCGGCGGCGCCATGTGGCTGGGCAAGGCGGCCATCGGGGGCGGGCACTGGAAACCGCTCCCGGAGGTGCTCCAGCTGCTCGACCCGGCCACCGGCCAGCCGATCGCCGAGCACCTCGTGATGTGGCCCTCGCCGCTCACCGGTCCGAAGGCCTTCCCGGCGCCGGAGACCCGCTCCATCGCGGTGATCGGCGATCCGCGGGTGTGCGGCCTGTTCACGGTCTTCGGCGACCAGGACCCGCCGACCGTCGCCTTCGGCCACAACCGGCACGCGAAGAGCGGCGGCATCTGGAAGCCCGAGGACATCGAGAAGCAGGCCGCGAAGCTGGCCGGCAAGCCGTACAAGGACTTCGCCTCCAAGGAGGACGGGCCCTGGATCGTCGACCACCCGGAGCCGCCGGCCGGCGGGAAGACCCGGTGGAGCCGCTACAAGCCGGGCGGCTGACGCGGCGTCAGACTGCCGCTGCCGTCCGGTGCCCGGCGCACCGCGGTCGCGAAGAGCCGGTCGGGTGTCCTGCGGCCGGCCCCCGGGCCGGTCTCGAGGCCGGCGAACCCGGCCGCGGCCAGCCGCCGGGCCAGCTCCGGCCTCGTCCACGGCCGCATGCTGAAGGCGAACGTCGACCGCTCGGCCGGCCGGTCCGGACGGCTCAGGTCGTACTCCTCGAACACCTCGAGCAGCCCGCCGCGCCAGGTGACCGTGGTGGTGAAGTCCAGGTGCGCGCCGCCGCCGAGTTCGACCGAGCGGCGGCGCGGCACGCCGTCCGCGCGCTCGCGTGAGCCGTCCTCCTCGCGCACGTCGAGGAAGAGAAGGCCGCCCGCCCGCAACGCGCCCGCGAACGAGGCGAGCACCGCGTCGCGCTCCGCATCCGTGGTCATGTCGTTGAGCACGCCGCGGCAGACCACCGCGTCATAGACCGGCCCGACGTCCAGGGCACACAGGTCGACGTGCATCGCGCGCGCCGCCGGACAGCGGCGCGCCGCCTGGGCCAGCAGATCCGACGAGGCGTCGGCCAGGTCGACGCGGTGTCCCCGGGCGGTCAGCGCCGCGGCGTGCCGGCCGGTGCCGCAGCCCGCGTCCAGGATGTGCGCGCGCCGGTGGATCCCGGCGACCGCCCGGCGCACGAGGCGGGCGTGCACGGCGTCCGCCCAGGGCTCCGCCGGATCGTCGATCAGCAGGTCGTACGCCTGCGCGTGGCCGGCGTAAAACGGCCGGGCCCGGCTGACCCGGGCCGAGAGCGAGATGTCCGAGCGCGAGGTCACGGTCACATCCTCTCGGCGGTCCGGGCCGCCGGGCAATCGGGTATCAGCGCTCGCCTACAGGTCGGCCGCCACCAGCGCTTCGGCCTCCTGCGCGGGCTCCTGCGCCTGCCGGGCCTGTGCCGACCCTACCTGCGTCGGACGCGGCGCCGGCGCGACCCGGCGGAAGGTCAGCGCGACCGCCAGGGCGGCCAGCATGAGCACGACGCTGCCGACGAACGCGGCGTGGTCGCCGGTGACCATCGAGTGCGTCGGGCTGTGCCGGACCGCGGTGCCGTAGAGCGTGATCAGCACGGCCAGGCCCAGCGTGGCGCCGGTCTGCTGCATCGTCTGCATCGCGCCGCCCGCGGCGCCGGCGTCCTTCGGCTCCACCGTGGACATGATCACCACGGTCAGCGGGCTGAAGGCCAGGCCGAGGCCCAGGCCCATCAGCACCATCGGGCCGAGCAGGTCCGCGGCGTAGCCGCTGTGCGCGGAGATCTGGGTCAGCCAGCCGAGCCCGGAGGCCATCAGCACGGTGCCGAGCAGGGCCACCGGCTTCGGGCCGAACCGGGGCAGGAAGCGCGGGATCAGCCGGGTGATGCCGAAGATCAGCACCGTGGTCGGCATGAACGCGAAGCCGGTCCGCAGCGGGCTGTAGCCGAGCACGTCCTGCAGGTACTGGCTGAAGAAGAAGAACATGGACATGCCGGCCGCCGGGCCCAGCAGGAAGTTGGCGTACGCGGCGGCCCGGTTGCGGTCGCGGAACAGGTGCAGCGGCAGCAGCGGCTGCTCGGACCGCGCCTGCAGCGTCAGGAACAGCGCGATCAGCACGACACCCGCGGCCAGCGAGCCCAGGGTGACCGGGCTGCCCCAGCCGGACGCGGCGGCGTGGATGAGCCCGTAGACCAGCGAGCCGACGCCTCCGGTGGCGGTCACCGCGCCGCCGAAGTCGATCCGGGACCGGCGCCGCTCCGGCTCGCGCAGGAAGCGCGGGGCCAGCAGCACGGCGGCGATGCCGAACGGCACGTTGATGAACAGCACCCAGCGCCACGAGGTCCACTCGGTCAGCAGGCCGCCGACGATCAGGCCCACCGCGAAGCCGGCGGCGCTCATCCCGGAGAACACCGAGAGAGCCCTCAGCCGAGCTCTCGGCTCGGCGAAGGTACTGGTCAGCAGCGCTACGGCACTCGGTCCCGCGGCCGCGGCGCCGACACCCTGCAGCACTCGCGCGATCAGCAGCCAGGCCGCCGAGGTGGCCAGTCCGCCGGCCAGCGAGGAGAGGGTGAACAGAGCGACGCCCGCGATGAACATCCGGCGCCGGCCGAACAGGTCGCCGATCCGCCCGCCGAGCAGCAGCAGCCCGCCGAAGGTGAGGGTGTAGGCGTCCAGGACCCAGGCCAGGCCGGTGGACGAGAAGTGCAGGCTGCTCTGGATCCGGGGGAGTGCGACGTTCATCACCGTGGCGTCCAGCACCAGCATGAGCTGGCAGGTGACGATGATGGCGAGGGCGAGCCCTGGGCGCTCGCGCAGTGCGCTGTGCCGCCCTGGCGGGCTCGCGGCCTGGGGCTTGCGGGTGGGATCGGCCGCACCGGCGGTCGCGTCGGCGCGGGTGCGGGTCTCGGACATCGCGCTGGTGGGCGTTTCGGAAAGCAAGGTCCGGTCGGACACTAGCTGCTCCCTTGGAAGTTTCGAGGAAGTGGAGGTATTCTCCACTTAGCGACTGATGGCAACTATACGGAGACAGTCTCCGGTTGGCAAGCCTAAATGGAGAACGTCTCCGTCTAGGGTTCGCGAGGAGGTCGGAGAAGATGCGTGCGGACGCGGTACGCAATCGCGAGGCGCTGGTGTCGGCTGCCCGCTCGGCGTTCCTGGAGCAGGGCTGCGACGCGCCGCTGGACGACGTGGCCAAGCGCGCGTGCGTCGGCGCCGGCACCCTCTACCGGCACTTCCCGACCCGCAAGGACCTGCTCGCCGCGGTCTACGTGGACGACATCGAGACGCTGTGCGACGACATCGAGCGGCTCGGCGAGACGATGGACCCGGAGGCCGCGCTGGTCGCCTACCTGGATCTGCAGGTGGACTACGGGCTGCGCAAGATCGGGCTGCAGCGGGCGATCCGCGAGGTGCTGGCCGACGACTCCAAGGTGGCGACCTTCTCGCTTTGCAAGAGCAAGATGATGACGGCGGTCGGCGTGCTGGTGGACCGGGCCCGGGAGGCCGGCGTGATCCGCTCCGACGTCGACTCGCAGACCCTGGTCAAGCTGCTGCACGGGATCTCCACGGCATGCGACCAGACCCCTGACATGGCCCCCGCGATGATCGCCGTGGTGCGCGACGGCCTGCTCCAGCCGAAGGCGTAGTTCAGTCGGGCCTAGTCGGGCCTATCGGCGCGCGGCTGCCAGCACCGGACCACCCGCGCACCGAGCTCGATCAGCTCGAGTGTGTTTGGGGGTTGCCGCGCCGGCCAGGGACCTGGCACCGCGAACGCCTTCTCGCCGGTGCCGGCGTCCCACGCGTCGAGTCCCGCCTCGTTGGCGATGAACAGGTGCGGGCGCTCGGGCATCGACATGCGCGCAGGCTACTCGGCCGCGCGCGGCCCGCGCACAGGTTTTGGCTCGATGCGTGATAGCGCGCCAGGCGATCATGTAGATACGGTGGCCCGATGGACGTGTTGCGCTACACCGCGTTCAGCGCCGATCCGGCCGGCGGCAACCCGGCCGGGGTCGTGCTGGACTCGTCGGGGCTCGACGAAGCCGCGATGCAGGACATTGCGGCGCAGGTCGGGTACTCGGAGACGGCGTTTCTCCGGCGGCGGGACGACGGGCGCTTCGACGTGCGGTACTTCAGCCCGCTGGCCGAGGTGCCGTTCTGCGGCCATGCGACCATCGCGACCGCCGTCGCGTATGCGCAGCGGCACGGGACCGGCGAGCTGCAACTGCTGACCGCGGCCGGCCCGGTGCCGGTCAGCACGCAGATGTCGGCGGACGGGCTGGTCACCGCGACGCTGACCAGCGTCGCGCCGACCTCGAAACCGCTTTCCGATGAGGACTTCGACGAGCTGTTGCAGGCGCTGCGCTGGTCCCGCGATGACCTCGATCCTGCGCTGCCGCCGCGCGTCGCCTACGCCGGGGCCTGGCATCCGATCGTCGCGGCGGCGAGCCGCGAGCGGCTGGCCGACCTCGACTACGACATGGCGCGGCTCGGCGAGCTGATGCGGCGGCGGGACTGGACCACGGTGGACCTGGTCTGGCGGGAGTCCGCCTCGGTGTTCCACGCGCGCAACCCGTTCCCGCCCGGGGGCGTGGTCGAGGACCCGGCCACCGGGGCCGCCGCCGCAGCGTTCGGCGGCTACCTGCGTGAGCTGGGGCTGGTGCAGGCGCCCGCCGTGCTGACGATCTATCAGGGCTACGACATGGGTCGGCCGAGCACGATCACGGTGACCGTGCCGGCGCCCCAAGAGTCGGCCCAAGAGTCGGCCCAAGAGTCGGCACAGCGCGGCGGCATCGCGGTGAGCGGGACCGCCATCGCGCTCTGACCGGCCGACCGGCTGGCCGACCGGCCGCGGTTATCATCGGTTCGCCGGCGGGCGCCCGCTGACCGGCTCCTTTCACCGCACGCCAGGAGCGAATCGTGGACCTGCGACACTGGCTCGCCGAAGCCGTCACCGCGAACGAGGCCTGGTCGAAGTCCTTCGGCCCGGTCCCGGCGCACCCGGCGGTGGAGATCGACGACGCGCGGTTCGCGGCCGCCTTCGCCGCCCTCACCGAGCGGCTGACCGACAACTATCCGTTCTTCCATCCGCGGTACGCCGGTCAGATGCTCAAGCCGCCGCATCCCGCGGCGGTCGTCGGGTACCTCGCCGCGATGCTGGTCAACCCGAACAACCACGCGCTCGACAGCGGCCCGGCCACCGCCGCGATGGAACGCGAGGTGATCGCGCAGCTCGCCGGAATGTTCGGCTATGGCGGCGAGCACCTCGGGCACCTGACCACCAGCGGCACCATCGCCAACCTCGAGGCGCTCTTCGTCGCGCGCGAGCTGCACCCGGACAAGGGCGTCGCCTACAGCGCGCAGGCGCACTACACGCACGGCCGCATGTGCTCGGTACTCGGCATGAAGGGGCACGAAGTCCCGGTAGACGGCCGCGGCCGGATGGATCTCGACGCGCTGGAGGACCTGCTGCGCCAAGGGGATGTCGGCACGGTGGTCCTCACCACCGGCACCACCGGCCTCGGCGCGATCGAGCCCGTGCACGAGGCGCTGCAGCTGCGCGAGCGATATGGCGTGCGCATCCATATCGACGCCGCTTACGGCGGGTTCTTCACGCTGCTGGCGGGCGGGACCGGACCGGAGGCGCTGGCCGAAACGCCGTGGCGGGCGATCGCGCAGGCCGACTCGATCGTCGTGGACCCGCACAAACACGGCCTCCAGCCGTACGGCTGCGGCGCGGTGCTGTTCCGCGATCCCTCGGTCGGCCGCTTCTACGTGCACGACTCGCCGTACACCTACTTCACCTCCGACGAGCTGCACCTCGGCGAGATCAGCCTGGAGTGCTCCCGGGCCGGCGCCGCAGCCGCGGCGCTCTGGCTCACCTTCCAGCTGCTGCCGCCGACGCCGGAGGGGCTGGGCCGGGTCCTGGCGGCGGGCCGGCGGGCGGCGCTCGACTGGGCCGCGCGGATCGAGGCAAGCGACCTGCTCGAGCTCTATCAGGCTCCTGAGCTCGATATCGTCTGCTGCTTCCCGGCGGCCGATCCGCGCGCCCTCAGCGCGATCGACGCCGCGACCGCCCGCGTCCTGCACGACGGGATGACGGACGCCGAGGATCCGGTCTACCTCAGCACGCTGCGAGTCTCGGCCGACGCGATGCGCGCGCGGCACGCCGACGTCGCCGCGGACGCCGACGGAGCCCGCATTCTGCGCAGCGTCCTGATGAAGCCGGAGTCCGAGGACTACGTCGGCCGTCTGCACGCCCGGCTCGAGGAACTCGCCCGGCGAGCAACGCAGAAGGGGTAGTCCGATCGGCCCGGTCGGGGCCGCTGTACCCACCAGCCTTGCAGGGCGCACGGACGAGCGGACCGACCGCTGATCGCCGTGTGCACTTTGGGGTGTTCCCCGTTTGACTTCGCGCCGCGCGGCAATGCGGCGGGCGGATTCGTTCAGGAGGAACACATGAGTGCTTCAACGACGGTCCTGGTGATCGTCCTCGTGCTCGTGGTCGCCGCCGCGATCCTGGCGGCGCCGGCCGTGAGGTCGCGCACACGCGGCGGGCGCCTGCGCCGTACGTTCGGCCCCGAATACGACCGGGTGGCCGCGCGGCACGGCGACAACCGGGCCGCCGAGCGGGAGCTCAGCGAGCTCGAGCAGACGCATCGGGAGCTGCGGCTGCAGCCGCTCGACGAGCAGTCCCGGGACCGGTACGCCGCCGCCTGGGCCGACGCCCAGGCCGGCTTCGTCGACGACCCGGTCGCCGCCGAGCGGCAGGTCGAGCGCATCGTCGGCGCGCTGCTGACCGCGATCGGCTATCCCGGCCAGGATGTCGACCGGCAGCTGGCTCTGGCCGCGGTGGAATACCCGGCCAGCCTGGCTGAGTACCGGCGCGGATACGACATGGCGCACAGCGACGCGGCACCGCCGACCGGTCCCACGGCCGGCGATTCCGTTGCCGCGCAGGACGATGCGAAATACGCGAAATACGAGAGCCAAGATGACGGCGCCGATTATCGGCGCGACGGATCAGCCGCGGGCACGCCCTCGGCCGATGCCGATGCCGACGTGGCCACCAACGGTGCCCGGCCCGCGTCCGCGCAGACCGGCTCCCCCGCGGCTGCTGCGGCCTCTTCCGCGGCGGACTCGAACGGCGGACTGTCCACGTCCGAGACCGAGACGCTGCGCCAGGCGATGCTGCACTACCGGGTCTTCTTCGAGGACCTGCTCGGCCGTCCGCAGCAGATCGTCGCGCCCTGACCCATCACCGTCCCCACCCAGCCGAAGGCGCAACCATGACAGTCGAATCCCCTTACCAGCACCGGCCGGGCGACGACCCGGACGCGCTGGACCCGACCGCGGCCGGCTACCCGGCCGGCGAAGCAGAGCCCGAAGAGGGGTCTGAAGCGGAACGCGAGGCAGAACCCGAGTCCGAGCACGATTACAGCACCGAGCACGAGGCAGGTGGCGCGGACACCATCGGCGGCGCGTGGCCTGACGTGCTGGGCACGCAGACGGAGCCGGATGAGGCCGAGCGGACCGACGAGGCCGAGGCTGAAGCCGAGTCCGCCGAGTCGACGGCGGAGCACGACGGCCTGGCGTCCGAGGGCTCAGCTTACGAAGAAGAGGGCTCAGCCTACGAAGAGCCGGCCGCCGAAGCGCCGGCGCCGGAGACGGTCCCCGACAAATCAGCACTCGAGGATGAAGCGCTCGCGGCGACGGTGCCCGAAGCAGAGCCCGCGGCCGCCGGGGCCGTCAGCTCCGGCTCGCTGATCGGCGCCGAGCCCGCTCAGGGCTTCTCGCCCTCCACCGACGCCGCGGCGGTCTCTGACACGATCATCCCGGCCGATCAGGCCTCGATCTTCGTGACGCGGCTGCGCGACATCCAGGTCGCGTTCATCGACGACCCGCACAAGGCCACCGCGGACGCCGACCGGCTGCTCGGCGAGATCGCCCGCGAGTTCGCCGCCGGAATCGAGGCGCGGCGGGGCACGATGCGGACCGACCCGGACGAGGCCGACGCGCATCAGACCGAGCAGCTGCGGGTTGCCGTCCAGCGCTACCGCAAGCTCGTCGACGTGCTGCTCAGCTGCTGAATCGACCCGATCGAGCCGGGCGCGCAGACTGCGCGCCCGGCTTTTTCGCGCCCCGGACCGCGGGCGCGTAGACGACTTGTACATCTGTTGCGTCTGAGATGGAGGGGCAGAGCCGGGGAGATCTCGACGAAGGAGCAAGACCCCATGACCGCTATCCCGCTCCGGCCGGGCGCCTCTCCGCTGTCCGCGGACGATGCCGCGTACCTGGCCCGGAGAGTGGAGGGTGTCGTCCTGCAGCCCGGGGACGCCGGATACGCCGAGGAATGCACGACCTCTAACAAAGTGGTCACCTATCGTCCGCTGGCGGTCATCGGCGCTGTGGCGGCCGAGGACGTGCGCGTGGCCGTCGATTTCGCCCGGCGGCGCGGCCTGCCGGTCGGGGTGATGGCGACCGGGTACGGCGCGTCCCGGCCCGCCGACGGCGCGCTGCTCGTCAACACCCGTCGGATGAACGCCGTCTCGGTCGACCTGGACGCGCGGACCGCGCGGGCCGAGGCGGGCGTGCGGTGGCGCAAGGTGGTCGACGCCGGCGCGCCGTTCGGGCTCGCGCCGCTGAGCGACTCCTGCCTGGACCTCGGCGTGGTCGGCGCCACCCTCGGCGGCGGGCTGAGCCCGGTGCTGGGCCGGTCCCGGGGCTGGGCGGCCGACCACGTCCGGTCGATCGAGCTGGTCACCTCGGACGGGGTGCTGCGCCGCATCGGCCCGGACCGGGAGGAGGACCTGTTCTGGGCGATCCGCGGCGGCACGGGCAACTTCGGCGTGGTCACCGCGATCGAGTTCGACCTGTTCGCGCTGCGCCGGCTGTACGGCGGCGGGCTGTTCTTCGAGGGCGAACGCGCCGGCGACGTGCTGCACGCCTTCCGGTCCTGGGTCGCGGCGATGCCGGAGGACATGTCCGCCTCGGTCGCGCTGCTGCGCCCGCCGCCGCTGCCCTCGGTGCCGCAGCCGCTGCGCGGCCGGTTCACCGTGCACCTCCGGGTCGCGTACCTGGGGCCGGCCGAGGAGGGCGAGCGGCTGCTGGCGCCGATGCGCGCGCTGGGCCCGGCGATCATGGACACGGTCGGCGAGATGCGGCCCTCCGCGGTCGGCGAGATCCACGGCGACATCGCCGGGCCGATGTACATCCACCACGCGGCGGCCGGGCTGCGGGAGCTGACCCCAGGGGCGATCGATGTCGTCCTGCGGCTCGCCGGGCCGGCCAGCGGCAGCCCGCTCAACCTGGTCGAGCTGCGGCACCTCGGCGGCGCGCTGCGGCGCGATCCGCGGATCCCTAACGCGGTCGCCGGCCGGGACGCCGAGTTCCAGATCCTCGCCGCCGGCACCGGGTCGCCGGACCAGGCCTCGGCCCTGCACGCCCGCGCCGACGAGGTCGTGTCAGCACTCGGACGCTGGTGGGCGGACGGCGTCAACCTCAACTGCCTGTCGGCCCGGGACGCGCGGGTGAACGCGGCGCGGCACGCCTTCGACCGCAGGACGTACGACCGCCTGGTGCTGGTGAAGAAACTCTACGATCCGGACAACATGTTCCGGATCAACCACAACATCGCGCCGAGCCGGCGACCCGGCATCGAATACTGACCGGCGGCGACGGAGGGGGACGGTTAGTGAAGGACATGTCAGAGCACATAGCACAATACCCTGGTACGGAACTCGGCCGGCTCGTCCAGCGGGCGCGCAGGCTGCGCCCCTTCACCGAGCGGATGCTGCGCACCATCGGGGTGCGCCGCGGAATGCGGGTGCTGGACGTGGGATGCGGCATCGGCGACGCCTCGATGCTGGCGGCCGATCTGGTGGGCCCGAGCGGCGTGGTCGTCGGCATCGACGCGGACGGCGCGTCGGTGGAACTGGCCGGCCGCCGAATCGCCGACGCCGGGCTGCACCAAGCGGAGATCGCCGCCGTGGACCTCGCGGAATTCGGCGACCCGGAGCCGTTCGACGTCGTCGTCTGCCACCGCGTGCTGGTCTGGCGCGACGACCCGGCCGGCTTCCTGCGCCGGGCGGCGCGGTTCGCCAGGCCCGGCGGCGTCGTGGCGATCCACGAGGTGGAGGTCTGCCGCGCGCCGGTCTGGCCGCCGCGCGGTAGCTCGGCGGCGGGCCACGGCGACGTCGGCCCGCGGTTGGTCGCCGCGTTCGTGGACGCCGCACTGTCCTGCCCGAACGTGCTGTCCGAGGTGACGCCGCCCGAGCAGGGTGCCTCACGGCGCCTCCCGCGTGCGGCAGCATCGGAGGGATCGCCGCGCAACACTCTGCCGCAGCTGTCGCAGTACTGCGCATGGGTGCGGCTGCCGCGGCCCGGCACCGGACGACGCGCCGATGCAGAGTACTGAAGTGCTGGTCGGGCCGGTGCGGCGGGCACTCGTGCGGTGGATCGATGATCGCTTGGATGCGACGTCCGGCGGTGATTGGGGCAGACTGTTCGGGTGCCCGAAATCCCGAACGCCGTGGACGCCGTGAACCCTGTGAACGCCGCAAACGCCGCTAACGCCGAAGAACCGCAGCCCGCCGCATCCGCCCCGCACGACTCGGTCAACTGGCTGACCCTGATCTACCGCATCCCCTCCGAGCCGACCCGGCTGCGCGCCGCGGTCTGGCGCCGGCTCAAGGGGCTCGGGGCGATCTACCTGCAGAACTCGGTGGCCGCGCTGCCGGCGGGCACGGTCGCCGAGCGGGCGCTGCGCAAGCTGCGCCGGGAGATCCTCGAGATGGGCGGCACCGCGGTGCTGTTCAGCTCGGCCGCGCTGGCCGGGCAGGCGGAGGTGCTCGCGGCGTTCCAGGCGGCGCGGGACGACGAGTACGAGGAGATCATCGACAAGTGCCACGACTTCCACGCGCAGCTGCAGAAGGAGTACGTGGACGGGCACTTCACCTACGCCGAGCTCGAGGAGAATGAGGAGGACCTGGTCAAGCTGCAGAACTGGCTGGCCAAGATCACCGAGCGGGACGTGTTCGGCGCGCCGAAGCGGACGGCGACGCTGGAGGCCGTGGCTGGCTGCGAGCAGGCGCTGGAGGAATACGCGGCGCGGGTGTACGCGGAGGAGGGCGACGGGAGTTGAGCCGCCGACGGCCCCCGCCGCTCACATGACGGTAGGCGCGTCGATGCCGAGCAGGTCAAGGCCCTGAGCCAGGACGCGCGCGGTCAGGGCGCACAGCGCCAGCCGGCTCGCCCGGATCTCCGGCTGCGCGCGCAGCACCGGGCACTTCTCGTAGAACACCGAGAACTGCGCGGCCAGCGCGAACAGATAGCCGGTCAGCCGGTGGAACTCCAGCGACTGTTCGAGCTCTTCGATCAGCTGCGGGAAGCCGAGCAGAGCGAGGGCGAGGTCGTGTTCCGCCGGTTCGCGCACGTCGATCGCCGCGCCGGCTGCGGCGCCGGCTGTGGTGCCGGTCGTGCCCTCGACGCCGGCCTTGGCGAAGAGCGAGTGGATGCGCGCGTGCGCGTACTGGAGGTACGGCGCGGTGTCGCCTTCGAGGGCGAGCATCCGGTCGTAGTCGAACACGTAGTCCTTGGCCCGGTCAGTGGACAGGTCCGCGTACTTCACCGCGCCGATGCCGACCGACCGGGCCACGGATGCCGCGGTCTGCGGGTCGAGGTCCGGATTGCGCTGCTCGACCTCGGTCCGCGCCCGGGCCACCGCCTCGGTGAGCAGGTCGACGAGCTTGACCGCGACGCCCGCCCGGCTGCGCAGCATCCTGCCGTCCTCGCCGAGGATCGAGCCGAATCCGACCTGTTCGATGCTGGTTCCGGGCCGCGCCCAGCCGGCCTCCCGCGCGGTGCGGAAGACCATTGTGAGGTGCATCTGCTGCGGCAGGCCGATGACATAGAGCAGCCGGTCCGCCCGCAGCTCGACCAGGCGCTGCCGGATGGCGGCCAGATCCGTGGCGTCGTAGCCGAAGCCGCCGTCGCTCTTGCGCACGATCAGCGGCAGCGGCTCGCCCTCGCGGCCGGTGAAGCCCGCGGGGAAGACGCACTGCGCCCCCTCGCTCTCGCGCAGCAGGCCGAGCCGGTCCAGCTCCTGCGCGACCGGTTCGAGCAGCGCGTTGTAGCTGCTCTCCCCGGCGAAGTCGGCCGCGGTCAGCTTGACGCGCAGCAGCTCATACACGGCCATGAAGTAGCGCTTCGACTCCCGCACCAGGATCTCCCAGAGCCGCAGCGTCGCCTCGTCGCCGCTCTGCAGCAGCACCACCCGGCGGCGCGCCCGGTCCCGGAACGCTGCGTCGGCGTCGAATGTCACCCGCGCTGCCTGGTAGAAGGAGCTGAGATCGCCGACGGACAGCTCGTGCGCCGCCTCGTCCTCGCCGACGTCGAGCAGGTGCTCGACCAGCATGCCGAACGGCGTGCCCCACTCGCCGAGGTGGTTCCGGCGCAGCACGGTGTGGCCGCGCAGCTCCAGCAGCCGCACCACGCTGTCGCCGATGATCGTCGAACGCAGATGCCCGACGTGCATCTCCTTCGCCGCGTTCGGGCCCGAATAATCGACCACGACGGTCTGCGCGGCCGCCGTCGGCGCGACGCCCAGCCGCGGGTCGGCGGCCATCGCGTCGGCGTACCGGCCCAGGACGTCGTCGCGCACGGTCAGGTTGATGAAGCCGGGACCGGCCACCTCGATCCGCGAGCACAGGTCCTCCAGCCGCGCCGATGCGACGACGGCCTCGGCGAATCCGCGCGGCGCGGTCGAGAGCGAGCGGGCCGCGGCGAGCGCTCCGTCAGCCTGGAAGTCGGCGCGCCGGGAGCGGCGCAGTGCCGCCGGACTCGAATCGGCACCCAACCTTCCGGCCGCAGTGGCGAAGGCGGCGGCGAGGCGTGCGTCGAGTTCGGCGTACAGGCTGGTCATGCCACACCACGGTAGCGGCTGCGTCCACTGATTTACCGCTCGTACCGCCGCCTGATCAGGAGTCGTAGTCGACAGAGACGATGCCGACCTTCCCGGTCTTGTGGTTCGCGTTGACCAGGTCCAGGCCCATCCGCATGAGCCGCGCGATGAACTGCGCGTCCGCCTTCGGGTCGAGCGTCCGGATACTGACCTGCGGGGCGTCGCCGGGCACCTTGACGTCGTGCTCGAAGATGGCGCCCAGCATCCGGGTCGGCTGCGCGGGGTCGGTGCCGGCGGTGAGCGCGACGTGCAGCATGAGGTTGGTCAGGCCGGTCTCCTGCCAGTGCGCGTCGGCGATCCAGATCGCCTCGACGCCGGGGAACTCCAGGATCCGGCGGCGCATCGCGTCGCGCAGCGCGATCGCGAGCGGGTGGGCCGAGCGGGTGAGCCGGACCGACTGCTCCCGCGCGGTCTGCATGCCCCGGTTGTGCAGCACCTGCATGATCATCGCCGTCGGGACGGCGGCCCAGTGGTCGGCGGTGGCCACCATGAGCTTCTCCACGCCGGTCTGCCGGGCGATGTCCTGGATCCGCGCGCCGTCGCACAGCACCGGCTGCGACTGCGGGATCGCCTGCGCGCAGACCTCGGCGCTGGTGTAGCCGGGCAGCAGCGGCGAGCCGTCCGAGCCCTTGACGAAGACCACCTTGTCCGCCTCGCCCACCGGCACGAACACGCCGAAGTCGACGATCGCCGCCAGCAGCCGGTCGCCCTGGTGCACCGCCTCGTCCCGGTTCAGGATCTCCGCCAGCACCACGTTCTCGATCGGCGCTGCTTCCACAGGCGCTGCTTCGGTGCCCATCTCGCTCTCCTCGTCCACCGGGCGAGCTTATCAAGGGGCGGACTGCTCCTGCTCCTGCGCCGGCGTCGGCGCCGCGGGCAGGGCGACCACCATGGTGAGCCCGCCGCCGGGGGTGCGCTCCGGGGCCAGGGTGCCGCCCATCGACTCGGTCAGCCCGCGGGCCAGCGCGAGGCCCAGGCCGACCCCGGTGGTGTTGTCCCGGTCGCCGAGCCGCTGGAACGGCCGGAACACCAGGTCGCGGGCCGATTCCGGGATGCCGGGACCGTGGTCGGCGACCCGCAGCTCGACGGTGCCGTCACGCGCCAGCACGGCTACCGTGACCGTCGAGTCGGTGTACTGGATCGCGTTGCCGACCAGGTTGGCCACCACTCGCTCGAGCAGCGGCCCGTCGGCCAGCATCGCCGGGAGGCCGGGCTCGGGACGCTCGATCCGCACCCGCGCGGCCGCGCCCGGCACTCCGTCGAGCGCGTGCGGCACGATCTCCTCCGCGTCGAGCGGCTCGAGCCGCGGTTTGATCACCCCGGCCTGCAGCCGGGACATGTCCAGCAGGTTCTCCACCAGGCGGGTGAGCCGGGCCAGCGACTGCTCGGCGATGTCCAGCAGCTCCGCGCGGTCCTGTGCCGCGACGTCGAGCACCGGGTCACTCAGGGTGTTGACGGCGGCCCGCGCGGCGGACAGCGGGGCGCGCAGGTCGTGCGAGACCGCGTTGAGCAGCGCGGTGCGCATCTTCTCCGCGGCCTCGAGGTTCATTGCGTGTGCTGCGGCCTGCGCGAGGCGGCGGCGTTCGAGGGCTGCGGTGGCCTGCGCGGTGAACGCGGACAGGACGTGCTGGTCGGCGGCAGACAGAACGCGGCCGCGCAGGGCGAGCACCGCGTCGGAGCCGACGGCGACCACGGTGTCGGCCCGGCCCGGGCTCTCGGCCGGCGCGGGGCCGGTCGCGGCGACGACGGTCCAGGCCTGCTCGCCATCCGGCGAGGAGACTTCGTGCTCGTTGTCCTCATCATCATCACCATTGCCGCCACCACCGGCCGGCTGCAGCAGGCTGACCGAGGTCGCG
Source organism: Actinocrinis sp. (assembly GCA_036501535.1). GTDB lineage: Bacteria > Actinomycetota > Actinomycetes > Streptomycetales > Catenulisporaceae > DASYAE01. The sequence continues at coordinate 4,700 of DASYAE010000289.1, read as the reverse complement.
GCGAACGTGTCGCACAGGTGCTCCAGCAGCGCAGTAAGCGCTCCGTCTCCGCGCAGCACCGAGACCGACAGCGCGTTTAGCGTCTCGGCCTCGGCGCCGGCCCGCGCGGCCCGCCGGGACTGCTTGGCGGCCAGGTCGACCACCGAGGCCACGGTCAGCGCGACGATCACGAACACGCACAGCGCGATCGCGTTGTTCCCGTCCGCGATGGTGATCGAGTGCACCGGGCTGATGAAGAAGTAGTTCATCAGCAGCGATGCCCAGATCGCCGCGACCAGCGCCGAGATCATCCCGCCGAGCCGGGCGATCGCGACCACCGCGACGAGGTACAGCAGCACCTGGCTGGTCAGGTTCAGCCCGTGCGCCACGTACGTGAGCAGCGCGGTCAGCGCCGGCGGAACCAGGGCCGCGGCGGCCGCGCCCTGCCATCGGTCACCGCCGCGCCGCCGTGGCTCGCCCGATGCACCACGCGCTGACAGCACTGGATGAGACCCGGCGGTGCCCAGCATCGTTCCTGGCTCCTGGCGGACGGGAGGGGACCGGGCACCGGGCGGGCGCGGTCGACGCGCGGCCCCGGGCCCGGTTCGGACACCTCTGTCTACCCGCTCACAGCGCCGCGCGTCCAGCGCCCGCGGGGGGCGAAATGTCGCTTCAGTGGCCCGTTTAAAAAGCGTTAAAACCGGTCTCTATCAGGATGAATGCATATGAATAATCTGATTCCGGGAATCGGCCCCGCGCCCTCGCCCAGAACCCGACAAGTCGCTTAGCATGCCCCGCGTGCCTTCACTGATGGGGATGACGAAACGCGTGTTGGTCGGTCGGCCGATGCGCAGCGAACTGCTCGGCGAGGCGACCCTGCCGAAGAAGATCGCGTTGCCGGTGTTCGCCTCCGACGCCCTGTCCTCGGTCGCCTACGCCACCGAGGAGATCCTGCTGGTGCTGTCCGCCGGCGGCCTGGCGCTGTTCCACTTCACGTGGTACATAGCCGGCGCGGTGGGGCTGCTGATGCTCGTGGTCGTCGCGTCCTACCGGCAGAACGTACACGCCTACCCGTCCGGCGGCGGCGACTACGAGGTGGCCACCACGAACCTCGGTCCGAGGGCCGGGCTCACCGTCGCCAGCGCCCTGATGGTGGACTACACGCTCACCGTCGCGGTGTCGGTCTCCTCCGGCGTGGCGAACCTCGCCTCGGCCATCCCCTCGCTCAACTCGCACGTGGTGCTCATCGCTGTCCTCGTCATCGCGGTCATCACCCTGATGAACCTGCGCGGCGTGCGCGAGTCCGGCACTGCGTTCGCCGTCCCCACCTACTGCTTCGTCGGCTCGGTCGCGCTGATGATCATCTGGGGCGTGTTCAAGATCGTGACCGGCCATCCCCTGCACGCCGAGAGCGCCACCTACCAGATCAAGGCGACCGGCTCGTACGGCGGCCTGGCCCTCGCCTTCCTGCTGCTGCGCGCCTTCGCCTCCGGCTGCACCGCGCTGACCGGCGTCGAGGCGATCAGCAACGGCGTGCCCGCGTTCAAGCCGCCGAAGAGCAAGAACGCCGCAACGACGCTGGCCCTGCTCGGCGGCATCGCGGTCGCCATGTTCGCCGGCGTCACCGCGCTCGCCCTGGCAGGGCACGTACACGCCGCGGACGACCCGTCGCAGCTGATCGGCCTGCCCGCCGGGACCGTGCCGCGCACCGTCATCGCGCAGGTCGGCCGCTCGGTGTTCGGCGGCTCCTCGCCGATGTTCTACCTGCTGCAGTTCTTCACCGCGCTGATCCTGGTGCTGGCCGCGAACACCGCGTTCAACGGCTTCCCGGTGCTCGCCTCGATCCTGTCCCGGGACAGCTACATGCCCCGCCAGCTGCGCAACCGCGGCGACCGGCTGGCCTACTCCAACGGCATCCTGCTGCTGTCCGGCTTCGCCATCGTGCTGGTGCTGGCGTTCCAGGCCTCGCCGACCCGGCTGATCCAGCTCTACATCGTCGGCGTGTTCGTGTCCTTCGTCTGCAGCCAGACCGGCATGGTCCGGCACTGGAACCGGCTGCTGCTCACCGAGACCGACCGCGCGGCGCGGTACAAGATGATGCGCTCCCGGGTGATCAACGCGATCGGGGCCGGCTTCACCGGGCTGGTGCTGGTCATCGTGCTGGCGACCAAGTTCATCAAGGGCGCCTGGATCGTGGTGCTGGCCATGCCGCTGATCTGGCTCACCATGCGGGCGATCCGACGGCACTACGAGAAGGTGGCGATCGAGCTCACCCCGCCGGAAGACTTCAGAATGCTGCGACCCTCCAGCAACCACGCGATGGTGCTGGTCTCCAAGCTGCACCTGCCGACCCTGCGCGCCCTGAGCTACGCCTCGGCGACCCGGCCGGACACCCTGGAGGCGGTCACCGTCGAGATCGACCAGAGCGAGGTCGCCACGCTCAAGGAGCAGTGGAACGAGCGCAACATCCCGGTGCCGCTGACCGTCGTCGCCTCGCCCTACCGGGAGATCACCCGCCCGGTGGTCGACTACGTCAAACGCGTGCGGACCGAGAATCCGAACGACATCGTGACCGTGTACATCCCCGAATACGTGCTCGGCCACTGGTGGGAACAGCTGCTGCACAACCAGTCCGCGCTGCGCCTGAAGGGCCGCCTGCTCTTCCTGCGCCGCGTCGTGGTCGCCAGCGTGCCCTACCAGCTGCGCTCGGCCGCGGAGCGGGTGGAGAAAGCCAAGCAGCAGAGCGTGAACCGGCCCTGAGGAAGGCCCGGACGCGCACCGACGGCACGACAACCGAACAGCACAGCCAAAGGCATAGCCATTGTCACCGGACCGGCGGACCCGGCGGGCCCGCAGGAAGGAGCTTGCGACGATGCGAGCGTCCAACGACAAGACCGCGTCCCCAGCACTCGCGGCCGCCGGGAGATCGGCGGCGGCCAAGAGCCGGCCGGGCATGGGCAGGCTGCGCCGGGCCCTGTCCCGGCTGGCGGCCGAGCCGGACGAGCTGGAGGCCGCGGAGCTGCAGGCCGAGATTCCGGCCGGCGGGGCGACGCCGATCGTGGATTGCCAGGACCGCGAGGCGGTCTGCATCCTCGGCACCCTGCGCACCGTCACCTTCCGTCCGCGGGCCGGTGTGCCCGCGCTCGAGGCGGAGCTCTGGGACGGCACCGGCTCGGTCACCGTCATATGGCTCGGCCGGCGCGAGATCCCCGGCATCGACCCGGGCCGGAAGATCAAGCTGCGCGGGCGCATCACCTCGCTGCGCGGCCTGCGCGCGATCTACAACCCGATCTACGAATTGCGAGCCAGCAGCTCAGACTAGTCAGCGGGGAGCCGTGCGCAGGCCACAGCGGCGTTAAAAGCGCGTATGTAATGCCGACTCCGGCGTATGCGCGTCGTTAACGCCCATCGCCGGTAGGCCTGCCGCCGCGTTCACTGGGAGCCATGCCGACCGCACAGCCCATCGCAGTGCCGGTGCTGCCCAGCACCGACCTGGTCCGATCGCAGGCGTTTTACGCCTATTTGGGCTTCCGCGTGCTCGGCCGCACCGCCGACTACCTCCGCGTGGCCGACGGCAGGATCGAGCTGCACCTCTACCTGGACGGCGGCAACGACCCGCTGGCCAACTCAGCAGGCTGCTACCTGCGCGTGGAGGACCCGGGCGCGCTGTGCGCCGCCTGGACCGCGGACGGCGTCAACTGCCTAGAGGTGCCGAATTCCTCGGACTACGGGTCCACCCTGTTCGCGATCGTCGACCCGGACGGCAACACCCTGCGCTACGGCCCGCTGGACCGCGCCGCGGTCGCATAGCCCGCCTCAGAACGGGAACTTGAACGCGCGGTAGGACGGGCTGCCGAGCGTGGCGTCGAAGAGCACTTCGCCACTCGGCGAGAACTCCGAGATCCGCGGCGTGCTGCCCCAGCTCACGAAGACGTCGCCGTTGGGAAGCCGCTGCGCGCTGCCCATCGCAGCGCTCTGGATGCCAGGGATGGTCATGCTGTCGGCCAGCGATGCGGTCATCGCCCGGGTGTCCACGCCGATCCAGGCGACCCGCGACGGATGCCAGACGCTGATCCCGTCGCTGCCGTCGTCGAACAGGCGGATCGTGTCGAAGCCTTCGTAGATCGCGTGGTGCTGGAAGCCGAAGACGGCGTCCGGCGCGACGGCGAACGAGCTGGACTTGCCGCCCAGCGTCCAGATCACCTCGCCGCTCCTGCGGTCCACCTTGTAGAGCGCGCAGCAATGGCGGGAGCAGATCAGAAGATGGTCGTCCGGGGTGATGCTGATCGAGTTCATGTGGAAGAAGTCGTATGCGGCCGCTCCGGCGCTCTGAAGCGGGAAGTAGCTGTCGGTAAGCGAGACGTGGTCGGCGGCACTCCACCGGAACAGCACCTCCCCGGTGGCGATGTCGACCTCTTCGCAATAGGAGTTAATCAGCTGCCCATTGACTGGCCCGCCGACTGAGGACAGGTCGACGGGAATGACGGCGGGCGTGGTGATCAGCGCAGTGTTCTGCGGCGTGATACGAAACTCGTGTATGTCGGGGACATAGGCACCCGAACCAGCAAAGGTGGCCACCGTGCTGCCGTCCAACGAGCTGACGAAGTCAGCGGGCGAGCTGGTAAGCGACTCCTCGAACCAGGTCAGCACGGGACGGCCCAGGTAAGTCTGCAGTTGGAAGTCCGCGTATATGGAGTCGGGACCGGAAAAGTACTGCAGCG
>DASYAE010000288.1:0-33379 GCA_036501535.1 Actinocrinis sp. | reverse complement strand
ACACGGGGAACGCGACCTATTCGGGATTCGCCGGCGGGCTGACGATCAACACCCTGGGCCCGTCCTCGATGCTGCCGCCGCAGGTCGAGAACGCGAACCTGACGCAGATGACGATCAGGCGCACGGTCGACGCGTCGTCGGCGAACCTGTCGCTGGCGGCCAGCACCGGGGACCGCTGGCCCTGCGTGCAGATCGTGATGGGCGCCGCGTCCGGCTACACCGCGTTGAACTACGCGCTGACCAACGCCGCGATCGTGGCCGACGACCAGAACCACGGCGTCGAGACGCTGGTGCTGACCTACGACTCGATTTCGTGGTCGTACACGCTGCACGGGCAGAAGACCGCGGTGCAGGGCTTCGGCCAGATCAACACCAAGCCGCAGAAGGCCAGCGCGGACCTGAGGCAGGGCTCGCGCCTGGTGGCCGGGGTGACCATCGGCCTGGGCCTGGTGGCCGCGCTGGCGCTGGTGCTGCTGTACTTCTTCGGCCTGCGCCGCAGCCGGCGGCGTTACCGGGCCCGCTTCCGCCGCCGCTGGACCCAGCGGATGGTGCGCGAGGTGGCGAAGACGCAGGTGGCGGCCGGGCCCGCCGAGGCGCTGGACGTCTGGCAGCCCGAGGCGGGGGAGTCGGGATCGGTGCCGGACGGATCCGCCGAGGTCGAGGCCGAAGTCGTGGCCGAGGTCGAGGCACCCACGGGCCCGTTCAAGGAGGAGCGGGCGCACCTCGCGGAACTGGCGCGGGCCCGATCGCTGCGCCGACCGGCGCCGGTCGTGCCGGATGAGCCGGTTGTATCGGCCGACCCGGATGAGCCGGTCGAATCGGATGAGCCGGTCGAGCCGACTGAGCCGACTGAGCCGGTCGAGTGGCCGGAGCGGGCCGAATCGCTTGAGCCGTTCGAGCCCGTGGGACCGTTCGCGCCGACGATGGCGGTACGGCAGCGGCCGGAGCCGTCGCCGGATGCGGCCGACGGCTGGCGGTTGGATGCGGAGCCCGAGGCTGAGGACGAAGATGAGGCGCAGGACGAGGTCGGCGTCGGCGCCGAGCCGGTGAACGGCTCGGTCGTGCCGACAGAGTCGGCCGCGGACGCGAAGCCGATTGCGCACGCCGAGCCGGTGTCTGACGCGGCGACGGACGCGGAGTCCACCGAATCCATATCGCCGGTGGGCGACGGGCCTTCATCCGAGGTCGAAGAAGCCGAACCGGTCGCCGAGGCCGACGAGCCTGCCGAAGCCGAGCCGGAAGAATCGGGTGAGACTGCTGACGAGGCTGAGCCGGCCGCGTCGGCTCAGCCGGAAGCAGAGCCGGAATCAGAGCCCGCCGAGCCTGAGCCGAGTGAGGCGGACCCCGAGCCGATTGCGTCGGCTGAGCCGGATGCCGAGGAGCCCGCACCTGCCGAGCCTGAGCAGTCCGAGGCGTCGGACGCCAAGCCAGAGTCCGAACCTGAATCCAAGCCCGAAGCCTCCGCGAAGTCGGAGCCCGAGCCGGTGTCAGCCCCCAAAGCCTCGACGCCTCAGCCCGAATCGGTGCCGGAACCCGACGCGCAGTCGACCAAAACCAGCGCGGAACCCCGATCCGAAGCCGCCGCCAAACCAGCCACCAGCTCAGACTCCGGTGCCGGTGCCGCCGCCAAGGCCGACGCCGCCGCCAAGGCCGACGACTCCGAAGCCCGCCCCGAACCCGTCGACAACCGTTCCCTCGCCGCAGCCGGCGCGGACTCCGACTGACGGTCTGCCGTCACCGGAAGATCCCGGTGTGCCCCACCGAGTACCGCCCCGGCTGCGGGTACACGCACAGCCCGTGCGGTCCGCGCCCGACGCCGATTCTGGCGATCAGGTGGCCGTCCTTCGTCGAGATCGCGTAGACCACCCCGTTGTACCGGCCGGACAGCCACAGCACCGTGCCGTCCGCCGAGAGTCCGCCCATGTCCGGGCTCGCGCTGCCCGGGATCTCCCACTTCTGCACGACCTTCCCGGCGGCGAAGTCGAACACGGAGATCGAGCCCTCGCCGCGGTTCGAGACGTACATCGAGCTGGCATCCCGGCTGATGTAAAGGCCGTGCGCGCCGAGGCCGGTCGGGATGAAGCCGGTCAGCGTGAAGTCATCGCCGTCGAGCGTCCACATGCCGTTCGCCGCCATGTCGGCGACGTACCAGGCCGAACCGTTCGGCGCGATCTTCACGTCCTGCGGCATGGAGCCGGGGCGCAGGTCGATCACGCCGAGCAGCTTGTGCCCGATGGTCGAGACCTTCAGCAGTTGGCCGGAGAACTCGCAGGACGCGATGAAGTACGAGCCGTCCGGCGAGAAGTCGACGTGGTTGACGCCCGCGCACGGCACGTGCAGGACGTCCTGCACCGCCATCGTGTGCGGGTCGCGGAAGTAGATCTCCCGGTCCGCCTCGGCCATCACCACCGCCGATTTGCCGTCCGGCGTGAAGTAGAGGTTGTACGGGTCCACCACCGCGACCGGCTTGCCGAACTGCCCGGTGCGCGGGTCGATCGGGGTCAGCGAGTTGCCCAGGTCGTTGTTGACCCACAGGGTCTGCAGATCCCAGGACGGCACCACGTGCTGCGGCTCCTCGCCGACCGGCACGGTGCGCACCACCTTGTACGTGGCCGGGTCGATCACCGAGACCGTGTTCGACTCGGTGTTGGGCACGTACACGAAGGACGGCATGCCGGCGACCGCGGGGGAGAGCTGGTTCGGCGCGTCGGCGAAGTAAAGGTTCTGCGGATCATAGGGCGGCATGCCCGGGATCCCCGCGCGCAGCCGGCTGTTCTGCGTCTGTGTCTGCGCCGGCGTGGACTGCTGTTGCTGCTGTTGCTGCTGTTGCTGAGGCGCTACTGCGGCGCCCTGGTCCATCGCGGCCGCCACGTGCTTCCCGCCGGAACGACTCTGCGACGACCCGTTCGGCGTCGCGATGAATCCGTACGCTGCCACGGCGATCCCACCCACGAGAACGGCGGCGCCGGTGCCGAACAGCACCCGCCTGCGCATGTACTTGTTCAATGTCCTGTCACCTTTGCGGGGTCGCGGAGCCGAGGGGGAAGAGGCTTGATGCGGTGACGGCGCTCAGGCCGCGGCGGTGCAGGCCGTCCAGGATCTCGGGCAGTGCCGTGACCGTCCCGCGGTGGCCGAGGTGCAGCGAGACCACGTCGCCGGCGCGAACCGGGCCGAGCACGTTGCGCACCACGGCCTGCGGGCCGGGATCGGTGTAGTCGAGCGAGTCGACGTCGTAGGACAGGATCGTCGGGTATCCGGCGCGGCGGGCCGCGGCGAGCACGGTCGGCGTCGCGTGCGGCGCCTGCGAGGGGCGGAACCAGCGTCCTGCGGAACCGGTCAGCTGGCGCAGCCGCGCGGCGCAGGTCTCGATCTCCGCGTAGGCGGCGTCGGCGGACATCGCGTCGATGGCCAGGTGGTGCTCGGTGTGGTTGCCGAGCTCGTGGCCGCCGTCCAGCACCCGTGCGGCCATCTGCGGGTACTGGTTCAGCCAGCGCCCGACCGCCAGGACGGTCACCCGGGCTCCGGCCTGCTCGGCCTCCCGCAGCAGCGCCTCGGCGAGGTCCGGCGGTCCGTCGCCGTGGAAGGTGAGCGCGACCGATGAGCCCGCCGCGGCCGTCGCCTCGGCCTCCTCGGTCGGCGCGGGAGCCGATGCTCCGGACGCAGGCGCGGCCTGCCCGGGTCCGGCCGGTCCAGCCGACCCAGCTGGTCCCGCCGACGTGGCCGATCCATCCGATCCCGCCGGCCCGGCCGAAGCCGACGCCGAGGGCTCCGGCCCCGCCGCCGTCGGCGTCCCGCCGCCCGACCCGCAGCCGCCGACCAGCGCCGCGGCGGGTCCGAGCACGCAGGCGCCGAGCGCCGAGCGCAACGCGGTCCGCATGGCGGCCCGCCGCGACCACCCGGGGTTTTCGTCGGTCTCGTCCCGAAACGTCACGTCGTGACTGTATGTGACGCCGCGTCAGGCGCGCGGCAAGCTGCGTCCGCTCGGGTGATCGCGCCGCCGTCTGCGGCCCGCGTTCAGTCCTCCGAGCGAATGTCCGCCGCCCACAACTGGGGCACCGTATAGCCGAACCCGCCGAGCAGCCGGCGCAGCAGCGGCAGCGAGAGCCCGACCACGTTCGAGGCGTCGCCGGCGATCGAGTCGACGAAGCTGCCGCCGATCCCGTCGATGGTGAACGCCCCGGCCACCTGCAGCGGCTCCCCGGTGGCCACGTAGGCGTCGATCTCCTCGTCCGTGATGTCGGAGAACCGCACCAGCGTCGGCGCGATGTCGGCCACCTCGCGCCCCGAGCCGAGATCGATCAGGCAGTGCCCGGTGAACAGCACGCCCTCGCGGCCGCGGATCTCCTTCCAGCGCATCGTCGCGGCCTGCGCGGTACCCGGCTTGCTGTAGGCCGAGCCGTCGACGTCGAGCACCGAGTCGCAGCCGATCACCAGCGTCCGCGTGCCGGCTTTATCTTCATCCCCATCCTCATCCTCCTGCGCCGCGATCCGCTCGGCGACCGCGCGCGCCTTGGCCTGCGCCAGCATCAGGACGAGTTCGGCCGGGCTGGCCGCCTCGAAGCCGTCCTCGTCCACCCCGCTCACGATCACCTCGGGCGCGAAGCCGGCCGCGCGCAGCAGCTTGAGCCGGGCCGGGGACTGCGAGGCCAGGACAAGTCTCAGTCTCAAGGTCGTTTCCGTCACCCCGCACATCTTGCCGCATCGGCCTGCCGCCGTCCGACCGGGAGTTCGGGCCCAGCGCCGGCTCTATCCGCGCAGCAATTCGATCACCGGTCCGAACGCGGCCATGTACGGCTCGTGCACGCTGAAGTAGGTCACCCCGAACCGCTCGCGACGCTCGGCGATCTGCTCCGCGATCTCGCGCTGCGTGCCGATCAGCACGACCGGCACGTCGTCTAGCAGCTGCTCGGGCGTCAGGTCGAGTTCGAACTCGGCGATCGCCTTGCGCGCGGCGCCGCGCCGGTCGTCGGTCACCACCACCGACTGTATGAGCATGTTGATCTCGATGTCACCGGCCCGGTCGCCGGCCTGTTCGCGCAGGAACGCCACGCGCCGGTCCAGCTCCTGCGCGGTCCCGATCCGGAAGCTGCCCGGCGCCTCGCCCTTGGCCTGCCACAGGCCGGTGAGGCCGACGATGTCCGCGCGCCGGGCCGCCATCGCGAGCAGGCGGTCGCCGGACCCGGCCAGCATCAGCGGCGGGCGGGGCTTCTGCGCGGTCGTGTAGCCGTCCGGGGCGTCCGGGCCGAGCAGCCGGTCGAGCTCGTCCAGCGTCGCCTCCAGCCGGTCGGCGCGCTCGGCGATCGGCTGCCAGGGCAGGCCGGCGGCGTCGAACTCGGCCTTCATGTGGCCGAGGCCCAGCCCGAGCTCCAGCCGGCCGCCGGACAGCACGTCGGTGGCGGCCGCGTCGCGGGCCAGCAGGGACGGGTTCCAGAAGCCGATGTTGAGCACGAAGGTGCCCACCCGCATCCGCTCGCTCGCCCCGGCCGCCGCGGTCAGCACCGGGAACGGCGACGGGCGGTCCCGGCCGAGATGGTCGGGGCACAGCACCACGTCGTACCCGAACCGCTCGGCGGTGCGACAGGTCTCGCGCAGCGCCGCCGGAGAGCGCACGGCGCGCAAGTTGAAGCCGAATCGATAGTCGTGCATGGGGCCCACTCTGACCCGCCGCGGCAGGCCGTGCCACCCAAGATCCGGTTCGGCGCGCCTGCTCTCGGCGAATCTGCCCACAGCGAAACGCCTTGTGCCGCCGACCGTTCAGCGGGGCAGCGCCGAGGCCCGCCATCCGCCGGGCGCATGGACGTGGGGCCCGCGCACATAACGCGACCGGTCTGTCCACCCCGACGGCGTTCCGCTGCGCACGTCCGCAAGTTCCGGCTCGGACTGCGCGCCCGATCTGCCGTCCGAGCCCGGCCCGGGTTCCGCGTCGGCCGCCCGGGCGGCCAGCACCGCGACGAGACCGGCCAGCTCCTCGGCGGTCGGCTCGCCGCGCACGACCGTGATGACGAACGGCTCGTCCGCGCCCTCCACAACGCTCACAGGGGGATGTTCCCATGCTTCTTCGGCGGCATCTCAGCGCGCTTCGTCCGCAGTGTCCGCAGCGCCCGGGTGATATGCACCCGGGTCTGTGAGGGCTCGATCACCGAGTCCACGTAGCCGCGCTCGGCCGCGATGTACGGGTTCAACAACGCGTCCTCGTACTCGGTGATCAGCTCGGCCCGGGTCGAGGCCCGGTCGTCGGCCGCCGCAAGCTCCCGCTTGTAGAGGATGTCCACCGCGCCCGACGCGCCCATCACCGCGAACTGCGCGGTAGGCCAGGCGAAGTTCAGGTCCGCGCCGAGGTGCTTGGAGCCCATGACGTCGTAGGCGCCGCCATAAGCCTTGCGTGTGACCACAGTCACCATCGGCACCGTCGCCTCCGCGTAGGCGTACAGCAGCTTCGCGCCGCGCCGGATGATGCCGCCCCACTCCTGCCCGGTGCCCGGCAGGAAGCCCGGCACGTCCACGAAGGTCAGGATCGGCACGTTGAACGCGTCGCAGGTGCGGATGAAGCGCGCCGCCTTCTCCGCGGCGTCGATGTCCAGGCAGCCGGCCAGTTGCAGCGGCTGGTTCGCCACCACGCCCACCGAGCGGCCCTCCACCCGGCCGAAGCCGACCACGATGTTCTGCCCGAACAGCGGCTGGACCTCGAGGAAGTCCCCGTTGTCGAGTACGTGCTCGATGACCCGGTGCATGTCGTAGGGCTGGTTCGCCGAGTCCGGGATCAGCGTGTCGAGCTCGCGGTCCTCGTCGCTCACCGCCAGGCTCGCGCCGGTGTCGAAGACCGGCGGGTCCTCCAGGTTGTTCTGCGGCAGGAACGAGAGCAGGCCCCTGACGTACTCGATCGCGTCCTTCTCGTCCGCCGCCTGGTAGTGCGCGTTGCCGGACCGCGTGTTGTGCGCGTGCGCCCCGCCCAGCTCCTCGAAGCCGACGTCCTCGCCGGTCACCGTCTTGATCACGTCCGGTCCGGTGATGAACATGTGCGAGGTCTTGTCGACCATCACCACGAAGTCGGTCAGCGCCGGGGAGTAGACCGCGCCGCCCGCCGCCGGGCCCACGATCAGCGAGATCTGCGGGATGACGCCCGAGGCGTGCACGTTGCGCCGGAAGATCTCGGCGAACGCGCCGAGCGCGACCACGCCCTCCTGGATCCGGGCCCCGCCGCCGTCGTTGATGCCGACCAGCGGGCAGCCGATCTTCATCGCCAGGTCCATCACCTTGACGATCTTCTCGCCGTTCACCTCGCCCAGCGAGCCGCCGAAGATGGCGAAGTCCTGCGAGAACAGGCAGATCGGCCGCCCTTCCACGGTCGCGTAGCCGGTGATCACGCCGTCCGCGTACGGGCGGTTGCCGTCCATGCCGAAACTCGTCGAGCGGTGCCGGGCCAGTTCGTCGAGCTCCTGGAACGAGCCCTCGTCGACCAGCAGCTCGATCCGCTCGCGCGCGGTCAGCTTTCCCTTGGCGTGCTGCTTCTCCACTGCGCGCGCCGAGCCGGCGTGTACCGCCTCGTCGAGCTTCTCGCGCAGCAGCGCGATCTTGCCCGCAGTCGTGTGGATGTCGATCTCTTCGGACATCGTGCTCCGTCTACTCCTGTCCGGCGCGCATGCAGAATCCCCGTCGCCGCCGGGCCGTGCCGCAACACGGACGCCACGGGGCAATGAGGACAGTGGCCAACTGACGCCAATCTATACGCTCGCCATAGTCTGTCGACCATGGCTTCCCCATATAACGATCTCGACCGTCCTCCGTTGGACGAGCACAACCTGCAGCGCGCCCTCATGGTGCCGCCGTCGCAGCTCGACGACCCGGACAGCGCGTTGGAGCGGGGCGAACTGAGCGCGCGGGGCTTCGCGGCGCTGCGGGTCCTGCCGGAAGTCGACTCGACCAACGCGATCCTGGCCGAGGCCGCCGACGACGGCGCCCCGCACGGCTCGGTGGTGATCGCCGAGGTCCAGACCGCCGGCCGGGGGCGGCAGGGCCGTGCCTGGACCGCGCCGCCGCGCTCCGGTCTGTTCCTCTCGATTCTGGCGCGCCCGACCGCGCCCCAGGCGGCCTGGGGCTGGCTGCCGCTGCTCGCCGGCCTCGCCGCGGGCACCGCGCTGACCCGCATCGGCGGGCTCGAGGTCAAGCTCAAGTGGCCCAACGACCTGATCGTCCCGTCCGAGACGGCGACCGACTACGGGACCGGCCGCAAGCTCGGCGGCATCCTGTGCGAGCGCGTGTCCGGCGCCCCCGCGGTCGTCGTCGGCATCGGCGTCAACGTGACGCTGCGCGAGGACGAGCTCCCCGCGCCGCACGCGACCTCGCTCGCCCTCGCCGGCGCGAAGACCACGGACCGCGACCCGCTGCTGCGCGCCCTGCTGCGCGAATTCGGGTCCTGGTACGAGCGGTGGGACGAGGCGGGCGGCGACGGCGGGCGCAGCGGCCTGGCCGACGCATATCGGGCCGAATGCGCCACGCTCGGCGCGCGAGTGCGCGCCGATCTGCCCGGCGGCGCCTCGATTTCCGGGACGGCTGTCGGCATCGACGAGGCCGGCCGGCTCGTCATCGAGGACGGCGACGGCGCCTGCCGTCCGATCGCCGCCGGCGACGTCGTCCATCTGCGCTGATCGGAGCATGCGGGCCGGATCGCGCGGCGCACCAAGCGGATCGGCGCCGCGTCCCGGCGTCCCGGAACGCCGCGGCCGGGTACGGTTGGCGCAAAGTTCCGGCGGGATCAGATGGCGGACTGTCACCCCGGCGTGCCAGGATTCGCCGTAAAACACAGCCGGATCGAGAGACGGGCGGCCCGAACCGCGCACCGCGGCGGCCGCGCACATGAGGGGATTGAGGAAGCCATGGGTTACCCCACTCGGCTGCTCAGCGAGGGCGAGCGGATCGACCTGGAACTGCGGCCGCACTGGAAGGCCCTGGTGCTGCCGGTCATCACGCTGATCCTCACCGTGGGAATAGGCGGCTTCCTGGCCGCGATCGCGCCGTCCGGGGGCGCCCGCGACCCGATCTGGATCGCCATCGCCGTGGTCGCGGTGGTGCTGATCTTCTGGTTCACCCTGCGGCCGTGGATCACCTGGCTGAACACGAACTACGTGATCACCAACCGGCGCCTGATCATCCGGCTCGGCTTCATACACCGGGTCGGCCGGGACATCCCGCTGGAGAAGATCAACGACGTCTCCTTCCGGCACGACTCGATCCTGGACCGCCTGCTCGGCTGCGGCACCCTGGTGTGCGAGTCGGCCGGCGAGCACGGCCAGGTGGAGCTCGACGACATCCCGCACGTGGAGGAGACCCAGCGCGAGGTGGCCACGCTGATAAGCGGCGACCCGGCGGCGGAACTGCACCGGGGGTAGCCTGCGCACAGGGGTGGGGATTGGGGCCGGGCGGCCGGTCCGTTCGCGCAGCGTGGGCGGATCCGCAGCGTTCCGGCCGCCGGCGGCAGTAGTGTGGCAGTGTCCGTACGCGGGAGGGCGGCGCCGCCGCAGGCGCGGCCCCGAGCGTGCACGGGTCGGTTCCGGGCAGGCTCGATCCGGTTTTGGCGCAGTCTCCCCCTAGCGCAGGCAGGTGAGTCCGGTCGCAGCAGCGCACGACGGCATCAAGGCGGCAAGGCCAGGCAGTGAGGCCTATGCCGCCGCGCGGCTGCGCGCGCTGACCCGGTTCGCCAAGTCGATGTCCGCGGCCCACTCGGTCGAGGACGTCATCCGGATCGCCGCCCGGGAGACCCAGCGCGACCTGCGCGCCGCGGTCGCCTCCATCTCGGAGTGGGAGCGGGCCAGCGGCCGGCTGCGGGTGCGGGCCAACCACGGCCGGCTGGTGCCCGGCGAGGCGGCCTTCCCGCGGGACGAGTCCTACCCGGTCTCCGACTTCCCGGCGATCCTGCTCAGCGAGGACGACCTCGGCCCGTGGATCCAGGTCGCCGACGACAAGCACGGCGACCCCAAGCGGGTGGAGATGCTGCGCAAGCGCGGCCGGCACTGCGCGCTGATCGCCCCGATCGTGTTCGACAACAAGACCTGGGGCGAGCTGTTCGCCGCCCGCACCGCGGACCAGCCCGAGTACGACCGCGACGACATGGACTTCGCCGCAGCGCTGACCGCGCAGATCGCCGCGGGGCTGGCCAAGGCCGACCACATGCGGCAGATCGAGCGGCTGGCCTACACCGACCAGCTGACCGGCCTGGCCAACCGGCGCGCCTTCGACGAGCGGCTGGACCGGGCGATCGACCGGCACACCGCGGACGGCACCGTGGTCTCGCTCATCGTCTGCGACGTCAACGGCCTGAAGCGGATGAACGACGGGCACGGGCACGACCACGGCGACGCGCTGCTGGTGCAGCTGGCCGGGGCGATGTCGGCGGCCGCGGCGATGCTGCCCGGCTCGCTGGCCGCGCGGCTCGGCGGCGACGAGTTCTGCGTCCTGATCGAGGGCTACGGCGCGGAGGACGCGGTGCAGGTCGCCGAGGAGCTGTGCAACCTGGCCCTGCGGGTGCGCGGCGGCGAGGGCGTGGCCTGCGGGGTCGCCTCGACCGGGGACCGGGTCGGCGACGTGACCACCCGCGACCGGCTCTTCCGGCTGGCCGACGCGGCGCAGTACCGGGCCAAGCGCTCGCGCTCGCTGCACCCGGTGATCGCCGGGCGCGGCCAGCCGCCGGACGCGGCGCTGATCGTGGCGACCGGGCAGGGCCAGCACGGCGCGGTCGCCGTGCTCGACCCGCGCACCGCCGCGCCCGAGTCCTCGATGGTCGGCCCGCACGTCACGGCGGGCGGACTGGTGACCGACCGGCGCACGTTCCGCGGCCGCAGCTCCGGCATACGGGTCGAGATACTGCTCACCGAGGCCTTCAGCGCCCTGGACGCGCTGGCCCACGGCGCCGGCGAGGACGGCGCGAAGCCCAGCAAGACCCCGCTGCTCGACCGGGTCGAGGCGGTCGCCGACGTGGTGGCCCGCGGCCTGGACTCGGCGTCCTGGTACATCTACCTGCGCCCGGAGCCCGGCGGCCGGCTCGAGATAACCCGGCACGTGGTCTACCGCACCCCGGCCGAATCAGCGCTCGAGGCCGACGAGGAGCCGCTGGCCGGCTCGGCGGTGTTCGAGTTCGCCGCCCCGCCGGTCGGCCCGGAGCTGCTGTCCGGCCTCGGCGAGGAGATGCTGCGGGCGGGCGGCTGGCTCGACCTTTCCGCCGGGGCGGCCGAGGAGGGCCTGGCCCCCGACGCCGCCCGGCTGGCCTCGGCCGGCTACACCGGCGTGCTCGCCTTGGGCGCCACCGCCCCGGACCGCTCCGAGTGGGTCGTCTCGATCCTGCTGGACTCGATCTCCCGGCCGCCCGCCCCGGCCGCGCCGCTGCTGCGCGCCCTGCTGTCGGCAGCGTTGCTGCAGTAGCGGCGCGTCTGGGCTAAGGCAGCGCGATGTTGAGCTTCTCGGCGACCGTGCGGAACCCGATCCGCGCGTACATCCGCTCGACCTCGCCGTTCGCCGGCTCCAGCCAGACGGTGCCGGCGCCGCGGGCGAAGGCCTCGCTCGTCAGGCACGCGGCCAGCGCGGCGCCGATTCCCCGATGCCGCCACGGCTGCGCGACCGCCACCCCGGTCATCTCGCTGATCCCCCCGCGCAGTGGCGAGCAGACCCCGGCCCCGACCGCGCCGGCGCCCTGCGCACCGACGGCGGTCGCCACGACGACGACACCGCCGCGCCGCGCGGTCACGCGCAGCCAGTCGATCTCCCCTTCCCCGAATTCGCCTTCTTCGCCGTAGGCGACGTGTTGCACCATCGCCGCCTGCCGCAGGTCGGCGTCATCGGTCGTCGCGCGAAGCTCGATTCCTTCGATGTAGGGCGCCGGCACCGGCGTGCCGCCGGCCGGTCCGGCGGGATCCCCGGGCCGGCAGACCATCACCGGTGCCCGGTCCTCCTCGACGAAGCCCGCGGCGAGCAGCGCCGGCTCGACCGCGGGCGCGTCGGCGGGCTGGAACTCGAGCCGGGGGATCCGGTCGAGGCCGCGGAAGTGCTCGATCAGCGCCCCGACGTCGGCGGCGGTCGGCCGGGCGGCCCGGTCCGGGACGGCGTAGTTGGCGTACCGGCTGCTCCAGCCGGCGTCGTACCTCACGATGAAGGGCCCGATCCGGACGGCCGAGGCGTTGGCGAGCACGCCGGCGCGCACGGAGTCCTGGATCATGCTCGGCAGAGTACTGATGTTCACGGTGATCCCTGTGGTCGGTGCGGAAATGCAGGAACGGATGCCTGCCGCCGAAGGGCCGTGAAGGACGTTGCGCTGTGCGCGAACGCAGCGCCTTTACACGGTGCCTGTAAACACTGCGCTACGCGCTATGACGTGCGGCCCGGCGGAAGACGGTCGGGTGCGCTGCCACGGGGCGTCACTCTCTTCGAAGAATCCGAGCACAGGCGCGGACGGTCGTGCGCGCCTCGGTGGATCCTGTCAGCCCGGTCGCGAGGCGCGCAAACGGATTTCCCGGCGCCCGCGGGCCCGCTCAGGCCGAGTCGAACGGGAGCGTCAGGGTGCGCAGGAGGTCGGCCAGCGTGCAGAGCCGGTCGGCGGGCAGCGCGGCGAGCAGTTCGCGCTCGTTCTTCAGCAGGCCGGCCAGCGAGTCGTCGGCCAGCTCGCGGCCGGCGTCGGTGAGCCGGACCAGCACGCCGCGCCGGTCGGCCGGGTCCGGGCCGCGCACCACCAGGCCCTTGGCGGCCAGCCGGTCGATCCGGTTGGTCATGGTGCCGGAGGTGACCAGGGTCTGGGTCAGCAGCTGGCCGGGGGAGAGCTGGTAGGGCGCGCCGGCCCGGCGCAGCGCGGAGAGCACGTCGAACTCCCACAGCTCCAGCCCGTGCTCGGCGAACGCGGTGCGCCGGGCCCGGTCGAGGTGGCGGGCCAGCCGGGTGATCCGGCTGAGCACCTCCAGCGGCTGCACGTCCAGGTCCGGCCGCTCCCGGCGCCAGGCGGCCACCAAGCGGTCGACCTCGTCCTGCGGGGCCTGCGCGCCCGCCCGCCCCGCCTCGTCACCGCCGCCTCGCGCCACTCTCTGCTCACCCCTGCCGATCACCTGTCCTCGCCGCGCGGCACCGCTGCCGGGCCGCACTCCGGACACCTCCCGCACAGTCTATCAAGACACTTGACGCCAAGTATCTTGACATCGAGATACTAGGCCGCCAGGATGGGGCCGTCCGCCGTTCCGCCGCCGAGATCACGGGGGTCGCAGGCCATGAGCACGCCCGCACAGTCCACGAGCTGGGAGCCGGACCGCTACCTGCGCTACGCCGGCCAGCGCGCCCGCCCCTTCGCCGACCTGCTCGCCCAGGTCGGCGCGGAGGCGCCGGGCCGCGTGGTCGACCTCGGCTGCGGCCCGGGCAACGCCACCGAGCTGCTGGCCGACCGCTGGCCCTGCGCGCGCGTGCTCGGCGTCGACAACTCGGCCGAGATGGTCGCGGCCGCCGCCCGCCGGGCCCGGCCCGGCCGGCTCGAGTTCACCCGCGCCGACCTGCGCGAGTGGCGCGCCGCGGACCCGGTGGACGTGCTGATCACCAACGCGACGCTGCAATGGGTGCCCGGCCACCTCGAGCTGCTGCCGCAGCTGCTGCGCCAGGTCTCGCCCGGCGGCTGGTTCGCCTTCGGCGTGCCCGGCAACTTCGGCGCGCCGAGCCACACGCTGCTCGGCGATCTGCAGCGCACGGCGCGCTGGCGCGACCGTTTCACCGGCGCCCAGTACCGTCCCGCCTCACACGAGCCCGCCGAGTATCTGCGCGTGCTGACCGACGCCGCCGCGGACGCCGACGTGTGGGAGACCACTTACCACTACGTCGTGGACGGCGAGGACGGCGTGTTCGACTTCGTCTCCTCGACCGCGCTGCGCCCCGTCCTGGTCGAGCTCGGCGGCGCGGAGACGCCCGATGCGAAGGCCTTCACAGCCGAGTACGCCGCCGCGCTGCGCGAGGCCTACCCCGCGACCGAGCACGCCGGCCGCATCGTGCAGATCCTGCCCTACCGCCGGCTGTTCGCCGTCGCACGCGTCGCCTGACACTGCGTTAGCTGGCAGCTGATCAGCTGACAGCCGATCAGCTGACAGCCGGTCAGGTCCGCTTGCGGGTCAGCAGCCGCGGCCCCTGCTCCAGCGCGGCCAGCCCGTTCCACGCCAGGTTCACCAGGTGCGCGGCCACCTCGTCCTTGCTCGGGTGCTGCGCGTCCAGCCACCACTGGCCGGTCAGCGCCACCATGCCCACGAGCATCTGCGCGTACATCGCGGCCAGCGCCGGATCGTACCCGCGCCGGGAGAACTCCCGGCCCAGGATGTGCTCCACCCGCGTGGCGATGTCGCTGATCAGCGACGCGAAGTTGCCGGTGGACTGGGCCACCGGCGAGTCGCGCACCAGGATCCGGAACCCGTCGCTGTGCAGCTCGACGTAGTCCAGCAGGGCGAGCGCGGCCTGTTCGGTCAGCTCGCGCGGATGCCCGGCGGTCAGCGCGGAGGTGACCATGTCCAGCAGCGTGCGCATCTCCCGGTCGATCACGACGGCGTACAGCCCCTCCTTGCCGCCGAAGTGCTCGTACACCACCGGTTTGGACACGCCCGCCTTGGCCGCGATCTCCTCCACGCTGGTCCCGTCGTAGCCCCGCTCGGCGAACAGCGCCCGGCCGATCTCGACCAGCTGCTCGCGGCGCTCCTCACCCGTCATCCGGGTGCGGTGCGCGGTGGTGTGGGGTGTCCCGGACTGCTGGAGCTCATGCCTTTGATTACCGTGCGCCTGGGAACTCACTCACTCATCATGCCGTACTCCGCCGGCCGGCCACCCGGGCCGCCGACGGCCACCGCACGTCCCAGGCCCAGCCGAGCTTCTCGAACACCCAGATGATCCGGGCGCTGGAGTCCACCTGGCCGCGCAGCACGCCGTGCCGCGCCGAGGTCGGGTCGGCGTGGTGCAGGTTGTGCCACGACTCGCCCATGGAGAGGACCGCGAGCCACCACACGTTGCCGGACCTGTCCCGGGACTTGAACGGCCGCTCGCCGACCGCGTGGCAGATCGAGTTGATCGACCAGGTGGTGTGGTGCAGCACCGCGATCCGCACCAGGGTGCCCCAGAAGAACGCGGTCGCCGCGCCCTGCCAGGACCACGACCACAGCCCGCCGACCAGCGGCGGGAAGGCGCAGGAGGCGATCACCAGGTAGATGAACGCCTTCGAGACGCGCCGGATCGCCGGGTCCCTGAGCAGGTCGGGCACGTACTGCCGCTGGTCGGTCTGCTCGCCGTCGAAAAGCCACCCGATGTGCGCGAACAGCAGGCCCTTGGTCAGCGCCGGCACCGTCCGGCCGAACCGCCACGGCGAGTGCGGGTCGCCCTCCTTGTCGGAGTAGCGGTGGTGCCGCCGGTGGTCGGCCACCCAGCGGATCACGGGGCCCTCCACGGCGAGCGAGCCGGCGACGGCCAGCGCGATCCGCAACGGCCGTGCGACCTTGAACGAGAGGTGCGTGAAGTAGCGGTGGTAGCCGACGGTGATGCCGTGCCCGGAGATCGCGTACATGAACACGGCGATCACGATGTCGTGCCAGCCCAGGCCCCAGCCCCAGGCCACCGGGACGGCGGCGAGCAGCGCCAGGAACGGCACGACGACGAACACGCCGATGGCGAACCGCTCGGTGATCGACTGCCGCAACCCGCCGAGCGTCCCCCAGCGCAGTTCGGCCCTGCCCTTGGCGGCCCCGCCTTCGGCGATGGAGCCCCCCGGGGCCGCCGCCGCTTCGCTGCCCGCTGTCTGCGCCCGCGCCGGTTCGGCGTCGGAGCGCTTGGTTCCGCCGGGCGTGATCGCGCCGGCTGCCGGCACCGCGCCGGACGTGCTGTTGGTGTCGAGGGTCGTCACATGTGGTCCCTAGGGTGGGCCGAGAGTCCTTACGGAACCGAAAGTTACGGTGGCGTAGGTGATTCGGCAAGACCGCGGAAGGGGCGAGTTGAGTGGATTCCGGCTGGTAGTGCCCCGGTTACCGACTGGTTGCCGGACCGCCGCAAACGGAGCAGCCGGTCACGCGATCGGATGCCGCCACACGGCGCTACAGCGCACCGACCGCCGCGTGCAACGGCGCGGCGAGCCGCTGCGGCGTCACCGCCTCCACGCGCACCTCGTCGCAGCCCACCCAGGCCGCCGCCTCGGCGAGCGCCCGCGCCATGGGCCGCACCGCTTTGGCCGAGGCGAGCGAGACCTGACGGCCGATCAGCGTGCGCCCCTCGCGCGCCGGATCGGCGCGGCCGACCAGTGCGCCGCCGTGCAGCAGCGGCATCGCGAAGTAGCCGTGTATCCGCTTGGGCTTGGGCACGTAGGCCTCCAGCCGGTGGCTGAACCCGAAGATCCGCTCGGTGCGGGCGCGCTCCCAGATCAGCGAGTCGAACGGGGAGAGCAGCGTCGTGCGGTGCCGCCCGCCCGGCCTGCGCCCGGCGGCCAGGTCCTCCAGCGCGGCCAGCGCGCCCGGGTCGGCCCAGGCCGGGCCGTCCGCGGCGGTCGGCGACGACCCGGTCGCGGCAGACCCCTTCGAGCCCTCGCCGTTCGCCCCCGCCGCCCGGCCCCAGCCCTCGACCCGGACCGGCACCAGCCCGGCCTCCTCGGCCACCTGCTCGAACCGGGGCTGCCCCGGCCCCGGCGTCTTGAGCCGGTAGTAGTCGAGCAGGTCCGCCTTCGTCGCCACGCCGAGGGCCCGGCCGGCCAGCTCGATCATCCGCACCCGGCAGGCGTGGTCGTCCAGGCCGTCGTGCAGCAGCGCGGCCGGGACCGCCCGCTCCGCCAGGTCGTAGACCCGCCGCCAGCCGCGCCGCTCGACGCACACCACGTCGCCGAACGAGAGCAGGTGCTCCACCGCGACCTTCGTCTCGGACCAGTCCCACCAGCCCGGCGTCTTGCGCGCCCCGCCGAGCTCCGTCGTGGTCAGCGGCCCGTCCGCGGCCAGCCGCTTCCTGATCCCGTCGAGCGTGGCCTGCGGGACCTCCATGCGCCACAGGTCCCGCCGCTGTCGGTAGGCGCGGCGGCGCAGCGCCATCGTCGGCCATTCCTCGATCGGCAGCACGCACGCGGCGTGGGCCCAGTACTCGAAGGTGCGCGCGGCGCCGGGCTCGTGCGTCCAGTACGCGGCGTGCACCGCCTCGCGCCCGATCGGGCCGAGCCGGGCGAAGGGCACCAGCTCCTGCGAGCGGGCCAGCACCGAGATCGTGTCCAACTGGACCGCGCCGAGCAGCCGGACCACTCCGGGCACGCCGCCGCGCCGGTCGGGCACCCCGACGAAGCCCTGCGCGCGCAGGGCCGCGAATCTGGCCTCGTCCGCTTTTAGCGCCGCACTAGCCGCACTCATGTCTCCGGACTCTAACCTCGACTACCGACAGCGCCGCGCCCCACCCGGCACCGGAACATTTCGCCTGAGTCCCCGTCAGCTCGACCGCGGCGGCGAAGGCCCTGGTCCCGCGGCCCGGACGCGGACGGTCGGAGTCGGCTGACCGCGCGTGAGGCCCACGGTGAACGGCAACCCCGGTGTGAGGAGGTCGCAACGCGTCATATAATCATCGCGTAAGAAAGTTCGGAAGGTAGTGGAACGCCGCCTGCCGACGCGATCGCAGTTGCCGACAGCGTTATTTGCAAGCACATGTTGTTCGCAAGCGTTCCACATCCGCGACCGAAGGCCCCATCGCTGTGGCTGCCGTCGAGGACAGCATCGCCACCCGCTCAGATCGAGCGATGGATGAGCATGAGTAGGACGCGTGAAGGAACCGTGAGCGAGTCTCTAATGACCCATGCCGCGCCACGTGCCGTGGCTGCCACAGCCTCCAACATCCCGCCGCGCATTCTGGTCGTCGGCGGCGGATACGTGGGGATGTACTCGGCACAGCGCATCCTGAAGAACCTCAAGCGGGGCGAGGCGGTCGTCACCGTCGTCGACCCGCGCCCGTACATGACGTACCAGCCCTTCCTGCCCGAGGCGGCGGCCGGCTCGATCGCGCCGCGCAACATCGTCGCGCCGCTGCGCCGGGTGCTCAGGGGCCCGAACGCCGAGGTCATCACCGGCCGGGTGATCTCGGTCGACCACGCCCGCCGGGTCGCGACGATCGCCCCGAACACCGGCGAGCGCTACGAGCTGTCGTTCGACGAGCTGATCGTGGCGGTCGGCTCGGTGCCGCGCGCGCTGCCCATCCCCGGCCTGGCCGAGCACGGCATCGGCTTCAAGCAGGTCGAGGAGGCCGTCAGCCTGCGCAACCACGTGATCGGCCAGATCGACCTGGCCGACTCGGTGCAGGAGCCGGCCCTCCGTCGCAAGGCCCTGACCTTCGTCTTCGTCGGCGGCGGCTTCGCCGGCGTGGAGGCGCTCGCCGAGATGGAGGACATGGCCCGCGACGTGTGCAAGTGGTACGCGAACGTGGAGCCGGAGGACCTGCGCTGGCTGCTGGTCGAGGCGGCCGACCGGATCCTGCCCGAGGTCGGCCCCGAACTCGGCGTGTGGACCGCGGAGGAGCTGCGCAAGCGCGGCATCCAGGTCAAGATGAACACCTTCCTGCAGTCCTGCGTGGACAACCACGTGGTGCTGTCGGACGGCACCGAGACCGACGCCTCCACCATCGTGTGGACCGCCGGGGTCAAGCCGAACCCGGTGGTCGAGCAGTTCGGCGTGCCGCTTGGTCCCAAGGGCCACGTGGACACACAGGCCAGCCTGCGGGTGATGGGCCGTCAGCACGTGTGGGCGGCGGGCGACTGCGCCCAGGTGCCGGACCTGAGCAAGGGCGCCGGCGCCTGGTGCTCCCCGTCCGCACAGCACGCGGTGCGGCAGGCCAAGCGGCTGGCCGAGAACGTCGTGGCGGCGCTGCGCGGCAAGCCCGTGGTCGACTACGTGCACAAGCACGTCGGCTCGGTAGCCGGGCTCGGCATAGGCAAGGGCGTGGCCAACGTCTACGGCATGAAGCTGCGCGGCTGGCCGGCCTGGCTCATGCACCGGGCCTACCACGTCAGCCGGGTGCCCACCTTCAACCGCAAGGTGCGGGTGTGCGCCGACTGGATGCTGGCCGGCCTCTTCCGGCGCGAGCCGGTCTCGCTGGCCAACTTCGCGAACCCGCGCGAGGAGTGGTCCGGCGTGGCGCTGCCCGCCCCGGCGCAGCAGGAGGCGGCGGCCGAAGAGAAAGAGCCCGTCGCAGCCTGACGCGTGACCCGCTGATCAGCGCGGCAGCAACAACCGTACGCAGCGCGCCCGGAGTCCCCACGGACTCCGGGCGCGCTCGTTCCCTGAGACGTTTCGGCGGTGCGCCGACGCACCGTCAGATCCGAGCCGTCGCGCCCGGTTCCCCTCCGGTTGGCCGATTTTTAGCCGGACCTTGCTGCGCAAGGGCGTTCGGAGGCAGACAATGGTCCGGTGAGCCTCGCCCTCCCCTCCGAACACTCTTTCGCCGTCGACGCCGAGCGTTGGCCGGACCTCGTCCACGTGCCCGAGGTCGGGTTCAGGGCACGGCTGGCCCGCCGCATCTTCGCGGGGGCGGTCGCGCGGCTGCCGCTTCAAGTCGTCGGGCCCTCGGGCCGCCGGCTCGGCGGGGGCGGCGACCCGGGCGCCCCGGTGATGACGCTGCGCCGGCCGCGCGAGTTCTTCGCCCGGCTCGGCGCGCACGGCCTGATCGGCTTCGGCGAGGCCTACCAGACCGGCGCCTGGGACGCCGACGACCTGGCCGCGGTGCTCGGCGCGTTCGCCCGCCGGGTCACCGACCTGGTGCCCCGCCCGCTGCAGCGGCTGCGCAGCTTCTACGTGGCCCGCTTCCCGGCCGGCGAGGACGGCAGCCGGACCAACGCCCAGCGCAACATCGAGCGGCACTACGACCTGTCCAACGACCTGTTCGAGACCTTCCTCGACGCGTCGATGACCTATTCCAGCGCGATGTACGGCCCGGCCGCCGCGGCCGGCGGCTACCAGCCCGACCCGGCCGCCAGCACCCTGTACGAGGCGCAGCTGCGCAAGATCGACTCGGTGCTCGACGCGGCCGCGGTGCGCGAGGGCTCCGAGGTGCTGGAGATCGGTTCCGGGTGGGGCGCGCTGGCGATCCGGGCGGCCCGCGACCGCGGCGCCCGGGTGACCACCCTGACGCTGTCCCGGGAGCAGAAGGAGCTGGCCGACCGGCGCATCGCCGAGGCGGGCCTCGGCGACCGGATCGAGGTGCGGCTGGCCGACTACCGCGAGGTCGGCCCGCCCCGGGGCCGGACCGGCTACGACGCGGTGGTCTCGGTCGAGATGATCGAGGCGGTGGGGGAGCGCTACTGGCCGGCCTACTTCACCACGATCGACCGGCTGCTCGCCCCCGGCGGCCGGGTCGCGGTGCAGGCGATCACCATGGCCCACCAGCGGATGCTGGCCACCCGGTCTACCTACACCTGGATCCAGAAGTACATCTTCCCCGGCGGCCTGATCCCGTCGGTGAAGGCGATCGAGAACGTGGTCCGGACGAACACCGCGCTGCGCCTGGTGCGTCGACTGGACTTCGGCGAGGACTACGCGCGCACCCTGCGCACCTGGCGGGAGCGGTTCGAGGAGCAGTGGCCGCGGGTCGCCGGGCTCGGCTTCGATGAGGCCTTCCACCGCACCTGGCGCTTCTACCTGGCGTACTGCGAGGCCGGATTCGAGTCCGGCTACATCGGCGTCTCCCAGCTGACCTTCGCCCGCTGAGCGGTCTGCGAGCCCGGAACTGCGGAAGACCGTCAGGGCGCCGGGCTCGCGATGCAGTCCGGCACGGCGCCGTCGTAGAGTCCGAAGAGCACGCTCGCGAAGGGCCCGGCCTGCGGCGAATTCAGCTGTACAGGCGAGAAGTGGACGAACAGCACGAAGGTTGCTCCGGCGGGCATCGCGTCAGGATCGAGGGCGAGTGCTTCGTCAATGCCCCCGCTGTCGACGGGAAGCTCGAGGACCTTGTTCAACTGAGCCTGCTCCTGGCTCGACATCTGCGAGCCGGGGCAGGTGAGCGGTTCCAGTACCCCGCCGTTGGGCTGCATCGTCCTGACGATGGCGTTGATCCCGGCCTCGTCGAGATAGCGCTGCAACGCCGGTACGTCCTCGGACTCGAACTGCTTGATCGTGACCACGATCGTGCCGTCGGGTTCGGACTGCAGGGAGAAACCGGCGAGATCGACGTTCGGGTCTTTCGCCGCGGTCGGGTGCTGCGCCGTGCCGGGCACCGTCCCGGGCGCCGTGCCGGGCAGGCCGACCGCGCCCAGCGCGATCGTCGCCGCGGCCGCGACACCGGCCGTGCCCACAGCGCACCTGCGCTTGTTCCGGAGCCGGCGGCCGCGGGCCGTGATCTGGTGCAGCGGCCGGTCCATGGCGACGTTCGCGCGCAGCCGGTCGGCCGTCGCGCCGAGTGCGCCGCGCAGTGCCGCCGAGTTCTCGTCAGTGTCGTGAAGTATGTCGTCCGAGCGCATGTTCATCGTGAAACAGACTCCTGTTCGAAATCGGTGCCGAGAGCGCGCCGGAGCGCCGAGGCCGCGCGGGAGACGTGCGACTTGACCGTGCCGGCCGAGATGCCGAGCGTCCGCGCGGTCGTCTCGGTGTCCAGGTCGAGGAAGAAGCGGAGCACCACGACCTCGCGCTGGCGCTGCGGCAGCCCCCGCAGGGCGGCGAATATCCGTGCGTCGATCTGTGCGTCGAGCAGCTCTGATCCGTCCGTGCTCGCGGCGCCCCGCAGGTCCGGCGGAGGACCGCCGGGCTCCCAGGACACCTCGCGGCGCCGCTTGCGCCACCAGGAGACGCCGGTGTTCAGTGCGACGCGCACGACCCAGGCCCGGGGCGCCGGATGCCGCCGTAGTCTCCGCCAGGCCGCGAAGGCCCTCGCGTAGGCTTCCGCGGTCAGGTCCTCGGCCTGCGTCGCGTCGCCCACCGCCGCGTACACGGCGCGCAGACAGGCGTCGCGGGACTGTTCGTAGAAGGACGCGAAGTCCTCGGGTCTTTCTTCGGGCCCTGTTCGCTCCACATCCGGATTACGCACAAGGGGCCCGATCGGCTTACCGGCTTGACCGGCTCAAAGAGGCAGCCCCTGCTCGAGATGCGCCAGGGCCCGGTCGGCCAGCTCCAGATAGTCGACATCCGGGTCGTCGATCGCGTCGCTCATGCTGGCCAGCATCACGCCCATCATCGCGCCGGTCAGGGTGCGCACCTCGAAGTCCCGCGGATCGTGGCCGGTGCGCTCCGCGATCAGCTGCGCGGTCAGGCCGAGGCTCTCCTGCATGTCGACCACCAGCCGGGCCCGCAGCTCCGGCACGGAGAAGGCCAGCCGCCCCCGCTCGCGCTCGACCTCCCGCTGGTCCGGCGGGATCTCGGCGAGCACCGTGCGCAGCGCCTCCCGGATGGCCCGGATCGGCGGGACGTCGAGCGGCACCGTGCGCAGCGCCTCGACGAGATAGGGGTCGAAGGCGTCGTAGAGGACCACGTCCTCCTTGGTCGGGAAGTAGCGGAAGAAGGTGCTCGGGGAGACCTCGGCCGCCTGCGCGATCTGCTCCACCGTGGTGGCGGCGTAGCCCTGCTCGCGGATCAGCCGCAGGGCGTGCCGCTGGATCGCGGTGCGCGTGCGCGCCTTCTTCAGCTCGCGCAGGCCGCCGGCGTGCTTCTCAGTTTGATGCAACGCTCTCCTCTTCCGTCGGGCTGGGCACCGGCGCGCCGGCGGGCCGGGGGGCGGCGCTCCCGGCCACCGGGCCGACCGCCGCCGCACGCCGTCCCGGCAGGAACAGCACGGCCAAGATCACGCCGACCGCGGCTATCACCGCGCTGACGAACAGCATCCCGCCCATCGCGTGGACGAACGAGTCCTGCACCGCGCCGAGCAGCGACGCCGACCCGGAGTGCTCGGCGATGGCCACCCCGGCGGTCACGCTCTGGCCCGCCTCGGCTCTGACCGGCGCGGGCATCGCGGCCGCGACCGCCGACGAGTCCAGCCGGCTGCGGTAGGTGCTGCCGAGGATAGTACCCAGAACGGCCACGCCTATCGTGCCTCCGACCTGCCGCAGCGCCATCATCACCGCGGAGCCCATCCCGGCCCGGTCCTTCGAGAGGGCGCCGAGCGCCGTGTTGGTCGTGGCCGGGTTCACGAAGCCGATGCCGAGGCCGACCAGGACGAACCAGAGCGCTGCGTAGCCCTCGCCGCTGTGCAGCTTCGTGGCCGCGCCGAGGCCGACGCCCGCCGCCATGAGCGCGAGACCGAGCGCGACCACCGGCCGCGGGCCGAGCGGGGGCAGCGCCGGCCCTGTGTCCATAGAAGAGCTGTCCGCCGAGTTGCCCGTCGAGTTGCCCGTCGAGCGGCGCGGGGTCAGCAGCCGCGACCCGATCGTGCCGCCGACGACCAGGCCGCCGATCATCGGCAGCAGCCTGAGCCCGGCGCCCAGGGAGTCGGTGCCCTGCACGTCCTGGAAGTAGAGCGGCATCGCGAACATCAGGCCGAACATGGCGAAGGTGGCCAGCGTCGCCAGCACGGTGCCCCAGCTGAAGCTGCGCGAGCGGAACAAGGCCAGGTCGATCAGCGGCTCGGCGCCCGGACGGGTCCCGGCCCGGCGCACCGCGAGCACGAACAGCGCCAGCAGCACCGCCCCGGCGAGCACCGGGCCGAGGCACTGCGCGCTGACCCAGCCGTCCGACCCGGCCTGCACCAGGCCGTAGGTCAGCGCGGCCAGTGCGGCGCTCGAGAGCAGCGCACCGAGCGCGTCGAACCGGGCTACCCGCGGGTTGCGCGACTGCGGCATCAGCAGCGCCACCGCGATCAGCGCGATCAGCGTGACCGGCACGTTGATCAGGAAGACCGATCCCCACCAGACGTGGTTGAGCAGCCAGCCGCCGAGCACCGGCCCTACCGGCAGCCCGAGCATGGTCGCGGTCATCATGGCGGCGATCGCCTTGGGCCGCTCGGCCGGCTCGAACATCACCGGCAGCACGGACAGGGCCAGCGGCGTGATCGCCGCGGCGCCCAGGCCCAGCACCGCGCGCGCCGCGATCAGCGCGCCGGCGTTCGGCGCGTAGGCGCACGCCAGGGACGTCACGCAGAACAGGACCAGGCCGATCATCAGCACGGTCTTGCGGCCGTACCGGTCGCCGAGCAGCCCCGCGGGCAGCAGGGCGGCGGCGACCACGAGGCTGTACGCGTCGGCGAACCACTGCAGATCGGTCGAGGTGGCGTGCAGCGCGGGGCCGATCGTCGGCAGCGCCACGTTCAGCACGGTCATGTCGATGCCGACGACGAGGACGCTGAGCGCGAGGGCGACGAGCACGAGCCAGCGGCGCGCCCCGACGGTGTCCGGTGCGTTCATGACAGAGCCTACCTTTCGGAAGTGACTTCTAACTGACATAGAAGTCTAACTGAAAGTCTCTGTCAATATTTTTGGCGACGGGTCGCCAAAAGCGCGCCGAGGTGCGCGATTAGGGGATATTTGTCAGGATTCGAGCGTCGTGGCCGCAGAGGCCGGCGCCGGCGCGCCCTCCAGCCCCGCCGTCCACTTCTCCTCGATCCGGCCGACCTTCCAGACCACCATCGCCGCGGCCCAGGTGAGCACGAACATCGCCACGATGACGAAGCCGGCCTTGTTGATGTCGAAGCCGGCCACCGCGTCCCAGAACCGGCCGGTCAGGTGCAGCTCCTGCGGCAGCAGGCCGAGCAGCTCCACGGTGCCGATGAAGAAGCAGATCGAGACCGACAGCCCGGTGATCGCCAGGTTGTAGTAGACCTTGCGCACCGGGTTCAGGAAGGCCCAGCCGTACGCGACGTTCATGAAGCAGCCGTCGAGCGTGTCCATCAGCGTCATCCCGGCCATGAACAGCACCGGCAGCGCCATGATCGCGTACCAGGGGATGTGCTGCGAGGCCAGCAGCGCCGTGGTCGCCAGCAGCGCGACCTCGGTGGCGGTGTCGAAGCCGAGCCCGAACACCACGCCGACCGGGTACATCTGCCAGGGTCGCCGGATCGCGCGCATCCACTTGCCGAAGAACCGGTACATCAGCCCGCGCTGCTCGAGCTGTGCCTCCAGCGCCGCCTCGTCGTAGAGGCCGCGGCGCATCGAGCGCCACACCTTCACGATCCCGGCCAGGATCACGATGTTCAGTACCGCGATCAGGTACAGGAAGGTCGCGGAGACCAGCGTGCCGAACACCCCGCCGAACCGCTCGAGGCTTGATCCGCCGTTCGAGACGGCCGAGTAGACGGCCTTCTCGGCGATCAGGATGCCGGCGCCGATCGCCACCACGATCGAGGAGTGGCCCAGCGAGAAGAAGTAGCCGACGCTGAGCGGCCGCTGGCCGTCGCCCATCAGCTTGCGGGTGGTGTTGTCGATCGCGGAGATGTGGTCCGCGTCGAAGGCGTGGCGCAGGCCCAGCGTGTAGGCCAGGATCGCCACGCCCGCGCCCAGGCCCTTGTAGTGCTGCGGCACGACCAGGAACACGAACACCCCGAAGCCGACGACGTGCAGCAGCGTGATCGAGGCGAACATCAGGATCGTGCGCCGCCACTCGGCCGGAGTCAGCGAGGCGCGGATCCGGGCGATCCGTCCCGGCCACACGGTCCCGGCTGCCGGATCGCCCATGGTTCCCGCACTCTCCGTCGTCTCGCGTGGTCTCCTCGCGCCGGCCACGACGTGCGGCGCAAAGCGATGCTATTCGCACAGAGACTGCAGATGCAATTGATTCGCAATAACAGGAACCTGCCGCTGCGGAGCGTTCAGCCCGCCGCGGCCGCCGCTCCCGCCGCCCCGGCCGGCCCGGACCCGGTCGTGCCGGCCAGGAAGGCGAGCAGGTCCTGCCGGGACAGCACGCTGCGCGGCTTTCCCTCTATCAGCACCACCGCCGCGTCCGCCTTCTCCAGCACCGACATCAGGGCGCTGATCGGCTCGCCGGAGCCGACCTGCGGCAGCAGGCCCGACTTGTGGCCCTCCAGCGGGTCCTCCAGCTTCGCCCGCCCGGTGAACAGCGCGTCGAGCAGGTCGCGCTCCACGATCGAGCCGACGATCTCCGCGGCCATCACCGGCGGCTCCTCCTTGACCAGCGGCATCTGGCTGACCCCGTACTCGCGCAGGGTCTGGATCGCCTGGCCGACGGTCTCGTGCGGGTGCATGTGGACCAGGTCGGGCAGCCCCTCCCCGCGCCGGTCCAGCACGTCGGCCACGGTGGCCTCTGCGGTCGGCGGGGCCAGGAAGCCGTAGTCGGCCATCCAGTCGTCGTTGAAGATCTTCGACAGGTAGCCGCGGCCGGAGTCCGGCAGCAGCACCACGACCACGTCGTCCGCCGTCAGCCGCCGCGCGTATCGCAGCGCCGCGACGACGGCCATGCCGCAGGACCCGCCGACCAGCAGCCCCTCCTCGCGGGCCAGCCGCCGGGTCATGGTGAAGGAGTCCTTGTCGGAGACCGCGATCACCTCGTCGGTGATCTCCCGGTCGTAGCACTCGGGCCAGAAGTCCTCGCCGACGCCCTCGACGAGGTACGGCCGCCCGGAGCCGCCGGAGTAGACCGAGCCCTCCGGATCCGCGCCGATGATCTTCACCCGGCCGTCCGAGATCTCCTTGAGGAACCGCCCGGTCCCGCTGATCGTTCCACCTGTGCCGACCCCGGCGACGAAGGCGCTGATGCGCCCCTCCGTCTGGCTCCACAGCTCCGGGCCGGTCGAGTGGTAGTGCGAGAGGGGGTTGTTGGGGTTCGAGTACTGGTCCGGCTTCCAGGCCCGGGGGATCTCGCGCACCAGCCGGTCGGAGACGTTGTAGTAGGAGTCGGGATGCTCAGGAGCGACCGCGGTCGGGCAGACCACCACCTCGGCGCCGTACGCGCGCAGCACGTTGATCTTGTCCTGGGAGACCTTGTCCGGGCAGACGAACACGCACTGATACCCCTTGCGCTGGGCCACCATGGCCAGCCCCACCCCGGTGTTCCCGCTGGTCGGCTCCACGATGGTGCCGCCGGGCACGAGCGCGCCGGAGGCCTCGGCCGCCTCGATCATCCGCAGCGCGATCCGGTCCTTCACCGAGCCGCCCGGATTGAAGTACTCGACCTTCGCCAGCACGGTCGCGGCCAGGCCGCGGGCGACCGAGTTCAGTCTGACCAGCGGGGTGTCGCCGACCAGGTCGACCACGGAGTCTACGTAGCGCATCGGAGGCCTTTCGGGCGCGGTGAGCAGGACATGACGGGATACAGGCGAATTCAATCGGAGTTCGACCGAGATACCTACTGGCCCCCCTAGATTAGGCACAGGGGAGAAAACATCCACCATGTGGTCACCGGTATCGGATACCTTGCTGGTCTGGGGCTTACGTAGGACGTAGAAGGTGCGCGGGCAGGGAAACACTCCGACGAAGGAGGGCCGAGCGATGAGAGGAATCAGCGTCCGTAAGGTGGCCGCGGCGGCGGCGGTGGGCGGCGGAGGGCTCACCGTGCTGACCGGCATGTCCATCGGCCTCGTCGTGGCCGAGGCCAAGCTCGCCCGCCGCGTGATCGGCGAGGCTGCGCTGACCCCGCCGCGCGCGGACGGCTTGTTCGCCGCACACAGTGTTGCCGATGTTGTCGATCATTTGGCACAACGGACCGAAGCGACGACCGCAGGCGAGGCACGGGCGAGACGCGCGACGGGGCGTGTGGCGGGCAGAGCGAGTTCGTCTGCTGTCGCGCGGGCCGAGGAGCGGCGTCGGCAGGAGCGCAGGCGGCTGGACCACCTTGAGCAGCGTGAGCGCAGAGAGCGCACGGAGCGTCGCGGACGCGCTCGCAGGACCGCCGCCGGGTACCTGTACGAGGCGGACGCGATAGGCACGGCAGATATAGGTGCAGATGTAGGTATGGCAGCCGCAGCCGTCGTGGGCACGTCAGGGATACGCGCGGTAGCCGGCCACTTGAGTATCGATGCCGTCGAGGTCGGGGGTAGGGCGACTGCAACCGCCGACGAGTCGGTGACGCCGCTTCGCTTCGCCGTGCTCGGCGACTCCACCGCAGCCGGCTATGGCGTAGACCGCCCCGAGGACACACCCGGAGCGCTGCTCTCCGTCGCCCTCGCGGAGCACACGGGCCGGCCCGTCCTGCTCGCGAACGTAGCCCGGGTGGGCGCCTGCTCGGACCGCCTGCACGAGCAGGTCGACCAGCTGCTCGCCGACGGCGACGCCCCCCAGGTCGCCGCCATCATGATCGGCGCCAACGACATCACGCACCGGCTCCCGCCGGTCGAGGCGGCCAGGCAGCTCGGCGAGGCCGTGACCCGGCTGCGCGAGGTCGGCTGCGCGGTGGTCGTCGGCACCTGCCCCGACCTCGGCACCATCCGCCCCATCCAGCCGCCGCTGCGCTGGCTGGCCCGCCGCTGGAGCCGCCGGCTGGCCAAGCTCCAGGCGAGCGCGGTCTACGCGGGCGGCGGCCGCTCGGTGCCGCTGGGGGCGCTGCTCGGCCCCGAGTTCGCCAAGCGCTCGGAGCTGTTCGGCCCGGACCGGTTCCACCCCTCCGTCGAGGGCTACGCGACCGCGGTGGCGGCCCTCCTGCCCGCGCTGGCCGCGGCCTCCTGGCAGATCGTCCGCGAGCCGGACCGCGGCCACGTGCCGGAGCTGGCGCTGCCGTTCGCCGTCGTGCCAGAGCGCGGCGCCGTCGGCTCGCCGACACTCGCCGTGGCCCCGGCGCGCCCCCTGGCTGCCGCCGACGATCTGCCAGACCCGTCAGACCCCGTACTCGGTCCGGACCCGGACCTGACCGCTGCCGTCCTACGTTCGGTCGGATCCAAGAGCTTCCGGCGCACCGCCTTCGGCTCCGGCGGCGGTCCGGACCCAGCGGTCGCGAACGGATAGCAGCTATAGCGATAGCCGGGCGCCGTACGCGTCGCCATTCACATTGCACGGTTACTCGCGAGTAATATTTGCGGTAGCTTCGAAGCGGACACCGCAGTCGGCTTCTACCGCACCCGAGGAGACCGTCCATGCCCGAAGCAGTCATCGTCGCGACCGCGCGCACCCCGATCGGCCGTGCGGCCAAGGGCTCGCTCAAGGAACTGCGGCCGGACCACCTCGCGGGCACCGCCGTGCGCGCCGTGCTGGACAAGGTGCCCGCGCTCGACCCGCGCGGCGTCGACGACCTGATGCTCGGCTGCGGCCTGCCCGGCGCCGCCGCCGGCTTCAACATGGCCAGGATCGTGGCCGTGCTGCTCGGCTACGACTTCCTGCCCGGCACCACGGTCAACCGCTACTGCTCCTCCTCGCTGCAGACCACGCGGATGGCCTTCCACGCGATCAAGGCCGGCGAGGGCGAGGTGTTCGTCTCGGCCGGCGTCGAGTCCGTCTCCAGCGGCGCGCTGGGCAACTCCGACTCGCTGCCGGGCACCCGCAACCCGCTCTTCGCCGAGGCGCAGGCCCGCACCGAGTCGCGCGCGGCCGGCGGAGCCGACACCTGGCACGACCCGCGCGAGGACGACACGCTGCCGGACGCGTACATCGCGATGGGCCAGACCGCGGAGAACCTGGCCCAGGCCAAGGGCGTGACCCGGCGCGACCAGGACGAGTTCGGCGTGCGCTCGCAGAACCTGGCCGAGCAGGCGCTGAAGGACGGATTCTGGCAGCGCGAGATCACCCCGGTCACGCTGCCCGACGGCACCGTCGTCGCGAAGGACGACGGCCCGCGCGCCGGAGTGACGCTCGAGGGCGTCGAGGCACTGAAGCCGGTCTTCCGGCCGGACGGCACCGTCACCGCAGGCAACTGCTGCCCCCTCAACGACGGCGCGGCGGCAGTCGTCGTCATGTCCGACGCGAAGGCCCGCGAGCTCGGCCTGACCCCGCTGGCCCGGATCGTGTCGACTGGTGTCAGCGCCCTGTCGCCGGAGATCATGGGCCTGGGCCCGGTCGAGGCCTCGAACCGGGCGCTCAAGCTGGCCGGCATGGCGATCGGCGACATCGACCTGGTCGAGATCAACGAGGCGTTCGCGGCCCAGGTGATCCCGTCCTACCGGGACCTCGGCATCGACATCGACCGGCTCAACGTCAACGGCGGCGCCATCGCGGTAGGCCACCCCTTCGGCATGACCGGCGCGCGCATCACCGGCACGCTGATCAACTCGCTGCAGTGGCACGACAAGCAGTTCGGCCTGGAGACCATGTGCGTAGGCGGCGGCCAGGGCATGGCGATGGTCCTTGAGCGGCTCTCGTGACGCGTGCCGCCTACGGCGCCGCAGGGGCCGGGACCGCCCCACAACCGCCCGCCGTCTCCCCACCTATCGCTCTACCTAATCAGGACCCAGAGATCCGCCGCGGCATCGAGCGCCGCCGCGGTCGACACGGCCGCCGGAACGCGCTGCCCGACCTTCCCCGGATCCCCCGACCAGACCAGCTCGTCGGGCCCCTCCATATCGACCAGATCGGTGACTACGGCAACCAGTTCATGCGCCGCCACAGCGATCTGGTCGCCCACCGAGAACGGCCCCACATCGGGAAAATCGCGCCACTTCGGCTCGACGGCCGACTCGCGCTCCTCCACGCCATGCGCCATCCGGGCTAACAGCGCGGCGAGGTCGTACCCGGCCCGTGCCCCGGTCCGTCCATCCGGCAGACTCCGCAGCAGCCGCGACTCCGGCATCGCCCTGTACACCGAGGTCAGACGCCCGGTCATCTCGGCCAACCGGGCGACGCAAAGGCCGGAATCGTGCATCAGTCA
Source organism: Actinocrinis sp. (assembly GCA_036501535.1). Lineage (GTDB taxonomy): Bacteria > Actinomycetota > Actinomycetes > Streptomycetales > Catenulisporaceae > DASYAE01. The sequence continues at coordinate 2,729 of DASYAE010000288.1, read as the reverse complement.
AGGCTAGAGCCTGCCACGGCACATGTGCATATCGACCCGCTTTGCCCGCGAAGGCACACGTAAGGCGCCGCCCAGGTGGCCAGTTGTGCAATATCGAACTACCGCCGCGTGAAAATAACCAGCCTCGCAGGGCTTGCCCTAGCCCCGCCGGTCGGGCACAGTCAATGTCACGGAGCGGTCACATCAAACCGTGCCGCAAGCAGGCCGTCATCCGGCCGCATCTCAGCACCCAGCAGTCGCTTCCACCGACGAGTCGTCCGCCCGATCCCCTCATACCGTAGTCAGCCGCTCCGCCGGCCAGACCGGCGGCCGCAACTCTCTGGGAGACGCGAAATGTCGCTGCACCACTCGGAACAGACCCACCGGAACCTGCTCGCCCGCGTGCCCGCCGCTACGGGCCGTGCCCTCACCGACTGGTTCCGCGAGGTCGACTCCGGGCCGGCGCTGCTGCGTTTCGAGGAGAGGGTCGCCTGGCTGCGCGCGGAGTACAACCTGCCGCACGGCTTCGCCACGGCGATCATCCACGAGCACGACGTCCGCCGCGCCAGCCGGGCCTTCGCCTAGGCCGCCCCAGATCCCCTGGCCCCGCCACCGACGAAAACGGGAGCCCAGGACAAGACGGGGACCAACACAGACCAGCGGCAGAGCAAAACCACGAGCCCCCCGGCCCAGCACGACGCCCGAAGCGCGACGCCGTGACCCTCCGCCCGCCGTCTGACTAGCGTGACCACGCCGGCTGTGCGTTGCCGACGCGGTCGAACTCAGGGTGGTCAGGCAGAGCGGAAGAGCCAGAAGACACACACGTCTCGTCGCGCTAGGACGACCGAGCTGGGCTGGGTGGTCGTTCAACCATGCGCGGCCCGACCGCCCAAATCACATCGCCGCCCGTTCGGCGGCCGGCCGCCCGAGCGACCGACCCAGCCCGCGTCGCCCCACACGACCGCGACCATGATCACGAGCAAGTGTGCGCCTGCGCCACGCCCCGCCGAGGCGCCACCCCCGGCCCACAAGAGGCCGCAAGAGGCCTGCCCGAGTCACCACGACCGCAGCCTTGCAATCCTTCAAGACTTTCACCCCGCCCCGCCCCGATCCGCCGAGCTCAGCCCCGTCCCGGCGTGGGCCGGGCTTCGGCACGTGCCAATTCCCGCTAGGCTGTCACGCTGATGGGGGCGCGGCTCAGCCGCGGCCTGCCCGGGTGGCGGAATGGCAGACGCAGGGAGCTTAAACCTCCCGGACCTCGCGGTCGTACGGGTTCGACCCCCGTCTCGGGCACTGCTCTGACCTGCGCTTTTAATCTTAACCCCTAGACGTGGAGCCGGTCAAGATCGACTCTAGTCTCATTTCTAGTCTCAGTTGCTCGCGCCGCGATCGTCGTCGTTCGTGCCGTCTTGCTCGTCCTCGTCGGCCGAGTCCCAGAGCGCACGGCTCATGCGCTCTGCCGCCTCTTGGGCGAGCCGAGTCGTCACGTGGGCGTAGCGCTTAGTTACGGCGAGCGTCGAGTGACCGAGGATTTCCTGAACGACGCGGATGTCGACACCCTGCTCCAGGAGCAGGGTCGCGGCCGTGTGGCGCGCGTCATGCAGACGCGCGTCACGCACCCCGGCCGCCTTGCACAGCCATTTCCAAGCTTCCCAGTCGTCGCGCGGCTCCATCGGCTTGCCGAGCGAGTTCGGGAAGCACAAGTCCCAGTCTTCCCACTTGTCCCCGGCCGCTTCCTTGACCTTCTTCTGCTGCCGCCAAGCTTCCTTGAGCAGCTTGAGCAGCGGCTTGGGAATGACGAGGCTGCGCGCCTTGCCACCCTTCGGCTCGCGGAATGTCCACTCGCCACCGAGCCTTTTCGGGCACTGCTGCGCATGCAATTGGCAGTCCGGGCGACAGTGCGCCGGGCACCGCGTCTTGTGCCGCGTGCACGGCTCAGCGCACGGCTTCCGGTGGAACTTCGCGCCGCACGCGTGCGGGTCATCGCAGTCGTGGCGGTACCGCGCCCGCTTGATCTGCCAAACACGCATAGTGCCCGCCGTGAGGTCGATGCAGCCCCAGCGCATTCCGAGCGCTTCGCACTGGCGCAGCCCCAGTGCGAGCGCGACCGACCATCGCGCACCGTTCGGCATGACCGTCGCCATGTCGAGGATCGCGCGTGCCTCGGCCGCCGTCAGCGGCTCGATTTCGGCGTCTCGGTGGTGTGGCGAGTCGACGAGCGTCGCGACATTCCGCGCGACGACTTCGCGCCGGACGGCCATCTTGAGCGCGCGGGAAAGAATCTGATGGATCATGAGCACGGTCTTCGTGGACAAGCCCTGTTGTGCGAGCCGGAGATAGAACTTGTCCAAGTGCTCGGGCCGGAGCCGGTCGATTCGGTGCTTCCCGAGCCCGGGGATGATCCATCGCTCGACCTTCGGGCGGTAGATCTCATCGACCGTGGACTGCTGAGCCGTACGCGGCGCGATCGTGTCAAGCCACGTTCGTATCCACTCACCGACGGTCGGGACGTGGCGGCTCGCCTTCTTGGTCGATCCAGCGTCGCGCTGCTTCTCCAACTCGCGCACGGCATCGGCGACGCGCTGAATGTCCTTGTACATCACATGCCGGCGGTCGGGTGAGCCGTCGTCCTTGACGCCCATGACCACGCGTCCGTGCCAGTAGCCGTCGTTTCCGAGGTAGATAGATGACCGGCCGTTCGGCTGGCGCGACTCTCCTTGTTTGCCCATGGTGTCCTCCTTTTCGTTGTT
>DASYAE010000287.1:0-23893 GCA_036501535.1 Actinocrinis sp. | reverse complement strand
CTCCCGACCCCGCCAGCCTGCTACCGGGCCTCCTGACAGCTACCCGGACCGGACTTCCACCGGCAAGCGACGACGAGCTTGCGGGTCAGTCATTAACCAGACATTCGATCAATTTCCCTTCCCTACTGGACGCACAGAAGGCCACGAAGATGACCGAGGTGCTGATCGGCCTGGCCGTCGCCCTGGGCGCCGCGCTGCTCGGCGCGGGCGCCCTGCACGCGCGGGTCGCGTTCGCCGCCGAACCCGACCCGGACGTGCCGCGGAAAGAAAAGGACGACATCAGCGGCTATGTGACGATGATGGTCGGGGTCTTCTACGCGCTGATCCTCGGCCTGTCCCTGGTGTCGGTCTGGGAGGCGCACGACGCCGCGTCGCAGAACTCGCAGACCGAGGCGACCAACCTGCACGAGGTCTACCTCCTGGCCGCGCAGCTGCCCGCGGCGCCCGGACACCGGATCCAGGCCGCGGCCGCCGCCTACGCGCACTACGTCGTGGACACCGAGTGGCCGCTCATGCAGCGCGGGCGGCCGCTGCCGGAGACCGGCTGGGAGAAGCTGGCCGCCCTGCGCCAGGCGGTGACCTCCTACGAGCCGGTCACCAACGCGCAGAACATCACCACCTCGGACATCCTCACGCAGGTCTCCGGCGTGGACGCGGCGCGAGAGGGCCGCGAGGCCGCGGCCGGAGACCGGATGCCGGTGCTGCTGTGGATCGGGCTGTGCATCGGCGGCATGCTGACCGTGCTGTTCGCCTTCTACTACGACATGGAGCGGCACATCGGCCACACCGCGCTGATCATGAGCCTGACCGGGCTGATCGCCTTCGTCATGGTCCTGATCTTCCTGCTCAACAACCCGTTCGCGCCCGGCTTCGGCGCGGGCCCGGCCGACCTCGTGTCCGCCTTCCCAGGATCCTGAGAAGCCTGTCGCCACGACCCCGACGCGCCTTTCCCCACCAACCCGACCACATTCGCGGGGGCTAGGGGGTCTCGGACCCCCTATATATACAGCAGCAGGTCGCCTGGCCGCGGCCGGCCGGAGCGGCGGCGGCCAGGCAACCCCCCGATTCGGAACACCCGGGCGCGGTACACCGCTTGATCAGAGCGGTGCGCCCCGGCGTTCCCTCTGCCACAACGATTCAGAGCGTGTCACACGCCGATAGCGCGTCGATAGCGCCGCAGTAGCGCGCCGTGCTCCGAGGCGCAAGAGCAGAGTGCGCACAATGGTCGGCGGGCCGGTCAGCGGGCCGCAGCCGGGTCCCCGAGCATCGCTTCGAGCAGCGCCGACGCGGGCGCGCCGTCGAGCACCAGCTGATGCAGGGCGCGCAGACGCGAGGCCGGATCCACGCCGAGCTCCTCGCGCAGCAGCCGCTGCGCCTGCGCGAAGGCGCCCAGTGCCTCGGCCCGCTGGCCCGAGCAGGTCAGCGCGACCAGCAGCCGCTCGTGCAGGTTCTCCCGGAAGGGGTGTGCGCGAATGAGCATCCGCACCTCGATCGCGGCGCGGTCCCAGTCCCCGAGGTAGAGCGACGCGTCGATGCCGAGCTGCTGCGTGCGCAGCCGCGCCGAACCGAGCACCGGGGCGTACTCCCAGTGCAGCCGCGCGGCCGGCACGTCTTCCAGCAGCTCGCCGCGCCACAGCCCGAGCGCCTGCCGCACCAGCCGGTGCGCCTGCGCCCAGTCGCCGCGCCGGGCGCAGTCGCGGGCCTGCCGCTCGAGCGCGCCGGCCAGCAGATAGTCGACCTCGCTCTCGTCGGCCACGTCCACCACGTAGCCGGTCGCGCTCGTCCGCAGCCGGGCGCCTATCTCAGGACCGAGAGTCCGACGCAGCCTCGCCACGTAGTTGAGCACGGTCGGCCGCGCGCTCGACGGCGCGGCACCGTCCCAGAGCACGTCGATCAGATTCTCGAGCGAGATGGTCACATTCGCGCGCAGCAGCAGGGCGGCGAGCAGCGTGCGCTGCATCGCCGCGGAGACCGCCACGGAGGCCCCGTCGTCCCCCCGGATCTCGAGCGGCCCCAGCACTCCGAACCGCATGACTACGTATCACCCCAAATACGTTACGGCACTGTACGATTCGCGAAAATTCTCCCCGGTTTCCGCGATACCCCGGTCAGGGCATCACGCTACCAGGCGGTGGTCCGGTGTTCACCGTGCTTTCCGCCGGACCGCAGCGGCTTGCCGCCCGGCACGGTCAGCCGGCCGGACGCGCCGACCATTCCAAATCCGTGCCGTGCATATCCCCGCTTCCAAGATGGAAAAGCCGTTCGCTTCCGCCCAGGTAGACCGCTGCGCCGACGGTCACCCGGGAGACGCCGCGGCCCTCGGCCGACGCGGATCCGGCCGAAGGGTCGTGCTGCCGCCCAGTGAAAAGCCCGAGCCCTGCAGCATATCCTTCCTTCAGCACGCAGACCAGGTCGCGGCGGGCGCCGAGTTCGCGGATCAGCGCCGCGAACTTCTCCCGGTCCTCCGGCGCCCAATGCGGCAGCGAGTTGGACACGAACACGCACGGGATCGCCGTCTGCGGCACCGAATCCACCGCGTCGGGCAGGATGCGCAGGCCGCTGCCCTTGCGCAGCCGGACCGGGCGGCGGCGGGCGTGGCCCAGCGCGGCCTCGAGCCGGTCCCGGCGCTCGGCCTCCTCGGGCCAGACCAGCGCGCGCAGCCACGCGCGGGCCTCGGGATCCGCCGGGTCGAGCGGATTGACGTCGATGCCGACCCGCGAGGCGACCCGCAGCTCTCTGGCCACGAACGGTTCCAGCGCCTTCCACGCGGCCACCGCGTCGGCGGACCCGCCGGTGCGGACCGTGCAGTGAAGCTCGGGCACGCCGTCCGCGTCGCCGCGGCCGGCCCGCAGGTCCGCGCCGTCGTCGAACTCGTAGACGTAGGAGTACCGGTCGGCGTGCAGCAGCAGCCCGGCGCTGGTGCCGACCTCGATCAGCGCGAGCGGGCGGCGGGTGCACGCGTGCGCCCAGCCGAGCGCCGGGAGCAGCTGGCAGGCCCGCAGCACCTCATTGGTCTGCGTCTCCCCGGACGACAGCAGGGCGTCGATCCGCTCACGGTGGCGGACGACGAACGAGCTGAAGGCCGCGAAGAGCGCGTCGTCCGGCGCCCGCTCGCCGCCGAGCGAGCCGTAGTATCCGGCCAGCGGGTCTCCGGGCTCGTCGAACAGCACCCGTTGGACGGCGGCCATGAGCAGGTTCGGCATCCGGCTGCGCAGCGGCGCGGCGCGCATGACCGACGCGAAGAGGCCGCCCGCCGCGACGTCGTCCGCGAGCGATCCGCACAGGTTGTGGTAAAGCGCTGAAGCGCCGGTGGCCTCCTGCTGGAAGTGCCGGAACCGGGCCGCGAGGAGATCGTCTTCCGAGTCCATCCGACGATCGTACGGTGTGCTCCAACCTGCGCGCCGCCGCATCACTCCGGCGGTCGCGTCCGGGCGCCGGACCCGTGGCGCGGGGTCATGCGCACCACACGGGGAGGCTGCTGCGCGGCCGGTCGGCGCTGCGGACGCTGAAGGTGGTTCAGGCTGACCGGCAGCCGGCGGGCGCGTGCCACCTTCTGCGCGTACTCCTGCTGCTCGGACTCCTGGAGCCGCGCGGCCGTGCCCTCGGGAACGTCGACCTCGCCGAGGTCGTCGGCGAACTGCGCGCGCCAGTCCGGGTCGCGGCGCTGGTTGAGCACCGAGAAGACGGCCTCCCGCGGACGCAGGCCGACGACGGCGCGCAGGGCGTCGCCTGCGCTGCTGCGCCACGTCCAGGCGGTCCGCTCCGGCTCGGTGAGCAGGTCGCGGGCGAGCGGATCGGTGCGCGACGCGCGCGCTGCCTCGGCCTCGGCGTCCACCTGGCGCAGCCGCATCCCCAACGGCGAGTCGTCGGCCACCGTCCACGTCTCGCCGGTCTCTGCGCGGCCGAGCGCTTCGGTCACCTCGGGGTATCGGTCGAGCCCTGTCTCGACCGCCAGCCGGCGGGTCTGGGCGAGCAGCGCCGCGCGCAGCCGTCCGTCGTCCGCACAGGCGACCAGCTCGGCGATCCTCGGCTCGCCGCGGGCCGGTATGCCCGCCGCCCTGGGGCGCGGATCGGCCAGCACCGGCAGGATGCGCCCGCTGAGCAGCGGGCCGCCGAGAGCGGCGCTGTCGAACCCGATGCCGAATTCGGTGGCTAGTACATCGAGCGCCGCATACACGTCCTCGTCGGGATAGCGCGCCAGGTCGAGCGGCAGGAGGCCCGCGCCGTGCAGCGCCCGGGCGAGCAGATCAGGGTTCGTGCCGGATCGGTGTTCCGGGTCCGAGGTGGTGTACTCGGTGGTCTTCGCCCCGTCGTCGAACACGGTCAGCCGGAGCTGTGTCGCGTGGTAGACACGTACCGCCCGCGTGCCGGCGGACAGCCTGCGCAGCACCTCGTCACGGTCGCCCTGCCGCGGAATCGTCTCCTCGAAGCCGAACACCCAGGCACCGGCCACCCCGGCGCGCACCGTCGGCAGATAACCCTCGGTCCACGCCGCCGCCGACTCGCGCGCCTCGTCGCGCGTGCGCGGCAGGACGGTCTCCGGCACAGCGCCGTAGCGGCGCAACAGCTCCGCCGGGTCGATGCCGCGGACGAAGGTCAGGCAGAAGCCCCGGTACTCGCCAACCCAGCCGGCCTCGGGGACCGGCACGAAATCCCGCGCGGCGCGAAACCGGGCACCGCTTGGCGCAGTGCGGCGCGGGCCGGCCGCGGCGGCCAGCTCGAACAGCGACCTCGGCTCGACCGGCTCGGGCTCGGGCAGCGCGCCACGCCGCAGTTCCCAGGCCAGCCGACCGCCGAAGGCGACCGGTATGCGTCTGTGGAACGGGCCGCCGGACTCGAGCGCGTCGGCCAGCGCGGCGAGCATCCCGGCAAAGCTCGGCCAGAGGCCGAAGGTGGTGCCCTCCCCGTTGAAGAAGTGGCCGACCGCGCCGTGGGCCGGCCCGGGCCGGCAGTCCACGACCAGGCCGTCGGCCGTGGCGCAGTCGGTGATCTGCACGAACCGCCGGTGCCAGTAGCGGCCGTCGAACATCTCGCCGTCGACGTTCTGCAGCGCCTCGAGCTTCGACCGGTTGCGCCGCTCGACGGTCTCGAGCGGGCTCAGGCCGTCGCCGCCGAGCGAGAAGCGGTCCGGCGAGCCCGGATCGGTGCCCTCGTGCCGGGCCAGCGAGGCGACCAGGTCGCCCGGGAGGGTCACGCCGAGCCGCCCGGCCGTGGCCCGGACCGCGGCCGGATCGGCCGGGGGCAGCAGGGTCCCCAGCGTCCGCGGCGCGTGCGCGCCGAGCCACGCCTCGATGCGGTCCCAGGAGGCGGAGACCTCCGGAGCAGAGTTCGGACCCGTCATGGCCGCGCCCCCGTCGCTGTGATCGGTCGCGGCGCGCCGCGCGCCGCCGAGTTCATCTCAGCACGCTGGTCCGACAGGATCGGGTCCGGACAGACGCAGCGTCAGGCGGGCGGGGCGGGCTCAGACCTCGCCGCGCAGCTTGGCCAGCGCCTCGGCCAGGATCGCCTCGCCGTCCTCGTCGGAACGGCGCTCGCGCACATAGGCCAGGTGCGTCTTGTAGGGCTCGGTGCGCGGCGGCGCCGGGGGGTTCTCCCGGTCCGGGCCGGCCGGGAAGCCGCAGCGCGGGCAGTCCCAGGTGTCCGGGATCTGCGCCTCCGAGGCGAAGGACGGCTTGGTCTCGTGTCCGTTGCAGCAGTAGAAGCTGATCCAGATCCGCGGTGCGGTCTCGCCGCGCTCCGCCTCGCCCATCGGTCCGGCACCGACCCGGCTGCCCCGGATCGCGTTTCCACTAGCCACTTTCGTCTCCCTGCCCGGAGCTGCGTCCGGATTTGAGCGCTGCCCGCGGCGCGACGCCGCGGATCGTCGGCCCGCCCCGTACGGTGCGCGACGGCTCCAGTGTACGAGCGGAAAATGAGACGTGTACGGCGCTCGCCGCGGTTGAATGTGCTTCTCGGAACGAATGTCCGAAATGACACTATAATCACGGCACTGCCAAAGGCGGCGCCGCTACTTGTAGTACAGCCCCAGGCCGATGATCGAGGCGATCCAGACGAAGGTGAGCACGTACGTGATCCGGTCCAGGTTCCGCTCCACCACGGACGAGCTGCCGTGCTGGGAGGTGAAGCCGCCGCCGAACATGTCGGAGAGGCCGCCGCCCTTGCCCTTGTGCAGCAGCACGAAAACGAGCAGCAGGATGCTGGACAGGGCCAGCACCACCTCAAGCGCGATGACCACGAGCGGTCCTTATCCCTCGGAACTACATTCGGTCGGCGGCGTCTCAGCGCGGCGCCGGGTGCGGAATGCACCGCAGGCGAGATTACCCGCAGGAGCGGCCCCCTGGCCAGCGGCCGCCCGACCCGCGCGCTGCGGGACGGGCGGCCACCAGGGGGAATGCCCGATCAGCCGGTGACGGCCTGGTCACGGTAGCGCACGATCCGGACGAAGTCGTCCGGGTCCAGCGAGGCGCCGCCGATCAGCGCGCCGTCGATGTCCGCCTCGGCCATGATCCCGGCGGCGTTGGAGCCCTTCACCGAGCCGCCGTACAGGATCCTGACCGTCTCGGCGGTCCCGGCCCCGTGCGCCTCGGCCAGGCGGCCCCGGATCGCGCCGATGACCTCCTGCGCGTCCTGCGGCGTGGCGACCTCGCCGGTGCCGATCGCCCAGACCGGCTCGTAGGCGATCACGACCGACTCGAGCGCCTTCGCGGACAGGCCGGCCAGCGAGCCGTCGACCTGCTCGAGGCAGTGCCCGACGTGGCTGCCGTCGCGGCGCACGTCCAGGTGCTCGCCGACGCAGACGATCGGCGAGATCCCGTTGTCCAGCGCCGCCTTCGCCTTGGCCGCGACCAGCTCGTCGGTCTCGGCGTGGTACTGGCGCCGCTCCGAGTGGCCGACCACCACGTACGAGCAGCCGAGCTTGGCCAGCTGCGCCGCGGAGATCTCGCCGGTGTACGCGCCGGACGGGTGCTTGGAGACGTCCTGCGCGCCGTACTTCAGCTTCAGCTTGTCCGCGTCGACCATGGTCTGGACCGAGCGCAGGTCGGTGTACGGCGGCAGGACCGCCACCTCGACCGCGGCGTAGTCCTTGTCGGTCAGCGAGAAGGCGAGCTTCTGCACGTGCGCGATGGCCTCGAGGTGGTTGAGGTTCATCTTCCAGTTGCCCGCCATCAGCGGGATGCGCGTGGTGCTCATCGTGCTCAGTCCTCCAGGACCGTGATACCGGGCAGCAGTTTGCCCTCGAGGAACTCCAGGGAGGCGCCGCCGCCGGTGGAGATGTGGCCGAACGCGGCCTCGTCGAAGCCGAGCGAGCGCACCGCCGCGGCCGAGTCGCCGCCGCCGACCACGGTGAACGCGCCGGAGTCGATCAGGCCCTGGGCCACCGCGCGGGTGCCGGCCGCGTAGGGCTCCATCTCGAACACGCCCATCGGGCCGTTCCAGAACACGGTCTTCGCGCCGGCCAGCTTGGCCGCGAACAGCTTGCCGGACTCCGGGCCGATGTCGAGGCCGAGCCGGTCGGCCGGGATCGCGTCCGCGGCGACCACGTCGTGCTCGGCGTCCGCGGCGAAGGCGGTCGCGGCCACCACGTCGACCGGCAGCACGATCTCCACGCCGGAGTCCTTGGCCCGCTCGAGGTAGCCGGTCACCGTCTCGAGCTGGTCCGCCTCGAGCAGCGACTTGCCGACCTCGTGGCCCTGGGCCTTGAGGAAGGTGAAGACCATGCCGCCGCCGATCAGGATCCGGTCGGCCTTGTCCAGCAGGTTGTCGATGACGCCGAGCTTGTCGGAGACCTTCGAGCCGCCGAGCACCACCACGTAGGGCCGCTCGACGTCCTCGGTCAGCCGCTTGAGCACCGCGAGCTCGGCGTTGATCAGGTAGCCGGCGGCGTGCGGCAGGTCCTCGGCGACGTCGTAGACGGAGGCGTGCCGGCGGTGCACCGCGCCGAAGCCGTCCGAGACGAACAGGTCCGCGAAGGCGGCCAGCTTGTCTGCGAAGGCGCCGCGCGCGGCCGCGTCCTTGCTGGTCTCGTCCGGGTTGAAGCGGACGTTCTCGAGCAGCGCGATCTCGCCGTCCTTGAGCGCCGCGACGGTCGCCTGCGCAGACTCGCCGATCGTGTCCTTGGCGAACGCCACCGGGGCGCCGAGCAGCTCGCCGAGCCGGGCGGCGACCGGGGCGAGGGAGTACTTCGCGTCCGCCGCCGGGTCGCCCTTGGGCCGGCCGAGGTGGGCGGTGACGATCACCTTCGCGCCGCGCTCGAGCAGCGCCTTGAGCGTGGGCACCGAGGCGCGGATGCGGCCGTCGTCGGTGATCCGGGTGCCGTCGAGCGGCACGTTGAGGTCGGCGCGGACCAGCACCCGCTTGCCGGACACCTCGAGGTCGTCAATGGTCTTCATCGGTCTTCGAATCGCCTTTTCGTCAGACGAGAGGCCCGCACGACAGACGCGTCGCGCGGGCCTCGGGAGTTTGTAGCGCCCAACGGGCGTCAGAGCGAGGCGCCGACGAGCTTGATCAGGTCGATCAGCCGGTTCGAGTAGCCCCACTCGTTGTCGTACCAGCCGACCACCTTGACCTGGTTGCCCTGCGTGATCGTCAGCTTCGAGTCGAAGATGCAGGAGGAGGGGTCGGTCACGATGTCCGCGGAGACGATCTCGTCCTCGGTGTAGGTCAGGTAGCCCTTGAGCGGGCCCTCGGACGCGGCCTTCTTGAACGCCGCGTTGACCTCGTCCTTGGTGGTCTCGCGGGACAGGTCCACGGTCAGGTCGGTGACCGAGCCGACCGGCACCGGCACCCGGAACGCGAAGCCGTCGAGCTTGCCCTTGACCTCGGGGATGACCAGCGAGATCGCCCGGGCGGCACCGGTGGAGGTGGGGATGGTCGACGCCGGGGCCGAGCGGGCCCGGCGCAGGTCGATGGTGCCCTTGCGGGTCAGCGCGATCTGGTCGAGCAGCTGCTGCTCGGTGGTGTACGCGTGGATCGTCGTCATCAGGCCCTTCTCGATGCCGAAGCCGTCGAGCAGAACCTTGACCAGCGGGGCGAGGCAGTTGGTGGTGCACGAGGCGTTCGAGATGACGTGGTGCTTCGCCGCGTCGTACTCGTGGTCGTTGATGCCCATGACGATCGTCTTGTCCTCGGCCGTGGCCGGGGCCGAGATGATCACCTTCTGGGCGCCCGCCTCGAGGTGCTTGCGCGCGTCGTCGGCCTTGGTGAACAGGCCGGTGGACTCCACCACGATCTGCGCGTCGAGCGCCTTCCACGGCAGCGCCGCCGGGTCGCGCTCGGAGCTGACCTTGATCTCCTTGCCGTTCACGATCAGCGCGTCGTCGGTCGCCTCGACGGTGCCCGGGAAGCGGCGCAGGATCGTGTCGTACTTCAGGAAGTGGGCCAGGATCTCCGGCTTGGTGATGTCGTTGATGCCGACGAACTCGAGGTCGGCGCCGGAGGCCAGGGCGGCCCGGAAGAAGTTGCGGCCGATGCGGCCGAAGCCGTTGATGCCAACGCGGATCGTCACGTACCGATCTCCTCGCTCGTGGCGCCCCGGCCGGCCACTGGTCGGGGCGGCTCCCGGGCGCGAAGGACATTCTTCTCGTATTCAAGTTCAACCTACCGTGGGGGCTCTCGGCAGAGCCAACCGGCCCGGATACTGGAATTACCGGGTGGTAACCGTCACTCCGGCGGGTGACTGCGCGACCAGCGGCTTCGCGCCCGCAGACCAGAAATCAGGGCCTTTATCAAGCCGGGTTCAAGGGTCGCCGGCCCCCGGCGTAGGGGACGAGGGCGCGGCCGGCTCCACCGGAACGCGAGGAATCGCCCGCCCTGCCGACGTCGCTGACTGCGCGTCAGCTCCGCGCGGGCCCGTGCCTGTCGCCGTGCCCGCTCCCCCGGGGCGCGACTACTCGACGCCCATGCCCGCGTCGGCGAACAGCTCCGGCGTCAGGCTCGCCTCGGTCCCCGGCAGGCCGAGCTCCGCCGCCCGCCGGTCGGCCAGCGCGAGCAGCCGGCGGATCCGGCCGGCCACCGCGTCCTTGGTCAGCGGCGGCTCGGCCAGCGCGCCGAGCTCCTCCAGCGAGGCCTGCCCGTGCTCGAGCCGCAGCCGCCCGGCCATCGCCAGGTGCTCCGGGGCCTCGCCGCCGAGGATCTCCAGCGCCCGGCCGACCCGGGCGCCCGCGGCCACCGCGGCGCGGGCCGAGCGGCGCAGGTTCGCGTCGTCGAAGTTGGCCAGCCGGTTCGCGGTGGCCCGCACCTCGCGGCGCATCCGACGCTCCTCCCAGGCCAGCACCGACTCGTGCGCGCCGAGCCGGGTGAGCAGGGCGCCGATCGCGTCGCCGTCCCGGACCACCACCCGGTCGACCCCGCGCACCTCCCGGTTCTTGGCCGGCACGCCCAGCCGGCGGGCCGCGCCGACCAGGGCCAGCGCCGCCTCCTGCCCGGGGCAGGTGACCTCCAGCGCCGAGGAGCGGCCCGGCTCGGTCAGCGAGCCGTGCGCCAGGAACGCGCCGCGCCAGGCCGACTCGGCGTCGCACATCCCACCGGAGACCACCTGCGGCGGCAGGCCGCGGATCGGCCGGCCCCAGCCGTCGACCAGGCCGGTCTGGCGGGCCAGCGCCTCGCCGTCCCGGACCACCCGCACGATGTACCGGCTGCCGCGGCGCAGGCCGCCGGGCGCCATCACAGTCAGCTCGGAGGTGTGCCCGTACACCTCGACAATGTCCTTGCGCAGCCGTCGGGCCGCGGCGGCGGTGTCGAGCTCGGCCTCCAACACGATCCGGCCCTGCACCAGGTGGATCGACCCGGCGAACCGCAGCAGCGCCGTGGTCTCCGCCTTCCGGCAGCACGGCTTCACCACCGTGAGCCGGCTCAGTTCGTCCTTGACCGCCGCGGTCATCGCCACGCTCGCGGCCTCCTTAGCTCGCACTCGTCCACAGGTCCGCCGTCCCCCAACGCCGTTCGATCGGCCGCCCCCGGCGCCACCCCGCGCCGACGAGTCGACGAGCGGGCAGACTGCAAAAGCCACCACGCGACCCACCGCAGGTAGCCTAACGGCCACGCCACCCCCAAACTTCCCGTTCGCGGAGCGACGTCACCGATCAGGATGACACTCGTACGGATCAACGGGGGCGGTTCGGCCCACAGTGTGAGAGTCAGTACAGGAGTCAGTGCGGGGGGCGGCGGCCGAAAACCGCGCGGAACGCTTCGGCCAGCCGGGCCGGATCGTGCCGGGGCAGCGCGCCGTCCGCGGCCACCTCGGCGGCGTGGACCCGCGCGCCGAGCGACGCGGCCGCCGCGGCCAGCTGCTCCTCCTCCCGCGGCCCGCGCAGCGAGCGCGGGTCGACCAGGATGCCGTCGAGCCGTAGCTTCGGCGCGTGCGCGGCGAATACCTCGACGTGGTCCGCCGGGGTGTAGCCGTCGGTCTCGCCGGCCTGCGGCACCAGGTTCAGCACCAGCAGCCGGCGCGCGCGCGTCGCGTTCAGCGCGTCCGCCAACTGAGGGACCATCAGGTGCGGCAGCACGCTGGTGAACCAGGACCCGGGGCCGAACACCACCCAGTCGGCCTCCTCGATGGCGGCCACCGCTTCGGGCACCGCGGGCGGGTTCTCCGGCAGCAGCCGCACGGACATCACCTCGCCGGGCGCCGTGGCCAGCGCGTGCTGCCCGCGCACGATCACCTCGGCGTCCGGCCGGTCCGGATCGCCGCCGCGCACGCAGGCCTCGATCTCCAGCGGCACCGCGGACATCGGCAGCACTCTGCCCTGCGCGCCGAGCAGCCGGCCGACCCAGTCCAGCGCCCCGACCGGGTCGCCGAGCTGCTCCCAGAGGGCCACGATCAGCAGGTTGCCGAGCGCGTGCCCGGCCAGCTCGCCGGTGCCGGAGAACCGGTGCTGCATGGCGCGCGCCCAGGTGCGGCCCCACTCGTCGTCGCCGCACAGGGCGGCCAGCGCCATCCGCAGGTCGCCGGGCGGCAGCACGGCGAGTTCCTGCCGGATCCGGCCGCTCGACCCGCCGTCGTCCGCGACGGTCACCACCGCGGTCAGCCGCCCGGTGACCCGGCGCAGCGCCGATAGACCCGCATACAGGCCGTGGCCGCCGCCGAAGGCCACCACCGCCGGGCCGCCGCCGCGTAGGCGGGCAGAGTCGTCCGCCATGCTGGCGCCGGGCGCCTGCTGCTGCTCCGCCGGTCCGGGCACCACGCGGTCCGCCCGGCTCCCGGCGTGCTCCCATCCGGGCCGGCCCGTCCCGGGTCGGCCCGCCGCCGGCCCGTCCTGCGTCGTCGGCCCGGGCCGGCCGTCGTCCTCGTCGATCAATCGCGTCCCATGTCCCGGTGGACGACCGTGGTGTCCAGGCCGTCGCCGTTCAGGCGCGCCGCGAGCTGTTCGGCCATCGCGACGCTGCGGTGTTTCCCGCCCGTGCACCCTACCGCCAGGGTCATGTAACGCTTGCCCTCGCGCCGGTATCCCTCCGCGATGATGTGCAGCACCTCGCCGTAGCTCTCGAGCAGCTCCTTGGCTCCGGGCTGGGCCATCACATAGGCGCTGACCTCGGGATCCAGCCCGGTGCGCGGCCGCAGCTCGGGGATCCAGTGCGGGTTCGGCAGGAACCGGCAGTCCACCACGAGGTCGGCGTCGACCGGCAGCCCGTACTTGAAGCCGAAGGACATCACGGTGGCGCGCAGCCGGGCTTGTGCGCCCCCTGAGAAGACCCGCTCGAGGGCCGCGCGCAGCTCGTGCACGTTGCGGCTGGAGGTGTCCAGCACCACGTCGGCCTCGCCGCGCAGCTCCCGCAGCAGCTCGCGCTCGCGGGCGATGCCGTCGGTGATCCGCCCCTCGCCCTGCAGCGGGTGCGGCCGGCGCACGTTCTCGAACCGGCGCACCAGCACGTCGTCGGCGGACTCGAGGAACAGGATGCGGTGGTTGAGGCCGCCGGACTCTATGTGCCCCAGCGCCTCGTGCAAATGCTCGAAGAAGGACCGGCCGCGCACGTCCACGACCACCGCGATGCGCGGGACCGAGCCCTGGGTGCGGGCGGCCAGGTCGACCATGGTCGGGATCAGGCTGGGCGGCAGGTTGTCCACCACGAACCAGCCGAGGTCCTCCAGGACCTTGGCCGCGGTGGACCGCCCGGCGCCGGACATACCGGAGATCACGACCAGCTCTGGTGCCTCGCCCGCGGGCTCGGCCCCCGGCTCGGCCCCGGCGCCGGCGCCGTCTCGGGCCGGCCCGCTGCGGCCGTCGTCGCCCCGGCCGCCCGCTCCGGCCGCCGGCCCGGGTCCCATCGGTTCGTCGTCGCTCATCACCGCTGCGTGGTCACCTCCATTCCCTGTGCCCCCGTTCCGTCGGACCCCGTTCCGTCGGACGCCGCGGCGGGGATCTCCCCGTCCTCTTCGATGATCTCACCGGTGGAGGTGTTAACGGCATACTTCGGCCCACCTGCGTCGGTGACACGCTTCTGCGCTGCGGTGGCGAGCGCCGCCGCGATGGCCGCGGCGGTCATCTTGCCGATGCCCGGCACCTGCGCCAGCTGCTCGGGAGTGGCCGCCTTCAGCGCCTTGACCGAGCCGAAGTGCTTGACCAGCGCCTTGCGCCGCACCTCGCCGAGGCCGGGCACCTCGTCGAGCAGGCTCTCGGTCATCGACTTCGACCGCTTCTGCCGGTGGAACGAGATGGCGAAGCGGTGCGCCTCGTCCCGCACCCGCTGCAACAGATACAGCGCCTCGCTTCCGCGCGGCAGGATGACCGGGTCGTCGGCGCCGGGCTGCCAGATCTCCTCCATCCGCTTGGCCAGGCCGGCCACGGACACGTCGACCACGCCGAGCTCGGCCAGCGCCCGCTCGGCGGCGGCGACCTGCGGCTGGCCGCCGTCGACCAGGACCAGCTGCGGCGGGTACACGCTGCGGCTGAGCCGCTCCATCGGCAGCTCGTCCTCCAGCCCCTCCGGCACGGCCTCCTCGTCGTCCGGCGCGCCGGACCGCTTGGCGTTCTCCGCGAGGTAGCGCCGGAACCGCCGGGTCAGCACCTCGTGCATGGAGCGCACGTCGTCCTGGCCCTCGAAGGACTTGATGGCGAAGCGCCGGTACTCGGACTTGCGCGGCAGCCCGTCCTCGAACACGACCATGGAGGCGACCACGTTCGTGCCCTGCGTGTGCGAGATGTCGTAGCACTCGATGCGCAGCGGCGCCTCGTCCATGCCGAGCGCGTCCGCGATCGCCTGCAGCGCCTGTCCGCGCGTGGTCAGGTCGGAGGCGCGCTTGGTCTTGTGCAGGGCCAGGGTCTGCTTGGCGTTGCGCTCGACGGTGTCCAGCAGCTCCCGCTTGTCACCGCGGCGCGGGACGTGCAGCTCGACCCGGCCAGCCGCCCCGGCGCGGGCGCGCAGCGTCTCGAGCCAGGCGGAGACGGCGGCCGAGTCCTCCGGCAGCGCGGGCACCAGGATCTCGCGCGGCACCGCCTCGCCGGACTGGTCGCCGTACAGCTGCTGCAGGAAGTGCTCCACCAGCCCGCCGGTGTCGATCTCCTCGACCCGGTCGACCACCCAGCCGCGCTGGCCGCGCACCCGGCCGCCGCGCACGTGGAAGACCTGCACCGCGGCCTCGAGCTCGTCCTCGCTGACCGCGATCACGTCCGCGTCGGTGCCGTCGCCCAGCACTATCGCGTTGCGCTCGAGCACCCGCTCCAGCGCGGCCAGGTCGTCCCGCAGCCGCGCCGCGCGCTCGAATTCGAGGTCTGCCGCGGCCTGCTTCATCTCGGCCTCGAGCCGCCTGGTGTAGGCCGCGGTGCGCCCGGCCAGGAAGGCGCAGAAGTCGTCGACGACCTGCCGGTGCTCCTCCGGGCTGATCCGCCCGACGCACGGCGCGGAGCACTTGCCGATGTAGCCGAGCAGGCACGGCCGGCCGGAGAGCTGCGCGCGCCGGTACACCCCGTTGGAGCAGCTTCGCATCGGGAAGACGCGCAGCAGCGAGTCGACGGTCTCCCGGATGGCCCAGGCGTGGGCGTACGGGCCGAAGTAGCGCACGCCCTTGCGCTTGGGCCCGCGCATCACCTGGACCCGGGGGATCTCGTCGGAGACCGTGACCGCGAGGCTCGGGTACGACTTGTCGTCCCGGTACCGCACGTTGAACTTCGGGTCGAACTCCTTGATCCAGGCGTACTCCAGCTGGAGCGACTCGACCTCGGTCTTCACCACCGTCCACTCGACCGAGGCGGCGGTCGTCACCATGGCCTGGGTGCGCGGGTGCAGCGCGGCGAGGTCCTGGAAGTAGTTGGCCAGCCGGGACCGCAGGTTCTTGGCCTTGCCCACGTACACGACCCGGCCGTGCGGGTCGCGGAACTTGTAGACCCCGGGCTGGGTGGGGATCGAGCCGGGGGCCGGTCGGTAGGTGGCCGGGTCGCTCACGGCACAAGGCTAACGGTCTCCGGCGACATCCCAGACCCTCGCAGTCGACGGCTCGGCATCAATCCGGTGCTGAGGCCTTAAGGTGGCGCGCGTGATCCGCAAAGTCGATCCACTACCTATCGCGCTCGCGGTACTCACCATCCTCAGCGGCTTGTTGGACGCGGCGAGCTACCTAGGGCTCGGGCACGTCTTCACAGCGAACATGACCGGCAACATCGTCGTGCTCGGCTTCGCGGCGGCGGGGGCGCCGGGCTTCTCCGCGCCGGCCTGCCTCGCGTCGCTCGCGGCGTTCCTGGTCGGCGCGGGCGCCGCAGGCCGGCTCAGCCCGCAGCTGCGCAGCCGGCGCGCCCAACTGCTCACGACACTGGCCGTCGAGACGGTCATGGTGGCCGCGGCAGCCGTCGTGGCGGCCGTTGCGGGCGGCGCCGGCCGAGCCGGGGTGCGCTACGCGCTGATCATCCTTTTGGCGCTGGCGATGGGGATGCGCAACGCGACCGTGCGCCGCATCGCCATCCCCGATATGACTACCACCGTGCTGACGCTGACGCTCACCGGCCTCGCCTTCGATATGGCGCGCGGCGTGTTCACCAGCCAGACCACGCGCCGGGTGGTGTCGGTCACCACGATGCTGCTGGGCGCCTATGTGGGCGCCCTGCTGCTCCTGCACGACGGAATAGCGTGGCCGCTCGGGGTCGGCGCCGGATGCGCGGCGCTGACCGCGCTCGGCTTCGCCGTCCACCCCCGCAGCCGGGAGGAGCCGCCGGCCAAGCCGGCGTAGCCCCGCCCGGCGTAGGGCGTGGCGGTGCCGCTCAGGCGGCGTAGATGTTCCCGCCGGAGACGGTGATGTTCTTGGCCGCCAGCGGCTTGGGGGCCGGGCCGTTGATCACCGAGCCGTCCTCCGCGCTGTACTCCGAGCCGTGGCAGGGGCAGGTGATCACGTTGTTGCTCACCGAGCCGACGGTGCACTGCATGTGCGTGCAGACCGAGGTGAAGGCCTTGTACTCGCCGGAACTGGGCTGGGTCACCACGATCCCGCCGTCCGCGCTGCCGTTGATCATGCCGCCCTTGAGCGGGATCTGCGCGGTCGTCCAGAGCGCGGTGCCGTTGCCGCCGCCGCTGGCGCCGGTCGCGGCGGCGCTGGTCGGCGCCGAACTGGTGGCCGCGTTGGTGGCCGGCGGCGGGTTGCTCGTCGTCGGGCCGTTGGAAGAACACGCCGCGGCGGCGGCGCCGACGGCGATCACGGCCCCGCCGACTCCGGCGGCGCGCAGCAGGGACCGGCGGCTGGGGTTCGTCAGCGAGGGCGCCGCGTCGGCGGCGTCCAGGCCGGCGACGGCCTGGACGTCGATGCTGTCACTCGGCGTCAGTTGGTCGGACATCGGGTGCTTCCTCCATGGGTTTTTCCTGGGCGCCAGCCTGGCGACGGCCCTACTCGCGCTCTGAATCGGCTGGGCGGTTCCTGTGATCGACCGTCGTCCCGAAGGACACGGGACACGGCGCGCCGGAGTTCAACCGGAGCCCCTAAAAGCTAGAGGCACTCTCTCAGAGCCGTCTCAGAGCCACCCCGCACGCCGCGCCGGGACGCGGCGAACCGGCTGGTCCGCGCGATGAAGGAGGCGGGACCGGCCGGTCCGGGCGCGCCGAGGGCTGCGGCGCGCCGTGAAAGCGGGTCAGCGGGTCCGGCCGGCCAGGATCTCCTTGAGGAACCGCCCGGTGTACGACCCCGGCTTCTTCGCCACCTGCTCCGGCGTGCCGGTGGCCACCACCAGGCCGCCGCCGCGGCCGCCCTCCGGCCCCATGTCCACGATCCAGTCCGCGGTCTTGATCACGTCGAGGTTGTGCTCGATCACGATCACCGAGTTGCCCGAGTCGACCAGCCGGCCGAGCACGCCGAGCAGCTTGCGGATGTCCTCGAAGTGCAGGCCGGTGGTCGGCTCGTCGAGTACGTACACGGTCCGTCCGGTGGAGCGGCGCTGCAGCTCGGAGGCGAGCTTGACCCGCTGCGCCTCGCCGCCGGACAGCGTGGTCGCGCTCTGGCCGAGCCGCACGTAGCCGAGCCCGACGTCGTTGAGCGTCTTGAGGTGCCGGGCGATGGCCGGGATGGACTCGAAGAACTCCAGCGCCTCGGCCACCGGCATCTCCAGCACCTCGGAGATGGTCCTGCCCTTGTAGTGCACCTGGAGGGTCTGCTCGTTGTACCGCTTGCCCTGGCAGACCTCGCAGGGCACGTACACGTCCGGCAGGAAGTTCATCTCGATCTTGATGGTGCCGTCGCCCTGGCAGTTCTCGCACCGGCCGCCCTTGACGTTGAACGAGAACCGGCCGGGCAGGTAGCCGCGCACCTTCGCCTCGGCGGTCTCCGCGAACAGCCGCCGGACGTGGTCGAACACCCCGGTGTAGGTGGCCGGGTTGGACCGCGGGGTGCGGCCGATCGGCGACTGGTCGACGTGCACGACCTTGTCCAGCTGGTCGACCCCGACGACCCGGGTGTGCCGGCCGGGCACCGCCCGCGCGCCGTTCAGCTCCCGCGCCAGGTGCGTGTAGAGGATGTCGTTGATCAGGGTGGACTTGCCCGAGCCGGAGACCCCGGTGACCGCGACGAAGCAGCCGAGCGGGAACTCCACGTCGATGTCCTGCAGGTTGTGCTCCCGGGCGCCGTGCACCGCGAGCATCCGGCCGGGGTCGATCGGGCGGCGCTGCGCCGGCACGTCGATCTTCATCCGGCCGGACAGGTACGCGCCGGTCAGCGACTCGGCCGAGTCGAGCAGGTCGGAGACCGGCCCGGAAACCACCACGTGCCCGCCGTGCTCGCCGGCGCCCGGGCCGATGTCGACCACCCAGTCGGCCACCTTGATGGTGTCCTCGTCGTGCTCGACCACGATCAGGGTGTTGCCGAGGTCGCGCAGCCGGATCAAGGTCTCGATCAGCCGGTGGTTGTCCCGCTGGTGCAGCCCGATGGACGGCTCGTCGAGCACGTAGAGCACGCCGACCAGGCCGGAGCCGATCTGGGTGGCCAGCCGGATGCGCTGGGCCTCGCCGCCGGCCAGGGTGGCCGAGGCGCGGTCCAGGGACAGGTAGTCGAGGCCGACGTCGACCAGGAACTGCAGCCGCTCGTTGACCTCCTTGAGCACCCGCTCGGCGATCTGCGCCTCGCGCGCGCTGAGCGTGAGCTCCTTGAGGAACCGGGCGCACTCGCCCACCGGCATCGCGGCCACCTCGGCGATCGACCGGCCGGTTGCCGGGCCGTCCGGGGACTCCGGCTCGCCGCCCAGCGTCACCGCGAGCACCAGCGGCTTGAGCCGGGTGCCCTTGCAGGCCGGGCAGGGCGCCTCGCGCATGTAGCCGGCGTGCTTCTCCCGGGCCGAGTCGGACTCGGCCTCGGCGTGCCGGCGCTCGATCCACGGGATGACGCCCTCGAAGCCGGTCGAGTAGGAGCGGGTACGGCCGAACCGGTTGGTGTAACTGACCGTCACCTTGTGGTTGTGGCCGCTGAGGACCGCCTTACGGGCCTTGAGCGGCAGCTTGCGCCAGGGCGCGTCCATGTCGAAGCCGAGCTCGTCGGCCAGCGCCTGAAGCAGCCGGCCGAAGTACTCCGAACCCTGCCCTATGACCGGCCACGGGGCGATCGCGCCCTCGTTGAGCGACTTGTCCGGGTCGGGGATGATCAGCTCCTCGTCGACCTCCATCCGGATGCCGAGGCCGGTGCACTCCGGGCAGGCGCCGAACGGGGAGTTGAAGGAGAAGGAGCGCGGCTCGAGCTCTTCGAAGGACAGGTCGTCGTACGGGCAGTACAGGTGCTCGGAGTACATCCGCTCGCGCTGCGGGTCGTCCTCGGGCAGGTCCACGAAGTCGAGCGTGATGATCCCGCCGGCCAGGCCCAGCGCAGTCTCGATCGAGTCGGTCAGCCGCCGCTTGGCCGACTCCTTCACCGCGAGCCGGTCCACGATCACCTCGATCGTGTGCTTCTCCTGCTTCTTGAGCGTCGGCGGCTCGGAGAGCTGCACCACCGCGCCGTCCACCCGCGCCCGCGAGTAGCCCTTGGTCTGCAGATCGCGGAACAGCTCGACGTACTCGCCCTTGCGCTCGCGGGCGACCGGCGCAAGCACCTGGAACCGGGTGCCCTCCTTCAGTTCCAGCACCCGGTCGACGATCTGCTGCGGCGCCTGCCGGGCGATCGGCCGGCCGCACTCGGGGCAGTGCGGGCGCCCGGCGCGCGCGTAGAGGAGGCGCAGGTAGTCGTAGACCTCGGTGATCGTGCCGACGGTGGAGCGCGGGTTCTTCGAGGTCGACTTCTGGTCGATGGACACGGCCGGGGAGAGGCCCTCGATGAAGTCGACGTCCGGCTTGTCCATCTGGCCGAGGAACTGCCGGGCGTAGGCCGACAGCGACTCGACGTACCGGCGCTGGCCCTCCGCGAAGATCGTGTCGAAGGCCAGCGAGGACTTGCCGGAGCCGGACAGGCCGGTGAACACGATCAGGGCATCGCGCGGCAGATCCACCGAGATGTCCCTGAGGTTGTGCTCGCGCGCACCGCGCACGACCAGCTTGTCTGCCACCGGTTTGCTCCCTAACGTCCGATCCCGACCGACCCCGGCAGGTGCCGTGGCGCACTCCCCCAACCATGCTAGGCACCCCTACCGACAACAACGGCCCGATCCGGAGTACTCCCGGGAAGACTCACCCTGCGGGCACGGAAGGGCAGCGGGCCCGCACCGCGGCGGGGCGTCTGTGGCGCAGCTGCGGCACCGTGCGAAAGAGTAGGACGCATGACGATCGACCCGCGTTCCGACCAGTTCGATCCGACACTCGCCCTGGCGCAGGTGACCGAGAGCACCGGCCTGCTGATCCGGCAGGCGGAAGCGCTGGACGACGAGGCGGCGCGCGAGCCGAGCCTGTTGCCCGGCTGGACCCGCGGACACGTACTGACCCACATCGCGCGCAACGCCGACGCCCTCGGCAATCTGCTCACCTGGGCGCAGACCGGAGAACCGCGCGGTATGTATCCCTCGCGCGAGCACCGCAACGCGGGCATCGAGGCGGGTGCCACCCGCACCGCGGCGCAGCTGACGGCCGACCTGCAGGAGGCGAGCCAGCGCTTCCTCGAGGCGGCCGCCCGGCTCTCACCCGATCACTGGGCGGCCCTGGTCGGCAGGACGGCCGAGCAGCAGACGCACCCAGCCCGGTTCGTCCCGTGGTTGCGCTACCAGGAGGTCCTGGTGCACCACGTCGACCTAGGCGTCGGCTTCTCCCCCGCGCACTGGCCGGCCGATTTCACCGGCCCGGAGCTGGAGATCGTCGCGGCGAGCATGGCTGATCCCACGCAGACCGCACAGGCGTCCGGCTTCCGCCTGCACGCCGAGGACACGGCCCGCGACGTCGGCGTACAGTGCGATCCCGGAGACGGAACCAAGCCGCTGGTCCGCGGCCCGGAGCCGGCCCTGCTGGCCTGGCTGATCGGGCGCAGCAACGGCGACGGACTGACCGTCGAGCCGGACGGCCCGCTGCCCGCCCCGCCGCCCTGGCTCTGACACTCGATTCCTGACACACCCGACGCGACAACAACGAGGAGCGGATCATGGCGTACCACGGCAATGTGTCAGTAGGCGGAGCGCCCGACGTGCGCGAACTCGCAGGCCTGGTGATCACCAAGGTCGCAGTGGGGCCCTACGACAACAACGCGTACCTATTGCGCTGCCGCAACACAGGCGAGCAGCTCCTGATCGACGCAGCGGCCGAGCCCGAAACCCTCGACCGCCTCACCGGCGGCAAGCTCGAGACGATCGTCACGACGCACAGCCACCAAGACCACTGGCAGGCCCTCGCCCACGTCGTCGACACCACAGGCGCCCGCACGGCGGCAGGGGAACTCGACGCGGACGACATCCCGGTACCGACCGACATCCGCGTCCCCGACGACGGCACGATCGCCGTCGGCACCGCCACCCTGCGCGCGATCCACCTGGTCGGCCACACCCCCGGCTCGATCGCCCTGCTCTACGACGACCCGAAGGGCCACCCGCACCTGTTCACCGGAGACTGCCTATTCCCCGGTGGCGTCGGTAACACGCAGAAGGACCCGCAGCGCTTCGCTGAGCTCTACAGCGGCGTGGTCGAGAAGATCTTCGACCGCCTGCCCGACGAGACCTGGATCTACCCCGGCCACGGCAAGGACACCACCCTCGGCGACGAGCGCCCGCACCTGGCGGAGTGGAAGGAGCGGGGCTGGTGACCGCTGGAGTCGCCTGATGGCTCCAGGCAACCTCTGTCTGTTCGTCGTCACCACGCGGCAGTGACACACGGTCACGGTTATGCATCTCGCCTGACGCCCTGTCAGCTGCTGCGTAGCGTCTCAAGGGCTACGACGACGGTCCTGAGGGGGAAGCATGGAAGAGCGCCGCGACGAGCCTGCGCAGGAACCGCTCGAATGCCTGGGGACCGATACGCAGCCAGAACCTGCCACGCCCGCCACATCCTCGTGGTGGCGGACGCGGCCCGTCGCTGCAATCGCGGCAACAGCCCCGCTCGCTGTGGCCTTCGTCGCCGGCTGGCTCGTCCACTCCCCACCGGCTGGCAACCCGGACGCGGCCGTCGGGACGCTTGCGTCGGCGTCGACATCGGCGCAGATCACCTTGAACGGCGCCATTACGCTCGGCCCGTTCGACGGCACCGACACCGCGCCCGGCGCGGCGACTGCCGTGCACGACGGCGATCCGTGCGTCGCCACAGGCGGCTACACCGACATCAGCCAGGGCGTCGCGGTGACCGTCGGCAACCAGACCGGACAGACCATCGGCGTTGGATCGCTCGACGCCGGGACCATCACCGGTCAGGCCGGCGGCCCGGGTCAGTGCCAGTTCTCCTTCAGTGTCCCGGTCCCGGCCAGCGAGTCGCTGTACACCGTTACGATCTCCCACCGCGGCACACAGACGTTCACGCCGGCTCAGGTGGAAAACGGCACGGTCGCGTTGACGCTCGGCGACTGAGGGGCACGCACCGCCCGGGGTCGGCCGTGGCAGCCTTGGCTAGGAGGTCGTACCCGTGAGCCGTCGGCAACACGGAGCGCCCACGGTCGGCAGATCTAAAGGCAGTTGTGCGGCAGATCTAAGCACGACCGCCCGGCAGATCTAAAATGTGAACTACACTTCCCTCATGCGGGCAGCAGCGGACTACCTCCCCAGACGAGCCACTGAGCAGGTACTCACGGCCCTCGAGGACACTCGGGTCGTCGTGGTGAACGGGGCCCGCCAAACGGGCAAGAGCACGCTTGCCGAACTGGCGCTGACCAAGGTCGACGGCGGGCGGGCGCGCTTTCTGGACGATCCGGCCACCAGGTCCGCAGCTCAGAGCGACCCGGTCCGGTTCGTTCGCCACGACGGGACGCTGCTCATCGACGAGGTGCAGCGGGTACCCGATCTGTGGCTGGCGATCAAGAACGAAGTGGATCGCGACCCTCGGCCAGGGCGCTTCCTGCTCACCGGGTCGGCGCGCCTGCTGGGCCTGGCCAGCCTCCCCGACGCCCTGCCGGGCCGGTCCGAGACGATCGAGCTGTGGCCGTTGTCCCAAGGGGAGATCGACGGGGCCCCGGACGGATTCGTCGATGCAGCCTTCGAGTGCGGCGCGGAGATCCCGCCGCCTGTCGGCGAACTGCGGCGGCGTGATTACCTCGCCAGGGCAGTGCGCGGCGGATATCCGGAATCCGTGCGCCGAGAGCAGCCCCGCCGACGCAGCCGATTCTTTGAGAATTACATCGCGGACCTGCTGGCACGGGATGTGAAACAGGTCGCCCAGATCGAGCGGTCCAGTGATATGCGCAGGCTGCTCTCAATACTCGCGGCGCAGACCGCGGGACTCGTCAACTACAGCCGTCTGGCGGGCGACCTCGCCATCACGGCCCCCACAGTGCGCAATTACGTCGAGATCCTGGAGACCATCTACCTGGTCCGGCTCGTCCCGGCGTGGTCGGCCAATCTCACGACCCGGACGATCGCGACGCCGAAGGTGATGTTCGTGGACAGCGGTCTCGCCGCGTATCTGGCGTCGGCAACGACCAGCGATGCCGTGGTCGGCAGCCTCATCGAGAACCTCGTCCTCGGCGAACTGGCCCGTCAGCTGACCTGGTCCGACGTGTCAGCGCGACTGTTCCATTACCGCGACCGCGACCAAGTGGAGGTCGACGCACTGCTCGAAGACAACGCCGGGAACGTCGTCGGCATCGAGGTGAAGGCCGCCGAGACGGCCCGCGCGGAGGACTTCGCCGGGCTTCGCCATCTCCAGCGCAGACTCGGCAGCAGATTCCGCGCCGGCATCCTGCTGTATTGCGGCACTGAGACGCTCCCTTTCGGCCGAGACCTCGCCTGTACACCGATCTCGGCGCTATGGAGCACCCATGCGAACCAGCACGGTGTTACCCGCTGAGCGCCACGGCAAGGACATGACGCTGGGCGATGAGAGGCCGCACCTGGCCAAGTAAAAGGAGCGGGGTTGGTGACCGACACCAGCCCCGCCGACCATGGGCGGA
>DASYAE010000286.1:0-10023 GCA_036501535.1 Actinocrinis sp. | reverse complement strand
CGCGGCGCGGTCGACCGTCAGGGGACCAGCCTGGAGATGTCGCGTGGGAAGAGGGCGGCGAGCCGGACGTTATCGGCGCCGGTCAGCCTGGCGGTCCAGCGCTCCAGGCCGAGGGCGAAGCCGCCGTGCGGCGGCATGCCGTGCCGGAACGCGGCGAGGTAGCCCTCGTACGGCCCGGCCGGCTCGCCCCGCTCGGCCAGGGCACTGAGATAGTCCTCGATCCGGTGCAGCCGCTGCCCGCCGGTGACCAGCTCCAGCCCGCGGAACAGCAGGTCGAAGCTGTTCGAGAACTGCGGCCGGCCCGGCTCGGGATGCGTGTAGAACGGGCGCTTGGCCATCGGGTATCCGGTCACGAACAGGAACTCGCTGCCGTGCTCGCGCTCGGCCCACGCGGAGAGCCAGCGCTCGTGCGCCGGGGCCAGGTCCGGCTCGCCGCGCGGGTCCTCGCCGGTGTGCTCGGCGGCGTGCCCGGCGAGCAGTTCCTGCGCCTCGGCGAAGTGGATCTCCGGGATCCGCCGCGGCACCTCCGGCGGCGCGACGCCGAGCAGCCCGCACTCGTGCGCCGCGCGCTCGCCGACCGCGGCCGCCATGCCCGCCACGGCCTCGCGCAGCACCTCCATCACCTGGCGGTGGTCGGCGACGAAGCCGAGCTCCGCGTCGAGCGAGGTGTACTGCGCCAGGTGCCGGGCGGTGTCGTGCGGCTCGGCCCGGAACACCGGCCCGACCTCGTAGACCCGCTCGAAGACGCCGACCATCGCCTGCTTGAAGAACTGCGGCGACTGCGCGAGGTAGGCGCGCGAGCCGAACCAGTCGAGGGCGAAGACGTTCGCCCCGGACCCGGTCGCCGAGGCCACCACCTTGGGCGTATGGATCTCGGTGAAGCCGAGACCGTCGAGGGCCGCGCGGAACCCGGTGGCCGAGGCGGCGGAGATCGCGTGGCGGGCGCGCAGCAGCGGATGGCGCAGCGCGACCGGCGCGTGGTCGAGGATGGTCGGCAGCGCCGCGGTCACGGTCGGTCGGTAGAGGTCGAACGGCGGGGCTTCGGCGGGCCCTGACAGCGCGGTCACGGCCGGGCCGGTGACCTCGACGCCGCCGGGCGCCTGCGGGTTGGCGACCGCGGTACCGGTGACCTGGAGCACCGTCTCCTCCGGAATGCCCTCCACGGCGGCGGCCTCGTGCGGCCCGGCGAAGACGGCCTGGGCCAGCCCGGTGCGGTCCCGCAGGACCAGGAAGGCGACCGATTTCAGGGTGCGCCGGCGGTGCAGCCAGCCCTGGAGGGTCACCTGTTCGCCGACCCGCTGCGGCAGCTCGGCCGCGAGCGTGCGCGGCGGGGGCGCGGACGTGGGGGAGGTGTCGGGGGTGCCGGAGGTGGCGGGAGTGGTGCGCGGGGAGATCATCACAAGCCTCTGAGCGGTTGGTGGTGATCCCTTGGGAGTGCGGGCGAGAAGGGGACTCGCGGTGCCACCGCACTTTCGCCGCCGCCGCGCCCGGCGGATGCGCGGGCAGGCGGCGGCCTCGAAGGCCCGGTGACGGGGGCCGGCCGGCGGGGCATCGGGCGGCGCGGCGGGCGCGTCGCCGTTCCTCCCCGCACTCAGGAGGGTCTTCGGCACCGGGGGCGGGTCCGCCTTCGCAGCTTCCGGCGGCTCTCTCCGGCCCGCCTGATCCGGTGCCTACTCGTCTCCATCAGCGTGTTGTGCACCAGGCTAGGCGCGGGCGGCCCGGCGCGGCAAAGGCATTGTTCGAACGGCGCAGTACCGGACGGTACGGAGTCAGTCGTCGAGGTGCTGGATCTGCCGGATCTTGTTCATCGCGTCCAGCGCGGCCACCTTGTACGACTCGGCCAGCGTCGGGTAGTTGAAGACCGCGTCGACCAGGTAGTCGACCGTGCCGCCGCAGCCCATGACGGCCTGACCGATGTGCACCAGCTCGGTCGCGCCGGTGCCGAAGACGTGCACCCCGAGCAGCGACCGGTCGTCCGGGGAGACCAGCAGTTTGAGCACGCCGTAGGAGTCGCCGATGATCTGGCCGCGGGCCAGCTCCCGGTAGCGGGAGATGCCGACCTCGAACGGGATGCGCTCGGCGGTCAGGTCGTCCTCGGTGCGGCCGATGAAGCTGATCTCGGGGATCGTGTAGATGCCGATCGGCTGGACCGGGGAGAGCTCCTGCACCGGCTCGCCGCAGGCGTGGTGCGCGGCCAGCCGGCCCTGCTCCATCGAGGTGGCGGCCAGCGCCGGGAAGCCGATCACGTCGCCGACCGCGTAGATGTGCGGCGCCTCGGTGCGGAAGTACTCGTCCACCTTGATCCGCCCGCGCGCGTCGGCGGCCAGGCCCGCGTTCTCGAGCCGGAGCACCTCGGTCGAGCCCTGGCGGCCGGCCGAGTACATGACCACGTCGGCCGGGATCTTCTTGCCGCTCTCCAGCACCGCGACGGCCCCGCGCGCGTGCCGCTCCACGGCGGACACGGTCTCGCCGAACCGGAAGGTGACCGCCAGGTCGCGCAGGTGGTACTTGAGCGCCTCGACCACCTCGATGTCGCAGAACTCGAGCATCCGCGGCCGGGACTCGACCACGGTCACCTTCGTGCCCAGCGCCGCGAACATCGAGGCGTACTCGATGCCGATGACGCCCGCGCCGACCACGATCATGGACCGCGGCACCCGCTCGATCTGCAGGATCCCGTCGGAGTCGATGATCGTCGCGCCGTCGAAGTCCACCGTGCTCGGACGGGCCGGCCTGGTGCCGGTGGCGATCACGATCTTGTCCGCGCTCGCCCGGGTCGCCCGGCCGGCGCTGTCGTCGACCTCGACGGTGTGCTCGTCCACGAAGGAGCCGAGGCCCGGCAGCATGGCCACCCGGTTGCGGGAGAGCTGGCTGCGGATCACCTCGATCTCCCGGTCGATCACGTGGTGGGTGCGGGAGAGCAGGTCGGCGACGGTGATGTCGTCCTTGACCCGGTAGCTCTGCCCATACATCTCGCGCTGGGTCAGGCCGGTCAGGTACAGGACCGCCTCGCGCAGCGTCTTGGACGGGATCGTGCCGGTGTTTATGCAGACTCCGCCGACCATGTCGCGGCGTTCCACCACCGCGACCCGGCGGCCCAGCTTGGCGGTGGCGATGGCGGCCTTCTGGCCGCCCGGCCCGGACCCGAGGACGAGCACGTCGTAGTCGTACACAGGCTCAGTGTGCCAGTGGAAGGCGTCGCGCCCTAGCGTTTCCGGTGACGGAGAGGTTGCCGGGGTTTGGCCTGCAGCACGCCGTAGTGGCCCGCGCGGTCCTAATATCAGCATTATGGCTTTGGGGGAAGACCTGCTGATGGCGGCGATCGCGCCGCGTGGGGGACGGGTCCGTGTGCCGGACAGGATCGGTTTCGCGCTGCGTGCCGCGGAGCTGGTCGACCTGGTGCTGGCCGGGCGGATCGAGGTCGAGGGCCGCCGGATCGCGGTGATCGGCCAGACGCCGATCGGCGATCGGCGTTTGGCCGGCGTCCTTGCCGCGTTGGAGAGCGAGAACGAGGCGCCGACGGTCAAGACATGGTTGCGGGGGGCGCTGGAGGACGTCACGATGGCCGGCGAATACTTCTCGCTGCTGCAGGACCAGGGCGCGGTGCGGGTCGAGCAGCGGAGGAACGCGGCGCTGACGGACCCCAGGATCGTCGTCCTCGACACGGCGCGGCGGGCTGCCGTGCTGGCGCGCATCGACGGGGTCGCGCAAGGAAGGGCGGCGCCACCGCCGGACGTGGTTTTGGCCGGTCTCGTCAGCGCGTGCCGGCTCGACCGGCATCTCTACCGCGGCCCGTTCGGCCGTTCGGCCCGGCGGCGGCTGGCGGGCGCGGTGCGGTCCGCGCAGATCGTCGCGAGCGTGGACGGCATGATCGACCCGAGGAGCGTCGAGGCGGCCAAGGCCGTCGCGCAGGCGCTGCCGGAAGATATCGACAGGCTCGTCGCGATTCAATACGTACTGAACCGCGGCCACCAAACTGGCGGATACACCCATGTTCATCACGGTCACACAGGCGGACATCACGATGCCGGCGGCTACGGTGGCGGCGACCACCACTAGAGCGCGTGCCGCCGCACTCCGGCGCGCATTTGCGCGGCGGCCTCGGCTGGCCCCGCAGCAGGGTCGGGCTCAGTCCTCTGCGGTCCCGTCGCCGGGGTCGCCGGGCGAGAGCAGCCCGTGCCGGTAGGCGAAGGTCACCGCCTGGGCCCGGTCCCGGGCGTTGATCTTCGGCAGCAGATGGTTGATATGGCTCTTCACGGTGGACTCGCTGACCACGAGCCGCCGGGCGATCTGCGCGTTGGGCAGGCCCTGCGCGATGAGGGCCAAGACCTCGGCCTCGCGCGGGGTCAGGCCGCCGGGGAGCGCTCGCGCCGCCCGGTCGGCCGCCGCGGCGGTCCCGGGCGGCGCGGCCGAGGCGATGGCGTCGACCAGGTGGTGCTGCACCGCGGGGTCGATGACCGAGCGGTCCTCGAGCACTTCGCGCAGCGCGCGGCTGATCTCGGCGCCGCCGGCGTCCTTCGTCAGGTAGCCGCGGGCTCCCGCGCGCAGCGCCTCGACCACCGAGCGGTCGTCGGCGTACGTCGTCAGCACGATGACTTTGATCTGCGGGAACCGTTCGCGCAGCACGCGAATGGCCGCCACGCCGTCGCGGCGCGGCATGCGCAGGTCCATCAGGACCACGTCGGGCCGCAGGTCGCGGGCGAGCTCGATGGCCTCGTCGCCGTCCGCCGCGGTGCCGACGACCTCGACGCCCGGCAGCAGGCCGAGCACGAGGGCGAGGCCTTCGCGCACCACGCGCTGGTCGTCCGCGGCCAGCACCCGGATGGCGGCGGCCGGCTCGCCCGCGCCGCCGGGAGTGTCCTCGGCGGTGTCCTCGGCAGCGTCTTCGGACCCGGCGGTCATGCCGGGACCCGCAGTTCGACCCGGAAGCCGGACCGCGTCGCGGCCGTCCGGAGCGTCCCGCCGAGCAGTTCGGCGCGCTCGCGCATGCCGGTCAGGCCGTAGCCGGAGCTGGAGTCAGGGCTGGAATCAGGGCCCGAGTGCGCAACATCGTCATCGGCTCCTGATTCCGCGGCCGGCTCCGGGGCGCGGCGGTCGTCGGCGAAGTCCTCGATCGTCAGGCTCACCCGCTCGTCCGCGTAGTCCAGCCGCACCTCGACCCGCTCCGCATCGGCGTGCTTGACGATGTTGGTGAGCGCTTCCTGCGCGACCCGGTACAGCGCGAGCCGCGCGTCGGGCTTCACGCCGAACGGCTGCCCGGACGCGGTGAACGTGCACGGGAGGCCGGTGCGCTCCATGAACTGGTCGGTGAGCGTGCTCAGGGCGTCGGGTCCGGGAAGCTCCTCGTCGCGCAGCATCCTGATGGCCTGGCGCGCCTCGACCAGGCCGTCCCGGGCGAGTTCGTGGGCGCGGTCGGCGGCCTGCGCCAGCCGCGGGTCGGACGGGCTGGTCCCGGCCAGCAGCCGCACGCCCTCCAGCTGCAGTATGAGCCCGGACAGCGAGTGCGCGAGCACGTCGTGCATCTCCCGCGCGAGGTGCTGCCGCTCGGCCAGCGCCGCGGCCCGCGCCTCGGCGCCCCGGTTCGCCTCGACCTGCGCCAGCAGCGACTCGGCCCGGACCTTCGCCTCGCGCAGCGACTGCAGCAGCACGGTGAGCACGCAGGCCGAGAGCAGCGGGGCGCACATCGCGAGGCCCAACGCCGCGGATTCGCGGCGAGCCGCGCTCATCTCGAGCGACAGCCCCGCGAACAGCGTCAAGACCAGCGCCGGCAGGAGCGCGTGATGCCGCCAGAAGCGGGCTGAGAGCAGCATGAACACCACGCCGGAGAGCGCCAGGCCGCTGCCTCCGCGAGGCTGGAACCAGATGAGGGCGCCCGTGCTCAGCGAGAGGAGCGCCAGCGCGGCGACGTGCGGGACGAGCGCCGCTCTCATCGTCGCGAGCGCGCCGGCCGCGCCGAGGAGCGCGCCCGCCAGCGTGAGCGAGATCGCCAGGCCCGTGCCGTGGACCCCGGGAGCCGGCCGGGAGTGCGCCGTCACCCCGATGTTGACCGCGGCGAGCATCAGCGCGACCCCGAGGCCCTTCCACACGAGGTTCGCGGCCCGCGGAGAAGAGGTCTGATGCGGGCCGGCCGGCGCGGGGCTCTCCAGCGGCTCGATGTCCACCTGCCGGAGTCTAGGTGACGTGCGCGGCCACGTCGTGGGCCGTAGGACCGATCCGGCGGCTCCAACCCCGGGTGGAGCCGGTCCGACCCTCGCCGGACGCCGCTGCCGCGGCGAAGATCAGACCGGCCGCCGATGATCCGGGCCGGCGCGCCCGCGAAGCTGGGAGCCATGGCCCCTGCACTGGAAGTAAATGCCCTGAGCCGCCGCTTCGGCCCGCTGACCGCGCTGGACGGGCTGTCCTTCGGCGTCGCCGCGGGACGGGTCTGCGGCTTCCTCGGCCCGAACGGAGCCGGCAAGACGACCACGATGCGCGCCGTCTTCGGGCTGACCGAGCTGGACGCCGGGACGGTGCGCTGGAACGGCACCGCGGTCGGCGAGGAGGAGCGCCGCCGCTTCGGCTACATGCCCGAGGAGCGCGGCCTGTATCCGACGATGCGTGTACGCGAACAGCTCGAATACCTCGGCGCGCTGCACGGCTTCAGCCCGTCGGCGGCGTCGGCGGCGGCGATGACCTGGCTCGAACGACTGGGCCTCACCGAGCGCGCGGACAGCACCGTCGAGTCGCTCTCGCACGGGAACCAGCAGCGGGTCCAGCTCGCCGCCGCGCTCCTGCACGCTCCGGACCTGCTGGTCCTGGACGAGCCGCTGGCCGGGCTCGATCCGCCGGGCATCGACGCGATCGGCGCGGTGCTCGCCGAGCAGGCCGCGCACGGCTGCTGCGTGCTGTTCTCCAGCCACCAGCTGGACCAGGTCGAGGACCTGTGCGAGTCGGTCGTGATCATCGACCACGGCCGGCTGGTCGCCGCCGGGCGGGTCGACGACCTGGCGGCCGCCGGCGAGCGCCGGCTGGTCGTGCGCGTGGAGGGGGACCGCGATGCCGCCTGGGCCCGGCGGATCCCCAAGGTGACCGTGTCCGAGGTCGACCGGGGCGCGGCGCGGCTAGTGCTCGATCCGTCCGTGGACAGCGACGAGGTGCTACGGGCCGCCATGGCCGCCGGGCGGGTCACCGAGTTCGGCTTCGAGCGGCGCCGGCTGTCCGAGGTCTTCTGGGAGGCTCTCGCATGAACAAGAACATCGTTCCGGTGCTCATCGCGGTGGCGGCGGCCGTCTTCGCCGCGATCCGGATCGTGCGGCGCAACAGGAGGGACTCCGACAGTCCGTACACTGATACGGCCGGCGCGCGCCGGGGCACGGCGGATGAAGGCGGTGTATCAGATGCCGTACGTGCGATGCCAGCCGCCGCGTTCGGCTCGACCGCCGGCCGTGAGACGTGGCTCGTCGCGGCCCGCGAGATCCGCGAGCGTCTCCGGGGCCGTATATTCCGGATCGGAACACTGATACTGCTCGCGCTGATCGCGGCGGCGATCGTGGTACCCGTGTTGACCCGGGGAAAGCCGCACGTCCAGCAGGTCGGCCTCGTCGGCTCGCCGCCGGGCGCCGCGCAGTCCGAGATCGAGGCGCAGGTCACCGCCGACGCGACGAACACCGGGACGACCGTGCGCTTCGTCACCGAGCCGAGCGTGGCGCAGGCGCGCGCCGAGCTGGGCTCGGGCCGGCTCGACCTCGTGATCGTCGAGGGCCAGGGTGTCCGGCTGATCGTGGACAAGCCGATCGCGGCCCCCTCGACAAGCGGCTCCAGCTCGCTGACGGCGCCCTCGACGACCGACACGTTCGTGCACGCGGTGTCGCTGACCCTCGGCGCGGACCAGGCGTTCCGGGCGGCCGGGCTGACGGCCGGCCAGGCCGACCGGGTCGCCCACGCCGGGCCGGTGCCGATCACCAGCCTGCAGCCGGCTGCCGCGAAGAGCGCCGGCACCGCGTCATACCTCGGCCTGGTGGTCATCTTCCTCATGCTCACGCAGTACAACACCTGGACGCTGGCCGGCGTGGCGGAGGAGAAGTCCAGCCGGATCGCCGAGGTGCTGCTCGCCGCGATCCGGCCGGGCCGGCTGGTGGCGGGCAAGGTGCTCGGCATCGGGCTGGTGGCCTTCGGGCAGGCCGCGCTGCTCGGCGCGGCGGCCGCGGGGCTGGCCGCGGCGGTCGGCTCCGACCTGCTGCACGGCACCGCGCCCGCGGTGCTGGCCAGTACGCTGATATGGCTGGTGCTCGGGTACGCGTTCTCGTCCTGGGTCTACGCGGCCGCCGGCTCCATGGCCGAGCGGCGCGACCAGATCCAGGGCCTGGCCTTCCCGCTGATGCTGCCGAGCCTCGTCGGCTACTTCTTCAGCGAGGCCGTCCTGGGCTCCGGTGCTTCGTCGACGCTCTTCGACGTGCTCGGCTACCTGCCGCCGACGGCGCCGTTCGTGATGCCGGTCCTCGTCGGCCTCGGCCGGGTCGCCTGGTGGCAGGTCGCCGTCTCGGCGCTGGTCAGCATCTTGTGCACGATCGCCGTCGCGCGGTTCGCCGTCGGGGTCTACCGCAGGTCCATCCTGCGCACCGGCCACCGGGTCCGGCTGCGCGAGGTCTTTCCCGGCCGCCGGTTCCCCGCCTCGGGTTGATCGATTAAAGTGCGGATTCATGCGCTTCGGACTCTTCGTACCCCAAGGCTGGCGTCTCGACCTGGTCGGCGTCCCCCCGGCCGACCAGTGGTCGGCCATGCTGGGGGTCGCCCGCGCCGCCGAGAGCGGCCCCTTCGAGTCGATCTGGGTATTCGACCACTTCCACACCGTGCCGGTGCCGACGGACGAGGCCACGCACGAGGCGTGGACCCTCATGGCCGCCTTGGGCGCGGCCACGCAGCGGGTCCGGCTCGGCCAGATGTGCACGTGCATGGCCTACCGCAACCCGGTCTACCTGGCGAAGGTCGCGGCCACCGTCGACGCGGTGTCCGGCGGCCGGGTCGAGATGGGCATCGGGGCCGGCTGGTACGAGCACGAGTGGCGTGCTTACGGCTACGGCTTCCCGTCCGCCGGCGAGCGGCTGGGCATGCTGGACGAGGGCGTGCAGATCATGCGCCAGGCCTGGTCGACCGGCACGGCCACCCTCGAGGGCAAGCACTACCAGGTGGACGGCGCGATCTGCCGGCCGCTGCCGCTGCAGGAGGGCGGCATCCCGCTGTGGATCGCCGGCGGCGGCGAGCGCAAGACGCTGCGCATCGCCGCGAAGTACGCCGCGTACACCAACTTCGACGGCACGCCCGAGGTCTTCCAGCGCAAGTCCGAGCTGCTCGCCGAGCACTGCCGGGACGTCGGCACGGACTTCGGCGCGATCGTGCGCTCGGCGAACTACAACATCGTCATCGCCGAGACCGAGGCCGGCGTCCAGGAGCGGCTCGCGCAGCTGCGCGACCGCCTGGCGCCGCTCCTGCCGGCCGACCGGCTGGAGAGCACCATGCGCAACTACGCCGAGAGCCACCTGACCGGCACCCCGGACCAGATCGCCGAACGGCTGTCCGCCCTGCAGAAGACCGGGTTGACCTACACGATCCTCTACTTCCCGGGCGTCGCCACGGACTACTCCATGGTGGACCTGTTCGTCCGCGAGGTCGCGCCCGCCTTCGCGGACTGATCCCGCGCCCCACGCGCAGGCGAGCGGCCCGGCCCCCGAGAGTTCGGGGGCCGGGCCGCCGTGCGCCAGTGCGCTGTCAGTGCACTGTCAGTGTGCTGTGAAGGTGAGCACGGTGATCGAGTAGGCGGGGAAGGTGTAGTCGAACGACGGGCCGATGCCGTGGACCGTCGAGTCGACCGGTGTGACGTTCGTCGGGGCGTTGATGAAGTTGGCCGCGTACTCGTCGGGCCCGGAGAGGGTGACCGCGGCGGCCGTATGTGAGGTCGAGCGAACGCCGGACAGCGCCACCGAGCTCGGATGCGCGCTGCCCTCGGTGTTGACCACGGTCAGGTAGTACGTCGAGCCGGTCCGGGTG
>DASYAE010000285.1:0-21090 GCA_036501535.1 Actinocrinis sp. | reverse complement strand
GACCGAGCCGCGCCCCTTCTACGTCGATCTGAGCAGCCCGGTGTACGTGAACATCCTGGCCAAGGCGATCCGGCGGCTGGCCCGGAACGA
This sequence comes from Actinocrinis sp., assembly GCA_036501535.1. Taxonomy (GTDB): domain Bacteria; phylum Actinomycetota; class Actinomycetes; order Streptomycetales; family Catenulisporaceae; genus DASYAE01. The sequence continues at coordinate 21,000 of DASYAE010000285.1, read as the reverse complement.
CCCCGGCGGGCAGCTGACGTTCAGCGAGATGCTGCCCACCCCGGAGCAGACGTGGCTCACCGACGACCGGGGCCGGCGCTACACCTCCGAACTGCGCCTCGTCGCCGTGGACACCGACCCTCCCGGTGACGCATAGGCGGGCCCTCTTTCAAAAAGAACCGCGGTTCTGTGTAGAGTGAGGACTGCAAGCAGAACCGCGATTCTTTTTACCGGAGGGTGCCGTGCCGCGGCTCACCGACGCGCGCAGGGAACTGCGGCGCACTCAGATCGCCGAGGCCGCCGTGCGCTGCTTCGGCCGCAAGGGCCTGGAGCGGACCTCGATCGCCGAGATCACCGCCGAATCCGGCCTGTCCGCCGGCTCGATCTACGCCCACTACCGCAACAAGGCCGAGCTGATCCAGGCCTCCGCCCGCGCGGCGCTGGCCAAGCACGCCGAGGTCCTCGGACGATACGCCGCAAGCGAGACCCCACCCGACCCCGACGAACTGCTCGCGCGCCTGACCACCGACATCGACCTGGTCAAGGCCCGGGTCGGCGTGCAGATCTGGGGCGAGGCGACCACCGACCCGGTCATCCGCGGCGTCGTCGTCGACATGATCGACCGGATGCGCGCGATGCTGCACGACTGTGTCACGGCCCGGCTGGTCAAGCTCGAGCACCTCGAGCCGGCCGAGGCCCGGGACCGCGCCACCCCGGTCGCCTCCCGCATCTTGTCGCTCTACCTGGCCGAACTGCTGCACACCGCCTTGCGGCCGCCGACCGAGGGGGCCGATTCGTGACTGCTCCGGCGGTTCCGACTGCTTCATTCGCCGGCCGCAGCGTTTGCCGGGTCGGCTACGGCGCACTCCAGCTCGAGCGCCTACGGGACCGCCCCGAGGAGGCCGTCGCCCTGCTGCGCCGCGCGGTCGAGCTGGGCGTCGACCACGTGGACACCGCCGAGTTCTACGGCTTCGGTTTCGCGAACGACGTGATCCGCCGGACGCTGCGCCGCGAGGACGGCGTTCTGGTCGTCACGAAGGTCGGCGCGGATCCCGACCCGGGCGGGCCGCTGGCGCTGCGCTTGGCCCAGCGACCCGAACAGCTTCGCGCGAGCGGCGAGGACAACCTGCGCAGTCTCGGCGTCGACAGGCTCGAGGTGGTCAACCTGCGCCGCCTCGACTCCGGACCCGGCCTTCGTCCCGAGGCCGACCAGGTGGTCGGCCTCGACGACCAGCTCGCGTTGATGATCGCGCTGCGCGAAGAGGGCAAGATCGGGGCGATCGGCCTGAGCTGCGTCACCATCGACGGCCTGCGCCGAGCCGTGCCCGCCGGGATCGCCTGTGTACAGAACGCGTACAGCCTCGTCACACGCGACGACGAGGACATGCTGCGGCTGTGCGCGGCCGAGGAAATCGCGTGGGTGCCGTTCTTCCCACTCGGCGGGGCCCACCCGGGGCTGCCCAAGGTGACCGACGAACCGGCGGCGCACGCCGTGGCCGGGGCTCTGGGCATCACACCCTCCCAGGTCGGCCTCGCCTGGCTCCTGCACCGCGCCCCGCACGTGCTGCTCATCCCCGGCACGGCCGACGCAGCTCACCTGGAGGCCAACATGGCGGCCGGCGCGGTCGGCTTCGACGCCGCGACGCTCGCCACCCTCGACGCCGTCGAGTCCCGCTCCGACGCAGCCGCGCTGGACCGATGAGAAACCCCAGTCCCCAGTCCGGGCAAGGACGGATCATGAAGGCGATCGTCTACCGCGAAAACGGCGGCCCCGACGTACTCCGGCTCGTGGACCGGGACCTGCCCGAGCCGGGCTCCGGCGAGGTGCGCGTGCGGGTGGCCGTGTCCGGCGTCAACCCGACCGACTGGCAGGCCCGCTCCGGCACCGCCGCTTTTTACACCAGAGCCCCCGACCCGATCGGGTCGGGGGCTCTGGTTGTAAGGGCTCAGCGAGTGGCGCGGCTTCTGCGGGCGGTGAGCGCCGGCATCGGCGTCCGCTCGGCCATCTTCGGGTAGTCGGGGAGGGCGGCGGCGAGGGCGGCGACCGTGCTGTGCTCGAACAGTCCGCGCACGGGCACGTCGATGCCCAGGCTGGCCCGCAGGCGCACGGCGATCCGGGTGGCCAGCAGCGAGTGGCCGCCGATGTCGAAGAAGTCGTCGTGCACGCCGATCCGGGTTCTGCCGAGGACCTCCTCCCACACGTTGGCGACGGTGTGTTCCTGTGCGCCGCGCGGGGCGACGTACTGCTCGACGGCCGTCACCGCGGAGACCGGCAGAGCGTCGTAGTCCACCTTTCCGCTGGGGGTCAACGGGAAGGAGGCCAGTACCACGTACGCGGTCGGGGCCATGGCTTCGGGCAGCGTCCGCAGCAGGAATTCGCGCAGTTTCTCCGGCGGGGGCACGGCGTCGCCGCGCGGGAGGATATAGGCGGTGAGCTGGGGCTCGCCGGACGCGCTCGCGGTGGGACGCACGACGGCGGCCCGGATGGCGTCGTGGCCCAGCAGCGCGGCCTCGATCTCGCCGGGCTCCACGCGGTGGCCGCGGACCTTGATCTGCCGGTCGGCCCGGCCGAGGATCTCCACCGACCCGTCCTGGTGGCGGCGGACCAGGTCGCCGGTGCGGTACATCCGCCCGCCCGGCACCGCTCCGTGCGGGTCGGGCAGATACTTCTCCGCGGTCAGCGCCGGCCGGCGCCGGTAGCCCTGTGCGACGCTCGGGCCGCCGATGTACAGCTCGCCTATGGAGTCGACCGGCACGGGCTCCAGGTGTGGATCGAGCACGTACAGGGTGTAATTGCTCTGCGGCGCCGAGTCGGCCACCCGGCCGTCGGGGAGCAGCTCCGTCGTCATGGCCCAGACCGTGGCCTCGGTCGGGCCGTACGCATCCCACACGACTGCGCCGTGCGCGGCGATCCGTGCCGCCAGTCCGTACGGGAGCTTCTCCCCTCCGGACAGCACGGTCAGGCCCTTCGGGGCCCGCCACCCGGAGTCCAGCAGCATGCCGAACGTCGGCGGCGTGGCCTGCATGTGCGTCGGGCCGGCGGCGGCGAGCAGATCGGCCATCCGCTCCGGGTCGCGGGCCTGCTCCCGGTCGGCCAGCAGCACGGTGGCGCCCACGACCAGCGGCGAGTACATCTCGACCACCGACAGGTCGAAGGAGACCGTCGTCAGCGCGGCCACCAGGTCGCCGGGCTTGATCCCGGGACGGTCGAGGGCGGACAGGACGAAGTTCGTCAGGGCACGATGGTGGATCATCACCCCCTTCGGGGTGCCGGTCGATCCGGACGTGTACATGATGTAGGCCAGGTCGTCCGCGACGGCGGTCTGCTCGGGCGAGGCGGCGGATCGGGCTTCGATCGCGGCCCGGTCGCCGTCCCGGTCCACGAGCACGGTGTGCTTCGTGGCTCCGGCCACCCGCGCTTCCAGCGCCGACTGTGTGATCATGACCTCGGCCCCCGAGTCCTCGGCCATGAACGCCACGCGCGAGCTCGGGTAAGCCGGGTCGATCGGCACGTACGCGCCACCAGCCTTGAGCACGGCGAGCAGCGCTGTCAGCAGCTGCGGGCCCCGCTCCAGGCACACGGTGACCAACGAGCCGGGGCCGACGCCCAGGGCACGCAGATGGTGGGCCAGCCGGCTCGTCGCGGCGTCCAGCTCGGCGTAGCCGATCTCCTGCGTCGACGTCCGGATCGCGACCGCGTCGGGTGTTGCCAGCGCCTGCTCGCTGAACAGCTCGGTCACCGTCCGGTCGGGCATGGCTGCGACGTTGTCGTTCCAGGAGTGCAGGAGGCGGTCCCGCTCGCCCTCCGGCAGCAGGTCGAGCCGCGCCGCGAGACCGGCGGCGGTGGCGCCGGGCTCGGCGAGGGCCGCGCGCAGCAGTTCGGCGAACCCGGCGGCGAGGCGGGTGATCCGGGCGCGGTCGAACAGGGCGGTGGCGTACTGGAGGCGGGCGTTGACCGTGCCGTCCGGGGCCGCGGTGATGTTGAGGAACAGCTCGGACGGGGTGCCGGTCACCGGCGGCTCGACGGCCTCGACGGCCAGGCCGGGCAGCGCCGCGGGCTCGCGGATGTCGAGCAGGGAGAGGGACACCTGGTAGAACGGGTCGCGCGACAGGTCGCGCTCGGGCGCCAGCTCCTGGACGATCCGCTCGATCGGGGTGTCGGCGTGGCCGAAGGCGCCGAGCATGGTGTCCCGGACCCGGGCCAGCAGCTCGTCGAACGTCGGCCGGCCGGACAGGTCGGCGCGCAGGACCAGGGTGTTCGCGAACAGGCCGAGCATGTCCTGCGTGCCGGCACGGGTGCGGCCGGCGACGGGGGCCCCGACGGCGAAGTCGACCTGACCGCTGGCCCGGGCGAGCAGCGCCTGGAACACGGCCAGCAGGACCATGTAGCGGGTGGCGCGACGGCTCCTGGCGAACCGGTCGGCCTCTGCCAGCAGCCCGGCCGGCAGGTCGATTCTGACCAGGTCGCCGGTGCCGTCCCAGATCGTGGGGCGGGGACGGTCGGTGGGAAGTTCCAGAGCGGGCACGCCGCTCAGCTGCGCGCGCCAGTAGTCGAGCTGGTCGCGGCCGCGCCGGCCGCTGAAGCGCTCGCGCTGCGCCTCGGCGACGTCGGCATACCGCAGGGCGGCCGGTGTGCGCCGGGCCGGCTCGCCGGTGGTGCGCTCGCGGTAGCCCTCGGCCAGTTCCCGGGTGAGCACGCCCCAGGACCAGCCGTCCATGGCGATGTGGTGGACGACGATCACCAGCAGGTGGTCGCCGTCGCCCAGCCGCGCCAGGGTCAGCCGGAACGGCGGACCGGCCACCAGGTCCAGCGGCCGGCTCAGCTCACGGCGCAGGACATCGGCGCCGTCGGCGCTCTCGGTGCGCTCGATCGTGACGTCGCCGTGGTCGGCGACCACGGCGATCGGCTCGCCGTCCAGCCCGACGTAGCGGGTCCGCAGCACGTCATGCCGGTCGACGATCGCTGCGAAGGCCTCGGTGAGGGCCCGGACGTCCAGTTCTCCGCGGATGCGCAGGGCGAGCGGGAGCAGGTAGTCCAGGGCGCCGGGGCGCAGCTGGTCGAGGAACCACAGGCGTTCCTCCGCGAACGACACGATACGGGTGTTATCCACTAGCGCACCTCCATGGGTATGGTCCTGTCGGGCGACGACCGCCGGCCGCGGGCGGCCAGAGCGCCGGCCTCCTCGGCCGAGAGCTCCGCGATCTGTGCGCGCAGCAGGTCGGTGATCGCCGTCGCCGCCTTGGCGATCGTGGTGTTCTCGAACAGCAGGCGCAGCGGGATGTCGACGGCGAAGGCGTCGCGGAGACTGCCCGCCAGCCGGGCCGCCAGCAGCGAGTGGCCGCCGAGGTCGAAGAAGTCGTCGTGGATGCTCGGGTCCTCGGTGCCCAGTGCCTGCATCCACGCGGTCGCCACGGCGCGCTGCGCCGGGGTGCTGGGGGCCACGCGGGCGACGCCGTCGACGTTCGTCCAGCTCGGGTCCGGCAGCGCCTTCCGGTCGACCTTCTTGCTCGACGTCAGCGGCAGCGCGTCCAGCAGCACCCAGTGCGCGGGCACCATGTATTCCGGCAGCGACTGCCCGACGTGCGCTCGCAGGTCCGCGACCGTCGCTCCGGCCTCCGCGCGTGTGACGACATACGCGACCAGGCGCTTGTCGCCCGCCGGGGACTGCCGGGCCACGACCACCACCGTGCGGACTTCCGCGTGCCGCCGCAGCGTCGCCTCGATCTCGCCGAGCTCGATGCGGAACCCGCGGATCTTCACCTGGTGGTCCAGCCGCCCGAGGAATTCGATGGTCCCGCCGGCGCGGTGGCGGGCCAGGTCGCCGGTCCGATACAGCCGGGCGCCGGGGGTCCCGCTGAACGGGTCGGGCAGGAACCGCTCGGCGGTCAGCCCGGGCCGGTCGTGGTAGCCGCGGGCCAGCCGGACGCCGCCGACGTACAGTTCGCCGGGCGCCCCGACGGGTACCGGGCGCATCGCCGCGTCGAGCACGTAAGCGGGACTGCCCGCCAGCGGCACCCCGATCGGCAGGCCCGCCTTGGCCCGCCCGTCGGCGAGACCGGGCCCGACGGTGTGCACGACGCAGTTGACCGTCGCCTCGGTGGGGCCGTAGTTGTACAGGAACCGGCCGGTCAGCCCGGCCTCGGTCCAGCGGCGGGCGTCGGCGGTGGTCACCACGTCGGCGCCGACGTTCATCAGGGTGATGCCCGCGAGCGCGGACACGTCGCGGTCCATGATCTCCCGGTAGTAGCCCGGGGTGATCTGCATGGTCGTGACGCCGTGCTCGCGCACCTTCGCCAGCAGGTCCTCCGGCGACCAGAACCACGGGTCGCTGACGATCAGCGTGGAGCCGTTGATGAGGGGGACCGCGATCTGGTCCATGGCGACGTCGAACGTCAGCGCCGACAGCAGCAGCACGCGATCATCGGGCCCTGACCTGTATCTCTCGCTGATCGCTCGGCAGTGGTGGGCGTATGCGCGATGGTCGATCATGACGCCCTTGGGCCGGCCCGTGGACCCCGAGGTGTAGATGATGTAAGCCAGACTGCTGAGTTCGGCCGCGGGAGCCGGATCGCCGGCCCGCGGATCGTCCGCCCACGCGAGACTTCCGTCGACGGTGACGACTGTGTAAGGACCCGGTTGCAGCTCGGCGGCGTGCCCGGTCGTGGTGAGGACGACCGGAGCGCCCGTGTCGGCAAGCAGGAAGCTCACGCGCTGCGGCGGGTTGCCCGGGTCGATCGGGAGGTATACGCCCCCTGATTTGAGCACCGCGAGCCACACCACGATCGCGTCGGCGCCGCGCTCCATGAGACAGCCCACGACCGTCTCCGGCGCCACGCCGAGGTCACGCAGGTGGTGGGCCAGCCGGTTGGCGCGGGCGTTCAGCTCGGCGTAGGTGAGGCGCTGGTCGGCGTAGATCACGGCGGGCGCGTCCGGAGCGCGTCGCACCTGCTCCTCGACCATGGCCGCGACGCCGAGGCGGTGGACCGCGGGCGGGTCGACGTGTTCGAGCAGGCCGGCCGCCGGGTCGGCCCACTCGTGCAGCACCGTGTGCCGCTGCTCCGGCGTCAGCAGGTCCAGCGCGGACACCGGCGCGTCCGGCGCGGCCGCGATGCTCTCCAGCAGCCGGGTGAACTGCGCCGCCATGCGCTCGACGGTGGACCGGTCGAACAGCGCGGTGGCGTATTCCAGCGTGCACCGCAGCGCACCGGAGTCCAGCAGCCGCGTGGTCAGCCGCAGGTCGAACTTGGCCACCGGGACGCCCGCGCCGATCGGCTCGGCGGCCGCCCCGCACAGCCGGTCCGGGACGACAGCGGCGTGGTCGAGTTCGAACACGATCTGGAACAGCGGGTTGCGGGACAGGTCGCGGTCGGGCCGCAGGGCGTCGACGACCCGCTCGAACGGCACGTCCTGGTTGGCCATTCCGGTCAGCACGACCTCGCGCACGCGGTCCAGCACGCCGGTGAAGGCCGGGTCGCCGCTGAGGTCGCAGCGCATGACGAGGTGGTTGACGAAGAATCCGAGCAGGTTCTCGACGGCCGGCTGGGTCCGCCCGGCGACCGGGGTGCCGACGGCGACGTCGGCGAGGCCGGTGAGCCGTGCCAGCAGCACCTCGAACGCGGCCAGCACCGTCACGAACGGCGTGCAGTCCCGTCGCCTGCCGACCGCGCCGACCGCGTCGACGACGCCGGGCGGCACGGTGAACGAGACCCGCCCGCCGTCGATGTCGCGGTGCGCGGGCCGCGGCCGGTCGGTGGGCAGTTCGACAGCGGCGAGATCGGCCAGAGCGGTGCGCCAGTAGTCGAGCTGGGCGTCGACGGCGGCCGTCGACCGCGGTCCGCGCTGCCAGGCCGCGTAGTCGGCGTACTGCACGGGCTGCGCTCGCAGCGGCGCGGGTTCGCCCGCCGCGAGCGCCCGATAGGTCTGATCCAGTTCGCGCATCAGGAGCTCGCTCGACCACTGGTCGGAGGCGATGTGGTGCACCAGGACGAGCAGCAGGTGGTCGTGCTCTGCGATACGCGCGACCGTGATCCGCACCGGGTGTTCGGTCCGCAGGTCGAACGGCCGGGACGCCGCCTCGTCCAGCCGCCGCCGGGCACGGTCCTCGGCGCCGGCGGCGCCGGCCAGGTCGGCCAGGTCGAACGCGACCGGGCCCGGCGGGTCGACCACCTGTGTGAAGTCCTCGGTGTAGCGGGTGCGCAGGATCTCGTGCCGCGCCACCACGTCGTCCATCGCGCGGCGCAGCACCTCGGGCGACCATGGGCCCCGCAGCCGCAGGGCCAGCGGGATCAGGTACTCCGAGCCGCCGGGTTCGAGCCGGTCGACGAACCACATCCGCTGCTGTCCGAAGGACAGCGCCAGACCGTTGCCGCGCCGGACCGGACGGATCGTGTCCCAGGGCGCCGAGCCGAGGGCGGAGTCCAGGGCCGCGGCCAGACCGCGCGCGGTCCGCCGATGGAAGACCTGGTCGGCGGGCAGGTCCAGGTCGAACGCGCGGCGCAGTCTCAGCATCAGCCGGATGGCCAGCAGCGAGTGCCCGCCCAAGGCGAAGAAGTCGTCGTCGGCGCCCACGTGGGGCACGCCGAGCAGTTCGGCCATGAACCCGGCCACGGCCAGCTCGGTGTCGGTCGGCTCGGTGTCGGTCGGCGTCGGATCGCCCGGCCGCGCGTCGATCGGGGGCGCGACCGGAGCGCCCGGCGTCGGCAGAGCGGCGTGGTCGAGCTTTCCGTTGGCCGTCAGGGGAAGCGCGGCCATGGTGACGAACGCGGTGGGCACCATCGCGGGCGGCAGAAGGTCGGCGAGGTGATCGCGCAGGCTGTCTGGATCGACGACGTGGTCGACAGCGGGGACGACGTAGCCCACCAGCTCGGCCTGGCCGCGGTCGTGGCGGGGAAGCACCGCGGCCGAGGCGACCGACGGGTGCATCAGCAGCGCGGCCTCCACCTCGCCGGGCTCGACGCGCACGCCGCGCACCTTGACCTGCCGGTCGACGCGGCCGAGGAACTCCAGCATCCCGGCATCGCGCCAGCGCACCAGGTCGCCGGTGCGGTACCAGCGCGAGCCGGGCTCGGCTGCGTAGGGGTTGGGAGTGAACCGGTCGGCGGTCAGGTCGCCGCGGCCGAGATAGCCCAGTGCCAGGCCGACGCCGGCCAGGCACAGTTCGCCGGGCGAGCCGCACGGCACCAGCCGGTCGTGCTCGTCGACCACGAACACCTCGGTGTTGGGCAGGGGCCGGCCGATCGGGACCGTCCCGGCGGCCTCGCCCGGCCCGTACCACCAGGCGGTCGCATCGATCGAATACTCGGTCGGACCGTACGTGTTGAGGATGCGGACGTGATCCGCGCCGAGCCGGTCGAGCAACCGCTCGCACAGCTCGGCCGGCAGCGCCTCGCCCGCCGAGCACACCACGCGCAGCGTCGCGCAGCGGTCGCCGAGCCCGGGTTCGTCGGCCAGGAGGCGCAACACCGACGGAACGACCTGTAGGACGCTGACTGCGTGATCGGCGACGGCCTGGACCATCGCGGTCGGATCCTGATGCGCCTGCGGCGGGGCCATGACCACCGTCGCTCCCGAGACCAGCGGCGCCAGGAACTCCCACAACGAGGCGTCGAACCCGATCGTCGTTTTCTGCAGCACGCGTTCGCCGGGACCGAGCCCGAGGTGGTCCACCGCCCACAGCACCCGGTTGCGGATGCCCGCATGCGTGATCACGACACCCTTGGGGCGACCTGTCGAGCCGGACGTGTAGCTGATGTACGCCGCGTTCACCCCGCTGATCGCGGGCCGGGCACCGGCGCGTTCCGGCTGGTCTGTCGGCGCGGCGTCCACGAAGACTGCCTCTACGCAGTCCGGGAGCAGGCCGCGGCACTGCGCATCGGTGACAGCGAGTCGCACACCGGCATCTGCGACCATGGCTGCCAGGCGGCTGCGCGGTTGCTCGGATGCCAGCGGAACATACACCCCGCCTGCCGCGAGTACGGCGAGCACGGCCGTCACCAGGTCTGCGCCGCGGGGTAGTGCGACCCCGACCGGAACCCCGGTGGCGACGCCCAGATGGCGCAGGTGGCGCGCGAGCCGGTCGACCCGGCCGGCAAGCTCCGCGTAGGTCAGCTCTGCCGAGCCCGCCACCACGGCGACCGTGTCCGGAGCGGACAGGGCGGTGGCGGCGAACAGGTCCGGCAGGCTGCTCTCGGTCCTCGGTATCGCAGTGCTGTTCCACTCGGCGAGGCGGGCGCGGTCGGTGTCGTCGAGCAGATCGACTGCGTGTACCGGCTGCCGCGGCGCGGCCGCCAGACCGGCGAGCAGGTGCCGCAGCGCCTCGGCCAGCCGGCGCACGGTGGCCGGGTCGAACAGGGCGGTCGGGTAGCACAGCCGGCCGGCCACCGTACCGTCGCCGCGCTGCGTCATGATCAGCGACAGGTCGAACGTCGCGCCGAGCGCCTGCGTCGGCAGCGGCTCGGCCACGACGCCGGGCAGGGCCAGCGCGCCGAAGACCTGCTCGGTCAGCAGGGCGAAACCGACCTGGAAGACCGGGTTGCGGGACAGGTCCGGCTCGGGCGCCAGGGCGCTCACCACCCGGTCGAAGGGCGCGTCCTGGTGCTCGAAGGCGTCCAATGCGGTGTCGCGCACCCGGGCCAGCACCTCGGCGAACGTCGGCGCACCGGACAGGTCCGTGCGCAGCACGACCGTGTTGACGAACAGCCCGATCATGTCTTCGAGCTCGAACTGCTCGCGCCCGCTGACCGACACGCCGACCGCGATATCGGTCCGCCGCGCCCACCGCGCCAGCAGCACCTGGAACGCGGCAAGGTAGGCCATGAACGGGGTCACTTCGGCAGCTGCGGCGACCGTGCGGACCGACGCGGCGAGGTCTGCCGGGACGACGAAGTCCACAGCGTCGGCGCTCGCGTCCCACACGGCGGGCCGGCGCCGGTCGGTGGGCAGCTCCAGCGGCTCCAGCCCGGCCAGGCGCCGCCGCCACCAGTCAAGCTCCTCGGCGTGCTCGGCGGACTCCCACACCTCGCGCTGCCAATCGGCGAAGTCCGCGTACTGGAGCTGGAGCTCGGGCAACGGGGACGGGCGTCCCTCGGCGAACGCGGCGTACAGGGCGTTCAGCTCCTGCATCAACACTCGCCACGACCAGCCGTCGAAAGCGATGTGGTGCACTGCGATCAGCAGGACCGCGTCGGCGGGTGCGCGCCGGGCCAGCACGACCCGCCATGGCGGGCGCGTGCGCAAGTCGAACGGCGCGCACAGCACCGACCGCTCGATCGCGTCCAAGTCGAAGTCGGCGTCGTCGAGGACAGCGAGGTCGACCTCGCCCGGCTCGGCGACGACCTGCACCGCGGTCCCGTCCACGGCCTCGTAGCGGGTCCGCAGTACGTCGTGACGGCGTGCGATCTCGTGCAGCACCGCCCGCAGCACCCCTGCGTCGACCTCGCCGCGCAGGCGGAACGCACGGTACGTCATGTACTCCGCGGCTCCGGCCCGGATCTGGTCGACGAACCACAGCTGCTCCTGGGCGAACGAAAGCGGAGCCCTGCCATTCATGCGGAGGTCCCTTCAGCCGGCGTCGGTTTCGACGAGCACCAGGCTCCAGGCGGCGACCGGGCTGGAGTTGATCAGCAGGGCGCGCCGGCCGCCGCGCAGTTCGCCGCGCTCGATGGCCGTGCGGAGGTTGAGCAGCACGTCGTTCGGACCGAGGTGCCCGTAGCGGCGCAGGTTGTCGAAGCACACGGGGGCGATCTTCACGCCGAGGGTCTCCTCGACGAAGCGCAGCGACCCCTCGGACAGGTTGTGTCCGATGTGCACGACGTCGTCGTCGGGACCGAGCCGGTTGCGCTCCAGCAGTCGCGCGTGCATGGAGCGCAGTCGGCTGCCGCTTTCCACGGCCAGCCGGAATGCGTAGTCGTGCAGGTCGCGGCAGCGTTCCCGCCAGCGGTTGGCGGGCCGGATCCGGTAGTCCACCGCGAACAGGTCCCAGTAGTCGCCGTTGCTTTCCTGCAGGATGTCCAGCAGCCGGATCGGGCCGGTGCGGGAGACCACCGCGGCCATCCCGCCGTCGCCGCTGACGGTGACCGGGTGCCGGTAGCGCAGCGGCGCCACCGGTTTGCTGCCGTGCACCACCAGGACGTTGTCCGTCCGGCTGTCGGCGGCGATCAGGCCGCGCGCGGTCAGCAACGCCGGCGTGAGCGACACACAGCCCAGGCCGCCGACGGTGAACACCACGGCGCGGTCGAGCCCGAGGACCGCCTGGAGCCGGGTCGCCTCGGAGACCATCAGGGCTTCCGGGGCCCGCGGTTCGATCACCACCAGCGCACTGACGTCGGACGGCGCGAGGCCGGCCTGTGCGAGCGCATCGCGCGCCGCGGCGCGAGCGAGTTCGAACCCGCCGACCGCGTCGTCCGCGCACACCTGGTCGATGCCGAGCCCGTCCATCGCCTCGCGCTCGGCCGCGTTCAATGTGGCCCGGCCCGGCAGATCGGCCACCGAGACCGTGCGATCCGGCCACGAGAAGGCCGTCGCCCTGAGCGCCACCCGAGCAGCCGTCCCGGTCGCCTCCGTCGTCATGTCGGCATGGTTTCAAGCCGCTGTGGCGCGCGCGTAGGGACGAACGCGCAGAACAGGCACGTCGTGTGTGGCAAAGCGAATAGGCATCGTGCCTGCCTTTTCGTCTCTCGTCGCCGCGCCGGGCGCGGCTCACGCTGGTGGCACCTTTTGTCGCCATGACCTGAGACGAGGGCGCGATGATCGAAGACCAGGCTGTCGCCCGCGAGGAGCTGCTGAGGCAGCGACTCGAGGGCGCTGCGGCCCAGACCGCGACACGGCCCGCCGAAGACCGCATCCGGCCCGTCCCGCATGGGGTGCCGGTGACGTTGTCCTGGGCGCAGCGCCGGATCTGGATACTGGAGCACCTGCAGCCCGGCAGCACCGAGTACCTGACGTGGGTCACGCTGCGGCTGACCGGTCCGCTCGACCACGCGGCGCTGCGCCGCGCGCTCGACGGGATCGCAGGTGACCACGAGACGCTGCGCACACGATATGCGGTCGTGGACGGGGAGCCGGTCGGGCTGGTCGACCCGCCCGCCCCGGTGCCGTTGTGGCAGGCGGACCTGCGCGCCGTCCCGGCGGGCGACCGGGACCGCGCCGTGGCCGACCAGATCGCCGCCGACCGCCGCGCGGTCGACCTGGCCTCGGGCCCCGTGTTCGTGGCGACACTTGTCGCGCTGGCCGACGACGAGCACATCCTTGCGCTGACCACCCATCACATCGCCACCGACGAGTGGTCGGAGGGGCTGATCCAGCGTGAACTGACGCAGCGTTATGCCGCCGGAGCGGCGATCTCGAGCAGCGCCGCACCGCAGCTGCGATACGCGGAGTTCGCGGCATGGCAGCGTCAGCGGATCGCCGTGGCACGGGAACGTTCGCTTGGCTACTGGCGCGATCAGCTCGCCGGCGTGGAGCCGCTTGCGCTGCCCACCGACCGGCCCCGCCCGGCGGTGCGTGACCCGCAGGGTGCTGCGGTGCCGTTCACCGTCCCCGCGCCGGTCGCGGAGGCGGTGCGCGCGCTGGCCCGCGAGCGGCGCGCCACGCCGTTCATGGTGACGTTGGCCGCGTTCCAGGTGCTGCTCGCCCGGCTCTGCGGGCAGGACGACGTCGCGGTCGGCGTGCCGGTCAGCGGTCGCGACCGGGCGGAGCTGTGGGATGTCGTCGGGCTGTTCCTCAACACCCTCGTGCTGCGCACCGACCTGTCCGGGCGGCCGGGTTTCACCGACGTGGTCGACCGGGCGCGGGCGACCGCTGTGGACGCCTTCGACCACCAGGACCTGCCGTTCGAGTACCTCGTCGATGCGCTCGCCCCGCAGCGCGACCCGTCGCACAATCCGCTGTTCTCCACCATGTTCGTCTGGCACGACCCCGAGACCGCCGATCGTGGCGGTGCAGGCGCCGGCGGGCTGACTGTGCGGCGGGTTCCGGTCGCGGACACCGCGGCGAAGGTCGACCTGACGGTGTCGCTCGCCGAGAATCCGGACGGTTCGCTGGAGGGCGGCGTCGTCTTCGCGACCGCTCTGTTCGACTCGGCGACTGCCGCGCGTATCGCCGAGCGCTACGTCAGCCTGCTCACCGCGGCGACCGCCGCACCGCACCTGCCGGTGGATGCGCTGGACCTGCTCGACGACGCCGACCGGCGCGTCATCGCACAGGGCAACGACACTGCGCAGACGTGGCCGGCGGCAACCGTGCCGGACCTCGTAGCCGCACAGGCACAAGCCACCCCGTACGCGATCGCGGTCGTCTCGGGCGAGACCGAAGTCTCCTACGCGGACCTGAATGCGCGGTCCAACCGGATGGCGCACCATCTGCGCGACCTCGGGGTCGGGCCCGAGAGCGTGGTGGGCGTGCGCCTGGAGCGTGGCGTCGATCTTGTCGTCGCCGTGCTGGCCGTATGGAAGGCCGGCGGCGTGTACCTGCCGCTGGATCCCGACCTGCCCGCGGGGCGTATCGATGCATTGATCTCAGCCTCCGGCGCGCACCTCGTGATCACCGGCGACGACCTGGCCGGTGCCGATGCGTGGCCCGACCACGCCCCCGAGCCGGATATCCGCCCGGACAACGCCGCCTACCTGATCTTCACCTCGGGCTCGACCGGCACGCCCAAGGGCGTGATCGGGACTCATGAGGGCATTGTCAACCGCATCAGGTGGATGCAGCAGGCTTATCAGCTGGACGCGCGCGACCGCGTGCTGCAGAAGACCCCGATCGGGTTCGACGTGTCGCTGTGGGAGTTCCTGTGGCCGCTGACCACCGGCGCGGCCGTGGTCGCGGCGCGTCCCGGCGGGCATCGCGACCCGCGTTACCTCGCCGAGACGATCGCCGGCCAGGGCGTGACGGTCGTGCACTTCGTGCCCTCGATGCTGCGCGCGTTCCTGGCCGAGCCGTTCGACCGGCCGTCAGCGCTGCGGCTGTTGGTGTGCAGCGGCGAGGCGCTGACCGCGGACCTGGTGGCGGCGGCGCACGACCGGCTGGGCTGCGCTGTGCACAACCTCTACGGGCCGACTGAGGCATCGGTCGACGTGACCGCCGCGCAGTGCGTGCCGGGCGCATCGGTTACCCTCGGCGGCCCAATCGCGAACACGCGGGTCTATGTCGTGGACGGTGCGCTGCGGCCGGTCCCGGTCGGCGTGCCCGGCGAACTCGTGCTGGCCGGTGTGCAGCTTGCCCGCGGCTACCACGGACAGCCCGGCGCGACGGCCGACCGGTTCGTGCCCGACCCGTTCGGGGAGCCGGGCGGGCGGCTGTACCGGACCGGCGACCGCGCTCGCCTGCGCGGCGACGGCGCCCTCGAGTACCTCGGACGGCTGGACCGCCAGATCAAGATCAACGGGCACCGGGTGGAACCCGGCGAGGTCGAGGCGGCCCTCGCCGCGCACCCCGCCGTGACCGCCGCCGCCGTCACCGTTCACGACGGGCGACTGGCCGCGTACATCTCCCCGTCCGGCACGGACGTCGGGACGCTTCGCGAGCACCTGCGCGGACTGCTGCCCGAACCGATGGTCCCGGCCCGCTGGACGGCTCTCGACACCCTGCCGCTGACTGCCAGCGGCAAGATCGACTATGCCGCGCTGCCCGCTGCCGGGCAGCCCGTACCCACCAGCCACGTCGCCCCGCGCAGCGCGCTCGAACAGTTGGTCGCCGAGACGATGGCGGACGCGATCGGCCTCGATACGGTCGGCGTGCACGACGGCTTCTTCGCCCTCGGCGGCGACTCGATGCGCGCCATCCGCGTGGTCGGCGCGCTGCGTGCCGCAGGCATCGACCTGGCCGTGCACGACCTGTTCACCCATCAGACCGCGGCCGAGCTGGCCGTTCTCGCGACCGGGCGCGGCATCGGGGCGCCCTCAGCAGCGGTCGCGCCGTTCGCCCAGCTGACCGCCGAGGACCGGGACCTGGTCCCGGACGGTGTCGTCGACGCCTACCCGGTGGCCGAGACGCAGGCGGGCATGCTCTACGAGATGCTCGCGGCCACGAACGCCACGATCTATCAGAACGTCTCGTGTTACCGCATCCGGGACACGGAGCCGTTCTCCATCGACGCGCTGCACGAGGCCGTGCGGATCATGGTGGAACGGCACGAGATCCTGCGCACCAGCTTCGACCTGTCGACCTACTCCGAGCCCCTGCAGCTTGTTCACGCTGCGGCTGTTCTGCCGGTCGGCTACCACGATCTGCGCGGCGCCGGCGAGGACGAGCAGCGCGCCGCCGCGCAGGCGTACCGGGTCGCCGAGCGCGGCAACCTGTTGGACATCACCGTCCCGTCGCTGGTGCGATACCAGGTGCACCGGATGAGCGAAGGCGAGTGGTGGCTCACCCACACCGAGTGCCACGCCGCACTCGACGGCTGGAGCCAGACCGCGGTCATCGCCGAGCTGCTCGCGCTCTACCGGAGCCTGCGTGACGGAGAGGCTCCCGCCCCCGTCCTGCCGCCGGCCGTGCGGTTCGCCGATTTCGTCGCCGCGGAGCGCCGGTCCCTGGAGTCGGAGGAGGACCGGGACTACTGGGCCTCGGTACTCGATGTACAGGACAAGCTGGAGGTGCCCGCGGCGTGGGCCGGGCCCGGCGACGGCGAGCCGATCGTGGTGCGGGTGCCCATCGCGGACCTCGAACCACGGCTGCGCGCGCTGGCCGCCGCGACGGGCACGTCGTTCAAGAGCGTCCTGCACGCCGCACATCTCAAGGCCCTGTCGGTTGCCACCGGGCGGCGCCGGTTCTTCACCGGCCTGGTCACCAACGGGCGGCCCGAGGTGGCCGGCGCGGACCGGGTGCCGGGCATGTACCTGAACACCGTGCCGTTCGCCGCGGACACGGTCGCCGCGACCTGGCGCGAGCTGGTGGCCGAGGTGTTCGCCACCGAGGCGCAGCTGTGGCCGCACCGCTGGTACCCGATGCCCACCGTGATGCGCGACCAGGGCACCAACACGCCGTTGGTGGACTTCGCGTTCGTGCACCTGGACTTCCACGTGCTCGACTGGAACTCCAACGTGGACATGGTCGACGACTTCAGCCCCAGCGAGCTGCCCCTGATCGCCATCACCTTCCCCGGCCTGCTGCACCTGCATGCGAGTCCGGACCGGGTCGGCCGGGCCAGGGTCGAGATGCTCGGCCGCACCTACCGGCACGTGCTCGAGGCGATGGCGGCCGATCCCGACGCCGACCCCGCCGCGGTCGGCCTGGCTCCCGTCGACCGGGATGCGGCGCTGTCCCATGGCACCGTCCGCGCTTACCCGACCGACCGCCTAGTCCACCAGCTCATCGCCGAGCATGCTGCAGCGACCCCCGACGCGGTCGCCGTCGTGCAGGACGAGGAGGCGCTCGGTTTCGGCGAGCTGGACCGGCGGGCCAACCGGTTGGCGCACCGGCTCGCCGCGCACGGCGTCGGCCCGGAAACGCTGGTCGGACTGTACCTCGCCAAATCGCCCGACCTGGTGGTCGCCCAGCTGGCCACGCTCAAGGCGGGCGGCGCGTTCGTGGCGCTGGACCCCGAGCTGCCCGGAGCCCGGCTGCGGCACCTGATCGACGACGCCGGGCCGCGGGTCGTGCTGACGACGGCCGAGCTGCGCGCCCGGGTCCCCGGCGCGGAGACGATGGCCGTCCTGGCCCTGGACGATGGCGCGAACATGCCGGACGCCGCGCCGGACAACCGGGTCACGCCCGCGTCCCTGGCGTATCTGCTCTACACGTCCGGGTCGACCGGCAGGCCCAAGGGCGTCGCGGTGCCGCACGGCGCCCTGCTGAACCTGGTCCACGCCACCCGCGAGCACATCGACGTGAAGCCCGGCGACCAGGTGCTGCAGTTCTCCGCGATGAGCTTCGACGTGTCGGTGTGGGAGACGCTGGCCGCGCTGAGCAACGGAGCCACGCTCGTCCTGCCCTCCCGCGGCGCCGACCCCGGCGACCTGCGGGCCCAGGCCGACCGGGTCACGCACATGTCGCTGCCCCCGGCCATGCTCGCGTATCTGACGCCGGAGGACTTCCCGCACCTGCGCGTCCTGGTCTCGGCGGGCGAGGCGCTGCCCGGCGACGAGGCCGCGCGCTGGGCCGAGCACGCGCGGTTGATCAACGCCTACGGTCCGACCGAAGCCACCGTCTACGCGACGCTCGCCGAGGTCCCGGCCGGCAGCGCCGACCCGTGGCCGCCGATCGGCTTCGCGCTCGGCAACACCAGCGCGTACGTGCTCGACGCCCACGACGTCCCGGTGCCCGACGGTGTGCGGGGCGAGCTTTTCCTCGGCGGCGCCGGGGTGACCCGCGGCTACTTCGGCCTGCCGGGCCTGACCGCCGACCGGTTCGTGCCGGACCCGTTCGCCGCTGCGCCCGGTGCCAGGATGTACCGTACCGGCGACGTGGCGTCCCGCGACGACGACGGCGCGTTGCGTTACCACGGCCGCGGCGACCACCAGGTCAAGGTGCGCGGCTTCCGGATCGAACTCGGCGAGGTCGAGCAGGCGCTGAACACGCACCCGCGGGTCGACGGCGCAGTGGTGACCGTCTATCGCCCCGGCACCCAGGACGCCGCGCTGGTCGCGTACACGTGGCCGTCCTGCGGGCCGACGCCGGCGGAGCTGCGCGAGTATCTGCGGATCCGGCTGCCGCGGCACATGGTGCCGGCGCGTTATGTCGCGGTGGATCAGGTCCCGCTGACCGTGTCGGGCAAGATCGACCGGGCGGCTCTGCCCGCGCCGGACGAGGTCCACGCGGCCGAGCATGTCGGTCCGCGCACGGCGCTGGAGCGGGTGATCGCGGAGGCGTGGGCGGATGCGCTGCACACAGACCTGGACGAGGTCGGAGTCCACGACGACTTCTTCGATCTCGGCGGCCACTCGCTGGCCATGATGCGGATCATCACCCGGCTGCGCGAGACGCAGGGCCTGCATCTGACGTTCCGGTCGTTCCTGGAGCAGCCCACCATCGCCCGGCTGACCGCAGAGCTGGGCGCCGAGCACGGCGACGCTCCCGACCGACAGTCCTCCCGCGCCCTGGTGTGGCTGCGCCGGCAGGGTACCCGCGCACCGTTGTTCTGCGTGCACCCCGGCGGCGGCAGCGCGCACTGGTACCGGCGCTTCCTGCCGCACCTGGACCGGGACATCCCGGTCGCCGCCTTCGAGTGGCCGGATCTACCCGACGACAAGGAGATCCCGTCGGTGCAGGAGCTGGCCGGGCGGCACTACGCCGAGCTGCGCGAGGCCAGGCCGCACGGCCCGTACAGGCTGTTCGCCTGGTGCGGCGGCAGTGCCGTGGCGGCCGAGCTCGCCGGGCGGCTGATCGACGAGGGCGAGACCGTCACGTTCATGATGCTCGACCCGGTGCTCGACGCGGTGAAGCGCCCGAACATGCTGGAGCACTCGAAGAACGTGCGTCGGCTGGAGTACCTGGTGAACCTGATCGCGCGCGTAGGCGACGAGGCCGACACTCCGGAGAACCGCGCGGAGATCCGCGCCCTGTACGACGACGTGGAGACCGACGTCGACGAGGATGTCGGCATGGACCTGCCCGAGCGCGGCGTCGGCGCCGCGTGGCCGCGGACCGTGCGGATCTGGCGGGAGACGATGGATGCGATCGTGCAATACCCGCACCGCCGTGTCGCCGGCAAGCTCAACCTCATCGCCAGCGACGCTCTGGCCACGGAGGTCCACATCGTCGTGTCCGGCCAGACCTTCGACGGCTACGTCGCCCGCTGGCGCGAACTGGCCGCCGACGGCGTGGACGTCTATCGCGTACCCGGCACCCACGCCGGCGTGATGAAGCCCCCGCTGGTGGCCAACGTCTGCACAGTGGTCGGCGACCTGATCTCCCAGGCCGAGAAAGCCGAGGCGGAGTAACCGCTCCCCGGGATGCCGGTCCTTGGGTAACAGCCCGGTAACGGTGTCGCTTACCGGGCTGTTCCCGGCCGCGGCGTATCACTGTTCTGGCCGCCGACCAGCGCTCATCCGCTTGGTCAGTGCTCTGAACAGCCGTTGCGACCGGGAGCGATGAATGATCCATGTCACGTACCTGTGGCGCGAGCCGCGCCGCAGGTTGCGTCAGTCGGTTCTGACCGCGGGGGACTCGGCGGCCGGGGCGGCCCCTGCCGAGTCCGCGCCGCTGTCGCCGTGCCCTGACCCGGCTGCCCGCCGACGGCATGGTGGGCGGTGTGGGCGGTGTGGCGCTCGCCCGAGGGGCAGCCCGGCTGGGCGCGGCCGACACTGCTGGGCGTCGCCGCACTGGCAGCGCTGCTGTATGCATGGAACATCGCTGATTCTGGATATGCGCTTCTGTACTCATCGGGCGTGCAGTACATGTCCCACAGCTGGAAGGGCTTCCTGTACGGTGCCCTGAACAGCCATCAGACGCTGGACAAGCTGGCCGGATCGTTCCTTCCGCAGGCGCTGTCGGCCCGGATCTTCGGCTACCACGCGTGGTCGCTGGCGCTGCCGCAGGTCGTCGAAGGCGTGATCTGTGTGCTCGTGATGTACCGGATGGTGCGCCGCTGGGCCGGAGTCGTCCCCGGGCTGCTGGCGGCCGGGATCTTCACGCTGACGCCGATCGCGGCGTCCATGTTCGGACACAGCATGGAGGACGGCGCGCTGACCATGTGCCTGGTGCTGGCCGCAGACGCCTTCCAGCGCGCGGTGCCGGACGGGCGCCTGCGGCCGCTGATCTGGTCCGGGGTGTGGGTGGGGCTGGGGTTCCAGGCCAAGATGCTGGAAGCGTGGATGGTGCTGCCCGCCCTGGCCGCCGCCTACCTGCTGTTCGCGCCGGGGACGGTGCGGCGCCGCCTCGCCCGCTTGGGCGCCGCCGGGGTGGTGATGCTGGCGGTGTCGATGTCGTGGGTGGCGCTGTACACGTTCACCCCTGCCCATGACCGGCCGTTCATCAGCGGCACCACCGACAACAGCGCGATCACGATGGTGTTCGGCTACAACGGCCTGAGCCGCTTCGGCATCCAGCTCGCCGGGGCGGCGACCGGTTCCAGCTTGCAGGCCGGA
>DASYAE010000284.1:0-12809 GCA_036501535.1 Actinocrinis sp. | reverse complement strand
CGATGACCAGGGGCAGGTCTTCGGTCAGGCTCAGGATGCGGGTGGTGTGGATGTGGGTGGAGGCGCCGTAGCCCTCGATGCCGCGCAGCACGGTCGCACCGGCCAGGCCCGCCTGATGCGCGCGATTCACTATCTCGGCGTACAGGGGGCGATGGTGGAACCGGTCGCTCTCCCCGACGAAGATGGTCAGGCGTAGGGCGGCTCCGTGCAGCCTCATGCGCTCTCCTACCGACGGACTCGTGGGTAGGGACTGTTGGCGGCTGCGGCCGCGGTTGACGGCGAGCCCCTCCGCCGCTTGCCCGGTCAGCGTAGCGCGCGGAGATCCGATCCGGAACGGCGCGTGGCCTGACCCGATCGGGTGCATCGAGTCGGCCGAACGGATTGCAACGGATTGCGTTCTTGCCGAATCCCGGGATCTTGGTCGATACTCACAACAGGACAACTGAACGAGGCGATGAGGCTCGCCCTAACCGCGGAGCGCAAGCCCGCTGATGGCTTCTACCACCTGACTGTGTGACGTGCCCATGGCACGCCCGGCGGCTGGCAGAAGGAGAGCCCGGTAATGGCCTCGGTCCCATCTCATCCTCACTCCCCACGACTGCGATCACGGGCGCATCCGTACCGCGTGGTCGCCTCGGGCGAACAGCGCGAGGCAGCGCAGGATCCTCCCGGCGCGCATCCGGCGGCGGCCGACCCTCCTGCAGAGCCCGACCGCCGCCCCGCCCCGATCACGCGCCTGACCCGTCCACAGCCGTGCGCCCGGCCCACACCCGGGCGCACGCCCCCGCCCCGCCGGCCGTCGCCGGGCGGTGAGCCGCGGTGAGCGGCGTGCTGCCGGTCGCGGCGATCGTCGTGCTGCAGCCGCTGACGATCCTGGCCGCCGGGCCCGGCGTGTCGGGGGTGATCGCGAAGGTCGAGGCGCGGTTGCAGGGGCGGCGCGGCCCGCGGGTGCTGCAGCCGTACTTCGACCTGGCCAAGCTGTTCCGGAAGGAGGCGCTCGCGCCGCTCGGCGCGAGCCCGGTTTTCCTCGCCGCGCCGATCATCGCGATGACCTGTTATATGACGGTGCCGCTGCTCATCCCGGTGCTCACCGACTACGGACTTCCGCTCGGCTACATGGGTGACATCCTCGGCGGCGGGTTCCTGCTCTCGCTCGCGTCCTTCGCGATCGCGGTCGGCGCGGCCGAGACCGGCTCGCCCTACGCGCAGCTCGGCTCCAGCCGGGCGAAGACCTTCGGCGCGATCACCGAGCCGGTGATCCTGTTCGTGGTCTTCGCCGTCGCGCTGGTCACCGCGACCGACCTGCCCTACGCGCTGGCCGCCACCGTGCGCTCCTCGGCCAGCCAGATGATCCGCCCCGCGCACCTGCTGGCCGCCGCCGCGCTGCTGCTGGTGATCCTGTTCGAGACCGGGCGGATCCCGGTGGAGACGCACACCGGCACGAACGAGTTCGGCATGATCGAGGAGGCGCGCGGCTTCGAGTACTCCGGCCCTTACTTCGCGCTGCTGCGCTGGGGCTCGGCCTGCAAGCAGCTGATCCTCTACACGTTGTTCATCAACGTGTTCGTCGCGCCGTGGGGCCTGGCCTCGACCGGCCGCGCGGTGGACGTGCTGTGGGCCGTCGCCGCCCTGGTGCTCAAGGCGATCGGCCTCGGCGTGGTGGTCGCAGTGGTCGACGACTCGTTCGCGAAGCTGCGCCTGTTCAAGATCACCGAGTTCACGGCGGCGGCGTTCCTGTTGGCCGTGCTCGGCGTGTTCACCCTCTACCTGGGAGGCGGCTGACATGCTCTCGGTCGACGCGGCTGCCGTCGGCACCGCCCCGGTCCTGCTTGCGGCCGCGCCCGGCGCGGCCCCGCCGCCGGGTGTCTACGCCGGCGCGGCCAGCGCTATAGCAGTGCTCG
The DNA here is from genome assembly GCA_036501535.1 of Actinocrinis sp. Taxonomy (GTDB): domain Bacteria; phylum Actinomycetota; class Actinomycetes; order Streptomycetales; family Catenulisporaceae; genus DASYAE01. Next base: position 10,908 of record DASYAE010000284.1, on the reverse strand, counting down.
TACTGCTGGTGGAGTTCGGCATGCTGCGTGCCCCGCTGCTGCGCACCCAGGTGCGGCTCTACGCCCTGCAGTCCCTGCTCGTCGCGACGCTCGCCGTGGTGGTCGCCGCCGCGCGCGGAATCCCCGAGCTCTACGCGCTCGCCGGGCTCTCCCTGGTGCTCAAGGTCCTGATCGTGCCAGGCCTGGTGCTGCGGCTGCTGCGCGACGCCGACGCCGAGATCGCCGGCAGCGGCGCGCTGGGCGTGGCCAGCACGGTGCTGGTCGGCATCGGCGCGGCGGCCTTCGCAGCGTTCTCCTTCGGCGCTTTGGACATCTCCTCGGTCGTGCTGCCCAAGACCGCGCTGGCCCTCTCGGCCGCCGTGGTGCTGGTCTCGTTCGTGCTGATGATCGTGCGCGGGGACGTGGTCTCGCAGGCCGTCGGCTTCTTCTCGCTGGAGAACGGCGTCTCGCTGGCCAGCCTCGTGGTCGCCGCCGGCATGCCGCTGATCCTGGAGGTGGCGTTCCTGTTCGACCTGCTGGTCGCGGTCATGGTGTTCGGGGTGCTGATGCGGGTTCACCACGCCCGCTCCGGCGGCCTGACCACCGCCCAGCTCACCCGGTTGCGCGGATAGAAGGGCAGCGTCATGCGAACCCTGCTGATCCTGTTGTGCGTGCTGCCGCTGGCGCCCGCGGCGCTGGCGCTCGTCGCGCCGGTGCGCGTGGTACAGGCCGCGACGGCGCTGCTCGGCGCCGCCAGCTTCGTCATGGCCCTGATCCTGGTGCCCCGGGTCACCCGCGGGTCGATCGCGATCGGCTTCCTGCGCGCCGACGCCCTCTCGGTCGTGTTCCTGCTGGCCGTCAGCTTCCTGTATGCGACCGTGTCGCTCTACACGATCGGGTACCTGCGCGAGTCCGAGCACACCGAGGGCTTCCCCCGCTACGCCCGGCGCTTCTACGTCGGGCTGAACTTGTTCGCCGCGGCGATGCTGTGGGCCCCGCTGGTCGACGGCCTGGCCCTGCTGTGGATCGCCATCGAGATCACCACGGTGGTATCCGCGCTGCTCGTCGCGATCGAGAACACGGACACCGCGGCCGAGGCGGCCTGGAAGTACCTGCTGATGGCCTCCGCCGGCCTCGGCATCGCCCTGCTGGCCACGATCTTCCTCTACTACGCCGGATCCACAGCGCTCGGCCAGTCCTACGACCTGGCCTTCACCCCGCTGCTCCAGGCCGGTGCGCGGCTGCCGCACACCGCGGTGCGCCTGGCCTTCGTCCTGGCCGTGCTCGGCTACGGAACCAAGGTCGGGCTGGTCCCGGTGCACACCTGGCTGCCCGACGCGCACTCCGAAGCGCCGACCCCCATCTCCGCGATGCTGTCCGGCGCACTGCTGGCCACCAGTTTCTATGCCATCCTGCGCTACTACCAGGTCGCCGGCGCGACGCTGGGCTCGACCTTCCCGCGCGGCGTCCTGCTGGTGTTCGGAGTCGCCTCGCTGCTGCTCGCCGCGCTGTACGTGCTCGATCAACAGGACCTCAAACGGCTGCTGGCGTACTCCAGCGTCGAGCACATGGGCATCCTGGCCCTCGGCGTCGCGTTCGGCGCGCCGATCGCGCTGGCCGGCGTGCTGCTGCACGTCCTGGCGCACGCCGCGGCGAAGGGCAACGCGTTCATGGGCGCCGGCGTGTTCGTGCGCGCATTCGGCACGAAACAGATCTCGACGATGCGCGGCGGCTTGGACCGGCTGCCGCTGAGCGCGCCGCTGTTCCTGTGCGCGATCCTGGCGCTCTCGGCGATGCCGCCGTTCGGCCTGTTCCGCAGCGAGTTCGAGATCGTGGAAGGGGGGCTCGGCGCCGGGAGTTATGCGGGCGCGGCGATCCTGGTCGTCCTGGTCACCCTCGCCTTCCTCGGCCTGGCCCTGGCCGCCACCAGGATGGTGCTCACCCCCGGCCGCGCTGCGATGGGCGCGGCGCGGCTGCGCGGACCGGAGCCGAGCGGATGGATGGTCGCCCCCGCCGTGATCGGCCTGGCCGCGCTCGTCCTGCTCGGCATCCACCCACCGGGCGACCTGACCGCGCTGCTCACCCACGGCGCCGCACTGCTGGGAGGCGGATCGTGAACCCGGTTACCTCGACCTCCAACACGCGGCCGGTCCGCTTCGTCGATGCCGTGCCCGACCGGTTCGATGCCGAAGTGCGCCGCCGTGTCGATGCCGGAGCCCGGTTCGCAGGCCTTTACGCGACCGCCGATCGTGGCGACGGCGGCACGCGCCTGACCGCTGTGCTGGTCGAGGACGGCGCGCTGACCGCACTCGACGCACCGCTGCCGGTCGCGGCCGGCAGCTATCCGTCGGTGACCGCGCTGCTGCCCGCGGCGTTCTGGTACGAGCGCGAACTGCACGACCTGTTCGGCCTCGTCCCGGTCGGCCACCCGCGGCTCGACCCGCTCGTGCTGCCGCTGGCCGACGGCGCCGAGCGGCCCTGTCCCGGCAGCGGCCGGAGCCCGGGCCGGCTCGACCCGGACGACCTGGTGCTGCCGCGCCGCGTCACCGGCTCGGGCATGTTCACCATCCCGCACGGCCCGGTGCGCTCCGGCGTCTTCGAGTCCGTCGAATACCTCGTGGAGACCCCCGGCGAGGACGTCGCCCACATCCAGGTGCGCGTCTACGCCAAGCACCGCGGCATCGAGAAGCGCTTCGAGGGCATGGCCCCGGCCGCGGGGATCCTGCTGGCCGAGCGGGTCGAGGGGATCGCCTCGGTCGCGCACGCCCTTGCTTTCGCGCAGGCCTGCGAAACCCTCGCCGACGCCGCCGCGCCGCCCGCGGCCGCGTACATCAGAGTCCTGCACGCGGAGCTCGAACGCCTCGCCAACCACCTCGACGTGACCACGCGCCTGTGCGACGCCGCCGGCCTGGCCGTGGCGACCTCGCGCTTCGCCTGGCACAAGGAACTCGTCCTGCGCCTGGTCGGCAGCCTGTGCGGCAGCCGCTTCGGCCGCGGCGTCGTCACCCCCGGCGGCGCGCATCGCATTCCCCTGATCCCGCCCGCGCAGGCCCTCGCCGACCTCGCGGCCATCGAGCACACGCTGCTGCCGGACGCCAGGCTGCTGATGAACACCTCCTCGTTCCTCGACCGGCTGCGCGGAACCGGCCGCCTCGACCCGGACCTCGCCCGCGCCCACGGCGCGCTCGGACCGGTCGGCCGGGCCAGCGGCCTGGCCGACGACGCCCGCCGCAGCCGTCCCTACGACGCCTACGACCGCCTCGACCTGCCGCCCGCCCGCACCCATGACACGGCCGACGTGCTGGCCCGCACGCGCATCCGCTTCGACGAGATCGACGCAGCAGTCTCACTTGCCCGCCAGGCGCTCACGATGCTGCAGACCCTCGACCCCGACACCACCCCGGTATGCGTGCCCGTACACCTGGCCGACGGCCGCGCGCTGGCCCGCGTCGAAGCACCGCAGGGCGAACTGCTCTACGCCCTCGAACTCGCCGGCGGCGCGATCACCCGCTGCAAACCGCGCACGGCCTCGTTCCACAACCTCGTGCTGTTCCACGAGACCTTCCACACCGACATCCTGACCGACTACCCCTTCATCGAGGCCAGCTTCGGCCTCTCGATCGCCGGGGTGGTGAGCTAGCCGTGCCCTGGGCAATCCGAGGACTGCGCAACGGCGTGCTGACCACGCCCTACCCGCGCCGCCCCGACCCGTACGCCGATCAGTTCCCTGCATCACTGCGCATCCGGGACGACGCGACCGCGGGCGACGCCGATATCAGCACACTGACCGCGCTGTGCCCGACCGGCGCCTTACGCACGAGCGACGACGGACGACTCCAGCTGGACCACGGCGCCTGCATCCTGTGCGGAGCCTGCGTGCGCGCCCGGCCCGACCTGATCACCGGGCAACTCGGCAGCGAGACCGCGCGGCTGAGCCGTGACGCCCTCGTCGTGCCCGAAGCACTCCAGACCGACCAGGCGCTCAGCGCACTGCAAGCCGAACTCGCCGAGCGAGTGCGTGCCCTGCGACGCTCGGTGCACATCCGGCACGTCGACGCCGGGTCCGACGGCGCGGAGGAGTGGGAGATCCAGGCCCTGCTCGGCCCGGTCTACGACATCCACCGCCTCGGCGTCTTCTTCACCGCCAGCCCCCGCCACGCCGACATCCTGCTGGTCACCGGTACCGGCACGCACGGCATGGCCGCCCCGCTGCGCCGCACCCTCGACGGCATGCCCCGCCCCACCGTCGTGATCGCCGCCGGCACCGACGCGATCAGCGCAGGCCTGATCCGCCCCTCCTACGCCACCGGCGCCGGAATCGGAGCCCTGATCCCCGTCGACGTCTGGGTCCCCGGCTCGCCGCCGAGCCCGTTCAGCCTGCTGCACGCGATCCTGCTCGCCCTCGGCCGCGTTCCCGCCCGCGCCTCCACTCATCCGCAGGCCGACACGTCCGAGGCAGGGGGACCGCGATGAGCTGGCTGCTGCTGACCGGCCTCCTGATCTACGCCGCCGCCGCCGTCCTCGACCTGTCCGCCGGCCGCCACGCGTCATCGAGCCCGTACTGGCTGGCCAGCGCCGGCAGCGCCTGCCTCGCCGCGGTCGGCATCACGACCCTGACCGGCCATCCGATCGCGCCGACCGCACAGTCCGTACTCGCCGTCCCGGACGGCGGCTTCGGCACCGACCAGCTGACCGGCCTGTTCCTGCTGATCGCCTACGCCCTCGCCGCCCCGATCTGCCTCGCGCGCGCGGCGAACCCCGCCCCGCCCGACCCCGACACCCCCACGCCGCGCGGCCTGGCCGCCGTCCTCGCACTGACCCTCACCGCCCTCGCCCTCGTCCTGACCGCCCAGGGCGTCTTCGGCTTCCTGCTCGGCTGGGAAACACTCACCCTCGCCTTCTACCTCCTCACCGCCTTCGAGCGGCGCAAAGCCGGCCGCGCCGCCGCGGCCGTCCTGACCGTCGGCTTCGGCAAAGCCTCCGGAGCCCTGCTCCTGCTCGGCCTGCTCCTGCTGGCCGCCGGCGCCCACACCCTGACCTTCACCGGACTGGCCGCCGCGCACGGCACGGCCCGCGAGACCGGCTACGCCCTGCTCGTCGCAGGGTTCGCCGTCAAAGTCGGCCTCGTCCCGGTGCAGATCTGGCTGCCCGCCGCCTACCCCGCCGCCCCCGGCCCCGCGCGCGCGATCATGGCCGGCATCGCCGTCAACGCAGGGTTCTACGGCCTGTGGCGCACGCTCGCCGTCCTCGGCGCGCCGCCGCACTGGCTCCCACTCGTCCTGCTGCCGCTCGCCGCCGCCAGCGCCCTGCTCGGCATCGCCCACGCCACCGTGCACACCCGCCTGACCCGCGTGATCGCCTACTCCAGCATCGAGAACACCGGCCTGATCCTGGCCGGCTACGGCATCGCCCTCGTCGGCGCCGACCAGCACAGCAGCACTCTGATGGCAGTCGGGCTGCTCGCCGCCACCCTCCAGCTGATCGCCCACGCGATCGCCAAATCCCTGCTGTTCTCCTCCGCCGCGGTCATCCAACAGCGCTACCGCACCGACGACCTCGACGCCCTGCGCGGCGTCGCCCGCCGCCTGCCGTTCGCTGGAAGCGCATTCACCGCCGGCGCCCTTACCTTGGCCGGCCTGCCCCCGACCATCGGCTTCGTCTCCGAATGGTTCCTGCTCGAGGCGCTGCTGCAGCAGTTCCGCCTCGCCGGCCTGCCCGCCAAACTCACCCTCGCCGTCACCGGCGCCGCCGTCGCCCTGACCGTGGGCTTCGCCGGGGTCGCCTTCGCCCGCCTGGTCGGCCTGACCATCCTCGGCGACCCCGGCACGCACCGCCGCCCGCCCGGCCCCGACCGCGTCCTGGCCCGCAGCGGCCGACTCGCGCTCGCCCTCACGACCGCCGGGTGCCTCGCCCTGGCCGTGCTGACCCCGCTGGAAATCCGCGTCATCGCCCGCGGCCTCACCCCCCTCGTGCCCGCATCCACACTGCTCGGCGCGTTGAAAGGACCCTGGGTCCTGCAACCGGTCTACCCGGGCTTCTCCATCCTCGCCCCCACCTGGCTCTGGATCATGCTGCCCGCGCTCGCCCTCGGCGTGACCGCCCTACTGCTGGCCGCCTCCCGTGGCCGCGCGGTGAGGGTGCGCCGCGTCCCGGCCTGGCGCTCGGCCACCGAAGGCGTCGAAGGCGAGGACTGCTACACCTCCTTCGGCTACGCCAACCCCACCCGCCGAGTCCTGGCCAACATCCTGCTCACCCGCACCGCGCTGCAACGCCTGCACAGCCAGCAACCCCGGCGCGAGACCGGCTACCCCGGCCTGCGCGCCCCCGACGCCACCCTCGGCTACACCTCCGACGTCGTCGAAGTCGTCGACACCTACCTCTACCGGCCGCTCCGCAGACCCCTGCGAGGCGCCGTGACCGCCGCCAAACGCCTGCAATCCGGCCGCCTGGACGCCTACATCGCCTACATGCTCATCGCCCTGATCGGCGTGATCGCCCTCGTCGTCGCCATGGCATGAGCGCCGGACTTCGCCGTGCGGAAGCTCACTTGGTCGGCGGATACTGCGGGCGCCCGTTGGGCCGGTAGACCTGGATCGTGACGCCCCTGGAGTCGACGCGCGAGCTGACCAGCTTGAGCGCCAGATCCGGTCCGGCGTCGGGAAACAGGCGCAAGCCCTGGCCGAGGACCACGGGGATGATCAGCAGGGTGATCTCGTCGACCAGATCCTGCGCGAGCAGCGAGCGGATCAACGTCCCGCTGCCGTGCACCTGCAGTTCGCCTTCCGGGCCGGCTTTCAGCGCGCGGACGGCCGCCGCGAGGTCACCGGACAGCACGCTCGTGTTCTGCCACTTCGGGGTGGTCAGCGTGGTGGACGCGACGTACTTCGGGGCACCGTTCAACGCCACGCCGACGGGGTGGGCGCGCATGTCCGCGGTCGTCCCCCAGGACCCGGCGAACAGCTCGTAGGTCCGCCGGCCGAACAGGAACGCGTCGGCCTGCTGGTACGTGCGGGTGATCAACGCCCTGGTCTCATCGTCGCCGGCCCCCAGGGCCCACGCGCCGCGAGAGAACCCGTTCCTGCGGTCCTCCTCTGACGCGCCGCCGTTGCCCTGCATCACTCCGTCGACGGTGATCTGCGTCATGGTCGTCAGCTTCATGCTCATGGTCTCCCTCTGCGCGCGGCGCCCCTCGTGGGCGGCCTCACCCCTGCGACGAAGACCACCACCGCGATCCGACCTCGGCTTTCGATGATTTGCCAAGCTTGAGGCTTGGTCAGGCTGCCAGGTCAAGGCCGCCTTCGGCCCAGGCGCGTTGGACGGCGCGGATTTCGGTGACGGTGGGCTGAGCTGCGGCAGCTGGCATGAATCGGGCGGCGATGATGACGCGGCGGAGCTTGGCGGCCATGTCGGCGAACGCGGGCTCGGTCTTGGTGGTGTACCAGGGCTGGCGTTCGCGGCGCTCGGCAGTGTCGGCCGGGCGGTGGCCGTGCAGTGCGTACCAGATCACGGTGATCGTGTAGCAGTACAGGGCGAACGGGGTGGTGCGCTCGACGGCGTTGCGGGTGCGGTTGCGGGCCTGGCCGGCGCCGAGGTGATCGCGTGTCTCTTGGAAGGTCACCTCAATGCGCCACGCATGGTGCCGGTCGCCGGCGGTGCGAGGGCGTAGAGCACGGCGTTGGCCGGAAGTCTGGTGGTGACGGTGATCCGTGCCGGCAGGTGCCGTAGCGCCGGGCCGTGATAGGCGGCGTCGGCCACCACGTGCAGGCGCACCTCCCGGTTCCAGGCCGCCAACTGCTTCACCATCGCGGCGGCGATGTCCACCTTCGATACGCCGGTCTTGGGACGCCACAGCCGCGCGGCCACCGGCAGGCAGACCGGCCGCGTGAGAAACGGCAGCTCAACGATGATCCCCAGGACCACGAAGCAGACCCCGTACCCGACCGGCTTGTCCCCGCGCGCGGCGCCGTCGTGCTGCCAGGCCGCGCCGAACACCTTCTTCCCGCGCTTCTTGAACAACGTGTCGTCCACCGCGACGGTCAGCGCCGCCCCGGCTGGCAGCAGGGTTCTGACGATAAGCCGCGACAGGTACAGGCCCAGGGTGTCGCTGCTCCAAGCCGCGCGGGCGAAGAACGCGTGCGACCGGTCGTGCGGCCAGGTGCGGGCCAGCCCCGCGCCGGTCAGCATCCCGGTCACCGTCCCGGCCCCCGTGTTCGCGATCAGCCCGGTCGCCAGCGCGGCGAAGGTGGCGAAGCCCGGCGCGGTGAACACGTAACGAAGGTTCCCCAGTAAGGCCAGTAGCGAGGCCGGTAACGTCGGATCCGGAAGCATCGGCGGGCTCCTTTTCGGAGGTGGCATCTCACCGCCGATGCTTCTGTGGCGCTCCAGGCGATCAGCCCGCAACCACTGCAAACCCCCCGATCAGGCGCATCAGGTCACCTCTGCCAAGACAGCGACAGCCGACTCCCTGACAACGAGGGGATCGTCGACGTCCGGCTCGCGTACTCGTGCGGTCGGGTGGTTGTCTCGCCCGCGGTCTCTGGGTGGTCAGGTGAAGTAGTGGCCCTGTTCGATGTCTTCGATGAGGCCGGGGTGGGTGGGCTTCCAGCTCAGGAGATCCTTGGTGATGGTGCTGGAGGCGGGCATGTCGGTGCTGAGCAGGCGCACGAACATTCCCTCGAATTCTTCGGCGGGCAGGGACCGGGCGGGCAGGTTCAGGTGCCGGCCGATGGCCTCGGCGATCTCTCGTATGGGTACGCCTTCATCGCCGACGGCGTTGAGTACTGCGCCGGCGGGAGCCTGCTCGATGGCCAGCCGGTAGAGACGCGCGGCGTCCTTCACGTGGACGGCGGGCCAGCGGCTGGCCCCGTCGCCGATGTAGCCGCAGACGCCTTTGGCCCGGGCTGCGGTGATGAGCTGGGGGATGAAGCCGTGGCGTTCTCCCTGGCCGTGTACCGAGCGGGGCAGCATGACCAGGCAGGTGCGCACGCCGGAGTCTGTGGCCGCGAGCGCTGCCCGCATGTTGGTGATGCGGGCCGCTACCGGTCCGGCAGGGACGAGTTCGTCGCGTTCGGTCGCGGGTCGGCCGGGTGTGACGAGCGTTGCGCCGGAGATGACCAGGGGCTTGCCGGAGCCGGCGAGGCTGGTGGTGAACGTCTGGATGGCCGCGGCGTCGGTCCGGGTCGCGGCCTCGGTCACGCTGGGCACGACGAAGGCAAGGTGGATGACGCCGTCACTGTCCAGGGCGCCGGCGCGCAGCACGTCGGTGTCGTCCAGGTCGCCGCGCAGCACCTCGGCGCCCAGGTCGGTGACTGCTTGGGCGGAGGCGTCCGAGCGGGCCAGTCCGAGGACCTGATGGCCGGCACTGACGAGTTCGGGGACGACGGCCGAGCCGATCCAGCCGGAAGCGCCGGTGACGAAGATGCGCATGGAGATTCTCCTTGGTTGTGCTTCGGGTGATGAAGTTGCGCGGCGTGGAGGCCGCGGCCGGAATGCTGATGCGATCCGGTCGCATCAACTCTAACACCGGCAATGCGACGCCGTCGCATCATCGCCTGCCCGGGTGATGCGATCCGGTCGCCTCGCTTATGCTGTGAGGGTGAGCAGATGGGCGCCGGACGCGCGTGAGCGCCTGGAGAGCGCCGCGCTGGAGCTGTTCGTGGAGAACGGGTACGAGGAAACGACCGTCGCGCAGATCGCGGACCGCGCCGGCTTGAACCGCGCCACGTTCTTCCGGCACTTCGCCGATAAGCGGGAGGTCCTGTTCAGCGGTGAAGACCGGCTGGCCGGGCTGTTCGCCGACGGCATCCGTGCCGCCTCACCGGATGCCACGCTCACCGAGTGCCTACAGGCAGCGTTCACGGCCGCCGAGGCCGCGATGACCCCGCAACAGCGGGCCAAGGCCGCCCAGCGCGTGCTGGTGGTCAAGGCGAACAGCGAAGTGCAGGAGCGGGGACTGCTCAAGCACGCCCGGATCGCCCGGACGATCAGCGCCGCCCTGCGCGAACGGGGCGCAGAGGAGCTGACGGCCCGGCTGGCGGCGGAAGTGGGGATGCTCGCGTTCTCCATCGCCGTCGAGCGCTGGATGCGGTCGGACAATGACGAACCGTTCTCGGTCCATGCCGCAGCGGCCTTGAGCGACCTGCAGGTGCGCGCGGCTGAGCTTGACTCCCAGCCCCGCCTGTCAGCCTGACCCGAGTTCAGCCAAACGCACCCACGCGGGCCAGGAGGACCTCGTCGACGGCGACCTTCCGGGACTTGGGATACGACCGACGTCGATCGGTACGGCAGGCCGCAGTCACCGGCTTGTACTCACCCGAACCCAACGCCCCGCACTCAAGCCCGCGCAACGCAGCGTCTCGCCGACCGACTCGATCCGGTTGAGCACCCGCACCGCGCCGAGCACGTGCGTTGAATCAGTACGCGCCCGGCCCCGGGCCCGTACCAGCCCCGCCGCCTTCAGCTTCTCGATCATCACGTCGAACAGGGCATCGGCCCGCCCGGACTCGGCAAGACGCGCCCGAAACCCACTGAGGACCGACGCGTCGAAGCCTTCCGCGTCGAGCTCAAGGCCCGCCATGTACTTCCAGGAAATCCGGTCGGCCATGGCCGCGACCGCGTCCCGGTCCGAGAGCCGGTGTAGAAACCGCAGCACCGTGACCATCGCCGGCAACGCCGGCGAGAGAGCCGGCTGCCCGCACTGCGGGTACATCCCCGCGAACGCCTCCGCAGTGAAGTCCTCGTCGACGAACAACGGGCCGAGAGCGTCGCGCACCCGCATCTCATCAGTGCCCTTCTGTGCGTCCAGTAGGGAAGGGAAATTGATCGAATGTCTGGTTAATGACTGACCCGCAAGCTCGTCGTCGCTTGCCGGTGGAAGTCCGGTCCGGGTAGCTGTCAGGAGGCCCGGTAGCAGGCTGGCGGGGTCGGGAG
>DASYAE010000283.1:0-38514 GCA_036501535.1 Actinocrinis sp. | reverse complement strand
TGAACCCGCTGGGCGGCGGAGACCTCGCGGCGGAACCGGGCCCGGAACTCCGGGTCCTCGGCATAGTCCGGCCGCACCACCTTGATCGCGATCGCCCGGCCGCCGGGGGTGAACGAAAGGTAGACCCGCCCCATCCCGCCGACCCCGAGCCGAGCGTGCAAGACGTAGCTCGCCACGGTGCGCGGATCGTCGGGGCCGAGCGGAAAGAACCTGGGAGTCATCGGCGCCCCGCCTCGTCGTCGTGTCGGCGGCATCGTAGCGTACCCATACGCTGCATGAACACGCTTGGCACCAATATCGGGACGTCCGGCCGGCAGCCCTCGATCTGCGAGATGATCGTGCGATGCGCGAGATCATCCTGATGGCGGACCCGAGGATCGCGGCCGTGCCCGTCCTCGAGAACGGCGAGCGGCTGGCGGACCTGCGGCGGGTCGCCGGACTGCTGCTGGACGAGCGCAAACAGGACGGCACCGGGGCCTTCGCCCACCTGCGCGAGGGCGTGCTCGCCCGGCTGCTCGACGCGCAGGCCGGGTTGCCGGTCGGGATGAGGCTGCTGATCGTCGAGGGCTACCGGCCGCCGTCGCTGCAGCGCCGCTACTTCGAGGAATACGCCGACGAACTTGGGGCCGCCAACCCCGGCTGGCCGGCCGACCGGGTGCACATGGCGGCCAGCCGCTACGTCTCGCCCCCACACATCGCGCCGCACAGCGCCGGCGCCGCGGTGGACCTGACCCTCGCCGATGCGCACGGCCGCGAACTCGACCTCGGCACGCACATGAACGCCAGCCCCGAGGAGAGCGGCGGGGCCTGCTACACGGACTTCCCCGGCATCGCCGAGCAGGCGCGGCGGCACCGCGGCATCCTGGGCTCCGCGCTGGCCGCCGCGGGCCTGGTCAACTATCCGACCGAGTGGTGGCACTGGTCCTTCGGGGACCGCTACTGGGCTCTGGCGACCGGCAGCGCCGCGGCCCTCTACGGGCCCTTAGAGGAGGTCTGAGGCCGGTCCGTCAGCCGGCCGCGCCGCGCTCCGGCTTCCTGCACGTGGAGCGCGGCGGATACGTATCTGTGTGCGGATTCGCTAGACGTCCTTCGGTGCCTCACGCAGCGGCTTCAGTGCCCCGTCGAGCTTGACCATCTCGTCGAACATCGCCTTCGCGCCGGCCAGGAGCACCTCGTTGGGCGTGAAGGTGCCGTCCTCCTCGTCGATGAACTGGTGCACGAACGGGATCTGGACCGCCTCGAACGGCGTCACCATCTTCAGCCCGCTGATGACCTCCTTGAGCATGTTCGCCGCGCGGGTGCCCGCCGCCACGCCGCCGTAGCTGGCCAGGCCCACCACCTTGTAGCGCCACTCGGCGTTCAGGTAGTCCAGCGCGTTCTTCAGCGGCGCGTTGAGGCCGTAGTTGTACTCGGGCATCACGAACACGAAGGCGTCGGCCGAGGCGACCCGCGCGCTCCAGTCCTTCGTGTGCTGATGCTCGTAGCGGCCGAGCCGCGGGTGGTTCGGCTCGTCCATGAACGGCAGGTTCACCTCGGCCAGGTCCACCATCTCGACCTCGTCGAAGCCGCCGTGCGCGATCGCCTCCTTCTGGATCCACTCGGCCACGTACGGCCCGACCCGACCCGGCCGGGTGCTGGCGATGATGATCTGGACCTTCGACATCCGTCCCTCTCCGCTCTCCGCTCTCCGCTGCGCCACTGCGCTCGTTCCTCGGCGCTCACCTGTTCACCTGTAGCGCCCACAGTCTGGTGCATCGCGGCAGCGATCCACCGCTGCACAGGCTACGAAGCCCGGCGTGCGGACTTGTCGGCGGGGCGGGCGTGTCTGAATATCGGACCCGGCAGATCATCCGCTGATCACACACTGTCGCCGGGCGCCACAAGGTCCGACAACATCCGGTTGCCGCGCGGCCTCACGCCGGCGGGGAGATCATGCCGCGACTGCGGGCCGCTGCACGCCCGTCGGCACCTTTGCGTCGAAGGCCGCCTCGACCAGGACCGCCTCCATCGCGCGGACGAACGCCTCGACCCGGTCCGCGGCGAAGTGGTGCATGTCCGTCCAGATCGCCAGGTAGACCGCGGGCAGCCCCTCGTCGAGCTCCGCGCGGTCGGGGGCGGTCGCGTCCGGGGCGGAGTCCACCTGGATGAACAGGGTGCCCTCGAAGCTCGGGCAGCGGCGGTCCCAGAAGATCCTGGTGTGCGACAGCGCGTCGTCGAGGGCCGCCTTGAGCTGCGCCTCGGGCAGCGGGCTCTCGATCTCCAGCGGACCGGCCATGGCGCGCCGGTCGTTCAGATGCCAGGCGACGTCGAGCGGCCGGCCGAGGCGCCGCTCGGTCTCGGCGAGCAGCCGGTCGCACTCCCGCGGGTCGTAGTAGGCGTTCAGCGACGAGTTCGTCGCCGTGCTCCAGGCCCGGCCGACCACCTCGTCGAAGGTGGCGTCCGCGGCGTCGACCACGCAGATCGCGTCCTGCGAGACCTGCGCGACGGTGTCCTCGAATCCGGGGCGGAACCGGTTGCTCACCACGAGCTGGACGGCGCTCGGATTGCGGTCCATCACCCGTGCCACGGCCACCGCATAGGCCGCGATCAGCACGTAGTTGGAGGCGACCTTGGTGCGCGCGGCGATGGCCCGCAGGCACAGCTCCATCGCCGGCGAATACGCAACCAGCTCTGCGTAACGCGGCTCCGGCGGCTCGGCCGGCTCTTGCGCCCGCCAGTCCGGCAGCCGGCCGAGCTGGGCCGCCCAGTATCTCAGGCTCTTGGCGGTCTGCCGCTGCCCGGCCGGCCCGCCCTGCGAGCGGGCCAGCTCCAGCGGGTCGAGCACCCGCGGCGGCGCGGTCGCGGCGAGCGCGGACCGGTCGAACCGCGTCACCAGGTCGCGGCCGAGCGCCTCGAGCCCGGCGCCGTCGGCCGCCATGTGGCTGTAGCCTGCGACCATCCGGACCATCACCCCCGCCTGCCGCACCATGCCGAGCCGCACCGGGAATTCGTGCTCGTAGTCGAACCAGGTCAGCTCGTAACGCGAGCGCAGCCGCTCGGCGACCAGGTCCGGGTCGTCGCCGTCGTCGATGTCGAGGATCTGCAACGGCAGCTCGCCCGACGCGGAGACGACCTGCTGCGGGTACGCCTCGTCGGGCTGCTCGCCGGAAAAGCGCATGCGGGTGCGCAGCGCCGGATGGCGGCCGATCATGAAGCGGAGCACGGCGGTCATCTCCTGCACCGTCGTGTCCTCGGGCACCGGCATGACGACCACGAGGTTCATGGTGCGCCCGGTCCGCCGCGCCTGCCGCCAGATCGAGACCTGGCTCCAGGTCAGCTCGGCGGCGCCGGCGACCTCTCCGCGGAAGGCGACCTGGATCTCGCTGAGCGTCACGGACAAGGCCGTTCTCCTGACAGGCGGCGAACTCGGGCCGGTGCGCGCACGCCAGAGTAATGCGATACCGCGGCGCCGACCACACCGACCTTGACATGCGGCCTGCTAGATGATCACATCGGCACCGCCCTACGCCCCCTACCAGCAGTCTTATAGCCCTCCATGTGCCGCCGCACACCGCGCATGTCAATACTGCACATGCGCGGTTGCTGAAACTTTCACCTCCGAACACGCGGGACCGATCTTCGTGGTCGGATAACCACGACGGGAGTATCAGGCCGGCGCGATGTCGTGGTTGCGCACGTGCTCGTACACGACGCTGGTGCGCACGTCGGCGATCTCGGGCCGCTGGGTGAGCCGGTCGATGACGAAGGCGTAGAGGCGGTCGTTGTCCGGCACCGCGACATGCACGAGGAAGTCCTCGGTCCCGGTGACCACGAACACCCCGATCGTCTCGGGCAGGCCGACGACCCACTCCTTGAAACCGTCGATGACCCGCCGGGACGGCGGCCGCACCCGCACCGCGATCAGCGCCTGCACCGGCCGGCCGATGCTGCCGAGGTCCACGTCGAGCAGCGCGCCGCGGATCACGCCGCGGCGGCGCAGGCTCCGGGTGCGGTCCAAGGCGGTGGTCGGCGAGATCCCGACGGCGGCGGCGATGTCGCGGTTCGTGCGCCGTGCATCCGACTGCAGTTCCCGCAGGATCGCCGTATCAAGTTCGTCCAGCTCGGGCATCGGGCGCCTTTCTCCGAATTTAGTGCGGATCATATCCGCCGATAGTGCGTGAAAGTTTAGGCTCCAGCCATAACAGTCGTACGAGTGGAGTCGAGATGCCGCATTCCCCTGACGAACCGACGAGCCCCGGCTACACACCGGACGAGGTGACGACCGATCAGCCGACCCGGTCCGCGCGGCTCAAGTGGGTCGTGATCGTGGACGGGACGCTGCCGGCCGGCCGGATGGTCAACGCGGCGGCCTGCGTCGCCGCGGCCACCGGGGCGCAGGTCGAGAACCTGATCGCGCACGGCGGCCCGGACGGCTCCGGCTCCTGGCATCCGGGCCTGCCGTGGGCCGGCTGCTCGATCCTGGCGGCCACGGCGGACCAGCTCGCCGAGGCGCGGGCGAAGGCGGCCGGGTCGCCGGGCGTGCTCGTGGTCGACATGCCGACCGCCGCGCAGACCAACCGCGTGTACGACGCCTACCTCGACGAGCTGGCAGCGACGCCGGCCGAGAAGACGGCCGCTTGCGCGGTGAGTATCGTCGGGCCGCGCAACCGCGTGGACAAGATCACCAAGCGGCTCGGACTGCTGCCTTGACGCAGCCGCCTGACCGCACCGAAAAAAGCCGGGCGCATCGCCGCCGCGGCTGATACCTTGCCCGCGACCGTGACACCACCCAAGGAGGTGAGACCCATGAACGCTGTAGCCGAGTGGGTGCTCCCCACCCCTGCACGGTCGGGCGACTTGACGTACTTGACGTAGCTGTCGCCGGGAGCGCCGCAATGACAAGGCACTCCCGAAGGGCAACTACCTCTATGCATTCTGTGACATTCACTGCGGAGACGTCGTCGGACGGCGTCATCGAACGCGACTTCACCGTGGGCGAGGTGACCGGCGCGCTCTGGTCGCCCGCCGAAGGCCGCCATCGCGCGCCGCTGGTCCTGGTGGGCCACGGCGGCGGTATGCACCGCAAGTCGCCAGCCGTGATCGGCCGCGCGTACCGCCTCGTGACCGGCAGCGGCAAGCCCGAAACGGCGCCGCGCAAGCCGGGCCGCGAGCACCACTTCGCGGCCGAGGGCGGCTTCACCGTCGCCGCCATCGACGCGCCCGGCCACGGCGGCCGGCCGCGCACGGCGCAGGACGAGCAGGAGATCGCCGCGCTGTACCGGGCCAGGAGGGCGGGCGAGCCGGAGGCCCCGATCATCGTGCGCTACAACGCCGACCTGGCCGAGCGCGCCGTGCCGGAGTGGCGGGCGACCCTGGACGCCCTCCAGGAACTGCCGGAGATCGGCGCCGACGGGCCGGTCGGCTACTGGGGCATCGGCGTGGGCACCGCGATCGGCATCCCGCTGGTGGCGGACGAGCCCAGGATCACCGCCGCGGTCTTCGGCCCGCACTGGCCCGACGCCCTGGCCGAGCCGGCGCGGCGGATCACCGTCCCGGTCGAGTTCGACCTCCAGTGGGACGACGAGCACATCCCGCGCGAGGCCGGCCTGGCCCTGTTCGACGCCTTCGCCTCGCAGGAGAAGACGCTGCACGCCAACGCGGGCAAGCACCGGTCCCTGCCCAGGTTCGAGGCCGACAGCGCGGTCCGGTTCTTCATCCGGCACCTGCGCCCGGCCGCCGAGACGCCGTGATAGAAAAAGATCATGCGCATTCGCCACGGTGGCCCGACCGACTTCGATGCCGTACTCACATTGGGCGACGAGGCCGTCGCCTGGATGAACGCGCGCGGCAACACGACGCAGTGGGGCACCGGGCCCTGGACCGGGAACGACCGGCGCATGCAGGTCGTCCGCGGCTACATGAACAACGGCGGCGTGCGCATCGCAGAGACCGATGAGGGCCGGGACGACGGCGCGAGCGCGGTCGTCGGCGTGCTCGTCGCTTCGCAGCAACGCGCGACGTACGCCCCACATCCCGGCGAGCCCGAACTATACGTCAACCTTCTGATGACCTCGCGCCGACACGGCCACCGCGGCATCGGGGCAGCACTCATCGACGAGGCCAAGGCGATGGCCGCCGAGCTAGGCGTCGACCTGATCCGGGTCGACTGCTGGTCCGGCGAGGAGGGCAACCTCGTGCGCGTATATGAGGGGTACGGCTTCAAGCAGGTCGACCAGTTCCTCGTCGGAGTATGGCCGGGAACGCTCCTGGCCATGCGCCTGTCGGAGCAGTAGTCCCGACCGCGCGGCTCGAGAGCGAAGCGCGAAGGGCGGGGATCGAAGGCGGAAGGGTGCCTTCGATCCCCGCCCTTCGTCGTCGGCGCGGAAGCCGTCCCGGGGTGTCTATCGTCCTCGGCGGCGGCGCGCTACGCTGGCGAGCAATCGTTTGCCTTACGAAGGGACGGCCATGACGGCTGACAGGGGCGGTTCGACGCTGAACACGGCGGGAGGCTCTTCGGCCGGTTTTCCCTCGGACCACACAGCGCCGGCGCCCGAGGCGGCACCTTCGGCCTCGACGCCCCCGGCCGCCTCAGCTGCAGGCTCTGCTGCTTCTGCTGGTTCTCCTGCCTCTCCTGGTCCTACCTCTTCCGGCTCAACGCGCCCCGTCGTCGCGCTCGGCTTCGATGCGGTCGGCACGGCCGCGGTGTTGCGACCGCTGCCCGCTGACGGTGTGTCACTCGGGCCGGGGTTCTGGCAGGACCGGATCGGCATCAACGCCTCGCGGTCGCTGGCCTCCGGTCTCGCGCAGCTGGAGGTGGCCGGGACGCTTGAGAATCTGCGGCTGGCCGCCGGTGCCGCGCACGGGAATTACCACGGGAAGCTGCCGTTCCTGGACACCGACGTGTTCAAGTGGCTCGAAGCGGTCTCCTGGCATCTGCAGGGCTCGCCGTCCTCGCCGTGGTCGGCCCGCGCGGACGAGGTCATCGCGGTGGTCGCGGCGGCGCAGGAGCCGGACGGCTATCTCAACAGCTACGTGCAGGTCGTGCGCGGCGGCCAGCGGTGGGCCGATCTCCCGTCCGGGCACGAGATGTACTGTGCCGGGCACCTGATCCAGGCCGGGATCGCGCACCATCGGGCGACCGGGCGCGAGACGCTGTTCGGCGTGGCGCGGCGGTTCGCCGACCTGCTGGTCGCGGAGTTCGGCGAGGGCGGGCGGCGCGTCGGCTACTGCGGCCACCCCGAAGTCGAGACCGCACTCGTGGAGCTCTACCGCGAGACCGGCGGGCGCGCGTATCTCGACCTGGCGCAGCGGCTGGTCAGCCTGCGTGGCAGCGGGCTGCTCGGCGACCGGCCGTTCGGCCGCCGGTACTTCCAGGACGCTCAGTCGGTCCGGGAGAGCCGGTCGGTGCACGGTCACACCGTCCGGGCGTTCTACCTGGCTTCCGGCGTCGCCGACCTCTACTTGGAAACCGGCGAGTCCGCGCTGCTCGACGTGCTGCGCGCGCAGTGGTCCGACCTGCTGCGCGGCAAGCTCTACATCACCGGCGGCGCCGGCTCGCGGTATCGCGACGAGGCCCTCGGCGATGCTTTCGAGCTGCCGCCGGACCGCGCCTACACCGAGACCTGTGCGGCTGTCGCCCTGATGCAGTGGGCGTGGCGGATGCTTCTGGCCACCGGGGAGGCCCAGTTCGCCGACGTCTTCGAGCGGGTGCTGTACAACGGCTTCCTGGCCGGCGTCGCGCTGGACGGCGACCGGTTCTTCTATGTCAATCCCCTGCAGGTCAGGCCGGACTCGACGCTCGGCCCGGCCGGCCGGCAGGAGTGGTTCAGCTGTGCCTGCTGCCCGCCCAACGTTATGCGGACGCTGGCGACCCTCACGCACTATGCCGCGACATGCGATGACGCCGGCCTACAGATCCACCAGTACGTTCCCGGCCAGATTCGCGCCGCCGGGGTTGGCGGGGCCACCGCGATGGGCGTCGATATCGAGACGGACTACCCGTATGCGGGCACGATGCAGATCCGCATCCCTGCGCAGTGCGTCGGGGAATGGACACTCGCGCTGCGTATTCCACTTTGGTCGCGTGGGCGGGCCCGGCTGCGCGTCGATGGCACGGATTTCCCGCTCGGGCCCGGCAAGGCCGATTACGCGCGGCTTGCTCGATCCTGGCGCGGCGGCGAATTGGTCGAGCTCGAACTGGCCGTCGACCCGCGCCTGACGGTCGCCGATTCGCGGGTGGACGCCGTGCGCGGCTGCGTCGCGGTCGAACGCGGTCCGCTGGTCTACTGCGCCGAGCAGCAGGACCAGGCGGCCGGTCTCGACGACATGCGGCTGTCCGGAGCCGTCCGCGACGGCGGGCCCGTCGCGATCGGCGGGACAGTGGTGCCTTCCGTCCTGCTCGACGCCGAAGCCGAGGCCGGACAGTCAGACAGCGAACGGTGGCCTTACCGCACAGTGGGAGCAACGGACACAGCGGCCGAGCCAGCGCCCGCATCCCGCGAAAGTGTGACAGTCACCGCAATCCCCTACTTCGCTTGGGCGAACCGCGACTATGGCGCGATGCGCGTCTGGCTACCCGCCAACAACTGACAGCCCACAGCCGCTGCTACTGCCACTGCTGCGTACCGCGATCACGATCGCGATCATGCGGGCTCGCCATTGGCGGTCGACTCGCGGATGGCCAGCCGGCACGGATGCAGGTGCACCCCGGGCTGCGGCGCGCCGTCGATCGCCGCCAGCAGCAGCCCGGCCGCGTCCCGGCCCAGGCCCTCCAGGTCCATGTCCACGCTGGTCAGCACGGGCCGGGTGGCCGCGGTCATCACCTGCCAGTTGTCGAACCCGACCACCGCGACCTCGCGCGGCACCCGGCGCCCGGCCTCGCGCAGCCCGTCCACCATGCCGCGGGCGATCTGGTCGCTGGCGCAGAAGACCGCGTCCAGCTCCGGATCGCGGCGCAGCAGGATCCCGGCCGCCTGCCGCCCCCACGCCTCGCTCCACTCGCCGAACAGCGGGGCGGTCGCGGGCTCCAGGCCGGCCGCGGCGAGCGTCGTGGCGGCGCTGTCCATTCGAACCCGGGCCGAGTGGTGCCGCTCCGGCCCGGCGATCGCCGCGATCCGCCGCCGACCGGTGTCGATCAGGTGCTCGACCGCGCGCCGGGCGCCGTCGGCCTCGTCCGGCACGATCGAGCAGTCCGCCGGATCGGTCGACGGCATGAACGCGTACACCACCGGCACCGGCGGCTTCTGCGCCAGCGGCGGGCGCGGGTCGGTGCGCCGGCCGGTGACGATGATGCCGTCCACCCGGCGGCCGATGAGCGTCCTGAGGTAGTACTGCTCGCGGATGCGGTCGTCGCGCGCGTCGCACAGCAGCACCGACATCTGGCCCGCGCCGAGGGTGTCCTCGACCCCGAGCATGACCGGGAT
This sequence comes from Actinocrinis sp., assembly GCA_036501535.1. Classification (GTDB taxonomy): domain Bacteria; phylum Actinomycetota; class Actinomycetes; order Streptomycetales; family Catenulisporaceae; genus DASYAE01. The sequence goes on along the minus strand of DASYAE010000283.1, from coordinate 29,113 downwards.
GGAGAACCGGCCGATGCTGTCCGTGGTGATCATCCCGACGGTGTAGCTGCGGCCGGTCTGCAGGCTGCGCGCCACCGCGTCGACCTGGAAGCCGAGCCGGTCGGCGACCTGCCGCACCCGGGCGCGGGTCTCCTCGCGCATCGAGCCGCGGTCGTTGAGCGCCTTGGACGCGGTGCCGACCGAGACCCCGGCCAGCGCGGCGACCTCGGCCAGCGTCACCCGGGGCGCCGAGCCGGGCCCGGCCATGGGGATCGGCGGGCCCTGCGCTGACGAACCCCGCGTTGACGAACCGGGTGTCGATGAACGCTGCGTCGACGAACCCCGCGCTGACGGCCCCCGCGCCAGGGATGTCTTAGACCTCTGCGTCACGGCCGCCTCCGACCCGTCGGCGACCGGGTGTGCGGCCGGGGTGTCATCAGCGCCTCCGGCGGCGGCGTCATCAGCCTCATCGAGGCTTCCGGCAACCGCGTCATGGGGGCCTCCGGCGACGGCGTCATAGCGGCCTACGGCCCTTGGCATATTTTTCCTCCATTTTCCCTCGGTCGAAATCTATCGCATCGGTTGCCTTGACACACCGGATACCGAGTCCTAGCCTGCCGAAGGCAATCGTTTTCCTCTTTCCGACCCGTTGGCGCCACGACAGCTTCACCTCGGTCAAACCGGTTCGACCCCGGCCCCCTGCCGGGTTCCCGACGACATGCGCGATCGGACCCCCCTCAGCCGATTGCCGGGAGCGGCGACGCAGCCGCCCCCGCCCTCCTTTCGGGAGTGAATGACTACCATGCGAACACCCAAGGCAACGGTGCCCGGTTTCGCCCTAGCACTGGCCGCCGCGCTGCTCGCGACCGGCCCCGCGGCCGCCACGGCCACCTCCGCCTCGAACTCCGCGGCGACGCAGACCCCGGCCGCCCCCTCGGCGCCGGCCTCATCGACCTCTGCGACCCCCGCGCCCGCCGCGCTCTCGGTCCCCGCCGCGAACACCCTCGTGGTCAACGCGAACCAGGCCATGCGGCCGGTCACCCATGTGGCCTCCGGCGGGCTCTACGGCCTGGCCGAGAACGGTGTGCCGTCCGAGAGCCTGATCGACCCGCTCAAGCCCAAGAGCTTCGTCCAGATGGCCCCCGGCGGCGGGCAGCTGCCCAACGGCGAGCCGGCCCCGGCCGGCGACGCGCTGGTCGTCGCGCCCGAGGCGGCGCGGGCCGGGGCGCAGGTCATCGTCCGGATGCCGGACTGGTACCCGAACTTCCCCTACCGCTGGGTCAGCTGGAGCGACTGGCTCTCCGCGGTCGACCAGCAGGTCGCCGCGGTCAAGGCCTCCGGCGACCGGAACATCCAGGCCATGGAGCCGTGGAACGAGCCGGACTGGACCTGGGACACCGCCGACGCGGGGCCCTTCGACGCCGGCTGGGTCACCACCGTCGCCGAGATCCGCAAGGACGACCCGAGCATCCCGATCGACGGGCCGAGCTACTCCGAGTGGAACGAGAGCTGGATGTCCTCGTTCCTGAGCTACGCCAAGGCGAACGACGCGCTGCCGCAGTACCTGAGCTGGCACGAGCTGCAGGGCGACCAGAACATCGCCGCGGACGTGGCCGCCTGCACGGCGCTCGAGGCGAGCCTCGGCATCAAGCCGATCCCGATCATCATCGAGGAATACGCCACGCCCACCGAGGTCGGCGTGCCCGGCGCGCTGGTCGGCTACATATCCAAGTTCGAGCGGGCCGGCGTGGACGAGGCCGACCTCGCCTTCTGGAACGAGTACGGCTCAATGGGCGACACGCTGGTGGCCACCAACGGTCAGCCGAACGCGGCATGGTGGCTCTACAAGTGGTACGGCGACATGTCCGGCCAAATGGTCGACACCGTGCCGCCCGCGCAGACCGGTATCGACGGGGCCGCCTCGGTGAACTCCGCGCGCAACCAGGTGAGCGTGATCTTCGGCGGCGGCACCGGCCTGGCCGGGGTGACCGTCAACGGCCTGAGCAACCTCTCCGCCTTCGGCGCCGACGCGCACGTGGTCCTGCAGTACGTGCGGTCGCAGGGCCGTCTGACGCCTTCCGCGCCGCCGCAGACCCTCTGGTCCGGCGACCTCCCGATCACCGGCGGGTCGATCACCGTGCCGGTCGACTCGATGAACGCGGCGAACGGCTACCACCTGCTGATCACCCCGGCCGGCACCTCCGCGCCCGGCCTCGACGGCACGTACAAGCTGCAGAACGCCGGCAGCGGACGCGTGCTCGGCGTGGCGGACGCCAGCCACACCGCGGGTGCGGCGGTGGTCCAGGGCACCGGCACCACCGCCCGGGACCAGCTGTGGGACCTGGTCGGCACCGGCACCGGCGCCTACAAGGTGGTCGACGAGAACAGCGGCCTCGACCTCGGCGTCGTGGCAGCCTCGACCAGCCGCGGAGCCGCGGTCGACCAGCTGATCGACGACGGCGACGCCGGCGAGCTGTGGACACCGGTCGCGATCGGCCGCGGCGAGTACAAGCTGGTCGACCGGAACAGCGGCATGGTCCTGACGGCCGGCGGCTCGACGGTGTCGCAGCAGCCGTACACCGGCTCCCCGAGCCAGCAGTGGAAGCTGCCCGCCGGGTCCGACATCACCAGCGGCGCCTACTACACCGTGACCAACTTCAACAGCGCCCTGAATCTCGACACCCAGAACGCCGCGACCGCCCAAGGCACCCCGGTGCTCCAGGAGCCGGCCGACGCGGCCGCCGACCAGGCCTGGCAGTTCGTGGCCGCCGGCGACGGCGAGTACAAGATCGTCAACAAGGCCAGCGGCTTGCTGCTCGGCATCAACGCCTCCAGCACCACCGCCGGCGCCGACGCGGTGATCTGGGGCGACGACGGCACCGCCGACCACCTCTGGCAGGTCCAGCCGGACGGCAACGGCACCTACCTGATCACCAACGCCAACAGCGGCATGGTGCTCGGCATCAACGCCGCGAGCACCGCCGCCGGCCAGCTCGCCCTGCAGTGGACCGACAACGGAACGCCCGACCACCTGTGGAAGCTCACCCAACAGTGAGCGACCGCGGTGAACGACCGCGGCCGCGGGTCCCGCGCCACGCCGGCGGGACCCGCGGCCCCGGCCCGACCCCCGCCGGAACCGCCGGAACCGCCGTCCCCGCCCGTTTACAGACCCGGGAGCCGCCTCTAGTCTGCGCCTTCAGCCTCGCGCCGAACCGGTTCGACCCGGGCCCGTGCTCCCCGCGAGCGGACCGCGCCGGCCCGGCCTATGCCGGGCCGGCAGAGATCAGACGTCGTCGAATCGGTTGGAGCAGCGCGATGAACATCGGAGAGGTCGCCCGGCGCGCCGGGGTGTCCCGCAGCACCGTGTCGTACGTGCTCAGCGGCAACCGGCCGGTCGCGCGGGAGACCCGGGCCCGCATCCAGCAGGTCATCGACGAGCTCGAATACCGGCCCAACGCCACCGCGCGGGCCCTGGCCCGCGGGCGCACCCGCAGCCTCGGCCTGGTCTTCCCGCCGGCCAGCAGCCACTACACCGACATGCAGCTCGACTTCATCGGCAGCGTCGCCGAGGCGGCCTCGGCCGAGGAGCACGACGTGCTGCTCTCCGCGACCGGCGACAGCGAGAAGGCGCTGCGCCGGCTGATCGAGGAGCGCCGGGTGGACGGCGCGATCATGATGGAGATCCGGCTGCACGACGAGCGGATCGACCGGCTGCTCGAGGTCGGCTTCCCGTTCGTCACCATCGGCCGGGTCGCCGAGCCCGAGCGGACCCGGTGGGTCGACCTGGACCACACCGGGCTCGTCGCGGCCTGCGTGCGGCACCTGGCCGGGCTCGGGCACCGGCGGATCGCCTTCGTCAACCGGTCCGAGCGGCTGGTGCGGGCCGGCTACGAATCCGCGCACCGCGGCCTCGACGGCTTCGTGCGGGCCTCGGCGGAGCACGGCGTGCGCGGCACCGCCTACCGCTGCGACGACGACGCCCCGGCCGGCGAGGCGCTGATCGGCCGGATCCTGGCCGACCACCCCGACACCACGGCCCTGATCACCGTGAACGAGGCCGCGCTCGGCGGCCTCTACCGGGGCCTGGCCCAAGCCGGCCGGTCGATTCCGCGCGACTTCTCGGTCGCCGGGATCGCCGCCAGCCGCTGGGCCGAGGCCGTCACCCCGCAGCTGACCGCCGCCGACGTGCCTGCCCAGCGGATGGGCCGACTCGCCGTGGAGCTGCTGCTCGAACTGCTCGACGACCCCGGCGCCGAGCCGCGGCACATGCTGCTCGAACCGCCGATCTCGCTCCGGGCGAGCGCGGGGTCCGCGCCGCCGTCATCGCCCTGATGTCGGCCCGGTGCCCGTGCCCGCCCCGAGAACAGAAAAACAGCACAGGAACACAAGAACACAGAAACACAGATACACGCACCGCTCGCAACACCGGCTCCACCCGCTCCGCCGCTCCATCCACGTGGACGCACACACCTGAGCTCTCGACGGAAGACCGGAAGAAGGACCGATGAAGCCACCCCCAGTCCCGACCACCACCGCCCGGCGCGCACTCTTCACTCGGCGCACGCTCGGCGCCAGCCTGGCCGCCCTCGCGCTGACCGCCGCCGCGGCGGCGTGTTCGACCTCGTCGTCCGGCGGCTCGTCCGGATCCGGCGGCACCTACACGATCTGGGACCCGTACCCGCAGTTCGACAACAGCTCGGCCTGGGTCCAGCTGCTGCAGAAGTGCGGTACCCAGGCCGGCGTGTCGGTCAAGCGCACCGCGTACGACACCACCCAGCTGACCAGCAAGGAGCTGCTGGCCGCGCAGCAGGGCGTGTCCCCGGACGTGCTGATCGTGGACAACCCGGTGGTCTCCACCCTCGCCTCGGCGGGCGTGCTGACCACGACCGCGCAGACGAAGGTGAGCACCGCCGCGATCCAGCCGAACATCCTGGCCGCCGGCCAGGTCAACGGGGACACCTACGGCATCCCGATCGGCGCCAACACCCTCGCGCTCTACTACAACAAGAGCATCCTGCAGGCCGCCGGGGTCGACCCCGCGACGATCACCGACTGGAACTCGCTGACCGCCGCGCTGGCCAAGGTCAAGGCGATCGGCAAGACCGGCATCACGTTCTCCGCGATCGGCACCGAGGAGGGCAGCTTCCAGTTCGAGCCCTGGTTCTGGGGCGCGGGCGCGAACCTGACGAACCTCGACTCCGCGCAGGCGGTGGACGCGCTGACCCTGTGGACCACCTGGATGAAGGACGGCTACGCGCCCAACTCCGTGCTCAACGACACGCAGCCGGACAACTGGCAGACCTTCGCCGCCGGCGACACCGCATTCAGCGAGAACGGCACCTGGGAGCTGGCCGACGCGCAGAAGGCCAGTTTCCCCTACGGGCTGATCAACATCCCGGGCATGAACGGCGGCTCCGCGCCGGTGCCGACCGGCGGCGAGTTCGTCACCATCCCGGTCCAGTCGAACACCGCCACGTACACGACCTCCGAGAAGATCGTGGCCTGCATCACCAACGCGAAGAACGCTTACACGACCGACACGACGCTCTCCTACATCGGGGCGAGCACGGCCGTGCAGACCCAGCAGGCCTCCACGTCGCCGGACCTGCAGCCGTGGATCAGCGCGGTGCACACGGCCAAGGGCCGCACCAGCGACAACCTCGGCACCAAGTACCCGAAGATCTCCCAGCAGCTGTGGACCGCGATCCAGTCCGCGCTGACCGGGACGTCCTCCCCGCAGGCCGCGCTGACCTCCGCGCAGTCCGCGGCCAAGGCCGCGACCGGCTGACCGCTCGATGCGACGAGGAGCTTCATGAACCACGCGGCACAGACATCGCACGGGTCTGTGCGCGGCCGGGCCGGGGCGGCGACCGCCCCGGCCCTCGGCCGTGCCGCGGGCCCGGCGGCGGACGGCGGACCGGATGAGGAGGCTGCGACACCGGGCCGGCCCGGCCGCGGCGGCAGGACCGGCCGGGCCCGCCGCGGTCCGCGCTCCAACCAGCTGGCGGCGTGGGCGTTCCTCACGCCGCTGACCGTCTATCTGCTGGCCTTCTACGCCTATCCGCTCTACCGGAACCTCGACCTGAGCCTGCGCAACTACACGGTCTACTCGTTCGTGCACGGCGGAGCGCCGTTCACCGGCCTGGCCAACTACGACACGGTGCTGCACGACCCGACCTTCGCCACCGCCCTGGTCAACACGCTGCTGTTCACCTTCATCAGCCTGCTGTTCCAGTTCGCGATCGGGATGGCGCTGGCGGTGTTCTTCGCGCAGCACTTCCGGCTCTCCGGCACGCTGCGCGCGCTGTTCCTCGTGCCCTGGCTGCTGCCGCTGATCGTGTCGGCCTCGACCTGGTCGTGGATGCTCGACAGCGAGTCCGGCGTGGTCAACTACGCGCTGCACTTCGCCGGGATCGGACCGGTCGACTGGCTGACCTCGCCGCACTGGTCGCTCGCCTCGGTGATCATCGCCAACATCTGGATCGGGATCCCGTTCAACCTGGTGCTGATCTACAGCGGGCTGCAGGCCATCCCGGACTCGCTGAACGAGGCCGCCGCGCTGGACGGCGCCGGCACCTGGCAGAAGTTCTGGCGCATCACCTTCCCGCTGCTGCGCCCGGTCAGCGCGGTCACCCTGATGCTCGGCCTGGTCTACACGCTCAAGGTCTTCGACATCATCTGGATCATGACCCGGGGCGGCCCGGTCGACTCCTCGAGCACCTTCGCCACCTGGTCCTACCAGCTCGGGTTCGGCAACCTGCTGCCCGAGTTCGGCCCGGGCGCCGCGGTCGGCAACCTGCTGGTCGTCATGGCCCTGATCGCAGGGCTCATCTACATCCGGCTGCAGCGGAGGCAGAACGCATGAGTCTCACGAGTCGCACGGACCGCGCCGGACGGACCGGCGGGACCGGCCTGCGCCGCCGCGGCCGCAGCCGGGTGAAGACCGCGATCGGCGTCGTGCTGACCGCGGTCATGCTGTTCCCGGTCTACTGGATGGTCAACGAGTCCTTCACCACCGACGGCAACATGCGCAAGACCCCGCCGAACCTCATCCCGGTCGACGGCACCCTCGACGGCTACCGCGCCGTGTTCAGCCAGCAGCTGCCGTACCTCGGCAACAGCCTGATGATCGGCCTGGCGACCGTGGCGCTGACCCTGGTCGTCTCCGCCCCGGCCGGCTACGCGCTGGCCAAGCTGCGCCCGCGCGGCGGCGGGATCCTCAGCTTCGCGCTGCTGATCGCGCAGATGATCCCCTCGATCATCATGGCCATGGGCTTCTACGCGATCCTGCTGAGCACCGGCTACATCAACACCGTCACAGGGCTCGTGGTCGCCGACTCGACCATCGCGGTGCCGTTCGCCGTGCTGATCTTCACCGCGTTCATGTCCGGCATCCCGGAGGAGCTGCTGCAGGCGGCGCTCACGGACGGGGCGGGGCGGCTGCGCACCTTCTGGTCGATCGTGCTGCCGGTGAGCCGCAACGCGGTGGTGACCGTCTCGCTGTTCGCGTTCCTGTGGGCCTGGTCCGACTTCGTCTTCGCCACGACCCTCGACAGCGGCGGCGGCCGGCAGCCGATCACGCTCGGCATCTACCACTACATCGGCAACAACGACCAGCAGTGGAACGCGATCATGGCCACGGCCGTGGTCGCCTCGATCCCGGCCACCGTGCTGCTGGTCATCGCGCAGCGGTATGTCGCGGCGGGCATCACGGCGGGGTCGGTGAAGGACTGAGGCCCCGCCGGAATGCGTGCCCTCATTCCACCGTGACGGCGATCTTGCCGCGGGCCCCGCCGGACCCGAGCAGGCGCATCGCGTCGGCCGCCTGCGCCAGCGGGTAGGCGGCACCGACCACCGGGCTGAGCTTCCCGGCCTCGATGAGCTCACTGAGAGCCTCCATGTCAGCGCTGTTCTGCATGGCGATGCACGAGGTCAGCCGCTGGCGCACGAGCACTGACAAAAGGCGCGCCCGGAGCTGCCGGCCCATCCCGAGCACCTTGCCGGCGACCTCGCCGCCGGCGATGACGAGCGTCCCGCGCGGCGCGAGCGCCCGGCGCAGGCGAGACAGGGGGCTGTCTCCGGCGATGTCGATGATCACGTCGTAGCGTCGGCTGCCGTCGGCGAAGTCGTCGCGGGTGTAGTCGAGCACGTGGTCGGCGCCGATCGAGCGGACCAGGTCGGCCTTCTGTGTGCTGCACACGCCGGTGACCTCGGCGTCGAAGGCCTTGGCCAGCTGCACGGCGTACGTCCCGACGCCGCCCGACGCTCCGATCACCAGCACGTGCTGTCCGGCCCGGACGCGTCCGGCGTCGCGCACGCCCCGCAGCGCGGTGACCCCGGAGACCGCGATGACAGCGACCTGCTCGAAGCTCAGCCCGGCGGGCTTGCGTGCCAGCCTGTCCTCGCGTGCCGCCGTGTACTCCGCAAACGAGCCACGGCCGACGCCGAACACCTCGTCGCCGACCACGAACTTGGTCACGCGCGCGCCGACCGCGACGACCGTGCCCGCGACGTCCATCCCGGCGACCCGGCCCTTCGGCCCGCGCAGCCCGAGGCCGAGCCGCACCGCGTACGGCTCGCCCGCCATGAAGTGGTGCACACCGCGGTCGACGCCGGCCGCCCGCACCCGCACCAGCACCTCGCCGGCCGCGATGCCGGGCCGCTCGATCCGCGCCTCGCGCAGCACGTCCGGGGTGCCGTACCCGTCCTGCACGATCGCCCGCATCGTCATCGTCGCCGGGGTCTGCGTCGCCGCGTCCTGACCCGGCGTCGGCTCCGCTTCCGTGGCTTCCATGATCGGTCCCATCTCCGTCTCCCTCCCAGCCTTACTAAGTACGACTTACTAAGTACGGTACGCTGCTGTCCCCAGCTGTCAAGTCAGGAGGCGAAGAGGTGGCCGACCCGCACCCGCAGCGGACCCCGCTGAGCCGGGAGCGCCTGCTCGGCGCGGCGATCGCGGTCGCGGACGCGGGCGGTATCGCGGCCCTGACGATGCGCTCCCTCGCGGACGAGCTCGGCGTCAAGCCGATGTCGCTCTACCACCACGTGGCGAACAAGGAGGCGATCATCGACGGCGTCATCGATGTCGTCTTCGGCGAGATCGACCTGCCCCCGGCCGACGAGGACTGGCGCAGCGCCCTGCGCCGGCGCGCCCACTCGGCCCGCGCCGTCCTGCGCCGCCACCCGTGGGCGACCCCGCTGATGGAGTCGCGCTCCAGCCCCGGCCCGGCCACGCTGCGGCACCACGACGCGGTGATCGGCGCACTGAGGCGCGGCGGCTTCACCGTTGAATTATCAGCACACGCTTATTCGCTGATGGACAGTTACATCTACGGCTTCGCCCTCGAAGAAGCCGCGCTGCCGTTCGAGACGCAGAACGCGGGCGAGGCCGCGGCGGGCTTCATGGCGCAGTTCGACCCGCAGGACTACCCGCACCTGGTGGAGATGGCCGTGCAGCACATCATGCGGCCCGGCTACGACTACGGCGACGAGTTCGGCTTCGGGCTGGGGCTGATCCTCGACGGACTGGAGCGGCAGCTGGAGAACTGAGCGTCAGAGGTCGACCACCACGGCTCCGATGTGGCGGCCCTCGACCAGCTCGCGCAGGGCGCGGGGAGCCTGGTCGATGCCCTTCAGGCGGGCGTGCGGGAACTTGAGCGTGCCGTCGCGCAGGCCGGCCGCGAACACGTGGTACCACTCCGGGGCGATGTCGAAGTGGTCGAACAGCGCCACGCCGCGCAGCGTGATCCCGCGCGAGACCAGCGAGAGCGTGTCGACCCCGGTCTTCTGCGGCGCTGCATCAGAGAGCTGGCTCGACAGTGCGCCGACCACGGCGATACGGGCCCTGCGCCGGGCCACCGCGATGGCCGCCTCGAGCTGTTCGCCGCCCACGTTGTCGATCACCGCGTCGATGCCGTCGGGCGCGGCGGCGCGCAGCTGCTCCTCGATGGGGGCCGTCCCGCGCAGCACGACCGCGTCGTACCCGAGTTCGGCGGTCAGGTAGTCGGCCTTGGCCTTCGTGCTCGTGCTGCCGATGAGCCGCGCGGCGCCGCGCAGGCGGGCGGCCTGCCCGGCCAGCGTGCCGACGCCGCCCGCGGCCCCGCTGACGAAGACCGTGTCCCCGTCGCGCACCTCGGCGCCGCGCACGACGCCCATCCAGGCCGTGGCGCCCTGCGCGAGGTACGCGGCCGGATCGGGCAGCGCGCCCGGCTCGAGCCTGCGCGCGTCGGCCTCGGCGACCAGCGAGTACTCGCGCCAGCCCTGCCGGTGCGAGACGAGGTCGCCGGGCGCGAGGGCGGTGCCGGGCGCCGCGACGACCTCGCCGACCGCGGGGCCGTGCGGCGGCGCGCCGAGCTCGTACGACTGGAACCGCACGCCGGGGGTGTCGATCTCGTTCATCAGGGTCCGCATGACCGCGGCGACGGCCATCACCGTGTTGCGCACCAGGACCTGCCCGGGCGCCGGCTCGGGGATCGGGAGCTCGGCGATGCGGAACAGGTCGTCGGTGAGCGCGCCGTGCGGGCGCGCGACGAGATGGACTTCGCGATATGTGGGCGTCGTCATGGGACGGAAGCCTAGTTCGCGCAGTCGCGCTATGTCGTGACCTTATTCGATCGGCAGCGCGTCGGCGAGCGTCGCGCGCTGCGCCGTCGACGCCGACTTCGACCCCGGCTTCGACGCCGCCGCGGGACCCGCCGCGAGCGCGGCCGCGCCGACCAGCCCGGCGTCCGTGCCCAGCATCGCGGGCAGGACCCTGACGTTGGCGGCGAACGGCAGCGCGGCGTAGTCGGCCAGGTGCCGGCGCAGCGGCTCGAGCAGCACCTCCCCCGACTGCGCGACGCCGCCGCCGATCACGGCGACTTCGACCTCTGCCAGCGAGGCGGTGGCCGCGATCGCCGCCGCCAGCGCCCGCGCGGCCCGGTCGTAGGCCGCCACCGCCAGCTCCTCGCCGCGGCCGGCCGCGACGCCGATGGCCGCCGCGTCGCGCTCGGCGCCGCCCTGCTCGCGGTACCACCTGGCGATCGACGTGCCGCTCGTGTACAGCTCGACGCAGCCGCGCCCGCCGCAGGGGCAGCGCGGCCCGAACTGGTCGACGCTGATATGGCCGATATGACCCGCATTGCCGGTGCGCCCGACATACAGCCGGCCGTCGAGCACGAGCCCGCCGCCGACGCCGGTGGAGACCACGATGCACAGCGCGTTGTCGAACCCCGCAGCGGCGCCGAGCCAGTGCTCCGCCGCCGCGAACGCCACCGCGTCGCCGGCCAGCGCGACCGGCCGGCCGGTGGCCTCCCGGACGTGCTCGGCCAGCGGGAAGTCGCGCCAGGCCGGGATGTTGACCGGGCTGACCGTGCCGCGCTCCCGGTCGACCGGCCCGGCGCTGCCGATCCCGACCGCGGCGGCGGACGGCCAGCGCGGGTCGGCGGCCAGCAGGTCCAGCACCTCGGTGACGGCGGCGGCGACCTGGTCGGCGGTGCCGAGCCGCGGGGTCGGCCGGCGGACCGGGCCGAGCAGCGTGCCGTCCGCCTCGACCAGTGCGCCGGCGATCTTGGTGCCGCCCAGGTCGAGGGCGGCGACCGGCCACGGCCCGCCCGGCCCGGCCGCAGGGGCGTCGATTGTCAAGGAGCTTCCTCTTCGTGCTAGGGGACCCGCCCGGCGGTGCGACACGCGCACCGGCCGGCAACCGGACGCGCCGCACCGGGTCCGGGCGCCATTGTGGCAGCCGAACCTGGAAGGGTGGCGGGCTGGTCGTGGCCGACCAGGATCCTGCTGGTGTCCTTACCCGCGTTTCCGGTCCTTCGACCGGCCGGGATTTCGCGGCGGCAGGGCATGGCACGAAGGCAAGCGGCGACTGCGCGTGCTGACAAAAGCACGGGCGGTGATCAGGGCGTGAACGGATAACTGTTCTGGATGTTGCCGCTGGTGTCGCTGACCAGGTAACCGGTGTTGGTCCCGTTGCTGATGTAGACGCGCAGCGAGGGGCCGGCGGCGGCCTCCGGCCAGTTCGGGTCCATCACGATGTACTCGCTGGTCGGGTTGCGCACGTTGAGGTTGGCGGCGGCCTTCTGCAGGAGGGACGTCAGCACGTTCCAGTTGACCGAGCTCATGCTCATGGTCGAGTCGCCCGGCGGGGTGATGCTGCCGCCGGTCAGGAGCTGGGCCTGGCCGTTGCTGTACTCGTAGCTGTCGTACGTGCCGCTGGTGGTCTTGTCCGGGACCTCCATCAGGGCGTAGGTCGAGTAGACCGTCAGCTGCAGCACCTGCGTGCCGCCGATCGCCTGGCTCAGCGAGCTGACCAGGGTGTTCATGCCGGCCGGCGTGAGCAGGTTCAGGCCCGAGGCCGAGGTCGAAGGCGACAGCGAGGCGGAGGACGACGCGCTCGTGGAGGGCGGGGCCGTCGTCTGGCCCGCTCCCTGGTCCCCGGTGGCGTTGGCGCTGCCGCCGCCGGTGACGACCCAGAGCAGCGCGCCGACCAAGCCCATCGCGGCGACCGAGGCGACCACCACGGCGACCCGGCGGCCGCCGCGTTGGGCCGGCTCGGCCGGAGTACGCTTCGGCACCGGCTTCTTCTCGGCCGGCTCGGACCTGGCCGCCCTCGGCGGGGGCTGATCCCGCTGATCCCGCTGATCCCGCTCGTCAGGCGTCCACGAGGACGGGGGCTCCTGGTGTTCGCGGTGCCCGGGCCCGGCCGCGGCCCGGCCGGCGAACGGGTCGGCGCCGCGGGCCGGCGGCGCGGTCCAGGCCGCCTGGTCGCGCTGGGCGTCGGCGAGCATCCGGTCGAGCACGTCCATGCCGGGCCGGGCCACAGGGTCGCGCACGAGCAGCGCGGAGAGCGCCTCGGCCAGCGACCCGGCCTGCGCCGGCAGCGGCAGCGGCTCGTCCAGCACGGCGGCCATGGTGGCCAGGTCGGTGCCGCGGTGCAGCGGGTTGCGGCCGGCCACCGCGACGTAGAGGACCATGCCGAGCGACCACAGGTCCGAGGCCGGGTCGCCCTCCTCGCCGCGCACCCGCTCCGGCGCGATGTAGTCGGGCGAGCCGGTCAGCGTCCCGGACGCGGCCTGCCGGCCGGCGTCGCGCGGGCTGGTCAGGGCGAAGTCGGTGAGCAGCGGGGTGCCGTCCGGCCGCAGCAGCACGTTGGACGGCTTGAGGTTGCGGTGCAGGATGCCGACCGCCCGGGCCGCGGCGAGCGCGGCGAGCATGCTGCGGCCGACCGAGGCCGCCTCGCGCGGTGTCAGCAGCCTGCGGGTCAGGTGGTCCTCCAGCGAGCCGCCGGCGACCAGCTCCATGACCATCCAGGGGTAGCGCACGGACGCCGCGTCGACGAGGTCGACGATGCTCACCACGTTCGGGTGCCGCAGCTGGGCGAGCGCGCCCGCCTCCGCCAGGACCCTGCGGCGCAGCGAGTCCGCGCCGATCGGGTCGGTCTCGACGAGCTCTGCGTCGGCGAGTCGCAGCTCCCGCATGGCGACCTCGAACTGCTGGCGCGTGTCGAACGCGCGCCAGACCCGCCCCGTGCGGCCTAGCCGTTGGGTCAGCGCGTATCGGCCGTCGATGTATTGAACATCGGGCCCCCGAGAATTCATGGCTGGCATTGTAGGGACAGGTGGTGATCGTTTCACCTCCTGGGAAGCCGTTTCGGCCACTTGCGTGCCCTGAGTTCGAGTGCCGACACGGCGACGTGCGCAAACGGGCGGGCGGGTCCTGAAACCCGCCCGCCCGATGCTTGCGAACTATTGCAACTATCTGAGACAGGTGGGGCCTATCAGGCGTCTCCTGTTCCACCGTCGTCGACGACGCCGAGGTCGCCGACGCCGGTGTCGGCGTCTGCGACGGTCAAGTCACTGCTCACTCCGGTGTCGGCCGTGTCGGCGACGGTCGTGTCCGCCGTGTCGCCGATGGCCGTGTCCGCGGTATCGACGATGCCCAGGCCGTTCGCGTCGGTGACGGCCGGGGTGGTGTCGATGGTGTCACCGGTGGTGCCGGTCGCGTCGGACGTGAGCGCCGGCACGTTCGGCGGCGGCGCATTGACGTCCGGTGTGGCCGGAACCGTCACCGGCTCGTCGCCGAACCCGGTGCCGGGACCGCTGATCAGCGGCGGCATGGCCGGCTCGTCGCCGAACCCGGACGCCGGCGGCGTGACCAGGCCGGTGCCGGCGGAGGTCGCCGGAGCCGGCTGGGTCGCCGGGGCGGACGTGGTCGCCGACGACGAGGTGTCGCCGGTGGTCGCGGCGCCGGTGCTGCCACCGCTCGTGTCCGTGCCCGTGCTCTGACTCGTGCTCGGGTTGGAGCTCGTGTCAGGGCTCGGGCCGGTGCCGGAGCCGGTGGTCGCGCCGGTGGAGCCGGCCGTCGGCGTGCCGCCGCCACTCGGCGCGGCCCCCGGGCCGGTGGTGCCGCCGAAGTTGCCGAAGTCGATGCCCGGCGAGCCCGGGTTGTTGAGCGCGACGCCGGAGCTGCCCGGATTCACGTTCATCGGCACCTGCTGTCCGCCGGGCTGCGGCGTGCCGCTGCTCGGCGGGGTGGTGGTGGCCGGAGGCGTCGTCGTGCCCGGCGACGTCGTGGACGGCGTCGTCGTGCCCGGCTGCGGGGCCGCCCCGGACTGCGGGGTGGTGCTGGACGGGTGTCCCAGGGCCAGGCCCGGGAACACCAGGGTGCCCGTCACCGCGATGTGCCCGCCGAGGTTGCGACCGGTCAGGAGGCCGTACAGGTTGTTGAACACGGTGGCCGCCGCGCTGGTCGAGCTCCCGGTGAACGGGGACTGGGCCGGTAGCTGCGTCGGCGAGGCGCTCAGGCTGCCCGCGTGGTCGACCTGCACCCCGCCGGAGCCGTTCCCCTTGACGTTCACGCCCGCGGTGAAGCTGCCGCCGCGGCCGCCGGGGATGTTCCCGCCGACCATCGCGCGGCCGGACAGGCCGCTCGACGAGACCCGGCCGTTGACCTTGGCGCTGACGCCGGTGCCGAACGCCCGGGCCGAGATCTCGCCCTGGATGCCGACGCTGTTGGTGGTCGAGGACGGCAGGTCGTTCGCCGAGAGGCTGAGCTGCCGGCCGACGCCCACGCCCAGGGTGATCGCCCCGGTGTTCGGGTCGTAGCTGGCCGTCCCGCCGGGTCCGAAGAAGAAGTTGAACGTGATCACCGGGTACTTGGCCGGGTTCGTCGCGCCGGGCAGTCCGGCGGACGGCTGGACCCCGGTTCCGGTGCCGGCGGCCGCCGGGGCCGCAGCGGTGTTGCCGACAGGACCCTGTGTTGACGGACCCTGGGTCGACGCACCCTGGGACGACGGACCGGACGCCGCCGGCGCCTGGACCGCCGGCGCCTGAGCCGCCGTACCCGCCGCGACCTGGGTTCCCTGGCCGGCGGTGCTCTGGCTCGCCGGGACCTGGTCGACCACCAGCTGCGTGCCGTCCGCCGAGACGGCCACGGTCAGCGTCGCAGCCTGCTGAGCAGCCTGCTGATCCGTGGCACCGGCCTGGGCCTGAGCCTGGGCCGCGGCCCGCGCCGCGTCCAGCTCGATGGCCTGGAGCAGCTCCTGCGGGGTCGGCGCCTGCGCCGAGGCCGCCGGGGCCGACGTGGCACCGCGCTCCGCGACGCCGGAGGCTAGAGCCCCGACCCCGCCGAGGACGAGCAGACCCGCCGCGACGACGGACAGCGCGTTCGTGCGCAGCCCGATCCGCCGCGGCCGACCGCCGATCCGGTTGGTGTTCATGGTTCACCTCGCTCTCTGTACTCGCCCGGGGGAGCCGATCCCCCGGTCTCACCGACGACTCCACGGGACTCCTGCCACACCTGGGTGAACTTCGTGGAAGGCGGAGCGAAAGTCTGGGCAATGTACCCTGACAAAGTCGTCAAGAGCCGGTAATCGGCGCAGCTGAGCGGCAGTGCGGCCGACCTCCGAAGGGTGATGCGACACCGACACCTGCGGAGCCCGGCCCGGTATCAGCGTCCAGCCTGCGTGCAAGAGGCCTTTCACGCGATCCGGCAGGCCGGGGCCGTGCCGCCGGCTCCGGCTGGCTTCAATTTGCAGGAACCCTAATAATAATCTCCCGGTATCCACGACCCGGGAGGTTCGGCACATGGAAGAACACGTGGACTGGTCGCAGGCGGTCTGGCTCAACCCGCCGCCGAAGGCCGAGCAGGACGGCGCCGACCTGGTCGTCACGACCGGGGACCGCACCGACTTCTGGCGCACCACGGCCTACGGCTACGTGACCGACAACGGGCACGCGCTGCTCGCCCCGCTGCCGGACGGATCAGCGGTCGAGGTCACCTTCGACCCGGTGTTCGAGCGGCAGTTCGACCAGGCCGGCATCATGGTGCGCACGGACGAGACCAGCTGGCTGAAGGCGGGGCTCGAGTTCGTGGACGGCTCGCCCCAGCTCGGCGCGGTGGTCACCCGCGGGGTCTCGGACTGGTCCACCGGCCCGCTCGCGGAGTGGAACAAGCGCTCGGTCACGCTGCGGGCCAGCCGGGCCGGCGACGCGCTGACCGTGCGCGCCCGCTGCGAGGACGGCCCCTGGCGGCTGGTCCGGCTGGCGCCGCTGGACCCGGCCGCGCCGACGTTCGCAGGGCCCTACTGCTGCACGCCGGAGCGGGAGGGCCTGCGCATCCGGTTCACCCGCTTCACGATCGGGCCCTCGGACTCCGGCCTGCACGAGTCCTGATCCGCGCTCCGCGCTCAGCGGTGCGGCGCGCCCGGCTCCGGCTCCCCGGTTCGCAGGCCGGCCAGGATGTCGAAGGCTTTGAGCAGCATCACCGGCTGCGCGTCCGGCGAGGCCAGCACCCCCGGCTCCACGCCGCCGAGTTCCGACCGGCGGGCCCGCTGGGTGCGCAGCGTGGCGCGCACCGCCGAGAGCGCGGCGCCCGCGACCACCGCGGCCCGCAGATCAGGGTCCTCAACGCCCTCCGGCAGCCGCGCCCGCACGAGCCCGGTCAGCCGCTCCTCGAAGTCGGTGAAGGCCTGCACCAGGCGCGCCGCGACGAGCGAGTCGGCCCCCTCGATCGGGTGAGTCAGCGCGGTCAGGCTGCTGACGGCGAACGGCCTGGCCGCGGCGAGCAGGGCGGCGCGCACGTCGTCGAAGGCGTCGCCGCCCGGCGGCCGCCCGGCCAGCGCCGCCTCGACGCAGCCGAACAGGTCCGCGAGGTCCGGCAGCAGCAGTTCCTCCTTGCTCTCGAAGTACCGGAAGAAGGTGCGCTTCGAGACGTTCGCGTGCTCGGCGATCTCGGCGATGGTCGTCTCGGCGAAGCCCCGGGCCGCGAACAGCCGCGCGGCGCTCTCCCGCAGCGCGCTGCGGGTCTGCGCCTTCTTCCGCTCGCGCAGCGAGTCCTCGCGGTCGTCCGGTTCCGGTGCCATGCCGCCAGTCTAGCATTCGTGTCACAAGTGCCAATTGGCACTGGTGACATTTTCTGCTATGGTGAGCCCGCCCCGACGGGACCGCTCTGGGAGGCGCGATGCCCTCGACCACGCCCTCACCTGCACCTACGACTCCGGCCTCGGCCTCAGCCCCGGCTGCCGCCGCAGCCGGGCCACCGGACCGCCGCTCGCTGCTCGGGCGGCTCGGCGGCTTCTGCGCACGGCACTCCGGCTGGGTGATCGCGGCCTGGCTGGTGCTGCTGGTCGGCGTGATCGGCGCCGGCCGGGTGGTCGGCCCGACCTACAGCGACGCGGTGAGCCTGCCCGGCAGCCAGTCGAACACCGGGGCCGCGCTGCTCGCCCGGTCCGATCCGGGCGCCGGGCAGCCCAACGGACGCGTCGTCTTCCACGTGCCGAGCGGCACCGTGGCCGACCACCAGAGCGCCGTCGACCAGACGCTGGCGAACCTGAAGGCGATGCCGCACGCAGCCGCCGCGTCGGACCTCGTCACCAGCTCGAACGGACAGACGGCGTACACGACCGTCTCCTTCGACGTGCAACTCAAAACCCTGGGAAACGGCTACACCACGACGCTCGACGCGGCGACCGCCCCGGCCCGCGCCGACGGCGTGCAGGTCGCGTATGGCGGCGACCTCGACCAGGTGGTGCGCCCGCCGGCCGACGACCGGATCAGTGAGCTGGTCGGTATCGCCACCGCGATGCTCATCCTCCTGCTCGCCTTCGGCAGCGTCCTGGCCGCGATGATGCCCTTGGCCACGGCGCTGATCAGCGTGATCGTCGGAGTCGGCGTGGTCGGGATCGTGGCCGGCGTGACCACCTTCGCCACCTCGGCGCCGACGCTCGCCACGATGATCGGCCTGGGCGTCGGGATCGACTACGCGCTCTTCCTCACCACGCGGTTCCGGCAGGACCTGATCGACGGTCACGATCCGGTCGCCGCCGCCGCCCGTACCGCGGCCACCAGCGGCCGCGCCGTCCTTGTCGCCGCGGTCACCGTCGTGGTGGCGATGCTCAGCCTCTACGCCTGCGGGCTGACCCTGATCGGCAAGCTGGGCCTCGCGGCCGCCATCGCCGTGCTGGTCACCGCGACCGCCGCGCAGACCCTGGTCCCGGCCGCGCTCGGCTTGGTGGGCCGGCGGATCGACCGCGTCGCGCTGCACAGCCCGGTGGCCGAGAGCCGCGGCGACCACGACGGCTGGCACCGCTACGCCGCGCTGATCTCGCGGCACCCGTGGCGCTTCCTGCTCGCCGGAACCGCGCTGCTCGCGGTGCTGGCCGTGCCGATGTTCTCGATGCGGCTGGGCCACGTGGACGACGGCGCGGACCCGGCCGGCAGCACCACCCGCACCGCCTACGACCTGATCGCGGACGCATCAGGCCCCGGATTCGGGCCCGGCGCGAACGGCCCGCTGACCATCGTGGTCGACGTGCAGCACGCCACCGAGCCGGCCTCGCAGATCGGCGACGCGGTGACCAGCGCGTTGCAGCACACTGAAGGCGTCGCCGGGGCCACCGCATCGACCGCGACCCCGGACGGCAGGCTCCTGATCAGCACCGTGACCCCGTCCAGCGGCCCGCAGACCGCCGCGGCCGGCGCCCTGTTCAGCACGCTGACACAGCGGACGCTGCCCGACGCGCTGCACGGCACCGGCGCCGCCGGCTACGTCACCGGAAGCACGGCCGGGCAGTTCGACTTCCGCAACACCGTCGCCGCGAGGCTGCCGATCATCATCGGCATCGTGCTGGCCGCCGCGTTCCTGCTGCTGATGACGGTGTTCCGCAGCCTGCTGATCCCGCTCAAGGCGGTCCTGCTCAACCTGCTGACCACCGGCGCCTCGTACGGCGTGCTCGTGGCGGTGTTCCAGTGGGGCTGGGGCGACCGGCTGCTGGGCCTGTCCGAGCCGGTGCCGATCGAGTCCTACGTGCCGATGATGATGTTCGCGATCGTCTTCGGCCTGTCCATGGACTACGAGATCTTCCTGCTCTCCCGCATCAGCGAGGCCTGGCACGGCGGCGCGGACAACACCCGCGCGGTCGGCGGCGGGCTCGCGGCCACCGGCCGGGTGATCTCCAGCGCGGCCTTCATCATGACCGCGGTGTTCCTCTCCTTCACCGCCTCGCCGACCGTGGTGGTCAAGATGCTCGCGCTGGGGCTGGCGGCCAGCGTCGTGCTGGACGCGACCGTCGTGCGGCTGGTGCTGGTGCCCTCGACGATGTTCCTGCTGGGCCGGGTGAACTGGTGGCTGCCGCGGCGGCTGGACCGGGTCCTGCCGCACGTGAGCGCGTGAGCGGACGGCCGGGCCCGGACAGCGCGGTGTGGCAGACTGAGTCCCGGACCGAGCCGCAGGGAAGGAGGCCGCGATGCCGCACCAGGAGCCCGAGGCCGGGGCGCGGCGCGCGGCCGGGGAGCTGGAATCCGCCGTGCTGGCGGTGCTGTGGGAGGCCGGCGCACCGCTGAGCCCCGGCGACGTGCGCGACCGGCTCGCCGCGCGCGGCACCGCCGGCGGCGAGCTGTCCTACAGCACCGTGGTGACCATCCTGACCCGGCTCTACCAGAAGAACGCGCTCGCCCGGCACCGTGACGGACGCGCCTTCCGCTATGCGCCGGTCGCCGACGAGGCGGGGCTGGCCGCGCGCCGGCTCGCCGCGATGCTGGACCGGGAGCAGGACCGTGAGGCGGTGCTCTCCCGGTTCGTCGCCGACCTCTCCGACCGGGACGAGCAGCTGCTGCGCTCGCTGCTCGGCGACGGCCCGGGCGGGCGATCCGGCCTCGAGCGCGGCTGACCCATGCACCTCCTGGCCTACCTGAGCCTGCTCTTCCCGCTGGCCGCGGGCCCGATGGCGCGGCTGGTGACGGCCCGGGTCGAGCCGCGCACCGCGACCTGGCTGATGAGCGGGGCGGCGGTGCTGCTGGCCGGGACCAGCTGCGGGGCGCTCGGGCTGCTGGCGCTGGCCTCGCTGGTGCGGATCCCGGTGCTGGCCAGGCTGGGGCACTGGTCGCTCAGCGTGGTGGCCGGCGGCGATCCGAGCACCGCGGCGGTCTCGGCGATAGCCGGGGTCCTGTTCGGCGCGGCGCTGCTGGCCGTCGTCGCCTATGCGGTGCGGATGGCCCGCGCGCTGACCGAGGCCTTCCGGCAGGCGCGCCTGCTGGCGGGTCCGGACAGCCTGGTGGTCACCGAGGACGCCGCCGCGGACGCGTATGCGGTGCCGGGCCGGCCGGGCCGGATCGTGGTCTCGGCCGGGATGTTCGACGCGCTGGACGCGCCGGGCCGGGCCGCGCTGCTGGCCCACGAGCACGCTCATCTGACCGGCCGGCACTACATGTTCACCAGCGCCGCGCGTCTGGCGGCGGCGGCCAATCCGCTGCTGCGCCCGCTGGCCGGCTCGGTCGAGTACACCGTGGAGCGCTGGGCCGACGAGCGGGCCGCGCAGGAGGTCGGCGACCGCCGGCTGGTCGCCGAGGCGATCGCGCACGCGGCGCTGGCCACGAAGGCGTCCCGGCCGCGGCGCGGCCCGGGCGCCGTGCTCGGCGCGGTCTTCGGGCGGTCGGCGGACCGGGCACTGGCCAGCGCCGGACCGGTCCCCCGGCGGGTCGCCGCGCTGCTGGCCCCGCCGCCCGGCAGCGGCGCCGCGGTGGCGCTGCTCAGCCTCGCGTTCATGGCGGCCGCCCTGGTCTGCGCGCTGCAGGCCGCGGACGACTTGCAGGACCTGCTCTCGCTCGCGCACGCCAGCATGCATTCGGCCGTGCTGGGCCGGCCCGGGTCGCACTGAGCGGCACCGGCACCGAACACTGCGGGCCCTGCGCGCCGGGCCCGGCCGGCGCACGGAATCGCCCGGACAGTTGTGACGAAATCCTGACATGCACCGGCCTTCAGCCGGACGCCCGCCGTCCGCTCGCGATCTACCATCTTGTAGAAGTTCTACGTCTCTGTAAAAATCTCGCCCGGTGGGCGGGCGGCGGGGCGCGCCGGACCGCTCGCCCACCGTCCAAGCCCGCGCCGAGGAGTGACGCCGTGATCGACTCATCCTCCCGGGCGGTGCCGGCATGAGCCCAGCGTCGCAGGACGGCGCGGCCCTGGCCGACCGCCTGCTGGCCGCGCTGGCCGACGCGCAGCGCTCCGGCAACCCGATCCCCAGCGGGGACCCGGAACGCTGGCGGCGCATCATCCGGATCGCGATGCACCGGTGGCGCACCTTCCCGCTGAGACATCCCGGACCGGTCGCGGATACTCTTGCCGCACGCTCCGAGGACCTCGCGCGCGGCCTGCTCGACCGGGTCGGCCGGGCGCCGGGAGCGCCCGACAGACCCGACATCGCCGCCTGCCGCGCGCTGGCCGTGCGCCTCGCGGTGGTCCTCGCGCAGAACAGCGGCCCGCGCCGTGGCCGCACACCCCGGGCATGACGAAGTATCGACACCGACCGACCACCGGAAAGAGCAGTAAGGACATGAGCTCCGCGTACGGCACGGGCCAGCACCAGCACGCCCCGACACGCCACTCCGCGCACGGCCAGGTCGCGCGGCAGGCCGCGCTCCGCGTGCCGCAGATCACCGCGCTGTTCTGGATCATCAAGGGCCTGTCGACCGCGATGGGCGAGGCCACCTCGGACTACCTGGTCAACGCGATCAACCCGGAGCTGGCGGTGATGATCTGCTTCGCCGGCTTCCTGCTCGCGCTCTGGTTCCAGTTCCGGGTCGGCCGGTACAAGGCGGTCAACTACTGGTTCGCCGTGGTCATGGTCGGCGTGTTCGGCACCATGGCGGCGGACGTGCTGCACGTCGGCTTCGGCGTCCCGTACACCGCGTCGTCGATCCTGTACGCGGTCGTGCTGGCCGCGGTGTTCATCCTGTGGAGCAGGACCGAGAAGACGCTGTCGATCCACAGCGTCAACACGCCCCGGCGCGAGGCGTTCTACTGGGCCACCGTCGTGGCCACCTTCGCGATGGGCACCGCGCTGGGCGACTTCACCGCCACAACACTGCACCTGGGCTTCTGGACCTCGGCGGTGCTGTTCGCGGTGCTGATCATGGTGCCGGTGGTCGGATTCCGGCTGCTGCACTGGAACGCGATCTTCTCGTTCTGGTTCGCCTACGTGGTCACCCGGCCGCTCGGCGCCTCGATCGCGGACGGGCTGGGCAAGTCCAAGTCGCTCGGCGGCATGGGCTACGGCGACGGGGCGGTCGCGTTCGTGTTCGGCGCGCTGATCGTGGTGCTGGTCGCGTATCTGGCGATCACCAAGGCGGACGTCCAGGAGCCGGAGCAGGCCCCTGCCGTGGCGGCACCGGCGGCGGCACCGGCCTCCGTGGTCGAAGCCCCGCAGGACGGCCCTTATGCGTGGTAGCCGGATAAGAAGGCTGTAACAGCCGGGCGGAAATGACAAGCCGACGGCTGCGCGGCGAACGGTGCGTGAACACTCTCTCAGGCCCCTGTCCATCGGGGTATGGTTCGGCGAGGATTTGCTCGGTCCGTCACATTCCCGGTGTAACACATGCATGAAGGGCTTGAGATATCTGTTCGGATGACGACAGCGGGGGCGGTGGGAGTGGCCACACTCGCCACGCTCGTCGCGGCCTCGTCCACGGCACTGGGCGCCGCGGCGCCCGACCGGCACCGGCGCCATCCCGCCGCAGAGCGGTGTCAGCGGCTCCCCCGGCCCGCTGACCGGATACTGCTCGGCCGACAACGGCACCGGCCCGGCGAGCGGCTCGATCCTGCGTGAGCCGAAGGGCGCCACGCTGCCGATGCAGCCCTACTACTTCCCGTACGTCACCAGCGACGACGGTGGACGAACCCTGATCGGCTACTTCGACTACCGGCCGAAGGACACCGACGAGGCGGTCGTCACCGCGGTCTCCACCGACCACGGGAAGACCTGGAAGTACACCGGCGAGGCGCTGGAGCAGAATCCGGGCCGGTGCGCGAACGGCAACACGGACGACGACGGGCAGGGCCACGCCTTCGTCATGACCGTGCCCGACGGCGGCGGGGCCGGCAGGCCGGCTCAGATCCTTTACACGCTCAGCCGTCCGAGCGGCGACGCACTCGGCGTCAACCTGATCGTGCACAAGCTGACCCCGAAGGGGGACGACCCGTTGGCCGGCCCGGTAAGGAGCCTGGCTCAGACGGCTGACGCGGAGGCGGTCCGGACGCAGGGATCCGGGCCGCCTCCGGCGTTCCGCGGGCGGCCTCTAGGCCTCGCGCTGGAAGTGCCAGACGATCGTCGCCGGCGTGCGCCAGGCGGCCCGCGTCGCCGCCGGGATCAGGTCGGCGAGGCTCCACGGCCAGTCGTCCCACGGCCCGGGGTCGGCCGCGGGCTCCGGCACCGGCGCGGACTCGGCCCCTGCCATCGACGCGGGTTCCTCGCAGCGCCGGACCCGCAGCCCCGCCGCGAGCGCGGCGCGAAGGTAGTCGCCCGGCTGGAGCCGGTAGGTCGCGACGAGTCCCGGCTCGCCGCCGGGTCCGAGGGCCTTGACGACCGATCCGCGGAACACCTGCTCGGCGTGCATATCAGAGATCAGAAGGTCTCCGCCGGGACGCAGCACCCTGGCGAACTGCGCCATCACGGTGTCGAGGTCGGGCACGTGGCAGAGCGCGAGCATGGTCACGGCGACGTCGACCGAGGCGTCCGGCAGCGGCAGGTCCTCCAGGACGCCCTCGCGGAAGTCCGCGTCCGGCAACCGTTTGCGTGCCACGGCGAGCATGTCCGGCGAGCTGTCGATGCCGACGACGTGGTGCCCGCGCGCGTGCAGATACTGGGCGACCCGTCCGGTACCGCACGCGGCGTCCAGGGCGACGCCGGCGGGTCGCGCGTCGAGGATCTCCCGGATCACGATCTCGGCGCCGGCGAACATGCCGCCGCCGAACTCCTCCTCGTAGCGCATCTGTGCGTCGTATCCGTCCGCCCACTGGCGATACGCGG
Source organism: Actinocrinis sp. (assembly GCA_036501535.1). Taxonomy (GTDB): domain Bacteria; phylum Actinomycetota; class Actinomycetes; order Streptomycetales; family Catenulisporaceae; genus DASYAE01. The sequence continues at coordinate 4,848 of DASYAE010000283.1, read as the reverse complement.
TCTCCGTGTCGCCTCGGCGGACCCACACCCCCGCCCCCGCGCCGCTCAGCGCTTCGTCGTCGAGCAGCCGGCGCACCTCGGCGAGCCTTTCGTGTACGAACGCCTCGTCGAAGTCGCCGGCCCACGCCCTCAGCAACGCGATGCCCTCGAGGCCGACCAGATAAGCGAGCGGGTGCTGGTAGATCATCGGGCGTTCGGCGTTCATGGCCCGGAGGTTAAACGGCTGACGGCGCCGCCCGCCACGCATTTACCGCGATCTAGAGCCTCCCGATATACCTGCAGCTCAGTTCTTTATTGACCCAGAGTATACTCTCAGCGTATTCTCGATTTCGTGAGTGTTCCCCTGACTCTGCTCGGGCTGCTTGACCGCGCGCCGAGCCACGGATACGACCTGAAACGGGACTACGACGCGTTCTTCGGCCGGGACAAGCCCCTGCCGTTCGGCCAGGTGTACGCGACGCTCGGCCGGCTGGCCCGGGACGGGAAGGTCACCGCCGGCGCGAGCGAGCCGGGCGACGGGCCGGACCGCAAGCGCTACACCATCACCGAGAACGGACACGCCGAGCTGGCGACCTGGCTGTCCCAGCCGGCCGAGCCGGAGCCGCACCTGCAGCCGGTGCTGTTCGCGAAGGTCGTGCTCGCCCTGATGCTGGACCGGGACGCGGCGCGCTATCTCGACGCGCAGCGCGGCTCGCACCTGCGCCGGATGCGCGAGCTGACCGAGCTGCGCCGCGGCGGGGGCACGATGGACGTGCTGCTGGCCGACTACGGCATGTACCACCTGGAAGCCGACCTGCGCTGGATCGACGCCACCGAGGCGCGGCTGGGCGCATTGAAAGAAATGGTGAGCAGCACATGAGCCGCAACCCGACCACCGCCGCCGGCGACAGCGCCGGCGGCCCCGAGCCGCGGATCTCCCGCCGCTCCATCCTCGAGGCGCGCGGCCTGCACCGCTCGTTCGGCCAGACCCCGGCGCTGCGCGGCGCGGACCTGGCCGTCGGCACCGGCGAGATCGTCGCCGTGATGGGACCCAGCGGCTCCGGCAAGTCCACCCTGCTGCACTGCCTGGCCGGCATCTACACGCCGGACGAGGGAGAGGTCTGGTTCGACGGCCGGCGCATCGACAGCCTGAGCGACGGGCGGCGCACCGAGCTGCGGCGCAGTGCGTTCGGCTTCGTCTTCCAGTTCGGCCAGCTGATCCCGGAGCTGACCGTGGCCGACAACATCGCGATGCCGCTGCTGCTGGACCGGGTCCGCCGCAAGGAGGCGTACCAGAGGGCTGCGACGTGGCTGGAGCGGCTGGGGATGCCGGAGCTCGCCGCGCGGCGCACCGGGGAGCTCTCCGGCGGCCAGGCCCAGCGGGTGGCGATAGCGCGGGCGCTGGCGCCGCAGCCCAAGCTGCTGTTCGCGGACGAGCCGACCGGCTCGCTCGACTCACTGACCAGCGAGAAGGTGATGGACCTGCTGGTGAGCGTGGCCCGGGCGGAGGGCGCGACCGTGGTGCTGGTCACCCACGACGCGCGGGTCGCCGCCTGCGCCGAGCGCACCGTCATGGTCCGCGACGGCCAGGTCTCCGCGCTGACCGAGTTCGAGATGGCCCGCTGATGTACCGGCTCGGACTCCACCTGACGCTGCGCAGCGGCAGGGAAGCGCTCACCCGGCTGCTGGTGACCATGGCGGCTGTCGCGGTCGGCGTCACGATCCTGCTCTCCGTGCTGGCCGACTTCCACGCGTTCCAGTACACGAACAACCAGCCGAACTGGGGGAACACCCAGGGCCCGGCGCCGGCCGCAGGATCCTCGCCGAGGTACGAGGCCACCGGCCCCGATGCGGGCAGCGAGCTGTGGAACTACAGCGACACGATCTTCCAGGGCAAGACCATCGCGCAGCTCGAGGTCGCCGCGCTCGGGCCGCACGCCCCGGTGCCACCCGGAATCAGCACGCTGCCGGGCGCCGGGCAGTACTACGCCTCGCCGGCGCTGGCCGCGCTCATCTCCGCCACGCCGCGCGACGAGCTCGGCGACCGGTTCCCCGGCACGCAGGCCGGCACGATCGGCGACAGGGCCCTGACCGGGCCGGACGACCTGGTCGTGTACATCGGCTACAGCCCGGCGCAGCTGGCCGCGCTGCCCGCCACGATCAAGGTCCACACGATCGGGAACGGCCAGCAGACCAGCGTGTGGACGAACTACTTCCGCTACGCCTTCGCGATCGGCGCGGTCGCGTTCGTCTTCCCGGTGCTGATCCTGATCGGCATGGCGACCCGGCTGGCGGCCACCCGACGGGAGGAGCGCTACGCGTCGCTGCGGCTGGTGGGGGCCACCAACCGGCAGGTCAGCGTGATCGCCTCGGTCGACGCATGTGTCAGCGCCCTGCTGGGCACGCTGGTCGGCGTCGCGGCGTTCCTGCTGGTGCGGCCGCTGCTGTCCGGCCTGGCGCTGTTCGGCTCCAAGTACTTCTCCTACGCCGTCACGCCGACCGCGCTCGGCTACGCCGCCATGATCGTGGGCGTGCCGCTCGCCTCGGCGCTCGCCGCGCTGATCTCGCTGCGCCGGGTGCGGATCTCGCCGCTGGGCGTCACCCGGCGGCAGACCCCGCCGAATCCCAGCGTGCTGCGCGTCATCCCGCTGGTGCTCGGCGTCGCCATGTACATATTCGGCATCCTGACGACGACGTCGAAAGAGATCGGCGCCACCACGTACCCCGGGCTTCTGCTCGTCCTGGTCGGGCTGGTGGTCGGCGGGCCGTGGCTGACCGCGAAGGCGGCGCGGCTGCTGGCGATGCGGACCGGGGCCGCCTCCTCGCTGCTGGCGGCGCGGCGGCTGGCGGACGCGCCGAAGGCGTCCTTCCGGGCGGTCAGCGGGCTGGTCCTGGCGGTCTTCCTCGGCTCGATGCTCGGCGGGCTGATGCCCACGATCAACGACACGACGGCCACCCCGTCGGCCGCCGCGCTCTCGAACGTCCTGCTCGACACGTTTTCCTACTCCCCCGTCTGCGGCAACGGCGTGAACTGCACGGGCGGCTCCGCGACAGGGGCGAACGCGAACACGACCGGCGGGATGCTCGGACTGCCGCCGGCCACCGGCGCGGCGCTGGTGCGCCGGCTGCAGGCGTTCTCCGGCACCGTGGTCGTGCCCTACTACTCCCTGCCGCAGGACATCGAGCCGCCTCAGGCCCCGCCGCCCCCGGGTCCCTCCGGGAACACGGTCGGCGGTGACGTCCCGGGCCTCCCGTTCGACGCCGCGGTCTCCTGCGCGGCCCTCTCCCGGCTGCCCGCGCTCGGCACCTGCGCCCCGGGCAGGCAGGCGGTCGAGGCCACGACCGGCAACCTGACCGACGACAACCCGACCTACAGCACCGAGCCGATCGTCGCGAGCTCGAACCCTGCCGCGTCGGGCGATTTCAGCAGCCTGTATCTCCGCGGCGTGCTGATCCAGGTGGACAACCCGACGACGCTGGAACTGGTCCGCACCTTCCTGGTCACGCACACGCCGCTGTCCCAGTCCGGGATGGCGCCGCGCACCTTCGGCGAGGCGGTGCAGGCACGCGAGGCGGTCGCGGCCATCGTCCAGCGGGTGATGAACATGGCGGTGATACTCACGCTGCTGGTCGCCGGGTGCAGCCTGGCGGTCGCCGCGGGCGGCAGCCTCGTCGAGCGCAGGCGGCCGTTCAGCCTGCTGCGCCTGACCGGCACGCCGACGAACGTGCTGTACAAGGTGGTGCTGACGGAGTCCCTGCTCCCGCTGGCCGCGGCCACCGTGGTCGCCGTCGCGACCGGATACGGCCTCGCAGTCGCGGCCGCGATCAAGGTGTCCCCGCCCGGGACGCCCGTGCCGGCCCCGAACGGCGCCTACTACCTCACCATGGGGCTCGGCCTGGTCGCCGCGCTGGCGATGATCGGCGGCACGCTGCCGTTCCTGAGCCGGATCACCCGGACCGACAGCGCGCGGTTCGAGTGAGCACGGCGGCCGGGGCGGGAGCGGGAGCGGCGGCGCAGATCACGGTGCTGATCCGATCGCCTGGGGGAAGCGGAAGAAGCCGTCGGGGTCGTAGCGGGCCCTGACCCGGCACAGCCGGTCGTAGTTCGCGCCGTGATAAGCGCGGGCCCAGTCGGCCAGGCCGGGATCCGGGAAGTTCGGATACACGCGGCCTGACCCGGCTGGGCGGACCGAGGACCAGGAGGCCGCCAGCCAGTCGCCGGCCTCCTGCCGGGCCTCGGCGCCCGCCGTGGCGGGGACGCCCACCGCGTGCTTGAGCAGGAAGAGGCAGTCGCGGTGGGCGAAGGCGGTCGCCGGGGCGGGGGTCCGGTTGTACGCCCCGCCCCACGGGGAGAAGTCCAGTTCGCGCGACTGGCCGGCGCGGCGGTCCCGGCCCAGGTTCCCGACCAGGGCGGCGATCGCGGCGGCGGGCAGCGGCCGGTCGAAGAACTCGGATCGGCTGGAAGTGTGACGGACGTGGTCCGGACCGGCCTCGGCGATGTCGTCGCCGAGCTCGGCGAGGCGGGCCTTCGTCCGGCGGTATGGCAGGAGTGCGACTTCTGTCGAATCGGGGGCCGCCGGGCAGCGGGCGACCAGATCGCCGAGCAGTCGGTGTGCGGCCGACTCGGTGTCCAGCAGGGCGCCGAAGACGTGCGCCGCCGGCGGCCGGTCCGGATCGCCGGGGACGGTGATCAGCAGGCTGGCGGCGAGTCCGTCGGGCGCCGGGGGCGACCAGCGCTGCCAGGCCTCGATGAGCGCGGCGAGGTCGGCGGCGCGTGCGTGCGTCCACGCGAGGTGGAGGACGGTCGAGGGCGGCACGGGGAGGGTGCGGAAGGTCAGCGAGGTGACCACGCCGAAGTTGCCGCCGCCG
>DASYAE010000282.1:0-18041 GCA_036501535.1 Actinocrinis sp. | reverse complement strand
AGCTGTGCCTCATCCGCTGCGATCGTGTTCGCATCGTCCGTAGTCAGCACGGCGGCCGCCTGCTGTCCGGTGACATCCAGCTCGGTGAGCATCCGGATCGCCGCGTCGGAGACGAATGCCTCCAGCGTCGCCGCGGACACGCTGCGTCGGCAGGCGCGCCCGCCGCGCTCCGAGGTGCAGTGGTAGGTCGGCGCGCCGCTGCTCATGCCGCCCGCCATCCGCACCCCGCACGCGGTGCACCACACCAGCGAGCGCAGCAGGTAATACCGCTCGGTTCGCTGCGCGGCCTGCTTGGCCCGGCTCTTGGCCGCGCGGTAGCTGCGCCGCTCCTGCACTTCCCGGAACATGCCCTCATCGATGATCGCGGGCCAGGTGCCCGGCCCGATCTCCTGTTTGCGAAAGACCCGGATACCCGCCATGTGATGACAGTCCAGCAGCGAAAGCACCGTCTGATGCTGCCACTTCTTGCCCAACGCGGTCGCGATACCGCGCTCGTTGAGCTGCGTGCACAGCCAGTGCGCCGTCTTGCCCTTCAGGAACTGCTGAAAGACCCACCGGATGACCTCGGCCTCCTCCTGGATGATCACAGTGCCGGTCTTGTCGTAGCCGAAACGGCGCTTGCCGGTGTGCGGCTTGCCCGACGCCGCCCGCTCGGTCAGCTTGTCGCGCACCCGCCGTGAGGTGTCATCCGAGGAGCGGCACGCGTGCGCCACCTCCAGCCGCAGAAAGAACCGGTCATCCGGATCCGACAGGTCCCGTCCGCCTGCCTGCCCGTGCAGCGTGACATGGTGCTCGTCGGCCAGGCGCAACAGCTCCTCCAGGTCCGCGGACTGGCGCATCATCCGGTCCGGGTGATACGCGATCACATGGCTGACCGCCCCGGACTGGATCGAGTCCAACAGCGCATCCCACCCCGGGCGCTTGCGGTCGCGGATCCACGCTGAGCGGTTGTTGTCGATGTGCGCCGCGCCGGACGCCACCTCAAGCCGCAGCCGCTTGGCCACCTCGCGGCAGATGCGCTCCTGCCGCTCGACCCCGGTCTGATCCTCGTCGCTGGCCCGGGAGATGCGGCAGTACACCGCAGCACCCTGCCCCTCCCAGGACGCCGGGTTCCGGTTCTGCCACGTCGGCCGGGCCACTTTCGCTATCTCCGCGATGCGGCGAATCTGGGCCGCATCCTGCACGTTTGCCGTATCAGTGCTCATGGAATAAGTGTACCGATAAGGCATGACCACCATCAAGATGCTGACGGGCATCCTCGTGCCCACCTCGGGCCTGCTGCGGGTGGCCGGCCACGAGCCTCAGAAGGACCGGATCAGGCTGGCCCGCAAGATCGGCGTCGTCTTCGGCCAGCGCACGACCCTGTGGTGGGACCTGCCGCTGCGCGACTCATACACGCTGCTGCAGCAGCTCTACAGGATCCCGCCGGACCGGTTCCGGGCGAACCTGGACCGCTACGTCGAGGCGCTCGACCTCGGCCCGCTGCTCGAGCGGCCGGTGCGCCAGCTCAGCCTCGGGCAGCGGATGCGCGGCGACATCACCGCGGCGTTGCTGCACGACCCGCAGGTGGTGTACCTCGACGAGCCGACCATCGGCCTGGACATCGTCTCCAAGCATGTCGTGCGCGACTTCCTGCACGACCTCAACACGCGCACCGGGATGACCATCCTGCTCACCACGCACGACATCGGCGACATCGAACGGCTGTGCAGCCGCGTCGTGGCCATCGACCACGGCCGCATCACCTTCGACGGCACGCTCGACGGGCTGCGGGCCGACCGCGACCTGGAGACCGCGGTCAAGGAGCTCTACACCCGCGACCGCGAGCCCGAGCCGTCGGCGTGACGCCGCGTCAGCTCCCGGTCGACCGGTAGCGGCGGACCGCGCCGCGCCAGGCGGCCGCGGTGAGCAGCGCGAGCACGGCCGCCACGACCGGCGCGGCGAAGCGCAGGAAGCCGGGAAGGCCCAGCGGATCCGTGCGGCCGACCACGTAGAGCGAGGGCTGCCAGGTGACGAAGGCGAGCGGGAGCGCGAAGGTCAGCATGAGCGTGGCGGGCTTGCCGAATACCCCGAACGGGTACTCGGTCACCAGTTCCGAGCCGTAGGTCACGCTGTTGGCCGTCTCGCGCGCGTCGGGGGAGAAGAACGAGATGAGATTCGCCAGCACCCACAGCGCGATGTAGATCACGGTGCCGCACACGACGGTGCCGACGCAGACCGCTGCCTTAAGTACGGTCCAGTGAATATGTAGCGCGACCACTGCCCAGCCGAGTGTTGCCGCGGCGGGCACCGTCTTGGCGAACCGCTTCGGCGTGAACTGGTTCGCCATCACCTGGGCCAGCGTGCTGACCGGCCGGATCAGGATGACGTCGAAGGTGCCCAGGCGCACCGCGTCGCCGAGCAGATCGGTGCTGCTCGCGATCAGGTCGGACAGGGCGAACGACAGGCGCGTCGTGCCGTAGAGGTAGAGCGTCTCCGGCTTGGTGAAGCCGGCCAGGGTCTGGATCTGCGTGTAGATCACCAGCAGCGCCACCAGGTCGAGGCACGAGGTGAGCATCTGCGCCATCGTGTTCAGCGCGAGCGAGGCGCGGTACTGCCGCGCCGAGCGGGCCCAGGCGCCGGCCAGCAGCAGGTACGCCCTGAGCGCCGACAGCGGGCGGTCGTCCGCGGGGTTCGGGGCCGGCGCGGCGGCCTGCGCCTCAGCCACCCTGCACCACCACCTTGTGCCGGGCCGCCGCCGTGCAGACGCGGCCGAGACCGAGCAGCGCGGCGGCCCACAGGACCTGCACGCCGAACGCCGCCGCGAAGCCGCCGGGCTGCGCGCCGAGCAGGACGTTGATGGGCACCTGCAGCATGGAGGCCCACGGCAGCTCGTAGCAGAGCGAGCCGAGCCAGCCGGGCAGCATGCCGAGCGGGAGGATCATCCCGGAGCAGAACGTGCCGACCACGCCGAGCATCGAGGCGGCGCCGCGCTCGTCCAGCGTCCAGAACACGGAGACGCTGATGAGGTACCGGATCGCGAAGCTGATCAGCAGGGCGACCAGGGTCGAGGCGGCGAACTCGAGCCAGCGCACCGGCGCGGCGGGAAGGCTCAGCCGGTAGACCAGGGCGCCTGCGACCAGCGGCGGCAGGCTGCGCAGGGCCAGGCTCGAGCCGGCCCGTCCCATGTCCCCGGCCAGGAACCAGCCCTGCAGGTCGCAGGGCCGGTACAGGTCCACGGCGACATCGCCGGTGCGTATGCGCAGGCTGAGCTCGGTGGTCCCGCCGAGGATGGCGAGCGGGGCGAGCAGCGCCTGGGTCAGGAAGGTGTAGGTGACCGCGTCCGAGGCGTCGTAGCCGGCGATCTCCGGCTTCTGCTTCCAGACGGCCAGCAGGATGGCGGCGCGGATGAACCCGAAGACGGTGTTGGTGATCGCTCCCGCGATGAACGAGGAGCGGTAGGACATGTAGCGGCGGAACGATAATCGGGCAGCGGTCATGTATACGCGCACGGCGAAGCTCCGGCTGATGTCGGCGCGGGCGGGTGGGAGGGGCGGAGGCGGACCGGCCATCCTTCCGGACCGCAGGGACGCGGTGCAACCGTTTTTGGGCGCGGCGGCCGACGGCCGGCGGGGCCGTGGCCGGTACCCCCGCACCGACGCTGTGACCAGGGAAGATCGGTCGGTTCAATCCTGTGACGATCCGACGATCCGGATAGTGGTCCTCTGGTATAAATACTTTGGCGTATATGTTCTGTTATACGTTTCCGCACGCCAGGGCGGTCGTTCGGCCGGACACGAGCGTGTCCCCGGCGCCCGCACCCCGATCCCCCCACTGCACCCGCGAGACCCGGGCGACGGTCCCGCGCGGAAGGAGCGGCTGCGGTGTTCAACGTGCGATCCCACGGTGCCGGTCACGCTGCCGGTGCCGGTCACGCTGTCGGCGGTCCGCGCGGCGGTCCTGCGCCGCCCGGCGCCCCGATGCTCAGGTCCCTGCGGTACTGCGGCTTCCGCTGCTCCGTCAGGACCCTGCCGCACCCGGATCCGGCGCTGGCCCCGATCGTCCTGGTCGGCGGCGCCTTCCAGCGCCTGGACGGCTGGGGGCGGGTGGAGACCCGGCTGGCCGAGCAGACCACGCTGATCACCGTCGACCTGCCCGGCTGGGGCGGCGCCGACCTGCTGCCGGCCCGGTACGGCTACTCCTTCATCGCGCACGCGCTGCGCTATCTGCTCGACGCGACCGGGCACCGGCGCATTCACCTGTTCGGGGGCTCATACGGCGCCGCGGTGGCGTTTCGGTACGCCCGGCTCTATCCGGCCGACGTGGAGTCCGTCGCGCTGATCGGCGCCGCGGCCCGGCTGCCGCGGCCGCTGCGGGCGCAGCTGCGCCGGGTGGTCTCGCTGCTGCACTCGGGGCGCCGCGACCGGTTCGCGGCGGCCGCCACCGACCTCGTCCTCGCGCGCGCGCCGGGCGCCGAGGTGGCGCGCGGCCACGCGGTGCGCCGGATCCTGCACGGCATCTTCCACCGCGCCGACGGAGCCGCGGCGGCGATATTCGCCGCGAACACGCAGCGCCTGCTCGGCGGCGGCCTTTATCCGCCCGGTCCGCCGCTGCGCGTGCCGGTCCTGCTCGGCACCGGGGAGCACGACCGGTTCACCTCGCCGCACCTGTGCCAGGAGGTGGCGGCGCACTGCGCCGACTCAAGGTTCGTGCTGCTGCCCGACGCCGACCACGCGGTCCACCTCGAGGTGCCCGACCCCCTGTCCGATCTTCTGCTCGGCTTCTTCCGGGGCCATCGTGCAGCGGCCTGATCCGCGCTGGTCGCAAGAGCGATCCGGCGGGCGTTCGAGGCGGCGTGCCAGGGTGCGCAGGCGGCCCGGGACAACTAGCGTTGCGCGGGGCCGCCGCTTCCGCGCGCGGCACGCGATCAGGGAAGGAGCAGGCATGTCCGGTGCGGGCATTCCCGGCTACATCGCAGGTACTTGGACGCTGGACCCGGCGCACTGTGAAATCGGGTTCACCGTGCGGCACATGATGGTCTCCAAGGTGCGGGGCCAGTTCACCTCGTTCGAGGGCACCATCACCACCGCGGAGGACCCGCTGCAGTCCAGCGGCACCGCGGTGATCGACCTCGCCTCGATCACCACGCACAACGAGCAGCGGGACGGGCACCTGCGTTCCGCGGACTTCTTCCACGTCGAGGCCGACCCGAAGATGACGTTCCACACCACCTCGCTGCGGCCGGACGGCGACGGCTTCGTCGCGGTCGGCGACCTCACCATCCGCGGCGTCACCAAGCCGATCGAGCTGGCCGTGGAGTTCGGCGGCATCGGGCCGGACGCCTACGGCGGCACCCGGCTCGGCCTGAGCGCCACCGGCTCGCTGAGCCGCAGCGACTACGGCGTGAACTGGAACGCCGCGATCGAGGGCGGCGGCGTGGTGGTCTCGGAGAAGGTCCAGATCTCGCTGGAGATCGAGGCGGTGCTCGACAAGAACTGACGAGCGGGCCGGACCCGCGCCGGTGCTACGGTGATCGCCGTGAGCTCGGTGCGGCCGGCCGCCGGCGGCGGGATCTGGGTGGGCGTCGCCCCGGAGCGGCTGGAACGCTGGTGCGCCGGCTTCGCCCAGAGGCACGGCGCTTATACGGCTTCGGCCCCGATCTCGGCCGGCGCCTCCGACGCCGATGCCCGAAGCGCGCCGGCGGCTGTGGTTCTGACGGCGGCGGACGGGGCGTCCGCGGAGTGCTTCGCTCCGTTCGGCGCCCCGCCGCCGCGCCGGCCGGCGTCACAGGGAGCTGCGAACTCGCCGGACGCGGACCTCGTCGCCGCGCTGGCCGAATACGCGGACGTGCCGCGCACCGTGGGGATCGTGCTCGCCCGGCGCGGCGGCTTCGCCGTCGGCTTGGTCGAGGGCGGGCGGCTGACCGGCCGCAAGGTGGGCTCCCGGCACGTGCAGGGCAAGACGAAGGCCGGCGGCTGGTCGCAGCAGCGCTTCGCCCGGCGGCGCGAGGGCCAGGCGCGGGTCGCCTTCGAGGCCGCGGCCGGCGCGGTCGCCCTGATCCTGCTGCCGAGGGCGGCGGACCTGGACGAGGTCGCCGCGGGCGGCGACGCGGACGCGCTCAAGGCGCTGCGCGCCGAGCCCCGGCTCGCGCCGGTCTGGGCGAAGGCCTCGCCGCACGCCCCGGCGCTGACCGTCAACGGCGACCCGCGCGCCGCAGACCTCGAGTCCGCCTGGCAGCAGGCCCGGTCCGTGCGGATCAGGGTGCTGGAGCCGGGCCCGGAGTCGGAGCCCGGGCCCGGATCAGGACTTGAGGCCGAGGGCGGCTGAGCCCGCGTCAGTCACCCACGACGGCCAGGATGAAGCCGTCGTATCCCTTCTCCCCGACGGTCTGCTGCGCGGTGGCGGAAAGGCGCGGCTCGGCGGCGATCATCTCGACGGCGCGCTGCACGCCGCGGACCGATGCGTCCTGGCTGCCCGGCTCCGCGACCGCGCCCTGCCGCACCACGTTGTCGATCACGATGACGCTGCCCGGGCGGGTGAGGTGCAGCGCGAACTCCAGGTACACGGGGTTCGACGGCTTGTCGGCGTCGATGAACACGAAGTCGAACGGCTCGGACTGCTCGGCGACCAGAGCGGCCAGGCTCTCCGCGGCCGGTCCGAGGCGCACCTCGACCCGGTCGGCCAGGCCCGCCTCGGCGAGGTTGGCGCGGGCCACCTCGGCGTGCTTCGGCTCGACCTCGAGGCTGATCAGGCTGCCGTCGGCCGGCAGCGCGCGGGCCATCCAGATGGCCGAGTAGCCGCCGAGCGTGCCGACCTCCAGGATCCGGCGCGCGCCGCGGATCCGGGCCAGCAGCTGCAGCAGCCTGCCCTGGCCCGGCGAGACGGCGATGTGCGGCAGCCCGGCCGCCCGGGCCCGCTCGGCGGCGCCGGCCAGCACCGGGTCGGCCGGGATCAGGGCGCTTTCGAAGTACTCGTCGACGCTGTCCCACAGCTGCTGGTTCAAGGCCTCTCCCTGCACGCTCGATGCTGTGATCTCCCGGGGAACGCTATCGACAGCCTGTTCGCCCTGTCACGCGGGATAGGTCTGATGGAGTGTGTGGCGCAGCTGATCGCTCGTCAGGCGGCCCACGGCGGTGTGACGACGGTGCCGTCCGCGAGCTGCGCGGTGAATCCGGCGGCCGCCGCGACCCAGACGGACAGCGTCTCGGCGCCGGTGTTGTCGGCCCGGATCACGGTGCCCGCCGGGGCGATGCCGACGTCTCCGGGCCGCAGCTCGGCGGACTCGCCGTCCACGGTCAGGTGCATCGTCCCGGCGATCACGGCGAACACCTCCTCGCCGTGGATCCGGTGCTCGGCGCCGATGGTGTCGGCCGGCACCTCGACCTGCCACAGGCGCAGCTGCTCCGCGCCGGTCGAGGCGCTGGCGTAGGCGGTGAAGCGCGCGCCGTGCATGGTGTGGACGGTGCTCTTCTCCCGGGTGACGACGGGCATCGCGGACTCCTTATGGTCAAGTGGATTGACTATATGGTCAAGCAGCTTGACTTATATGTCAAGGGCCGCCGTGCGACGATGGGCCGATGGCGCGAAGGACGAGACAGGCCCGGACCACGGCGGCGACGCGCGCAGCGGCGCACGCTCCCGGTGCGGCCGCCCCGCCGGACGCTGCGGACATCGTGAACACCGTGGACACCGCGGCGTTGGGCACGGCCACGCTGGTCCTCGCCGCGGCGGCGGGCCTGGTCGACGCGATCCACAGCCGGGTGGCCGCAGCCGGCTTCGACGACCTGCGCCCGGTGCACGGCTTCGCCTTCAGCCGGCTGGCCGCCGGCGCCACGGCGGGGGAGCTCGCCGAGCACCTGGGCGTGACCAAGCAGGCCGCCAGCCAGCTGGTCGACGAGCTCGAGGACAAGGGCTACGTGGTGCGCGGCCCGCACCCCCGCGACGCCCGGGCCCGCCTGCTCACGCTCACCGAGCGCGGCTGGGCGTGCACGCGCGCCGCCGACGCCGCGGCCACGGAGGCGATGCGCGGCTGGTGCGCCGCGCTCGGCCCCGCTGGGTTCGACCAGCTGCGCGACGCGCTGGCCGTGGTGGCGCCGGCCGGTCCGCTGCGTCCCGCGTCGTGGTGACCTCGCGGTGACCGGCGCCCGGCCGGACCCGGCTCAGCCGGCGGCCGAAGCGCTCGCGGAGCCCGCGCCCGGCAGGGTGTTGCTATAGATCGCGGCGGTCAACTGCTCGATGATGGTGACCGCGGCGCTGCCCGAGACCTGCGTGAACGGGATCTCCACCACGAAGGTCCGGTTCCCGTCCGCCATCACCAGCTCCGTCTCCGCGCTGCCGCTCGACGCGGACGGGCCGGCCGCGGCCGACGCCGACGTACCGGGCAGCGGGATGAAGGTGCTCGAGCTGATCGGCGCGGGCGTGGCCGAGGCGGTGGCCTGGCCGTCCGCCTCGACCACGATCGTGGCCGGATGCCCGGAGACGAGGACCTGCGAGCTGGTGGCGCCGGCGGCCAGGTCCGAGCCGACGGTGTCCTGCGCCCGGGCGACCGCGTCGGCCTCCGTGTCGTAGGTTGCGACGGAGACGGTCACCGCGGCCGCGGTCTGGTTGCCGTTCTGGTCGATCCCGATCCCGAAGCCGCAGGTGACCCGGCCGGTGCGGCCGATGCTGGGCAGCGGCGCGTAGCTGCCGTAGCTGTCGTCGGTGCTGAGGGTCGTCCCGAACGCCGTCGACAGCGTGTTCTCGGACACGATCTGGTTGCAGGACGCGGGCAGCTGGCTGGCGGCCTCGGTCGGGCCCTCGGCCGCCGTGTAGGTCTTCGGCGCCGTGGGCGAGGCGTGCGGCGTCGAGTCGGCGGCCGGAGCGGTCCCGCCCGAGCAGCCGGCCAGCAGGCAGGACACCGCGACCAGCCCGGCGACGCCGACGGCGCCGAGTGCGGCCGGACGTCGTGCGGACCGGCTTCCGGCCCGGCGCACCGCAACCGATCCGCCGGTGTGGACCGATCTGTCGGCCTGGACCGGCCTGCCTGCTCCCATGGCGCCAGACGGTACTCGCACGCGGCCTTTCGCGCCTATACGTTCCGGTCCATCTCGCCTGTACGAGGCGATGAGCGGTCTGTGGTCAGCAGATCCGGGGCGGCCAGCGCGATGCGGCTGCGCATGGGACGCTCGCGCAGCAAGCCGATCGCCTCGTCGACGAGCCGGCTCAACGGATAGGAGAGCTCTGCGTCGAAAGCGGCGGCCGCGGCCGTGGTCGCCTCCCACTCGGCTTCCAGCAGCGGGAGCAGGCGGCGGGCCCGGGGCGTCAGCCGGACGATGCGCTGCCGGGCGTCCGCCGATCCCGGCGCGAGGACGACGAGGCCGTCCTTGGCCATCTGGTTGACCGTCTGGCTCGCCGCCGAATGGGTGACGCCGGTGGCCCGCGCCAGAGCGAGGATGGAACTCGGACCGGCCCGCGTGAGCGCCAGCACGATCGGCGCGTAGCGGGGGCGGAATCCCTCGATGCCGAGATCCGTGTAGACCGCGGCCACGTCGCCGTCCAGCAGCTCGAGCAGGTGGCGCAGGCGGGTGCCGAGCACTTCCGGACCGTGGAACGCAACGCTCGGCGGGCGTGCGGGATAAGCGTTCGCGTCGGAGGGCTCCACGAGCATATTGTAACAGCGCTGTTGTATTGCAGCGCCTGTCTTTGGCTGGAGGGAGCCGACACGATGGCCGGGCTGTATCCGCCGATCGAGCCCTACGAGCACGGGATGCTCGATGTGGGCGACGGAAACTCGATCTACTGGGAGGTCTGCGGCGCGCCGGACGGCAAGCCCGCGGTGGTGGTCCACGGCGGGCCGGGCTCGGGCTGCACGCCCGGCCACCGGCGCGCCTTCGACCCGGAGCGGTACCGGGTGGTCGTGTTCGACCAGCGCGGCTGCGGGCGCAGTCGGCCGCACGCGAGCGACCCGGCCACCGACATGTCGGTCAACACCACCGAGCACCTGCTCGCCGACATGGAGCTGCTGCGCGAGCACCTCGGCATCGAGCGCTGGCTGCTCAACGGCGCGTCGTGGGGCTCGACGCTGGGGCTTGCCTACGCCGAGCGGTACCCGGAGCGCGTCTCCGAGATCGTCATCTGCGCAGTGACCACGACACGGCGCTGGGAGATCGACTGGCTGTACCACGGCCTGCGCCGCTTCTTCCCCGAGCAGTGGGCCGAGTTCCGCGACGGCGCGCCGGAGGCCGAGCGGGACGGCGACCTCACCGCGGCCTACGCGCGGCTGATGGAGAACCCTGACCCGGAGGTGCGCGGGCGGGCCGCGCGCGCCTGGCACACCTGGGAGGACGCGACGATCTCGCTGGAGCCGAAGGGGTATCCGGGCTCGTTCAGCGACCGGTCGTTCGTCGAGATGCTCTCCCGCGCCCGCATCTGCGCGCACTACTTCTCGCACGCCGCGTGGCTGGAGGAGGGCGTGCTGCTGGAGAACGCCGGGCGGCTGGCCGGCATCCCCGGCACGCTGATCCACGGCCGGCTCGACATCGGCTCGCCGCTGGACACCGCGTGGGAGCTGACCCGCGTGTGGACCGACCCGGAGCTGATCGTCCTCACGGACACGGGGCACAGCGGCAGCACCGAGATGACCGAGCTGAAGCGCCGCGCGTTGGACGCTTATGCCGAGCAGTGATGGCTAGGGTGATCACTGTGCAAGAGGCGGCGGAGCCGGGGAACCCGGCCGGCGGCGCGGCGGACGTCGCCCGCGTGAATCAGGCTACGTATGATCTGATCTCGGCGGACTACGAGCGCAGGTGGGGCACCGGCGGCGGCAACGAGTGGTTCGAGCCGGCGGTCGACTGGCTGGCCTCCGCGCTGGAGCCGGGCGCGCTGGTCGTCGACGTGGGCTGCGGCCCCGGCCAGGCGACCCGGTCGATGCGCGCGCGGGGGCTGCGGGCGTGCGGATTCGACCTGTCCGCCGGGATGCTCAGGTCCGGCGGGCTGCCGGGGATGTGCCAGGCTGATATGCGGGCCCTGCCGCTGCGCGCCGGCGTCGCGGACGCGGTGTGGTGCGCCGCGTCGCTGCTCCACGTGCCGCGCGAGGACGTCGCGTGCACACTGGCCGGGTTCGCTCGGGTCCTGCGCCCCGGCGGCCTGATGGCGCTCTCGGTGGCCGAGGGCGAGGGGGAGCGGTGGGAACCGGTGTCCTACGCGGCCGATCTTCAGCGCTGGTACGTCTACCACGGCGAGGCCGAGATGATCGGCCTGCTGACCGCGGCCGGCTTCGACGTGCTCGGCCCGCGGCGGCGCGCGACGCACCGCCGGTGGCTCCATTTCCAGGCTCGGCGACACGTCCACGCGTAGCGGATGCGCTCGGCCTCAGCGCTTTGCGGCCTGCTGGGCAGCCTGCTCCACGCGGTCCCGATAGGACTGCCACCAGTCCTCGTCGCCCGGGGGCAGGCCGTTGTTCTCGCCGCGCAGGCCCGCGGTGCCGTCGACCAGCTCGCGCACGATGTCGGCGTGACCGGCGTGGTGGTCGGTCTCGGCGATCATGTGGATCAGGACCTGGTGCAGCGTCACGGGATTGCGCTCTTCCGGCCACCACGGCACCCGGCCGGTCGCGTCGAGGTCCAGGGCTTCGATCGTCGCGTCGGAATGCGCCGCGGCGCGCCGGTAGAGGCCGGTGATCTGCTCGCGCGACTCGTCCGCGGTCGCCCACATGTCCGCGTTCGCCTCGGCGCCCTCGGCGGGCCAGGGCAGCTGTTCGCCGAAGGGGCGGCCGAAGACCGCGCCGAAGTACTCGGACTCGACGCCGGCGAGGTGCTTGACCAGGCCCAGCAGGTTGGTGCCGGTCCGGGTCAGCGGGCGCCGCGCGTCGTACTCGCCGAGGCCGTCGAGCTTCGAGAGCAGGCCCTGGCGTCCGGCCTTCAAGTAGCGGTGCAGTGTCGGTTTCGCGTCCCATGCGCTCATGCAGGCGAGTCTGCCAGCGGGCGCCGACACGTGCGCGGCGACGCCCCTAAAGCACCTGGCCCGCGGCCTGCAGCCGGTTCAGATTGCGCCGGTCCAGTGGCGAGTGGCGGCGGTCCAGCCGCCGGGACAGCCGCTCGGCCGCCTCGGCGGTGCGGCCGGCCGCGATCAGAGCCCGTATCACCGTGTCCTCGACCACCTCCAGCTGCGCCGCGCTGCCCTGCAGCTCCCTGATCCGCGGCAGCAGCGCGGCGAGCAGGTCGGCCGCCTCGCCCCAGCGCTGCTCGACCACGGCCAGCAGGCCGCTGCACAGCGGGGCGGCCACCTCCCGGATCACGGCGTTCGTATGTGCCCGCGCATAGCCGCCGAGCGCGGCGAGCGCCGGCGCGTCCTCGTCGAGCGCCAGGCCGAGCGCCGCGTGCATCGTCGCGAACGGCGAGGGCGGCGCGCACAGCCAGGCCGGCGGGGCCGCCTGCAGGACCTCCTTGCCCGCGCCGGGCTCCCCGGCCCACCGGCCGGCCATGCGGCTGCGCCACAGGATCGCGCCGCTGTCGACCAGCGCCCGCGGGCCGGTCACGATCGGCGGCGCCAGCTGGGCCTGGTAGCGGCGCCGGAACGCCGCGCCGTCGTCGAGGGCGAGCTCGTGCAGCGCGGCGTGCCAGCTGAAGTGCGCCCGGCTGTTCGCCCGCGGGCCGTGCTCGGTGATCCAGCCGTCGAGCCAGCCGAGGCCGGCGTCGTGCCGGCCGGTCTCGTAGAACACGTGGGCGCGGGCGTGTACCGCGTGGCCGGCTGCGGGGCGCTGCTCGAGTGCGCGCGCCGCGAGCCGCTCGGCCTCGTCCCAGCGGCCCTGCGCCTGGCGCACGAAGGCCAGCTGGCCGCAGTACCACCAGTCGTCGCCGTAGACCGGCTGCAGGCTCTCCACCAGGCTCCAGGTCTGCCGCCCGCTGGTCACGCCGCCGAAGGCGACCGTCGGCACCGCGACGCACACCATCATCGCGTCTTTGGGGTGCGCGCGGATGTGGCGCAGCACCGCGCGGGCGCCGGGGCCGTGGCTGTCGCAGGCACCGTCCGGATCCGCGATGCGCGCCCCGACCGCTTCGATGAAACTGCGCTCGCGCTCGTCGGCATGGCCCGCGGCGGCTTTTCGGGCGGCGGCCAGCCGCGCCGTGCAGTCGGTGCGCACGCCCTGCTCGAAGCCGAGCAGGGCGAGCGCCGCGTGGCCGAGCGCGAAGCCGGGGTCCAGGGCGATGGCGCGGGCGAAGTGCTCCTCGGCGCCCTCGGCCAGCGCCAGCACCCGGTCGAGCCCGGCGGCGAAGGCCTCGGCGGCGATCCGGGTCGTCGAGAGGGGCAGGCCGTAGCGGTCGCGCACGGTCGCAGCGGTCATCGGCGGAACCTCCGGTTGTCGCGCCGATGCCCGGGAGGCGCGTCGTCGAATCAGTCGGCTCAGGCGCCCCACAAGGTCCGGTGCGTACCGTCGCCCTCGGCCGCGACGCTATCGGCGCAGTCTGAAAGAAGCCTGGAAGCAGGCTCCTCATACGCTGAAATCCGCTCCGTGAAACGCCTTGTCCGCGCATATTTTCGGTCTGCGAGGCATTCGGCCGGACGGCGTCGGCGCCTGGTCCGCGGCCCCCGCCTAGAACTTGCGCACGCGCACGCCCTCGATCCGGTGGTCCGCGCTCTTGCGCAGCACCAGGGTGGCGCGCGACCGGGTCGGCAGCACGTTCTCGGTCAGGTTCGGCAGGTTGATCTCCCGCCAGAACCCGCGGGCCTGCTCCAGCGCCTCCGCCAGCGGCACCCCGGCGAACCGGCGGAAGTAGGACGCCGGGTCGGTGAACGCGGTCTCGCGCAGCCGCCGGAACCGCTCGAGGTACCAGTGCTCGATGTCGGCCGGCCGGGCGTCGACGTAGATGCTGAAGTCGAAGTAGTCCGCCAGCGCCATCCGCACGACGCCGTCGTGGCCGGGCAGCGCGGGCTGCAGCACGTTGAGGCCCTCGACGATCAGGATGTCCGGCCGGCGCACGGTCAGCGCCTGGCCGGGCACGATGTCGTAGACCAGGTGCGAGTAGACCGGGGCGGTCACCTCCGGGCGCCCGGACTTCACGTCGGCGACGAACCGTGTGAGCGCGCGCCGGTCGTACGACTCGGGGAAGCCTTTGCGCGCCATCAGACCGCGCCGCGCCAGCTCCGCGTTCGGCAGCAGGAACCCGTCCGTGGTGACCAGCTGCACCTGCGGATGCTCGGGCCAGCGCGCCAACAGCTCGCGCAACAGGCGCGCGGTGGTGGACTTGCCGACCGCCACGCTTCCGGCCACCGCGATCACGAACGGGGTGCGCTCCGGCTCCCGGCCCAGGAACGTGTCCAGCGTGCCGCGCAGCCGGTGCACCGCGGCGACGTGCAGGTTCAGCAGCCGCGAGACCGGGAGGTACATCTCGCGCACCTCGTCGAGGTCGACCTCGTCGCCGAGCCCGCGCAGGCGCTCGACGTCGGCGGCGGCCAGCGGGAGCGGGGTGCGCTCGCGCAGCCGGCCCCAGGCGGCCCGGTCGAGGTCGACGTACGGGGTGCTCTCGCCGCGGCGGGTTCGCACCGCATCCTGATCGGTGTGCACTCGGCCATTGTCCGGCATGGGCGCGGCTAACTCAGGCCGCCCCTCCGGTTCGGGCGGCGCGGGCGGCTCTGGCGCAGCGGGCGCGCGACAGGCACGATGCAATCATGATTCGTCGCCGCGACAGGGCCTCAGGTGGGCGGGGGCCAGCGGAGGAACCGCGTTTCGAGTTCGAGCTCGTAGATCCAGACGACGATGATGGCGGCGACCGCGCGGATGCGGCCGAGGCGCAGGCCGGGCAGGGGTCCGGCGGCGCGTCCGGCGCGTCCGGCGGGAACGGCGGCGGTCCTCGCTACGCCTTCGCCGGGAGCGGCGAGCCGGACGAGGTCGACCAGGGCTCGTCGCGCCGGACCTGGCTGCCGCGCCGGCAGTCGCGCTGGTCCCGGCTGCCGCGCCGGCGCCGGATCGCGATCCTCGCGGCGGTCTGCGCGCTGGTCGCCGGTGCGGCCGGGGCGGTCTGGCAGGCGCGCGCGGCCGACCAGCGGGCGGCGGACCGCTACACCCTGGTCGCGGTGCACGGCGGCTTCTTCGAGGCCTCGTTCTTCCCCGGCCTCGACTTCGGCGTGACGCTGGAGGACGAGGGGCCGGCCCAGATCAGCGTCCTGAACGTGCAGGTGGAGCAGCCGGGCCTGGCCGAGGCCTTCTCGCCGGTGCCGGTGCAGCTGAAGGTGGGCGAGCAGACCGAGATCCGGCTGGAGGGGATCTACGACTGCCGCGGCGGCACCGGGCCGACCGCGACCAGCGTGACCGTGCTGGCGGCCGATCCGCGCGGGCATGTCAGTACCCTGGTTCTGCGGCTGCCGCCGGGCTCGGGGCCGCCGGACGGCTGGCAGACCGGGCGGTCCGAGTACTGCCACTCCGCGGCGGCGCGCCTTTACAACGGGTTCTGATCAGTACGGGTTCTGATCAGGCGGGGACGGCCGCCCCGGCGGGGGCGAAGAACGCGTCGGCCCGGCGCAGCGCGTCGTCGTCCCGCCGGATGTCGCCCGGCCAGCTGCCGACGGCGAGCAGCGCGCCGCCCCACTGCGCGCCGAGGTAACGCGCCGTCAGCTCCAGGCTGCGCACCAGCGGCTCGGCGGAGGAGGGGTCCGACTCGGCCAGCGCGCTGACTGCCCAGAGCGTCTTGCGCGCCATCTGCTCGCGGAACCGCGGCTCGCGCCGCCGCAGCCAGTGCGACCAGTGGTCCAGGTAGAGCTTCGCGCCGGAGCTCAGGCTGTACCAGTACACCGGCGAGGCGATGACCAGGTCCGTCGCGGCGAGCGTGGCCTCCAGCAGGGTCAGCTCGTTGCCGTCGGGGGCCGGCTGCGGCGCGTCGCGGCGGGAGATGTCGGCGAAGGCGGGCAGCGGGTGGTCCTCGAGGCGTATCCAGTGCTGCTGCGCGTCGGGCGGCAGGGCGGCGGCGGCCCGGCGGGCGAGGTCCTCGGTGTTGCCGCCGCGGCGGCCGCTGGCCAGGACGAAGAGGAACCGGCGCGGCTCGTTGTTTGGCGGCTCGTTAGTTGTATGCACATGCATAGAATGGCCCGGCGGGTAATCTCCGTCAAGACGGCCGGCGGCGGCGCCGGCCGGCACCGGGTTGCGGAGCGAGGCGGAGCGGAGGCGGCGTGGACGCGCGGCGGGCGGCGGCGGACGCGGACGACCGCGCCTGGGACCAGGCGCTGCGCCTGCACGGCCGGGTCGAGCAGGACCTCGGCCGCGCGCTGCAGCAGGGCCACGCGCTCGGCCTTTCCGAGTACCGCGCGCTGTGCCGGCTCGCCGCCGCCGAGCACGGCGGGATGCGGATCCAGGAGCTCGCCGACGCGGTCGGCCTCAATCAGAGCTCGATGAGCCGCCTGGTCGCCCGGCTGGAGGACGGCGAGCTGACCGAGCGCGAGATCTGCGAGACCGACCGGCGCGGCGTGTACGTCTACATCACCGAGAACGGGCGCGCCGCGCAGGCCGCCGCCCTGCCGACGTATCAGCGTGCGTTGACCGCCGCGCTGGACCGCGGGGCGGGCGATCCCGAGATGGCGGCGGCCGTGCGGATGTTGCGCGGCGACGCGGCCGCAGAGGGCGCGCAGCAGGCACGCGACCATCAAGCGCGATAGATTCCGCTGCGTGGCGGACACACCGAAGACGGAGAAGGCCGGGCCGGACCGCGGCGCCTCGGCGGTCAGCGCCGGGGTGCTCGGAGCGCTGGCCGGAGCGGCGCTGGGCGCGCACCGGGGCCGGTGGGCCGCGCTGCTCGGCGCGGCGGCCGGGGCCGCGGGGATGGCCGCCGTCGACGCGGCGGCGCGGGCCGGGCGGAAGTCGCCCGAACTGCCCGCGCTGTGGGGCCGCATCGCGGCGTCGGGCGCCGTGGCCGCACCGCTCGGCTGGGCCGCCGGCCGGTTCGCCGGGGCCGGCCCGGTCACGGTGGGCACCGGCGCCGGCGCGGTGGCCGGCGCACTCGGTTTGAGACCGCAGAAGGTCGCGCTCGGCCCGCTCGTCGGCCTCGCCACCGCAGCGGCTCTGCGGCAGCGCAGCCGCCGATCTGTTGAGGGCGCTCTCGCGGACGGCACCGTCACGGATGGCATTGCCGATGTCGGCACGGTCTCGGCGGCGGCGGTAGCCGCCGCGGCCGTGGTCGCGTATCGGACCGCCGCCGCGCTCGTGTTCCGCGACCAGCAGATCAGCATGCTGGCCGAGCGGGTGCCGATCGGCGACCTGCCGTTCGTGGTCCCGGTCCCCTCGGCGAGCCGCTACATCGGCATCGAGTACATCAGGGTCCTGGCCGACCGGCTCGGCGGCGGCTACCGGGAGGCGGCCCCGGACGCCGGGATCGTGGCGGACCTCGACGAGCTCGCCGGGCCCGGGTTCGACCCCTCCCGCGCGCACCCGCTGGTGCGCGAGTTCTACGAGCACACCACCCGGTTCGCCCTCGACATCGTGCCCGAATACCGGGCCTGGGGGCGCCCCGGCTACCTGGCCTACCGGACCCTGCTGGCCCGCCCGCTCGGCCAGGCGAACCTGCCGATGAACCAGCGCGAGGCGCTGCGCGGCGTGCACTCCCGCATCGACACGGTCACCGCGCCCGGCACCGGCGAGGTGCTCGCCCGCGGCTGGATCCGCTCCTTCGCCGACACCGACGAACCGATCTACGTGGGCGTATATACGACCTACCGGCACGAGGACCGCGGCTATGTCAGCGTCGGATTCCCGCTGCCGCAGATGAGCTTCACCGCGACGCTCGAGCCGACCGGCCGGCCGGACGGCGGCCTGGTGCTCTCCAGCCGCAGCGAGCAGGACCAGCCCGGCCACTACCTGGCCTACTTCGACCCGGACGGCGCTGACGGCACCGATCCCGGGCCCGTCACCGCAGCGGCGGTGCACGGCTTCGCCGAGCGCCTGGAGGTCTATCCGGACGGCGCCGGCGGGCTGCGCGCGCAGCACGCCTTCGACGTCTTCGGATTCCCGTTCCTCGTGCTGCACTACCGGATCTCGCGCAAGCAGGCCCCTGCGGCCGGGGAGTGACGCCGCGTCGCGCCGGTGTCGGCGCGACGCGGCG
>DASYAE010000281.1:0-18676 GCA_036501535.1 Actinocrinis sp. | reverse complement strand
GGCTCCGTGCCGACGACCCGCTCGGCCAGCTCCGCGATGAACTCGGGGGCGGTGCGGTGCAGGTCGAGCGTGAGCTCGCGGTGCTTCTCGGGCATCGGGACGGCCTCCTTTCGCATGGTGGTGCCTCCTCTCGCCATCGCGTGTCTGTTTCCTGCCGGCCGCGCACGCGCACCTGTTGCGTGGTGACGGGGATTGCGGCCGGTGGTCTCGATCACCCGGCGCCCGCGGGGGTTCGGGCCGGGCGTCCTCCCATCTCGATGCCGACGAAGCCGACGACGGCGGCGAGGGTCCGGACGTGCACGTCGGTGCCGTGGCCTTCGTGGCCTGATTCGACCCACTCGAGCACGGGGCGCAGGCCTCTGCTGCGCAGGGCCTCGACATAGCCGCGGATCTGGCCGGGCGGGCACTTGGGGTCGTCGGTCGCGGCGACCACGAGCACGGGGGCGCGCACCGCCGCGGCGTAGGCGGCCGGGGAAGAGCGTTCGTACTCTGCGGGCAGCCGGTCCGGAGTGCCGCCGAACAGCCGGATGTCCAGGGAGCGCACCGCATCGGTGGTCTCGCGGAAGGCGGCCGGGTAGTCGGCGATCGGGTTCACCGCGGCCACCGCCCGGCACAGGCCGGGCTGCACGCCGGCGGCGAGAAGGGCCAGATAGCCGCCCCAGGACTGGCCGGAGACGGCCGTGCGCTCCGGGTCCACCAGTCCGGCCTCGACCACGTGCGCACGCACGGCGGCCAGATCGTCGAGCTGGGTGAGGCCGACGCCGTCCTCGAAGCGCTCGCGCCAGGCCGCGCCGTAGCCGGTGGAGCCCCGATAGTTCGGGCGCACGACCGCGCAGCCGATGCTGGCGAAGACGGAGACGAGCGGATCGTAGGCGTCGCGTGCGGCGTCGAACGGGCCGCCGTGCAGCAGGAAGACCGCGGGATGCGGGCCCGGCGCGTCCGGCAGGGTCAGCAGCGCGTGTACGTCCCCTGCCGGGGTCGGCACCCACACCTCCTGCTGGGCCGCGACCGCGACCGCGACCTCGCCGGGCTCCGGCTCCGGCGGGCGGCGGCCGCTGAGTGTGCGCAGGCGCGGCTGGTGGACGCTGTCGGTCCATATGTAGTGCAGGTCGCCGTCCGGCTGGACGGTCGCGGCCAGGATGCTGCCGCGCGGGGTGTCGAGGATGTCGACGGCGCGCGTCTGCAGGTCGACGGTCTGCAGCATGCTGCGCGCGTGCCGGTCCTGGCGGACGAGGACGCGTCCGCGGCGTCCGGCTCGGTGGTCAGCGCAAGCATCGTGCCCGCCGGCGAGATGTCGGCGAGCCGGGCGTATCCCTTGACCCGTACGACGGGGCGCACAGGCTTGCCGGGACGTGCCAGGTACACGGCGGTGCCGCGCCGGCCGCCGACGGCTGCGGCGACCGTGTCGTCGAGCGCCATCGCCAGTCCGGCGTCGCGGCCGGCGTGGATTCCGGCGGGGCGGGCGCGGCCGTCGGCGAACGGCTGGACGCGCCAGACGCCATTGCCGGCCAGGTTGTCGTCGAACCACCAGACCCGGCCGCCGGACGGCTCGATCGCGCAGGTGACAGTGCCCTGCGGCCGGGCGGTCAGCTGGCGGCGGACGCCGCGCGCCACGTCCCAGGCGAAGATCTCGCACCGGCCGTCCGCGTCGCCGATGTACACGGCCCGGTCCGGCGCGAGCTCGGCGTAGGCCGGGGGCTCGGGATAGAAGACTCGAACGCTGACTTCCACGGGGTCATCCTTCGGCCGGGACGGGGGTCGGCTGCGGGGTCGCGGCCTCGTCGGCGGGCGGGGCGGCGCGCAGGGCGCGGACGCTCGCCGTGGCGTAGACGGCGAGCACGACCAGCGCGGCGGCGAAGCCGAGGGCCAACGGCGCCGGACGCATCACGTCGACCAGCGCACCGGCGCTCAGCGGGGCCAGGGCTCCGGTCCCCTCGCCGAGCACTGAGAGAGCCGTCCCGACGCGCCCCTGCATCGCGTCGGGCGTCATCATGATCATCTTGGACTGGAACACGATGCTCAGCGAGGGCGCGAGCAACGAGATCGACACCAGCGCGAGCGCGTCGGTCCACAGCGCGACGTGCGCCGCGATCGGCACGACCGCCGCCGCCATGACCCACGAGGCCGCGACGACGACCACGGCCGCGCGAACCCGCCGCAGCACGAGCAGCGCGAGCACGGCGCCGGCGAGCCCGGCCGCGCCGGCGGAGCCCGGCGGCGAACTCCCGGCGCAGCCCCGGGCGCGGCGCGGCCGGCTCGGCCTGCGGCTGCTGTTCGGCCGGGCTGGTCGGTTGCCGCTCGGGTCGCAGTTCGGCGCGGATGGCCCGTGCGCACACCGCTGCGAACAGGTACGAGGCGGAGTCGACGAGGAACGGCACCCATGCGGCGATCTGGTAAAGACCGCCGCCGACGGCCGGTCCGGCGAGCTTCGCGGCCTGCTCGCGGGCCTGGAGCGCGCCGACGGCCTGCTCAGCGCCCTCATCCGGGAGCAGGGCCCTGATTGAGGCGGAAGCCGCGGCGCTGTAGGCGGCCGTGGCTGCTCCGCCGACCGCCACACACGCGAACAGCAGCGGCAGCGAGATGGCGTGCGCGGCGATTCCGAAGCCGATCCCGCCCATGGCGAGAGCGGCGACGATCAAAGCGCTGACCATCATGGCGCGGCGCGAGCCACGGTCGGCGTAGACCCCGCAGACCGGGCCGACGAGCACTTCGACGACCGCGCCGGCCGTGCCCACCGAGCCGGCCTCCAGCGCCGAGCCGCCGACGGCCAGGACCAGGATCGGCAGCACGAGGGCGGTGGAGTTCGAGCCGAGCAGGTTCACCGCGCCGCCCAGCCAGAACAGCCGGAAGTCGCGCCGGCGCCGGGCGGCGGCGGACGCGTGGGCGAGGTCGTCGCCCGGCTGCTTCGAGATCACCGGCGGCACTGGCAAGGGCTCCTCCTCACTCACGCGTTCGGACAGCGGGCACCGTACATAGACCGGTGAATCCGGGCAGGCCGTTGATCTGGCCGTTTCCCGGATCTACCGGATAGATGAGCAAGGTATGCGACGCCGCGCTACGAACCCTTTAGCGATTCTCCAACCGGCAGATCAGCCGCTGCATCGCGGCATTCCGCCCCGTACCCGCGAACCGGCCGCCGGGTGTCAGGTCAGGGTCGGTATCTCGCCGTTCTGTGCGAGGTCGACGGAGACGCCGGTCAGGCCCCTAAGCCAGGGCCGGGCGAGGGCGGCGAGCGCGTCGCGGGTCGGCGGGGTTTTGCCCAGGCCGATGGCGAAGCGCAGTTCGGCCGGGGTCCGCAGGAAGGGGCGCGGCCAGGCGTGGGCGCCGGTGATGCCACTGTCTTCGAGGGCTGACAGCAGGGCGCGGGTGCGGCCGCGTACGCGCCCTTCGAGGTCGTCGAGTTGCCTGGGGTCGGCCGCCTTTAGGGTGACGACAGCCCACGCGGCGTGCCGGCGGTGCAGTTGCGGCGCGGCGAGCAGGCCTGGCAGCGGATCCGCGGCGGCGTCGAGTGCTGCGAGCGCGGCTGTGTGCTCCCAGGCGTCGTAGAGCTCTTCACTGATCAGGTCGCGCAGCGCGGGGGTCAGGTGCGCGGTGAGATCGCGCACCGGTTCGGTCGGGGTGAGGATCGGCTCGGCCCAGTCGTGCGCGGCCCAGGTCTCGAAGAACTCGATGATGCTGCCGGTGCGCGCCGCCATGAGGGTCCAGGCCAGGACCGGCAGGCCGCCGAGCGGCGCGGCGTCCAGGCCGCGGGCGCGGGCCCAGGCCTTGACCTGCCGCACGTGCGCGCCGGGGCGCAGGGCGAGGACGGCCGCGGCGTCGGTAACGGCCGACAGGCTGATGGCGATGGCCTCGCCAAGGTCGGCGCGGCGGTCCACAGCTGTGGACGGCGAGACGGCGCCGGTGGGCGCCACGACGAGGTCGGCGCTGAGGTCGGGGGTGTGGATGCGCAGGCCGGGTACCCGCGCGCCGATCAATCGGCGGACTCTGCTGTCCGGTGGGAGCACCGCGGCGACGCGGTCTTCGATGGCTGCGATATCCGGGTCGCCTGGTACCGCGGCGACGAGGTCGAGGTCTGCGTCCGGCAGGTGGGTGCCGGTCGCGCGGGAGCCGACCACGTGCACGACGGCCTCGGGCAGCGCGGCCGTGACATCGGCGGCTAGGCGCGCGGCGAGTCGGTCGCGCGCCAGATCTGGGGCGAGTGGCGATGGCGACGGGAGTTCGGGGCGCTGGTTCGTCGGTCCGGGCCGGCGGCCTGCCCGGCTGCCGAGCTCGATCAGGGCACGGACGCGCATCGGCTCGTCGCCGCGCCGCGACAGCACGGCCAGTTCGCCGACCCGAGCCGTCATCGGCGCGATGCGGACGGCGGCGCGCTCCGGATCCTGCACAGTGCCGAGCGTCAGGTGCGCCGTGAACTGTCCGCGCCCGCGACAGGCCGGGAACCGCTGCATCAGGGCACTGTGCAGCGCGTCCCACCCGTCGCCGACCGGATCCAGCCACAGCGTCGCGTCGTCGCGGTGTTCGAACCATCGCACGCCCTCCAGCCGCACGTCGAATGCCTCGACTGCCGCGGCCGCCTTCTCCAGCTGCGGTATCGCGGTATCGAACTGCGACTCGGCCACGAATCCGAACAGGACATTGACATGTGGCGACCAGCGGCGCACCTGCGGGTCAAGCCGCTCGCGCACCTGCTGGATCTGCGCCCACAGCTCCTGCGGCGGGATCCAGGCGACCGCAGTGCGCGCGGTCGGCGGCGTGTCGAGCACCTGTGCGTCCTCGGGCGCTCTGGGTCCGCGCTGCAGGGTGACCGCGACACCGTAGTGGTCGGAGACGAACAGACCATCCGAATCGGGCGCGTCGCCAACGAGATCGGCCCCTGTCGCCCGCAGCCCGCGCAGCAGCACCCGGTCCAGCCGGGCCGCGCGCCCTGTCAGCGACGACACGGTGGCCAGCGGATTGGCCCGCGGGTCGAACGTCGGGGTCTGATCCGCCGCGCCGCGCGCCGACGTCCAGGCGTCGGCCATGTCCAGGCGCCGGGCCGGGACGTCGGAACCGTCGTTGAAGTCGCCGGCCAGCACGACGTCGCCGTCGATCGCCGCAAGGCCCTCGCGCAGCTCCGCCAACTCCCGCACCCGCTTTGCGGCACCGTTCTCGGAGTGGTCGCTCGTCAGGTGCGTGGTGGCCACGACCAGGGGGCCCGCTGCGGTGTCCACCACGATGACGGCGACCGCTTTGTGAGCGCTGAGCGTGTGCCATCCCGCCTCGGTGACCGGCAGCCGGCTGAGCAGGATCAGACCGCTGTGCTCCACGTCAGGGCCACGCGGATCCACGTTCACCGTCCAGCCCTCGCGCACCCACGGTTCGGCCAGCAACAGGTTCAGCAGCTGTGGCTCGGCCTCCTGCAGCGCGATCACGTCGGCGCCCGAGCCGGCGAGCGCAGCCAGCAGCCGCGGCCGGCGCCGCGCGGTGTGAATACGGTCACTGTCGTAGCGGTCCCACAGCGTGTTCCACGTCAGGACCCGGATCTCCTCCGGGAGCGCGCCGCCGCCTCGCGTGCCGGGAGCCCAGCGTTCGCCTTGGAAGACGTGCGTGACGCGTGGCTCGAAGAACGGCGCGCGCAGCAGTCGGGGCCGCTTCGCGAGGCCGACGTCCAACGCGTCGAGGGCATCGAGGCCGCAGGACCGGTCCCACACGCGTACGCCGTCCGCTTCGAAGAACAGCACGCGGTGCCAGGGGATCTCGCCGGCCGGGTCGAACATGGGCAGCGGCAGCCGTTTCGGCTCCCGGCCGCGCTGCTCGATGCCGAGGATGAAGCGCGACGGGTCAAAGCGCGCGTCCCAGCGCACGCGGTGGTAGATCTGCCGGCTGGTACGCATTGCGGCTCAACCCTCCCAGCAGGTTGGCCGTAGAGCGTCCACGTCGCTATCGACAGCACTGTCGGCGTCCGGCCCGAGGTAGCGGATATGGTGCGCCTCGCCGGGATAGGGCGGGTCGAAGCGGCGCAGTTGGGCGGTCAGCACCTCGGGCGGCACAGGGTGCTCGCGCCGGGTGTTGCGGTACTGCAGATCGCGCTCTTCGGCGACCAGCACCACGTGCTTGATCAGGGCATTACGACGATGCGCGACCGAGTCGACGAGCCCGCGCTGCTGCCGAGTCAGCGACGTCGCGTCCCAGACGACGCTCTCGCCCCGGCCGAGTGCCTCTTCGAGCCGCTGTATGGCATCGGTGAGCACCAGACGGTTCGCCGACTGCCTGGCGCGGGAGCCGCGCTCGGCGCGCAGGTCGTCGAGGCTGATGACCGCGGTGATCGCAGTGCCCTCATCGCCGCCGGATGTCATGGAGCCGGCCGTGGTGCTCTTGCCACTGGCGGAGGGCCCGACCAGGTGGACGACGGTCGGGAAGTCGCCGCCGCGCCACCGCCACGTCGCCGCGACTGCCTCCTCGACGCCGGCGACCCGGCCCTCGGCGAACAGCTCGCGCGCCTGCGCCCAGCAGCGGTCGGCGGCATGCGGCGCCAGGTCCGAGAAGGCCGGGCGGCAGGCCGACCGCAGCGCGGTCAGCGGCGATTCGGGCAGCAGCCCGGCGTCCTCGGCGAACAGCGCCGACCACGCGACATGGTCGGCGGCCTCGGAATCGGGCGCGGTGGACGCGGCCAGCGCGTGCAGCGTCAGCAGATCCGTGCCGAACGACATGCGCGCCAGCCCTGCGCGCCTGCCCTCGTCAGGAAACGCGGCGTGCAGCTTCGGGGCCAGGCCGATCAGGTCCGCGACGCGGCGGGCCAGGGGCATGCCGAGCGGCCGCGCGAGCGAGGCCATCACATGCGCCCTGCGTGTCGTGTGGCAGAGAGCTGCGATCGCACCGGCAAGGCGCTGGTCTCCGGTGCGATCGGATGTGTCCATATGGGAATAGACCTCGGCGAGCGTCTTGTCCCTGTCGAGATCGGCACTGTCGTCGCCGCTGTCGTCGGCTGCCGAACCGAGTGCCGTCGCCAACTCGCCTGCAGCGATGTCCACCCCGCTTCGCACCGCCCACAGCGCCGCCGACGCGCCCAGACCGTTCGGCACAACGTCGGTGTGCATCCAGTGCGTATCAGTCTGCACATGTGCCGGGCGCACCCACTTCGCGACGCGTTCCGCGAACTGCGCGAACTCGAACCCGTCGGCCGTACGCACGACGTACCCCTCTTGCCGCGACGTGTCCAGCCGCAGCCCCCTGATGACGCGCTCGTCATACACGCCGCGCCACAACACCCGCGGTGTCGGAATCCCCACGCCGCGCAGGAAGCGCACCGTCGAGTCCCAGTCCAGGCAATGCTGCGCATCCCAGAGCGAGAACCCGTAGAAGTAGCTCTCCAGGTCGTCGTAAGGGATCGAATGCCGCGCGTACAGGTTCTCCCCGCACACCCGCCAACCCTCCGGCAGCCGCCCGGCGATCCGTCCGTGCAGCGCCTTGGCCCAGGCCCGCGACGGATGGTGCGCCGAATCCAGGGACCTGGCGTGCAGCCCGTCGCGGTACAGCGTCGTGTTCTCGCCGTCGAGCTTCTCCGTGACCACGACCTCGCGCCCGTCGAGGTGCGCGACGCCGCCGCAGCGCACGTCATCCGCCGAGACCCCCGGAGACCACGGCAGATGGGGCGTGCGGGGATAGCTGACGCGCATGATGCAACTCTATGGGCCGCCCCCGCACCCGCTCCAGCGAATAAATCCCGGCATAATAAGCATATTTAGATATTGGGGGACGCGAGGAGCGGCACGGCCGCCTCGCACAGGGCCAACAGCTTTTCGTCGTTCACGATGTCGCTCGTGGAATAGCCGCCGTCGCGCCAGGCGTGGCGTCGTGGAGCGGCCAGTTCGGCGCGCAGCAGCGGCAGGAACGAGGCAGCGGACGCTCCGAGCATTGCCACGCTCTCGGCGATCTCAATGCGCGTGTGGGAGTTCTCCTGCCAGGCAGAGGCGAAGACCGGAAGGACCGGTTCACCTTCCCCGGCGATCCGCACCAGCGCCGTTGCGGCCCGGACTCTGTTCCAGAGTTTCTCCGAGGCCAGCAACGGACGAAGGCCTTCGGCCAGCGACGCGGCGGGCGCGCCCAAGCGTCCGGCGACGCTCGTCACGCGGTCCCCCTCGCCAGCTTCGATCAGCGAATGCAGTGTCGGTAGGACGATGTCGCAGTCCCCGGTGATCGACCATGCGGTCTCGGCTGCGAGCAGCGACATTCGCGCGTCCGGGCTCTTCATCAGCTCCAGCACCTGCGGCAGCGCGGAATCCGAGGCCGGTCCGAGGGACTTCAGCGTGTGCAAGGCCGCTTCTATGGCCCAGCCGCGCTCGGCCCGGACGGCCTCGCCGAGGATCCGCTGCACCTCCGGCAGCGCCTCGACCGCCCCGAGCCGGCCCACCGCCATCAGAAGGCTGCTCAGGCCGGAATCGTATGTCGCGCCGAGTTCTCGCGGGACGGCGGCCAGCCGCTGAAGCAGTCCGGGCACGAACTCCTGCCGGTGTTCGCCATACGCGTCGAGGGTCTGGACCAGCATGGACGTACTGTCGCCGTCGTTGACCGCCGTGACCGTCCCGGGCACGGCGCGGGGGTCGCCCAGCCGCGCCAACGCGAGCAGCTGCATCCGATAAGGGCCCTGGATCTCCTTGTCCGGGTTGCTCCATGCCTCCGGCCCGGCTGCGGCCACCTCCGCGGCGAGGGCGTCCGCGGCCGGCGCGGCCAGCTCGAAAACGTCCTGCAACGCCAGGACCGCCATGTAGCGGACCTGGTGTTCCGGGGCACCGAGCTGGCCGCCGATCAGCGCGACTAAATGCTCGTACGGTCCGCGCCAGCCCCGGATCAGTTGGCCGCTCAGGCGCAGGGCGTCGATGCGCCGTCCGGGGTCGCCGTGGTACAGCTGGTCCTCGATGAGCTCGAGTCGGTCGGCCACGCGTTCGGCCAGCACGTCGTGCAGGACGCGCAGGAGATCTCCGGTCCATGCATCGGTGCGGCCCTGCCGCTCCGGGACGAACATGACGCGCACCATCCCGACGAGCGTGTCTGTCGCCGGCCGGTCGTCCGGCGGTGCGGCGACGTAGCCGGGAAACTCGCTGATCTCGCGCAGCAGGGCGACCGCTTTGGCGCCGAGATCGTTGGCGCGGTGCTCCGGCGCCGACCGCGCGAGATGGACCAGGGCGGCCAGACGGGTACCCGGATCGGCCTGGCCGGCGACGATCCGCAGCAGCCAATCGGCAATCGCTGCGGACGCGGTGTCCTCGCGCACTGCTATGTCGGCCACGGCCCGGATCAGCGCGATACGGCACTCGATATCGGGCTCTGCTTCCAGTCGCGCCTGGAGCAGTCCGACCGCGCGATCGACGTCGCTGGCGAACAGTGCGAGCGCGCTGGCCGCTGCCGACCGCACCTCGGCGTCTCGATCCGCGAGCAAGGGCACGAATTCCTCAGCGCGCTCCCGGATCAGTGTGTTGGCCCGCTCGTAGGGAATCCGCCACTCGAGGTCGTCATCATCGTCGGAGTCGTGCACGTCCTGAATGCCCGCGGTCGCCTCGCCGACGCTCACGAGCAGCCCGACCACCGGCCCGCGGCCCGGGCGCGAGCCGTCGCCGGCCAGTTCGAACAGGAACGGCAGACAGGCGACCGTCGAGTCGTAGACGTCGCCCTGGTGGTGGATCGCCCCGTGGAAGTTGTCCAGCGCGACCTCGCGCTCGTCCGGATCGTCCGAGGCCAGGCCCATCAGGATCTGCGGCGCTTCCTCGGCCGTGCCATAGGCGTGATTCAGCGAGGACCAGTCGATGTCGAGCAACCCTGCGAACATGACGCGAAGTATGCACCAGCGCGCCGACATCCTTCCAGGGCGGTGTTCAGCCGACCGTGCCGCGCGCCCAGACGGTTGTCAGCGGACTGTAACCGCAGCGGCTCCAGAACGGTCCCGAAAGCGGGTTCAGCGCCGCGTAGTGCAGCAACGACACCGGAATGCCCGCCGCATCGACGAACGCGTGGACCTCCCGCATCAGTGCGGAGCCGATCCCCCCGCTGCGGCTGCCTTCCGCGACGACACCACAGGACACATACACACCCGGCGAAAACGCGGACGGCGACACTGCCCAGGCGGCGCGCTCCGGCGGTTGGACGACCACCAGGCCCACTGTCACGCCGTCGCGCTCGGCGACCCAGACCCACACGCCGTCCGGACCGAGCGCCGACTCGAGCTCGCCCCGGACGTGTCCTTCAGTCGAGGCGCGCACCGCCATGCCGCCGAACTGCGCATCCCAGCGCATCACCTGCATCCACAGCGCGACGGCAGCCTCGACATCGGTCGCCTCCAGCCGCCGTACCGCAACACCCGACGAGCCGCCCGGCACCGGAAACGAGCCCCTGCGCACGGCCAGGACGCTCTGTGGCACGAACCCGTGCTCCAACAGCGTCCGCGTCATCGCAGTGTCACGCGACGGCCAGGTGACGATCGCAGTGCTGTCCGGCCCCGGCCGAACGCCGTCAAGGCCCTCCCACTGGTCCAGCAGCGCGGCCATCGCCTTCGGGCCGTCCACCTTGGCGACCAGCCGCGACTCCCGGGCCGCAGTGAAACAGGCGGCGAACGATGCGGGGTCGGCATTCGTCGTGCGCACCAGAGCCAGGCCGCCAGGGCAGGCCAGCGGCACGTCGCCGTCGATCAGGTCGGGCAGCGGTTTCGGCTTGGCCAGCCGCGGGTCCAATTCCGCGAACCGGGCCCGATGCGCCGCCAGCACCTCTGAAGCCACACCGCTCATCAATCGCCTCCCGTGAAGAATGCAGGCCAGCCCGTCAAACCGGTTCAGCTCAGAACCGCCCTCAGCCTAGACGACCGGGCACGGACGAAGGGCCGGCCGACAGCCTGGTGCGGCTGCCGGCCGGCCTGTTCGATCCTGTTACGGCTGGCGGGGCTAGCGGGACGTGCCGCCGATCCCCGACGGGCCGGCCCAGCCGCTGCTGGTGCCCCAGTCGTTGACCACGGCGTTGCTGGTGTCGACGAACACGACCTTGTCGCCGGCGGCGTCGGAGGTCAGGTCCGAGCCCGCGCGAGCGGTCCCGCCGACCCCGGCCGGGCCGGCCCACGCGCCGGTGGAGTCGACCCAGTCGTTGACCACGGCGTTGCTGGTGTTGAAGAAGAACACGTGGTTGGCCGAGGTGTCGAAGACGACCGGCGAGCCGGCCCGCGCGGTCCCGCCCAGCAGGGCCGGACCGGCCCAGCCGCTGCTCGTGCCATAGTCGTTGGCCACCTGGTTGCTGGTGTTGACGAACGCGACCTTGTCGCCGTTGGTGTCGGTGGACATGCCCGAGCCAGGGCGCGCCGTGCCGCCGGTCGCCGCCGGGCCAGCCCACGCGCCGGTGGAGTCGCGCCAGTCGTTGACGACCTGGTTGCTGCCGTTGATGAAGAACACGTGGTTGTCGTTCGGGTCCAGCACGATCGGCGAGTCGATCCGCGCGGTGCCGCCCATCCCGGACGGGCCGTTCCACGAGCCGTCCGTGGACCGCCAGTCGTTGACCACGGCGCCGCTGGTGTCGACGAACGCGACATAGTCGCCGGAGGAGTCGGTCGAGAGCCCCGAGCCGGCCCGCGCGGTGCCGCCGATCAGCGACGGACCGGACCAGCCGGTGGAGGTGCGCCAGTCGTCGGCCACCGCGCCGTCCGGCTCGATGAAGAACACCCGGTCGTCCGCCTGGTCCTCGACCACCGGCGAGTCGACCCGGGCGCTGCCGCCGAGTGTGGACGGACCGGCCCAGCCGCTGGTGGTGCCCCAGTCGTTGGTCACGTCGCCGCTGGAGTTCACGAACGCGGCGTTGGAGCCGCCGGAGTTCAGCGAGACCGAGCCCTGGCCGGCGAGGTGGTTGTAGCGCAGGCCTTCGAACACGGAGATCGAGTAGCCCTCCAGCGTGCTGGAGAAGACGTTGCCCTCGGTCCGGTTGGCGACCTGGCCGAAGGTGTGCTCGGCGTCGTAGTAGAACGTGCCGGAGGACCGGTCGATCCACGAGTCGAACAGCACCACGTGGTCGGCGGTGTAGTCCAGCGCGTCGCCGGTCTGCAGGCCGGTGTCGCCGCTGATGTTCCCGTCGGTGACGGTGGCGACCTGGGGCAGCGTGGAGGTGACCATGCTGGTCGTCAGGCCCCAGGCCATCGAGACGAAGCCGGAGCAGTCCTCGCGGTACGGGCCGCCCGCCGCGCCGTCCTCCCAGCCGGCGGTCTGGCTGTAGGGCACCGAGTCGTCGATCCAGGCCTGCGCCCGGTCGATCATCTGGTCCGCGGTCAGCGAGTCGCCCGGAGCCGCCGGGCCGATCTGCCCGGTCGAGCTGGCGGTGTCGTACCCGGAGGTGACGGTGCCGGCGAACGCGGCCGAGACCGGCAGCGCCACCAGCGCGGCCCCGGCCAGCGAGGCCGACACGAGCAGCGCGGCCTCACGCCTGTATCTGTGTATTGACGGCATGCAACCCTCGATCATTCGGTGAGAACGAGCTTGTATCTGCGGATGCCGCCCTGGCTGGCCGGCACGTATGTGGGCGGCGACGGCAGGGCCGGATCCCGGCGCGGGCCGAACGCCGAGACCGCTCAGGCGCCGGCGGTCTGGCCGGCGAGCGCTGCGGTGAGCATGGACAGAACACCCGGGTCGTTGCGCACGTCGTAGGGGCTGGCCCCCGTGCTGCCCGAGGTCAGCTCGTCAAAGTGCAGGATCAGCACGGTGCTGCCGCTCTCGGCGAGGTAGAGGTGATTGGTCTGCGGCCCCGCGGCGGAGACGCCCTCGACGCCGGTCCAGGTGCGTTCGAACGCTGTCGCGCCGCTCGCACTCGCCGTCTGCCGCACCACCGCGTCGGCGGTGATCTGCGCAGAGCTCTGCAACGCCCGGGAGGTCGCCTGGCAGGACTGCATCCCCGACAGCACCGCGGCATATGCGGTCTGCGCATCGGCGGCGGTGGAGAAGGTGTAGGTCTCCAGGATCGCGGAGTTGCCGCCGCTGCTCGCGTAAGGCTGCTGCTGCCAGGTCGAGGCGCCGTGAACGGTCGCACACTCGTTGAGCTCGACGTCGTGCCCTGATACGTCGCGCACCGGCCCGGCGCTCTGCGCGGTCCATGATTCGGTGGTGTATCCGGGCAGCTGTGCAGGAGCGACGCTGATGTGCACCGCGGCAGGAGAAGCACCCTGCGCGACGGGGCCCGAGCCAGCGCCCTGCGAGTGCGAGCTGGCGGCAGTGGCGGAGTTCGTGGCGGTGGCGTGCGCGGACGCTCTCGAGGACGACGACGTGCCTGGGACGGATGTCGGCGTCTGCGACGTCATCGCAGTGGGCTGCGCCTGCGTGGAAGTGCTGCAGCCGGCAAGTCCGACTGCCGCACAGCCGAGGACGAGGCCGCACAGGACCGCGCGGGCCGCGATGCGCCCGGCCGCAGAACCACGCCCGTCGAGTCGCCGCATTCCGACCCCTTCCCCGCTCGCTATAATCAGATGCCTGCTAGGCACGTGTTGACACTTAGCTGAGCTGCGGCGTCGGTGCCGCCGCCAAGCATCGGTGAGCGATGTAGCACGGCTGTAGCAGCCAGGTAGCAGGGCGGCCGCCTCGCGAGGGCGGCGGGAACCGGGAACCGCTGATCGTCCCGTTTCGTTGTTCGTTGTGCGTTAGTGATCATCGAAGTATCCTGCGCGGGTACCACCAGGGGCGTCCGAACAGCGGCGAAGGCGGGGGCTGATCATGGCCAACGACGGGATCATGCAGGACTATCAGTCCGCGCAGGTGGCGTTCCAGACGGTCAATCAGTTCGGTGAAGACGTCAAAGGCATGGGCCAGACCCTCACGAACGTGCACGAGGATCTGCAGTCCAGCCTTTCCGAGGACGACACCGGCTTCGGCGCGATGATCACCGGCGCCCTGTCGGACGTGACAGGCGTCGCAGGCAAAGTATTCAGCGAGGGCGGCCGGGTCCTCGCCGAGATGGGCAGCCGCGGCAAGACCAACACCGACCGAAATCAGAACACCGACTCCACGATCGGCGACGCGTTCAACTCGATCCACGACGAGCACTACGGCAGCGGAAACGGCGACGGCGGAAACGGGGACGGCAGCGGACGCGGGCCGTCCGACGGGAACGGGACCTCCGACGACGGGAACCCCGACACGTCGCCGAATCCGGTGAGCGAGCAGGGCGTCGGGCCCTGCGGCAAGGTGGGCGAGCCGATCGATGTGGTCGGCGGGCAGATGGTGACGGCGGCCGTCGATGTGTCGCTGCCTGGCGTGCTGCCGTTGGTATTGCGCCGGGCGTATGCCTCCGGCTACCGGGACAGGCGGCTGTTCGGGCCGGGCTGGTCCTCCACGCTGGACATCCGGATCGTCGTGGCCGCGGACGGGATAAGCCTGCTGGACGACGATGGCAGGGTGCTGCACTACCCGGTGCCGGACGCCGACCAGGACGGGGCGGTCCGGCCGGTGCTGCCGGACGAGGGCGAGCGGCTGCCGCTGGTCTGGGACCGCGCGGCCGACGAGATCCGGGTGACCGACCAGGCGGCCGGCTCGACCTGGATCTTCACCACGCTCGGCGCCACCCGAGAGGGCACCGCGCAGATCAGGATGCTGACGGCACTGGTCGACCGCAACGGGAACCGGGTCGTGTTCGTGCACGACGGCTTCGGCGCGCCGCTGGAGGTGCAGCACTCGGCCGGATACCGGGTGCTGGTGGAGGGCGAAGCCAGGGCAGGCGGCTGGCGGGTGACCGGGCTGCGGCTGGCGGCCGGGTCCGGGCTCGACGACCACGGCGCCGCCGCCCCCGTCGAGCCGCCCGAATTCCTGTGCGGCTTCGAATACGACGCGCGCGGCCGCTTGACGGGCGTGGTCGACGAGGCCGGACAGACGCTGCACTACGAGTGCGACGCCGCGGACAGGATCGTCGCCTGGGTGGATCGCACGGGATACCGCTTCGTATACGAGTACGACGATCAGGGTCGAGTGGTGCGCACGACCGGCGACGGGGACTTCCTGTCCGGCACGCTCGAGTACGACCCACCCAAACGAACCACGGTCTACACCGACAGCCTGGGCAATCGCACCGAGTACCACTACGACGAGCACGGCCGCGTGCGCGAAACGATCGACCCGCTCGGCGGCGTCGTCGTGACCGAATACGACGCGTACGGACGCCTGCTCTCATACCGCGACCAGCACGGCAACGCCACGACGCTCACCCTGGACGCGAACGGCGACCCGACGGCCGTCGTCCGGCCGGACGGCGCAGTGATCCGCGCCGAGTACAACGCCTTCCGCACCGCGCAGCGCATCGTGCACGCGGACGGCGCGACGTGGCAGTACACGTACGACGAGCGCGGCAACCTCGTCGCCGAGACCGATCCCCTCGGCGCGATCCGGCGCTTCGGCTACGACGACCGCGGCCGGCCGACCGAGACGATCGACCCGCTCGGAAATCGAACGCTGATCGAAACCGACCGGTCCGGAATGCCCGTGCGGGTGACCGATCCGCTCGGGGCGGTGTGGCAGGTGCGCCGGGACGCCCGCGGCCGGGTGCTCTCCGCCGGCGATCCGCTGGGCGCGCAGACCGAGACCCGGTGGGGGCTGATCGGCCGGGCAGTGCGGCAGTCGCTACCCGACGGCTCGGCCGAGGCCTGGGAATGGGACGACGAGGGGCGGCTGACCGCGCACGTGGACCCGGCCGGCCAGCGCACCCGGTTCGATGTCGGCGAGTTCGGCCGGATCAGGGCTCGTATCGACCCGGACGGCGCACGGTACGAGTTCGCGCACGACTCCGAGCTGCGGCTGACCGCGGTCACCGGCCCGACCGGCCTGTCCTGGACCTACCGCTACGACCCGGCCGGGCAGCTGGTGGCCGAACGCGACTTCAACGGCCGGGAACTGACCTACGCCTACGACGCGGCCGGCCAGCTGACGTCCCGAACCAACGGCGTAGGCCAGCGGATCGAGCTGGTGCGCGACGCGCTGGGCCAGGTGGTCGAGCAACGCGCGATCGCAGCGCCAGACCCAGACGGCGCAGCACACCCGATCCCTGACCCGAGCCGTGATCCGACCCCTGCTCCGGTGACCCACTTCGGCTATGACCCGGCCGGTCGGCTGATCCGCGCCACCACACCAGACACCGAGCTGGTGTACACCCGCGACCTGCTCGGCAGGGTGCTGACCGAAGCCGTCGACGGATGGACCGTCAGCTCGGCCTACGACGCGGCCGGCCGACGCGTCTCGCGCACCACCCCGATCGGCCGGCAGTCCGCGTGGTCGTACGACGCGGCGAACCGGGCCGCGAGCCTCGCCGCCGGCCAGCAGCAGATCGCGTTCGGCTACGACGCGGCCGGGCGCGAGTCGCATCGCTGGATCGGCGCACACGCCGCGATCACCAGCGAATGGGACGCGTTGGACCGGATGACCGTACGCCGCCTACTGGCGGTGGACGGTCCGCCCGAGGAGCGCCGCGCCCACGTGGTGGACGAACGGATGTGGGAGTACCGCCGCGACGGGGTGGTCGCCGCGCTGCACGACACGACCGGGGGCACCCGGCGCTACGAGGCGGACCCGCTCGGCCGGGTCACCGCGGTGCGCGCCGAGGACTGGACCGAGTCCTACGCCTACGACCCGATGGGCAACCTTATCCAGAGCGCTGACACCCGCACGCCCGACGGGGCAACTGCCGGGGCGCGCTCGGTCGAGGGCACGCTGCTGCGCCGGGCCGGACGCACCGAATACGAGTACGACGGCCAGGGCCGCCTGACCCGGGCAGTCCGCCGCACCCTCTCCGGCAAGGCCCTGACCTGGCAGTACTCTTACGATGTAGGCGACCGGATGGTCAGCGCGGCACTGCCGGGCGGCGAGGTGTGGCGGTACCGCTACGACGCACTCGGCCGGCGGATCGGCAAGCAGCGGTACGCCCCGGACGGCGCAGCAGGCCCGGAGACCCGGTTCAGCTGGGACGGCGCAGTGCTAGCCGAGCAGTACACCCCGGGCAAGGACGACGTGGTCACCGTCTGGGACTACGAGCCCGGATCCTGGACGCCGGTGGCCCAGGAGCGGCTTCGGATCACGGTCGGGGCCGACGACCAGCGCACCGTCGACGCCCGATTCCACGCCATCGTCGCCGACCTACTCGGCGCCCCGGCGGAACTGATCGGCCCGAACGGTGCGGTGGCCTGGCGCCGCAGCGCGGACCTATGGGGCGGGCGTGCTGAAAGGAACGGCGACGACAGCGGCAGCGGCAACGGCAACGGGCTCGCCGGCATCGCCGCGGGCGCGCAGGCCGAAGACGCGGTGGACTGCCCGCTCGGCTTCCCCGGCCAGTACCTCGACCGGGAGACCGGGCTCTGCTACAACTTCCTGCGCTACTACGACCCGGACACCGGCCGCTACCTGACCGGCGACCCGATCGGCCTATCCGGTTCGCCCAACCCGCATGCGTATGTGCTCAACCCGCTGAGTCTCGCCGACCCGGTCGGCCTAAAGCCGAAGGGCGGCAAACCGGCCGTCGCGACCCCGGACGGACCCGAGCCGATCCGGGTCTACGATCCCGGCGGCAAGCACGGGCCCGTCGCGCGCAGTTCGTCCCGCGGGGTCAACAGCAAGGAGCCGGCGGACGGGCAGGCCGCGCTCGACCGGTCGGTCCAGATCAAGCCCACCAACGCGCGACGGATCGGAGTCGACGACAAGAACGGCGAGGTCGTCATCCTGGACCGCACCCGGGTGCAGCCCGCACCGCAGGCGCCCGAGGGCGAGGAGCAGCAGCCGGACACCGAGATCTACCACGGCCACGTGCGAAACTGGGACGACATGACCAGCGACCCGGGCATGGCCGACGCCCAGAACGCGGCCAAGCGCGCCGGCCTCGTCGACAAGAAGGGGAACATCAAACCGTGCGGAGCCTGACCGACGGCGAAGGCCAGCGCAAAGGCGGGGGCGACGGCGAGGGGGCGACGGACAAGCCCCCGCCAACCGCCGAGGAGGAGCAGCAGCAGCAGCAGCAAGAGCTGCGGCGCTGGCACGCCGAGCAGGTGGCCGCGATGGAGCACGGCACGCTCGCCGAAGCCACCGACGCGCTGCTGGACCTCACCTACAACGAGCCGGACCAGGCCTGGCTGGAGGCATACCTGCTCTCCTGCCTGCTCGACCCGGACCGCGACGAGCAGGTCCGCCAACTGGCCGTCACCTGCCTCGGCCACATCGGCCGGATGGCCGGCACGATCCTCGACCCGAGGGTCGTCCCGACCTTGACCGGCCTGCTCGGCGATCCGCTGCTCGGCGGCACGGCCGAAGATGCGCTCGGAGACATCAGGCACTTCGCGCCGGACGCCTTCAACGCGGGCTAGGCCAGGCGGGCTCGGTCAAGCTGCTTAAGAACTTAAAGGCATGACATTGACTGGAAGATCAACGGCGTGCCTCCGGCGGGCCCTCCGCTGAGATTGGGGGCGGGGGTTGGGTGGGTTGAGCTGGGGTTTCGTTGGGTGTGGGTGGGTCGGTCGGTGGCTCTCTGCGTCGGGCAAGGGACGGCGGCCCGGTTCGCTCTGGCGGGTGCGGCAGATATTTACCTCACCTGGCATCGCGCTCATGGGTCAGGACGTGGTGCTCCGAACACAGTGATGTCATGTTGGGCAGTGTGGTGGGTCCGCCTGCCGAATACGGGATCTTATGGTGAGCATGGAGCGACCACACGGCAGGTCTCGAGC
>DASYAE010000280.1:0-16039 GCA_036501535.1 Actinocrinis sp. | reverse complement strand
GCAGCGCCGGCGCCTTACCGGAACGCCCCGGGAGATGGAGATCTCACAGGACGGCGTCATCATCCGCACGGCGGGCACCGAGACCCGCGTCCACTGGACCGAGTACACGGCCGCCCGGGAGACGGAGGACTTCTTCCTTCTGTACCGGTGGCCGCGCAGAGCGGTGATGATCCCGAAGGCGGCCCTCGACGAGATTCCCGCCGCGGCGTTGCGGGACTTCCTGCTCGGCGGAGAGTTCGCGCGGCTGTCCGCCGCCCGCCGGCGCCGCGCCGTCCGGGTGGCCGTCGTCAGCCCGCCGCAGGCTCCGAGCACACTTCCCGCACCGCCGCCGCGACCGCGGGGCTGACTTCGGGGTCGAACACGGACGGCACGATGTAGTGCGCGTTCAGCTTCTCGTCGGTGACCACCGCGGCCAGCGCGCGGGCCGCGGCGAGCAGCATGCGCAGCGAGACGGCGCGGCTGTGCGCGTCGAGCAGGCCGCGGAACACGCCGGGGAAGGCCAGCACGTTGTTGATCTGGTTCGGGTAGTCGCTGCGGCCGGTCGCCACCACCGCGGCGTGCTCGAGGGCGGCCGCCGGGTCCACCTCGGGATCCGGGTTGGCCAGCGCGAAGACGATCGAGCCGGGCGCCATGGTGGCGATGTCCTCGCCGGTCAGGATGTTCGGTGCGGAGACGCCGATGAACACGTCCGCGCCGGCCAGCGCCTCGCGCAGGGTGCCGGTGTAGCCGCCCGCGTTGGTGTTCTCGGCCACCCAGCGCAGGTCCGAGTCCGGGCCGCCCAGGTCGTTGCGGCCGAGGTGCACCACGCCGTGATAGTCGGCCACGGTCAGGTCCTTCGCCCCGGCCTCGCGCAGCAGCCGCAGCACCGCGGTGCCGGCCGCGCCCGCGCCGGAGCAGACGATGCGCACGTCGCCGAGGTCCTTGTTGACCACCCGCAGCGCGTTGGTCAGCGCGGCGAGCACGACGATCGCGGTGCCGTGCTGGTCGTCGTGGAAGACCGGGATGTCGAGCAGCCCGCGCAGCCGCCGCTCGATCTCGAAGCAGCGCGGCGCGGAGATGTCCTCCAGGTTGATCCCGGCGAAGCCCGGCGCGATGGCCTTGACCGCGGCGATGATCTCCTCGGTGTCCTGGGTGTCCAGGCAGATCGGCCAGGCGTCGATCCCGGCGAAGCGCTTGAACAGCGCGGCCTTGCCCTCCATGACCGGCAGCGCCGCCTTCGGCCCGATGTTGCCGAGACCCAGCACCGCGGAGCCGTCGGTCACCACCGCGATCGAGTTGCGCTTGATGGTCAGCCGCCGGGCGTCCTCCGGGTTCTCCGCGATGGCCATGCAGACCCGCGCCACGCCGGGCGTGTAAGCCATCGACAGGTCGTCGCGGTTGCGCAGCGGGACCTTCGACTGCATCTCGATCTTGCCGCCGAGGTGCAGCAGGAAGACGCGGTCGGAGATCCGTCCGACCACGATGCCGTCGAAGTCCGCGATGGCGTCGGTGATCAGCTTGGCGTGCTCGGCGCTGGCCGCGGCGATGGTGACGTCGATCCGCATCCGCTCGCTGTCGGAGCCGGACACGTCGAGCGCGGTGACCGCTCCCCCGACGTCCTCGACGACCTTGGTGATCCCGGACACCGCGTTGCCCCGCGCGGGCGCCTCCAGGCGCACGGTGATCGAATACGAGGCGCTGGGCTGCGCGGTCATCGCCGGGATGCCTCCATGCACGCGACATTGAGTGACGAACCCATGGTGCCACGCGCCCGGACCCCGGTACGCCGAAGCCGACCCGGTGCCCAGGTGATTCCAGTCTCACCGGGCCGCTTCGGCATCATTCTTTGGACATGGAAAGGAGCAGGCTGCGAGACTGATCCGGTGTTCTCCGCGAACGTTTTCCCCATGGCCGAGCTGAAAACGGCCCGGCTGCTGCTCAGAGCGCATCTCGAACAGGACGTCGAGCCGACGGTCGCCATGTTCAACGACGACCTGTCGAAGCGCTGGCTGTCGGGTCCGCAGCCGTACACGGAGGCGGACGGCCGGCTGTGGTGCACCCAGGCGGCGCACACCATGCGGACCATGGGCTTGGGGATCAACTGGGCCATCACCGATCTCGAGACCGGCCGGTACATCGGCGGGATCGGACTGAAGGGCACCGACTGGGAGAGCCGCGTCACCGAGGTCGGATACGCGATCGGCGCCTGGGCCCGCGGCCGCGGCTTCGCGCCGGAGGCCACGCGGGCGGTCGCCGAGTGGACGCTGCGCGACCAGAAGCTGA
This sequence comes from Actinocrinis sp., assembly GCA_036501535.1. Lineage (GTDB taxonomy): Bacteria > Actinomycetota > Actinomycetes > Streptomycetales > Catenulisporaceae > DASYAE01. The sequence continues at coordinate 13,777 of DASYAE010000280.1, read as the reverse complement.
ACCGGGTGGAGCTGTTCGCGGCGGTGGGCAACGCGGCCTCGCAGCGGGCCGCCGAGAAGGCCGGCTTCGTCCGCGAGGGGGTCGCCCGGCAGTCCGGGTTCACCCATCACGGCCAGGAGGACATGGTGATGTTCTCGCTGATCCCGGCGGACCTCGGGAAGTCCGGCAAGTAGGGCGGCACCCGGCGCCCGCGGCTATCGGACCGGTCCGGGCCGGGCCCGCATAGGTCGGCCGATCGGGGCAACCGAACCGTATGGCCCTGGAGACAAGCCGCGATACGCAGCGCGAGGCGCAGACCTTCGACGCACGGCCGCTGGCGGCGGTCTGCTTCGGCTGGTTCATGGTGATCGTCGACGCGACGATCGTGAACGTCGCGCTGCCCCAGCTCGGCCGGGAGTTCTCGGCGTCGGTGAGCGGACTGCAGTGGGTGGTCGACGCATATACGGTCGTCTTCGCAGGGCTGCTGCTCTCGGCCGGCTGGCTCGGCGACCGGCTCGGCGGGAAGCGGCTGCTGCAGGTCGGGCTGGCGCTGTTCGCCGGCGCCTCGGCGCTGTGCGGCTTCTCGGTGAGCCTGCCGATGCTGATCACGATGCGGGCGATCCAGGGGATCGGCGCGGCGCTGCTGGTACCCGCCTCGCTCTCGCTGCTCCAGGCGAGCTACCACGAGCGGCGGACCCGGGCCATTGCGATCGGCTTCTGGGGCATGGTCGGCGGCTTCGCCTCCGGCTGCGGCCCGGTGCTCGGCGGCGTGCTGACCACGACGCTCGGCTGGCGCTGGATCTTCTTCCTCAACATCCCGGTGGCGGTCGTCGGCCTGGTGCTGGGCCACCGCTGGATCCACAACGGCCGGACAGACGGGCGCACGGGGCGGTTCGACGCCGCCGGGCAGATCCTCGGCATCGTCGCGCTGACCGCGGTCACCTTCGGCATGGTCGAGGCGGGCCGCTCCGGCTGGACGTCGGTCGGCGCGCTCGCCGGGTTCGCCGCCTTCGCCGCCGCGACCGCGGCGTTCCTCGCCGTCGAGGGCCGCCGGGCCGAGCCGATGCTCCCGCTCGGCGTCTTCCGCAGCCGGGAGCTGTCCGCGGCCACCGCGATCGGCTGCCTGATGAATCTCGGCTTCTACGGCCAGCTGTTCGTCATAACCCTGTTCTTCCAGCAGGCGCGCGGCGACTCCGCGCTGGTCACCGGGCTCGCGCTGGCGCCGCAGACCGCGGTGATCGCGCTCGGCTCCTGGTTCGGCGGCCGGGCCAACAGCCGGATGGGGCCGCGCCGGCCGGTGGTCGCGGGCATGGCGATCGGCGCGGCGGGCTTCGTCGTCATGGCCGCATTAGGCGGCCACCAGCCGTATCTCGTGCTGGTCGTGCCGATGATGGCGGCCGGGCTCGGCATCTCGATCACGATGCCGGCGGTCACCTCGGCGGCGGTCGAGGGCGCGCCGCCGGAGCGCAGCGGGCTGGCCTCCGGCGTCCTGAACGCCAGCCGGCAGGTCGGCGGCGCGATCGGCATCGCGCTGCTCGGCGCCTTCGTCGCCCGCGGATCGGACTTCTACTCCGGCTTCCGGCCGGCCATGGTCGTCGCCGGAATCGCCTTCGTGCTCGGCTCGGCCATCGGCACGCTCATCCCCGACCCGCACGGCGACTGACGCCGCGTCAGGGCTGCGTGGCCGGCGGCGCCCGGCTCGCTCAGAGCCCGATCAGCCGCCGTAGATATGTGTCCGGCTCGCTCATGTAGCGCCGCCAGTGGTCGACCAGGCCGAGCTCGCCCCACGCGCACCGGCGGAAGCCGTGCTCGCCGACCTCGATGATGTCGGCGCCGGGCGTGGCGGCCAGGACCGGCGAGTGGGTCGCGCAGATCACCTGCGCGCCGGTCTGGCCGAGCTGGTGCATCAGCGAGACCAGCTGCAGGCATGAGGTGAAGGACAGCGCGGCCTCGGGCTCGTCCATGAGATAGAGGCCCGGCTCCCGGAACATCCTTTCGAAGATGACCAGGAAGCCCTCGCCGTGGCTGCGCGTGGCCAGGTTCTCCGGCCAGTAGCCGGGCAGCCCGGCGACGGCCTGCGCGAAGCCGAACGTGGTCTCCGCACGCAGGAAGTACCCCTTGCGCTTGGTGCGCGGACCGGTGACCATCCTGGCGCCCTCGCGGGTCAGATCCAGCCGGATGATCCGGCCGAGCGGCGTCTTCGGCCGGTCGTTGGCGTATTTCCGGCCGGCCCGGCCGCCCTGCGCGTCCAGGCCGAACGCCTCGGCCACCGCCTCGACCAGGGTGGACTTGCCGGAACCGTTCTCCCCGACCAGGAAGGTGACCGGCTGTTTCAGCTCCAGCCCGTCCTGTGCCAGCGCGGCGACGCAGGGCACGGTCAAGGGCCACCGCTCGCGCGCCCCGGCGTCGACCAGAGCGTCTTCTACGTACAGGCGTTCGACGATCACGAACCGATTGTCCCGCACCGCCCGGCCCGGTTCGGCTTTGGGCGAATCTGCCGCGGGCCGAGAAGCCTGTCGCGCCCGCGCGGCCGGCCCGAGAGTGGAAAGGGCCAAGCCAGCGCACCGCACCGGAACCGGAGGACCGATGACCGCACTCATCTTCGGCTGGGATCAAACACCCGGCAGATCGACGGCCAGCGCTGTGACAGCGCAGGACGACAACACGCCGTCCAACCGCTTCGACGACCACCTGGCCGCGCAGCTGCTGCTGCAGCGGATCGTGTTCCTCGGCACCCAGGTCGACGAGGTCTCCGCGAACCGGGTCTGCGCGCAGCTGCTCCTGCTGTCCGCCGAGGATCCGAAGGCCGACATCAGCCTCTACATCAACAGCCCGGGCGGCTCGGTAACCGCGGGGCTGGCGATCTACGACACGATGCAGCTGATCCCGAACAGCGTCGCCACCCTCGCCATGGGCTTCGCCGCGAGCATGGGCCAGTTCCTGCTGGCCGTCGGGACCCGCGGTAAGCGCTACGTGCTGCCTAACGCGCGGATCATGATGCACCAGCCGTCGGCGGGCATCGGCGGCACCACCGCCGACATCGCGATCCAGGCGGAGAACCTGGAGTACCTGAAGAAGTCGATCGAGCGGATCACCGCGCGGCACACCGGCCAGAGCGAGGAGACCATCTCCCGGGACGGCGACCGCGACCGGTGGTTCACCGCCGAGCAGGCGAAGGAGTACGGCATCGTGGACCAGGTCGTCGAATCGCTCGAGGACGTGCGGCCGGTGGGCACGCGGCGCCGGATCGGACTGTGACCGTGGCCCACTACACGATCCCCACCGTGATCGAGCGCACCCCGCAGGGCGAGCGCGCCTACGACCTCTACAGCCGCCTGCTGGCCGACCGGATCGTCTTCCTCGGCTCCGAGCTGGACGACGACGTCGCCAACGTCCTGATCGCGCAGCTGATCCACCTCGAGTCGGCGAGCCAGGAGACCGAGATCGGGCTCTACATCAACTCGCCGGGCGGCTCGTTCACCTCGCTCATGGCGGTCTACGACACGATGCGGTTCATCGGCTCGCCGATCGCGACCTACTGCGTGGGGCAGGCGGCGTCCACGGCGGCGGTCCTGCTGGCCGCGGGCAGCCCGGGCCGGCGCTACGTGCTCGAGCACTCGCGGGTGCTGCTGGGCCAGCCGGCCATGGGCGGGCGGCAGGGCACCGTCTCCGACCTCGGCCTCGAGGCCAAGGAGATGCTGCGGGTACGCGACCAGGTCGAGGCGGTGCTGGCCCGGCACACCGGCCACGAGACCGCGGAGCTGCGCGCCGACATGGACCGGGACAAGGTCTTCACCGCGCCGGACGCGGTCGCCTACGGCCTGGCCGACCAGGTGATCAGCCAGCGGCTGGCACCGGCATGAGCACGCCGCGCAAGACCCGCGGCCGCGATCGCCGCTCGCGACGAAGCGACGACGCGTGCGGCACGGGCCTCGCCGCCGGGATGACCGCGGCGGGAATCTGGCGCCGGAACGAGAACCGAACCGGCGGAACCGGCGGAACCGGGCACGCCGGCGTCAAGCCACGAGACTCATCGTGCCACGCCAAGCTGCCAGCAGCGTCGGCGTACCAGCCGCCCGCACGCTCAAATGCACCTCGGAGACAGCCGTCGCCACGGCTTCGGCACCGCGGCCGGCGCGATCCGGCCCGGCGCCGGATCCGTGGTCTGCGATAGCCGGGGCCAGGGCCGGAACCGCGGCCGCCGGCGGCTCGAGCCGGACCGGCTTCGCGCCTGCGCCGTCCTTCGCCGATCCGGCGAGCGGCGCGGCGCCCGGCCCGCCGGCCGGGCCGGAAAGCGGCACCGGGACCCGCGCCGGAACCGCGTCGCCCTCGCCGTTCAGCCGGGCCAGCTCGGCTTGGGCGAGCCCGAGCAGGTCGGCCAGCCCCAGGCCGAGCGCCCGCGCGGCGGCCGCGAGGACCTCCGAGGAGGCTTCCTTGCGGCCGCGCTCGAGCTCGGAGAGATAGGGCATCGAGATCCGGGCCGTGTCGGCCACGTCCTTGAGCGTGCGCGCCTGCGCCAGCCGCTCGCGCCGCAGCACGTCCCCGACGACGTCGCGCCACAGCGGCTCCCGCGCCGACGCCGACCGGGCCGAACCCGCGACCGGCTGCCGCACCGACACAGGCTTCGACGACGGCACGGCGGTGAAGCCGACCGCCCTGGCGACCGGACGGTGTCCGTCCGCGAGCGGAGTCAGGCGCAGCGGAACGAGGCTGAGGCGGTTCGGCTCGTGGCTGTTCACCTCTTCAGCGTAGAGCGCCCGGCCCGGCCAGGTGGCCGGGCCGGTTCTGCTCTCAGCGAAATCGGGCCGACCGGCCGGCGGAGCCACACTGTCCGCCGGCCCGTCGGCCGACCCTCTCTCAACCTCAACTCGACCCGCTCCTCATACGGCATCGGACTGGCGCCTGATCCCGAGGTCGATGACGTCGGCGCCGACCTGGTCCGCCGGCGACCGCGTCTCCCGGTAAGCGCGGTCGACCAGCGCGTTGAAGTCCGACTCGGGCTTCTGCGCCCGCGGCGCGATCCCGCGGGCGGCCATGCCGGCCTCCCAGTAGTCCCGCACGACCGGGCTGGAGAGCAGGTGCCCGAAGGTGCTGCGGACGTCGTCGTCGTCCAGGAAGCCGGTGCTGTGCATCATCCGGTGGTGCTGGACGATGAGGTTCACGTAAGCGTGCTGCTTGGCGGTCTTCGCGGACAGCCCGTTATGGAATCCGGGCCAGACCTCGGCGAGGTCCTGGTCCTCCAGCGACATCCGGACCAGCTCGATGTGGCAGATCCGCATGTCGGCCTCGGCGCTGCGGTGCAGCGCGGTCTGGGTCCGGTCCATCGCCTCGCGCTGGTTGCCCAGTTCCAGGCGCTGGAGCACGAGTTCGTCGTACTGCAGTCGGAAGGTCACCACCAGGGCGATGAAGCCCAGGCCGGAGAACGCCGCGTTGACCGACTCGAAGATCTGGCCGATCTGGCCCATCCCGTTGCCCCACCTGCCGAGCAGGTGCGCCAGGACGAGGGTGATTCCGACGCTGACCAGGGTGGCTCCGACACAGAACGCGAGAAAGAGCAGCGATCCGTTGCGAACGGTGAATAATCGACGGACGATGTCGGAGGCTTCGTGGTTCCCACCGGCCTCCATACGCTCCCTCCAATCTACCTCGCAAGGTTGTTCGAGGCTTTGCCGAAGGGTGCGGCGGGTATCTCCGATCCGGGCCTGACCTGCGGTGACGCGCATTCGTGGGCGCGCCGAAGCAGACCATGACAGTGTGCGGGACTCGAATTCCGAGCCGACACCGCCCGGGTGATCCACATCCCTCGGCAGTCGTTTCCGTCGGTTTGTGCGTCCTGGAATTGTGGCGGCCGGTACACGGTCGCGGCGACCGGTTTTCGGCGCGATAACGGATTCCCGAAACCCCATGAAATGTCACCGGCGGTCAGAGGGCAAAGGCCGTCACTCGGACCGCGCCGCCGAACCGGACCGAGACCGATCCGAGACCCTGCGCTGCACTGCCCTACCCTGCGCTGCGCTACAGCTTGCGGGCCAGCAGCCCGTGCATACGCATCTCGGCCTGCTCGGCTTCGGCCGAGCCGGGCTCGGTGCCCCACTGCTGGATCGGCACTACGCCGGGCGGCTCGATCGTGAGCCCCTCCACCAGCTCCGCGAGTTCCGCCGGAGTGCGACTCACCACGGCAACCCCGGTGGCCTTGGTGTAGTCCGTCGCCGCGGAGGCCTGCTCCTGCGACGTCGCGGCCTGCGTCTCGGCGTGCGACAGCGCGACGAAACTGCCCGGGGCAAGAACGTCCGCGTACGCCTGGACGATCTCGCGGCCCTGCGGCATGAAGTGCAGCACGGCGAACATCAGCACGGCCACCGGCCGGTCCATGTCAAGCGTCTCGGCGAGCAGCGGATGCCGCAGCACCATGTCCGGCCGGCGCAGATCAGCCAGCAGCACGGAGACACCCTCGACACCGGACAGCAGCGCCCGCGCGTGCTCCACGGCCACCGGGTCGACATCCACATACGCGACGGAAGCGCGGGGATTGACCTCGCGCGCCACCTCGTGCACGTTCCGCATGGTCGGCACCCCGGAGCCGAGGTCCAGAAACTGGTCGACCCCGCGCTCGGCGGCCAGGTGATGCACGATCCGCCCCAGGAACGCACGGTTCGCCCGAGCGGCCGCAGGCAGGCTGGGCAGCGTCTTCGCCACCCGTCGGCCGAGCTCCCGGTCCGCCGCGAAATTCTGCGACCCGCCGAGCCAGAAATCGTAGATACGAGCCGGCGTCGGCTGGTCCGGGTCTATCTCGGGCAGGCTGAGCGCCATCTCCGCGATCTCCACTCGATCCATGAGCCCATTGTGCTACAGCACGGGCACGTTAGGTCACCAGCCACGTCCCACAAGACCGGTTCGCAGCAAATGTAGGCCGGAAGCCACCCTAGCGACCCCGAATCCCACGAGTCCCAGCGCTGCCCGAGGCCGCCGCAGGGCGCCGCAGCCCGTCACTTCGCGAGCCCCTGCCAGGCCGCCCTTCTGAAACCGGTCCGCCGAAAACTGTTGGCACCAGTGCGACCTGATGCTCTCTCTGGTGAAACCAGATCACCGTTCAGCCAGGGAGACACGATGCGCCGTAACCGGCCGCAACCATCCGAACCGCGCACGCCGAGCCGCACCGCCGCCCTCGTCGCCGGCGTCGCGCTCGCCGGGGCAGCCGTGGTCACGGTGGCGAGCCCGCCCGCCGCGCACGCATCGACCGGCGCGGCTCGCACGTTCGGCACGATCGGCACGACGGCCTATTTCTCCGACGGCCTGCAGCCCACCACGATCACGGCCTACAACGTGACGACCGGCACCGTCACGGCGACCATCGAGCAGCCCGTCGAAGTCGGCACCCCGCCCGAGATGGCGTACAACCCGAACGGCAGCGCCGTCTATCTGGCGCAGTCCATTCCCGACGGGAGCACCGACCTCGGCATGCTCGGCGTGTTGAGCACGGCGACCAACAAGGTCACCGCCGAGATCCCGATCGGCGACGGGCCCACCGGCCTCGCCGTCTCCCCCGGCGGAGGCACCGTCTACGTCGCAGACGGGTTGAGCGACACGGTCTCGGTAGTCGACACCGCCACCGACGCGGTCACCGCAACCATCCCGGTCGGCGGATATCCGAGCGGCGTAGCAGTCTCCCCGGACGGCAGCACGGTCTACGCCGCAGACGAGAACAGCGGCCAGGTCTCCATGATCGACACCGCCGACAACGCCGTCACCGCCAACATCCCGGTCAGCCCGCTGCCGGTCGAGCTGGCAGAGACCCCCGACGGATCAGCCCTCTACGTCACCGGCTACGTCGAGGACGCCACGGGCACTCCCGGCGCAGTATCAGTCATCAACACCGCCACGAACACGGTCACCAGCACCACAGAGAAGATCCCCGGCGCATACAGCGTGGCCATGACGCCCAGCGCCTGGGTCTCGTCGGTCAGCCCGGACGGCGGCCCGCCGGCCGGCGGAAACCAGGTCATCCTCACCGGAACCGACTTCGCCCAGGCCACCGCAGTCGACTTCGGCGGCGTCCCGGCCACCTTCACGATCGACACCCCGACCACCATCACCGCCGAAGCACCCGCGGGCACGACAGGCACCGTCGACGTCACCGTCACCACACCCACCGGCACCAGCCCGACCCAGGCGACGGACCAGTACGGCTACGCGGGTGCGCCGACGGTCACCGCCGTGACACCCGCATACGGCCTATCCGGCGGCGGAGCTACGGTCACGATCACCGGAACCGGTCTCGTCGGCCCGGTCACCGTGCTGTTCGGCTCCACTCCCGTCGAGAAGATCTACTCACAAACCCCGACGACCCTGAAAGTAGAGTCGCCCCCGGGCCCGGCCAACACCACAGTGGACATCACCGTGACCACGGACATGGGCACCAGCGCGGTCACCTCGACCGGCGACACCTTCCGCTACTTCGTGATCATCCACAACCCGACACCACCGGTCACAGTTATCATAACTTCAGCTATCATAAGTCGAGTTATGTAACGAGCCCCCAAGGTCTGCCGATGCCGCTCCCCCGACCACCCGAGATGTTCGACCGCGACCGTGAATGGTCGACGTTAAGCGCCTTCGCTACGGACAAGCGTCCTGGTGCGACTCTAGGCGTCGTGTCCGGTCGCCGCCGACAGGGCAAGACGTTCCTGCTTCGTGCCTTGTGCCAGGCGACGGGCGGGTTCTACTTCGCCGCCGATCAGGCCGCCGACGGCGAGTCTTTGCGACGCGTCGGGGCTGCGCTCGGTGAACACCTTGGCGCCCCGGCGCCGCTGGAGCTCACCGACTGGCATCAGGTTCTCGACGCCATGCTGGCCCTGGGCCGGGACAAGGCCGTGCCGGTGGTGATCGATGAGTTCCCCTACCTGGCCAAAGCCAATCCGACGCTGCCCTCGGTTGTGCAGAACGCCCTCGGCCCACTACGGGAGCAGCGCGAAGCCAGCCGCACCCGGCTGCTGCTGTGCGGCTCAGCGATGTCGTTCATGGGCGGCCTGCTGTCCGGCAACGCCCCGCTGCGCGGACGTGCGGGCCTCGAACTGATGGTGCCCACCCTCGACTACCGGCTGGCCGCACGGTTCTGGGGTATCACCGACCCGGTCACCGCTCTGAAAGTCAACGCCATCGTCGGCGGTACCCCGGCGTACCGCCGCGAATACGTCCGCGACGACACCCCGAACGGCCCCGACGACTTCGACGCCTGGGTGGAGCGCACCGTCCTCTCCCGCACCAGTCCGCTGTTCCGCGAGGCCCGCTATCTGCTCGCCGATGAACCCGACATTCACGACACCGGGCTGTACCACTCGGTGCTCGCCGCGATCGCCGAAGGCAACGCCAGCCGGGGCGGCATCGCCTCCTACCTCGGGCGCAGGTCCGGGGACCTGGCTCATCCGCTCAACGTCCTGGAGGACTCCGGTCTGATCGCCAAGGAACCCGACGCCTTCAAAGACAACCGGACCACGTTCCACATCACCGAGCCACTGGTGACCTTCTACCACGCCGTCATGCGCCCGATCTGGTCCGACCTTGAGCACACCCACGACCCCACCCGCCTATGGCAGCGCAGTCGCCGCCGCTTCGTCGGCAATGTTCTGGGCCCGCACTTCGAACACGTCTGCCGTCACTGGACCCGGTACGTCGCCGACGAGCACCTTCTCGGCGACTTCCCGCACCGCGTCGAAAGAGGAACAGTCAACGACCCGGCGAACAAGACAAGCCACGAACTCGATGTCGTCGCCTACGGCCTGGACGACGACAACCGCCAACCGATCCTGGCCATCGGTGAAGCCAAGTGGGGCGAGACCATGGGCATCGGCCACCTCGAACGGCTGGGCCATATTCGAAGCCTGCTGGCCGCCCAGGGCCGCCCCAGCGCGGACACGGCCAAACTTGCCTGCTACAGCGCCACCGGCTTCACCAACGACCTGCGCGCCCTTGCTGACAAAGACCCAGCCATCATCCTCACCGACGCCGCCGCGCTCTACCGCTGACAGTGGGATACGTGCCCTGATCGGCACTCCGTGCCCTCGGATGGAATTGAACCACCGCCCCCGGTTTCGTAGACCGGTGCTCTGTCCGCTGAGCTACAAGGGCTGAAAGACTGCAGAACGCAAAAGAACCGCACCACTTCGGGTGCAGGAATAAGGCCGGTCAGACGCGTCGGGACGCCGCACCAGATCGGCGACCCGCGGTGCGTCGCACCGGTCGTCGATATGTGCGGGTTTGGGTATTCACGACGCCTCTTCTGCCAGTGAGCGGCCGCGGTCCAGTGCCGGGCTCACGTCCACGACGATACGACACCACCCGGCTTGGCGACAAAGGGTTTACCGGTTGGCAGAACTCGAGCACCCCGCTCCGGCCGCCGATCCGACGCAGCGAACGCCGTGCTGTTGGATGGTCAGCATGACAACACCCTTCACCCTCACGGTCGAACCGACGGCAACCGCACCGGCCCTCCTCCTGCGCCCCTGGCAGGACACCGACATCGAAACGATCGTCGAGGCCTACCGCGACGACGCGATGCGGCGCTGGCTGATGAGCTCGGTTGAGAACGAGGACGAAGCTCGCGCCTGGCTCGCAAACCGGAAGGCGGGATGGGCGGACGGAACCCACCTGAGCTGGACGATCGAGGAGAATAGCGCGGTCGTGGGCCACTTCGTGGTGAAGGCGGCCGATCCGCCGACGATGCCGGCAGCCGGCGTCGGCTACTGGACACTGGCCGAGGCCCGAGGCAGAGGCATCGCCTCGCGCTGCGTCGAGACCGCGACACAATGGTTCTTCGGCCCGCAGGACATCATGCCGACCGACGAAGTGGAACTGCTGCACACGATCGGCAACGAGGGCTCGTGCCGCGTCGCCGAGAAGTCTGGCTACCCGCTCGACTCGATCCTGCCCGCGCTGCCGCCGCAGTTCCCGAACGAGGGGCACCGTCACCTTCGGAGGCGCCCTGTGTAAGGGCCGCGGCTGCTGCCCGCGGCGGGTCAGCCCTTGGCCCGTATCCGCAACCGGTCGGGAAAGGACTCCGCGACCCCACGCAGCAACAACGGCCTCCCGCGCGGGCCGCCGCAATCACCTTCGACAGATCGAGACCGCCGTACTTATCCAACAATTCGGCCGGAAACAGACGCTCTTTGTCGGCCACTTCCATGAGGTCCGGTTCGCGTCCCTCGACTCGCCCGCGAGCGAGAAGCAGCCCCAGAAACCCCTTTGCGTCAAAGGTCGAATTCAGGTCGACGGCCAGCAACGGCACAGACAGCTGCCCGCCATACACATGGAACACCCCGTTCCGATCACCGTGCTGCCCAACGCACACCCGCGCGATATCGGCAGATCCCCCGACCACGATATAGGGCCCGTACCCGGTCTCAATGGGTTCATCGACTCTCAGGCCGCCGGCAATGTGGCGGATCATCCCGGTCGCCGCGGCGTCTCGCCATTCTGCTTCCGGAAACTCGTCAAACATGTACCGCCACGGGCGGTCCGTGTAACGCGCGCACAACTCGTCGAACGTGGTGGCCGTTCCCGCTTGGTCGAGCCGCATGCCCTCGCTCCCTCCGCACACCCGGCCTAATGACACCGATGTTCCTAGACACCACCGACACCGGCCAACGCAACTCACCCACAGCGAACTGTCTTACTCGAACTCACCCGAGCGCTTGGACGCTCTCGTGAAGGCGGCAACGGGGCAGTACGGTCAACAGGTGGCTCTCGGCAACGAGTTCAACCCATTCGACGGAAGTCAACTGACGGATCCTTACCCGATCTATGCCCGCGCCCGGCGCGAGGAGCCTGTCTTCTTCAGCGAACAACGACCCACCCTCGCATACCGTCGTGCGCAGGGTGGTCAACAAGGCGTTCAGCCGGCGTTCCCGGGCCGATCTGGAGCACCGGGTACGGGCCATCGCCGCCGACCTGGTCGACGGCTTCGCGGCGGACGGCCGGGCGGAGTTCGTCAGTCGGTTCGGCTTCCCGTTGCCGCTGCGGGTCATTCTCAACCTGCTGGGTGCACCCGAGAAGGATCGGGCCGAACTCAAACGCTGGTCGGGCGACTGGATCGCGCTGGTGCTGCTGCCGCTTAGTCCGGCCGAACAGGACCAGACGGTGAGCCGCCTGCAGGAGTGCGGCCGCTACTGGACCGACCTGATCGAGGCGCGACGCGCCAACCCCCAGGATGACCTGATCAGTGACCTGGTCGCCGCCTCCGCGCAGGAGCCGGAGCCGATCCCGACACCGCAACTGGTCAACACCTGTGCAACGCTCACCCTGGCCGGCCACGAGACGACCGCCAACCTGCTCGGCAACTGCCTGCGCCAACTGCTGATGCGACCAGAGCAGTGGCGGCAGATCTGCGCCGACCCGGCCGACATCCCGCGCGCGGTGGAGGAAGTGCTGCGGGCGGATACCTCAGTGCACGCACTCATGCGGACCACCACCGAGCCGGTCGAGCTGGGCGGGGTGGCGCTGCCTCAGGGCGCCCGGCTGGCACTGCTGTTCGCGTCGGCCAACCACGACGACACGTACTTTCCCGATGCGGCCCGATTCGACCTGCACCGCGAGCAGACCAAGCCGCATCTCGCCTTCGGCCACGGCATCCACCACTGCGTAGGCGCACCACTGGCCCGCCTGGAGGTCCAGGTCGCGCTGGAACTGTTGAGCACCCGCTTGTCCGCGCTGCGGCTGGCCGCCGGGCAGGAGTTCGACTGGGTGGTCAATCCCATTCACCGCGGCTTACGGCAATTGCACATCGAGTGGGACAGCGGCACCGCAGTCCAGGACCAGTGACGAGCTGAGCGCAGGGCTCAGCCACTCGTTTCGTCACTCAGACGACTGAAGGTGCCCCACATATCAACACGTGGGGCACCTTCAACACTACGGTAGGAAGTCTTCCTACCGTACGTCCTACCATGCTGGGCATGGCCACGAAGACGCCCCGTAACGCCGAGACCATAAAGAAGGCTTCCGGACCGCCGAGGCCCGATACCGCTAGAAAACAGCACAGCAGCGTGGCGAAGAAGTCCTACTCGATCCCGCTCACTGCGGCCGTGTATGCCGAGAAGCTGGCCGAGTTCCACGGGATAAGCACATCGGCACTGGTGGGCCGCGCCATTGAAGAGATGTATGAGCGGACCCAGCAGATCGCTCAGGCTCGCGAGATCGCCCAGGAGCTCCTCGCCGAGGCCGTCGAGGCGCAAGGCCCGGTCACGAACGAAGAGGAAGCTGCCATTGACGCTTTCCTCGCCGAGGTGAAGGCGGCGGATGCCTGATGGCGCTGGTCTACGATGCGGGGACACTGATCGCTGCAGATCGTGGTGACAGGCGGTTCGCCCTACTCCATGAGAAGGCGCTCGCAGCCGAGGACGCACTGCCTATTGTCCCCGCTGCCGTAATCGGCCGGGTGTGGCGCGACGGGGCGAAACAGGCGCATCTGGCACGACTGCTGAAGAGTGTGTCTGTCGAGCCGTTGGACGAGACCACCTCGAAAGAAGCAGGCATTCTGTGCGGACGCTCGGCAACATCCGATGTCGTCGACGCCTCAGTCGTCGCACTGGCGATGAGACGCCGTGCCGGCATCGTCACCTCGGATCCCGGCGACATCGCCAAGCTGATCGACGCGTACGGAGGCGTCTTCCAACCGCCCGTCTTCGAGGCGTGACATCCCGGGAACCATCCTCTGCGCACACTCCGCTGCGGCCACCGAGACAAGTGAACCGCCAGCGGCCGACGCAAGCCGTCTCCAGCGCAACCCACGCCGGGGAGTCCAGAGGGG
>DASYAE010000279.1:0-15298 GCA_036501535.1 Actinocrinis sp. | reverse complement strand
CGGCGTCGGTGAGCCGTGTGCGGGAGAACCGCACGCACGGTTCGAGGCGGCGGGGGCTGAGGAGGAGCCATGCATGGGACTGCCCCAAGTCCTGGGATGTAGGTACATAGATGACTCCAAATCAGTCCCCGACCCTACTATTTTCGTGCGGCCTTGGCGGGTGGATGGTGGTGAGAGCGCGGCGCGCCTTAGCCCGTCGGGCAGTCGGCGAGCCTGGACGCGTTCGCGGCGGGGTCGTCGAGCAGGGGATCGCCCTGCAGGACCGCCAGGTGCAGCCGGCGCAGGATCGGCGTGACGTCGAGCCCGACCTCGCGGCCCAGCGCCGAGCGCATCCGCCGATACGCCTCCAGGGCCTCGAGGCGCCTGCCGCTGCGGTAGAGGGCGATCATGAGCCTGGCGTGCAGCCCCTCGTCGAGCGGGCTGCGGGCGGCCAGCTCCGTGAGCCGCCCGAGCACCTCCTCGTGCTGGCCGAGGCGCAGCTGGGCGTCGATGAGCTGGAGCGTCGTGCCGACCAGCGTCTCGGCCAGCCGCTTGACGCAGGGTTCGAGGATGGGGCCGGCGGCGATGTCGACCAGCGGCTGGCCCCGCCAGACCGCCAGCGCCTCGCGGTACCGGCGCACCGCGGCCTCGTCGTCCCCGGCCTGCCTCGCCGCGCCCGCCCGGGCCGCCGCCTGCTCGAACCGGTGCAGGTCCAGCACTCCCGGCGCGACGTTGAGCCGGTAGCCGCCGGGCCGGGTGAGCAGGCAGATCGGCCGCTCCTCGGGCGCGGCGCCGTCGCCGTCCAGCGTCTTGCGCAGCCGGACCACATAGCTCTGCAAGGTGACCTTGGCGCTGTCCGGCCGCTGCTCGGGCCACAGCTCCGCAAGCAGATCCGGCACCGGGACCAGCCGGTTCGCCTCCACCGCCAGCAGGGCGAGCACTTTGCGCGGCTGCGGGGCCGTCGGTGCGACGGAGCGCCCCGCCACGGTGAGCGAGAGGGGTCCGAGCACCGAGAGAAACATGTATGCCTCCGTACATAACCGGCTTCCGCGCATCCGAGCGGCGATCGGGAGCTCTCGATGTCGGCCCCCCGCCAGAAGGCCATTCTTGGAAGCCGGGGTTCCCGCCGGATAGCCGTTCTTTAGAGATATCGCTCGATACCGGCCGCGGCACCGGCCTGCGCCCGGGCCGGACTGTTCGATACCCTCGCAGGTTCCTTAGTCGCCTCGCCCTCATCGGCGCGCGGCGCGGGGATAGAGTCGGCCCGGAGCCGTCCGAATGATCGCAGGGCACGTAGGAGCATGTATGAGGTCTCTGAGGGTGACTGTGGTCGGCGGCGGACCGGCCGGGCTGTTCCTGGCCTCGCTGCTGCGCACGGCCGATCCTTCGGGCGAGGTGACGGTGTACGAGCGCAACGCGCCCGACGCGACCTTCGGGTTCGGGGTGGTGCTCTCGGCGCGCACGATGACCCGGCTGCGCGCGGCCGATCCGCTGATCTGGAGCCGGCTGGTCGCCGCCGGGGTGGACTGGGACGGCATCGAGTTTCACCGGGGCGGGCGGACGGTGTCCTACGCGGGGCATCCGCTGACCGCGATCTCCCGGCGGACGCTGCTGCGCATCCTCCAGGAGCGGGCGGATGCGACCGGCGCGCGGCTGGTCTTCGGGACCGAGGTGGACGCAAGCGTCGCGGACGCCGGGGCGGACGTGGTGGTGCTGGCCGCCGGGGCGAACTGCGCGCTGCGCGACGCCTGGCGCGAGCGGTTCGGCACGAGCGCCGAGGGCGGCGGCGGGCGGTACATCTGGTGCGGCGTGGAGATGCCTTTCGACCGGTTGAGCTTCTGTTTCGCCGACGGCCCGGCCGGATCGCTCTCCGCGCACGCCTATCCGTACGCGGCGGGGCTGGCGACGTACATCGTCACCACCGACGAGGAATCCTGGCGGGCCGCGATGCCGCACGCGGTCGCCGGGGCGCCGGGGCGGCCGGGGGAGAGCGACGAGGTCTCGCTCAGAGCGCTGAGCGAGGCCTTCCGCGACCACCTCGGCGGCCGCGCGCTGATCGGGAACAACTCGCGGTGGGCCGAGTTCCAGGTGATCCGCAACGCCCGGTTCGGCGACGGCAACAGAGTCCTGATCGGAGACGCCGCGCACACGGCGCACCCGTCGGTCGGCTCGGGCACCAAGCTGGCCCTGGACGACGCGGCCGCGCTGGCCGATGCGCTGCTGGCCGAGCCCTCGGTCCCGGCCGCCCTGGCCCGCTACGAGGCCGAGCGGCGCCCGGCGGTCGAGCGCAGCCAGGCCTTCGCGGAGCCGAGCATGCGGTGGTGGGAGGGCTACCGCGAGCGGCTTTACCTCGAGCTGCCGCAACTCGGATTCCATTACCTGACCCGGACTTCGGCGCTCGACTACAGCCGGCTGCGCCGGCGCGACGCGCGCGCGGTGGACCAGGCCGAGCAGCATTTCGCGCGGCGGGCGCCGGCCGGGCGCCCCGGGCTGCTGGCCGATGCGGCGCCCTCGCCCGCGGACCAGGTCGCGATGCGAAACATCGTGATCGGATGCTACGATTTGAATTTCCTATAGCAACGCTCTGTTAGCCGTCCCGTGGGGGGACCGATACCGAAGACCACGCCATCTGTAGTGCCGGGGGGTGCCGGATGGAAAGCGAGGCGGTCGACCCGCTCTTCCGTCATGGAGCTGCGCCACGGATCGTAGCCGAGTGCCTGGTCGCCGATCTGAACGACCTGCTCGACGAATATGAGCACGAACTCACCAGGATCCGCAGCCCCCTGGTGGCCGGCGAGGACCGCCGCCGGTGGTGCCTGGCCGCCGCCCGGTCCGCGCTGACCGAGGCCGCCGAGCGGATCGCGGCCGGGTGCCCCGGCGCGGGTGCCCCGGCCGGGCCGCCGGGCCAGGCCGCCGAGCTGTACGTGGCCTGCGAACTGCTGCTGGCCTCGGCGACCGCCCGGATCGCGCAGCGGCTCGGGGCGGACGAGGCGATCGCCTACTCGGGCGTCATCCTCGCCGCCATCCGGCGCTTCCTCGACCCCGAGGCCGGCGAGGGCGCGAGCGGGCTGCGGGCGGTCGGCTTCGCGCTGGCCGACGAGCGCCGCCGGCTGGCCCGGGAGCTGCACGACCGCATCGGCGGCCAGCTCGCCCAGGCGTACCAGCAGCTGGAACTCATGCAGCTGGCGGCCGGCCCGGCGACGGCGGACAGCGCCGCGCACCTGGCCCGGCTCCGCTCCAGCCTGCGCCAGGCCGCGTCGGGCCTGCGCGAGGTGACCTCCGCGCTGCGCCTGCCTCAGCTGGTCGAGGACCTGGAGGCGCAGCTCTCGGCGTGGATGGACTACGCGGCCGCCGCCGGAGCGGATCTCACCGTGCGCGTGGGCGGGCCGGGCCGGCCCCTTCCGTTCGAGCACTGCGACCAGATCTACCTGGTGCTCGTCGAGGCTGTCTGCAACGCCGTGGCCCACGCCCGCGCAGGCGTCATCATGGTGGACGTCGAGATCGACCACGCCGACGTGCGGGCATCAGTGAGCGACGACGGCGTCGGCTTCGACGCCGCGCAGATCGCCCGGTCCGCACCGGGCACGGGGCTGGCGGCGATGCGCGAGCGTGCCGCGCTGCTCGGCGGATCGCTCCTGGCGGACTCGGCCGCGGGCCGGGGCACCAGGGTGCGGCTGTGGGCGCCGCTGAACCGGGCCGCGCGGTGAGCGACCCGGCCCTGATCAGGATCCTGATCGTCGACGACCACGGCCTGTTCCGCGAGGGGCTGCGGGAGCTGCTCACGGCCCACGCGAGCCTCAGCGTGGTCGGCGAGGCCAGCGACTACCGGGAGGCGGTGGCGGCGGTCGCCGCGCTGGACCCCGACGTGGTGCTGCTCGACGTCGGGATCCCCGGCGGCCACGTGACCTCCGCGGTGCGCGAGCTGCGGCGCCCCGGCTCCCGCCCGCACATCATCATCCTGACCATGTACGACGACCCGACGCTGCTGCACCGGCTGCTGACCCTCGGCATCCGCGGCTACCTGCTCAAGACGGCGTCGAGGCAGCAGCTGGTCAGCGCGATCCTGGCCACCCGCGGCGCGGCCGACGACCAGGTGACCCTGTCGGTCTCCCGGGTCTCGCTCACCTCGCCGGCCGGCGCCGCCCCGGACCTGCTGACCGGCCGGGAGCTCGCGGTCCTGATGCGGGCCGCGAAGGCGCTGAGCAACGGGCAGATCGCCCGCGAGCTGGCGCTGACGGAGGCCACCGTCAAACGGCACATGCGCAACATCTTCGCCAAGCTGGGCGCCGTCTCCCGGATGGACGCGGTGCAGAAAGCCGCCGGCGCCGGGCTGCTCTCGCCCGGCGGCACGGACGGCTGGAACTGACAGAGCGTTACGTTGGGTCTCAGGGCCCTGCGGCGGCGCGGCGGCGCGAGCGCAGCAGCGCGGCGATGCACAGGCCGGTGAGCGCCACCAGCGCCGCATCTGCGGCCAGGGCCACCACCGTGGCGTGGCGGAAGCGCGTCGCGTCCGGACCGGCGCCGAGCATGCCGAAGAACAGCGCGCCGATCGCCGCGACGCCCACCGCCGTACCGACCTGCTGCATGGTCACCAGCACCCCGGAGGCGGCGCCCGCCAGGTCCTTCGCCACTCCGGCGAGCACCACGTTGAGCACCGTCGGCAGCACCAGGCCGTTGCCCAGGCCCACGAAGAACATCACCGGGGCGATCTGCCACGAGCCGACCCGCACGCCCATCTCGGCGACCTGGACCACCGCGCCGACCAGGGCCAGCACGACCAGGATCACGCCGCCGGCCAACAGCTGGCGGGCGTACTTGGCGGCCAGCCGCCGGGCGATGAAGAAAGAACCGATGATGAAGCCGACGCCCAGGCTGGAGAACGTCAGGCCTGCGCGCAGCGCGCTCATCCCGGCGCCGTCCTGCAGATACCAGGCCACGACCAGGAAGAAGCTGCCCAGGTCGCAGTAGAATGCCAGGTTGATCAGCAGGCCGTAGTCGAACGAGCGGTCCGCGAACAGCCGCGGGGCGATCAGCGGGACCGCGCCGCGCGCGACCCGGGCGCGCTGCTGCAGCGCGAAGAGCGCGGACAGCGGGAGCACCGCGGCCAGGGCGGCGATCGACCAGGCCGGCCAGCCGTTCTGGCGGCCGAGCGTGAGCGGCACCAGCAGGCCGGCCAGGGCCAGCGCGAACAGCAGCGCGCCGCCGACGTCGAAGCGCCGGGTGCTCGCCGCGCCCGCGTGCGCGGCGGAGGGCAGCAGCGTCCAGCCGGCGGCCAGGCTGGCCGCGGCCAGCGGCAGCTGGATCAGGAAGATGGCCCGCCAGTGCAGCCCGAACAGGTTCGCCGAGAGCAGCAGCCCGCCGACCGCCTGCCCGGCGACCGCGCCGAGGCCGGCGACCGCGCCGAAGTAGGCGAAGGCGCGCGGCCGCTCGGCCGGCGGGATCAGCACCTGGATGAGCGCGAGCACCTGGGGGACCATCAGCGAGGCGCCGGCGCCCTGGCCGAGCCGGGCTGTGACCAGGACGGTCGCGTTCGACGCGGTCCCGCACGCCACCAGCGCCAGGCCGAAGACCGCCATGCCGACCAGGAACATCAGCCGCGGGCCGAGCAGGTCGCCGAGCCGGCCGCCAGTGATCAGGCCCAGCGCGTAGGTGAAGCTGTAGCCGGCGATCACGAGCTGCAGCGCGGCGGTCGTCGTGTGCAACTCCGCCTGGATGGACGGCGCCGCGACGTTCACCACGAACAGGTCGAACAGCGCCAGGAAGGTGGCGGTGAGCACGACGAGCAGGGCCCACCAGCGCCGCGGGTCGGGCCCGGCCTCGTCGGCCGCGGCCGGGCTCGCGGTCGCCCGCTTCGTAGCAGTGGGGTTATCGGACACGACGGCTCCTGACGATCTGAGGCGCGCGGAAAAGGACCGCCGGCCGCAGAAATGGCCGATCGGCCATGCAGGGAACGCAGATACGACGCGCGGCAGCCGGCCTGGCCGGGTCCGCGGAATCCGGGTTCTTCCACGAGATTCGACCATGCACCGGCGCGACCGTCCACGACCTGCTTCCTAAGCTGGAGCGGGAGGTGGGCGCCGCGCTCTTCGAGCGCCAGCCGCGCGGGGTCACGCTGACGGAGGCCGGCAAGGTGCTGATGACCGAGGCGCGGGTCACCCTCGACAGCGCGCAGACGGCGCTGCACCGGACCCGCCAGGCCGGCCGCGCGCAGGGGCGGATGCTGCGGATCGGGATGGTCAACGGCGCACCGCAGTGGCTCGGCGACTGGATCGACCGCCTGGTGGAGGCCTGCCCGTTGCTGCTTCACGCCGCGCAGCTCGGCGGCTCCACCAGCGAGCAGCTGGAGCTGCTGCGGCAGGGCCGGCTGGACATCGCGATGGTGCGCCCGCCGTTCGAGCTCGGCGTCGAGCACGACCAGCAGACCCTGGTCGAGGAGGAGCTCGGCGTGGTGGTCACCGACGACCACCCGCTGGCCGGGCGCGAGCGGATCGAGCCGGCCGACCTGAGCGACTACGAGCTGATCTGGTTCCCCCCGCACCTGGCCCCCGGCTTCCATCACAGCACCCTGACCGCGCTGCGCGACGCCGGGGCGGACATCCGGCTCAGCGACACCATGGTCCCGAAGGCGCAGCTCAAAACGGTCCTGACGCGTCACCGCCAGGCTTTCGCGATCGGCTCGGTGCGGTTCGCCGATGCACCCGGCTTCGTCTGGCGGCCGGTGCGCAGCCAGCCGATCGCGGTGCGGATCGCCGCGGTGTGGCGGGTGCCGGTGCACGACGACGCGGTGCGCCACGTCGTCGAGCGGCTGCGCCGGGAGCTGGCCGTCGGCCCGATGACGACGGACATGCTCGACGCCTGATGGTATTTCCCAGAATCAGCCCTCAGCGATCGTCCTCGATCTCGAGCCGGGTCCCGTCGAACCGCGCGACCCGCCCGAGATAGCCGCCGGCCAGCGCGGCGAACCAGATCGCCGGGCGGATCGGGGAGTGCGCCGCCCGTTCGATCACCAGGCTCGGCCCAGCCGAGGTCACCTCGAAATAGTCCCCGGCCTCGCGCACCTCGGCGCCGCCGGCCCGCGCCGCTTCGGCCAGCGGTTCGAACTCGGGCACCCGCATCACGTAGAGCAGCGGCATCGGCCGGCTCACCTGCTTATCCGGGCGCTGATCAGCTCGGCCTTGCGTCGCCAGACCGCGGCGAGCGAGTCCTCGCCGGCCTCGACCGCGTCGATCAGGGCCGTGACGGTCACCTCGGCGTCCCGGGCGTCGATCGGGCCGAACTCGCGCAGCGGCCGGCAGATCTCCAGCTGCAGCCCGTTCGGGTCGTCGAAGTACACGGATTCGACCAGCTCGTGCGCCAGCGGCCGGGTCACCCGGACCCCGTGCGCCTTGAGCCGCTCCCGCCAGGCCGCCAGCTCCTGCTCGGTGCCCACGTCGAAGGCCAGGTGCCGGGCCCGGCGGGCCAGCTCGTCGGCCGCGGCGGCCTCGGGCGGCGCGGTGCCGAAGAAGTAGAAGAAGGCCAGGTGCCCGCCGCGGCCGAGGCGGAAGAAGAAGTGGATGAAGTCCGGGAAGCCGTCCGAGATCCAGCCGGTCGCCGAGACCGTGTGCACCAGCGGCAGGCCGAGCGCGTCGCGGTAGAACTCCAGCGTCTCGCGCGGTTTCGCGGTGATCGAGGCGATGTGGTGCGCCTGGGCCAGGTCGGGCGTCGCGCCGGTCACCGCCGGCCTCCCGTCTCCGCGCGCCGCGCGGCGATCAGCGTGCTCAGCGCCGTCTTGTCGACCTTTCCGACCGCGGTGAGCGGGAACGCGGGCAGCACCAGGAGCCGGTCCGGGAACTTGAACCGGGCCACGCCGCGGCGCTCGAACTGCTCGTGCACCTGATCCCTGGTCAGCTCGGTGCCGGGCTTGAGGATCACGCACGCCCCGACCCGCTCGCCGGCCAGCTCGTCGCGCACCGGGACGGCCGCCGCGTCGGCGACCTGCCCCAGCTCGCGCAGCAGGTCCTCGACCTCCCGGGCGGAGATCTTCTCCCCGCTGGAGTTGATCAGGTCCTTGCTGCGCCCCACGACGACCAGGTTCCCGCTCGGGTGCACGCGCACCAGGTCGCCGGAACGGTACCAGCCGCCGGCGAACACCCCGGCGTTGTGCTCGGGTGCGGCAAAATAGCCGCGCGGGGTGTACGGGCCGCGGGTGAGCAGTTCGCCGACCCGGCCCGGGGCCACCTCGTCGCCCCGCTCGTCCACCACCCTGATCTCGTCCCCGGGGCTGATCGGCCGGCCCTGGGTGGTCTCGCGCACCTGCGCCGGATCGTCCGGCCTGGTGTAGTTGAGCAGCCCCTCGGCCATGCCGAAGACCTGCTGCAGCGCGCAGCCGAGGACCGGGGTCACCCGGGCCGCCAGCTCCGGCGGCAGGATCGACCCGCCGACCTGCACGCAGCGCAGCGTCCGCGGCCGCCACCGCAGCTCCAGCGCGGTGTCCAGCCAGCGGCGCAGCACCGCGGGGACCACCGAGGTGACGGTCGCCGACTCGCGGTCGATCAGCTCGAAGGCCCGCCCCGGCTCCGGCGAGCGCGCGAGCACCACCCGGCCGCCGGACATCAGCGTCGCCAGCAGCCCGGGGCTGCCGAATGCGAAGTTGTGCGCAATAGGCAGAACAGCGATATACACAGTCTTATCATCGAACTCGCACACCGCGCCGCTCTGCCGGGCGTTGTACTCGTAATCGTTGTGCGTCCGGGCGATGATCTTCGGCACCCCGGTGGTTCCGCCGGACAGCAGGAACAGCGCGACATCGGCCGGATCGACCGGGACGCGGTCCAGCCGGTTGCTCCGGGCCCGCGGATCGCCCCCGGCGCCGATCATCGCCGACAGGTCCGCTTCGCCGGGCGCGGGCGCGCCGCCGAGCACGATCACGCTCGTCGGCCGGCCCGCGCCCGCGGCCACCCGCCGGGCCAGCGCGCGGTGGTCGTAGCCGTACCAGGTGTCCCGGACCACGATCGCGTCGGCCCCGGCGAGCGCGGCCAGCTGGCCCAGCTCCCGGTCGCGCAGCGGCATCAGCGTGAACAGCGGGACCGCCCCGACCCGCACGCAGGCCAGGAACAGCACCACGAACTCCCAGCAGTTGGGCAGCTGCACCATGACGGTGGCGCCACAGCCCAGCCCGAACCCCTGAAGCTGCTCGGCGAGCGCGTCGGACCGCTCGGCCAGCTCGCGATAGCTAAGCCGCACCTCGCCGTCCACCACCGCGGTGCGTTCGCCGTAGCGGTCCGCCCACCGCCAGGCCAACACGCCGAGCGGCTCGTCGCGCCAGTAGCCCGCGGCGCGATACGCGGCCGCCTCGGCCTCCGGCCAGGGCACGCCACCGGCGCGCATCACTGCACCCCCGCCACGGCCGGCTCGGCGCGGTCAACGAGGATCCGCTCGGCCAGGTAGCCCCCCACGGGCCCTGCTGCTCGGGTACTCCCACAGGAGCGTGGCGGGCAGCGGCAGCCGGGTGAACCGCTCCAGGCCGCGCCGGATGACCACCGTCATCACCGAGTCGACCCCCAGCTCGGCCAGCGGCCGGCGCGCGTCCACTCCGTCCGTCGACAGCCGCGTCTCCTGGGCCACGCGCCGCACCACCTCGCCGACGAGGAAGTCCTCCAGCTTGCCCGGCTCCAGCCCGCGCCAGTCCTCCTCCTGCGCCGCGGCCGCGGGCGCGGCGCCCGGCTGCGCCAGGTTCTCGAGCAGCGCGCAGCGTTCCGGGGAGCCGTCGTCGGGCAGCACGCGCAGCACCACGTAGTGCCCGCCGCCGCTGCGCTGCGCGAACTCCCAGCACCGCAGCGCCTCGGCCTTGGTCACGTCCCCGGTCCCGCGGGCGGCCAGCTCGGCGTCGATCACCGCCGAAGAGGTGGACATGCCCAGGCCGCGCCACGAGGTCCAGGCCAAGCTGACGGTGTCGGTGTGCCCGTGGCGGCGACGGCTGCGGGCGAACGCGTCGAGGAACGCGTTGGCCGAGCCGTACGCGGCCTGGCCCGGCAGGCCCAGCAGATGGCCGCAGGAGGAGAAGAGCACCAGGAAGTCGAGGCTGCCCGGCGGGAAGAGCGCGCCGAGGGCGAGGGCGCCGCCGACCTTGGGTCGCAGCACTCTGCGCAGCGAGTCCTCGTCGACGTCCACGGCCATCCTGTTGTCGAGCACGCCGGCCGCGTGGACCACGCCCAGGATCGGCGGCAGGCCGAGCGCGGCCGGGTCGAGCACTGCGGCGGCCCGTTCGTAGTCTGCGATGTCCAACGCGACGGTGCGCACGCTCACCCCGCGCGCCTCCAGGTCCTGCAAGCCGGCGACGATCCGCGCAGTCTGCGGCTCCCGGATCGAGTCCCAGTCCTCGCGCGGCGGCAGCGGGGTGCGGCCGGCCAGCACCAGCCGGCAGGCGCCGCGGTCCGCCAGCCACGCCGCGATCTCCAGGCCCAGCACGCCCAGGCCGCCGGTGACCAGGTAGGTGCCCTCGGGCCGGCAGGTCAGGTCGGGGCGTACCGCGCTGTTGGCCACCGGGGCGAGCCGCTCGATCAGTGATTCGCCGCCGCGCAGCGCCACCACGGGCGCCGGGGGCCGCGCGCCGAGCAGGGGCCGCAGCAGCGCGGCGGCGGCCGCGTCGGTGCATCCGGCCTCGACGTCGAGGACTGCCGCGAAGACCTCCGGGTGTTCCCCGGCGAGGACCCGGCCTAGGCCCCACAGCGGGGCGTGTGCCAGTGCCGTGTCGTCGCAGGCTTCGGACACACCCCGGGTCAGGCACCACAGCCGCGCGCCGCGCGCGCCTCCCGGGCCCGCCAGAGCGGCCGCGGCGCGAGTCAGCGTCCAGGTCGCGGCCGTCGCCGCGGGGCCGACCGCGCCGCCGGCCTCGACCGGCGGTGCCAGGACCAGGATTGCGGTCCCCGGCCCGGCGGCGGCCGCCTGCCGCAGGTCGCCGTCCGGACCGATCGCGTCGGCGGGGATGTCCAGCTCGGCGAAGTAGCGGGCGAGCCGGGCGGCGGCCTGCGGATCTCCGACCACGACGATCCGCTCGGGCGGCGTATCAGGGGTCGGTGTGGACGGCAGCAGCCGTACCTCGTGCACCAGCCGTGCCGGGGCCACCCCGGCGCCCAGGCCCCCTTCGAGCACGCCGTAGCGCAGCCCTGACAGAGTGGCGCCGACAGTGCCATCGGGCCCTGTGATATCTAGATCCACGGTGTCCTGCCCGGCCTCGCCCGGCCGGGCGCGCACGCTGATCAGCGCCCTGTCGGCGCACGGACCGGCGGTCAGGCGGGCCTCGGTGATCTGCGTGGGCATCCTCAGCACCGGCGCCTGTTCGAAGACGACCGAGCCGATCGACAGGGCTGCGTCCAGAGCGCCGGCCCAGGACTGCGCCGCGGCCTGCGGGTCCGGGCAGACGGCGACCTCGGCGAACAGCTCGCCCGGCCCCCGTCGCAGCGCCTTGATCTCCCAGGGGAATCCCATCGCCGCCACGCCGAGACCGGCCAGCCGCTCCTGCACGTACCGGGTGCCGAGCGACTCAGGGCAGCGTGCTGCGATCGCCGCCGGGTCGAGCGTCCGCCGCGCCGGCTGCCCCGGGCCGCGGGCGATCGTCGCGCTGGTGTGGGTGAGCCAGGCCCCGTCGGACCGGTCGCCGGGCGCGCCATCGTCCTGCGCGATGCAGGATGCCAGGCTGATCGCGGCGTCCTGCACGATCACCTGCAGATCGCGCGGCTTGGTGACGGACACCGGGACGCGCAGCCGCACGTCGGACAGGACCGGGCGCTCACCGTCCGGCAGCCCGAGCACGTCCCGCCCGGCGGTGAAGAAGGTGTTCAGCAGCACGGCCGCCGGGATGATCTCCACGTCCTTCACCGGGTGGTCGCCCGGGTACGGCCGGCAGTCCATGTCCAGGCTGGTCTGCCAGACGTGCACCGGCGTGGGCGAGTTCACCGCGATGCGCGCGCCCAGCAGCGTGTGGTCGTCCACATCGTGCTGCGGGCCACTCCGGTTCTCGACCGCGCCCAGCGCCCAGTGGCTGCGGCGCTGCCAGGCGATCGGCGGCAGGGCGACCACGTGGCCGTCCGGGATCCTGGCCGACCAGTCCACCGGCACCCCGACGCACTGGAGGCCGGCCAGGTTCACCAGCAGCGTCTCCCGCTCCGGCGTGCCGCGCCGCAGCGAGTGCGCGATGTGGACCTCGATCCCGGCCGCCGCGGCCGTGTCGGCGATCGAGTGCGAGACGACCGGGTGCGCGGAGACCTCCAGGAAGGCACGGTGCCCGTCGGCCAGCGCGGCCTCGGCGAACCGCACCGGGTTGCGCAGGTTGCCCGCCCAGTACGCGCCGTCGCGCGGGGCCTGGTCGCGCGGGTCGTCCAGCGCGGTGGTGTACAGCGGGATCCGGGTGCGGCGCGGTTCGAGCTCTGCGACGGCCCGGCTCAGCTCCCCGGTCAGCGCGTCCATGTGCGTGCTGTGGAAGGCGACGTCGGAATCGATCCGCCGCACGCGCTCGCCGGCGGCCTCGAACCGCGCGGCGAGCGCTTCGACCGCGGCGCGGTCGCCGGAGAGCGCGGCCGACGTCGTGGCCGCGGCCAGCCCCACCTGCACCGCGTAGATCACGGACTGGATGACGTCCACGCCGCCCAGCCGGCCGCGCTCGATCACCTGGCGGGGCGTGAAGCCCATCTCGTCCAGGTAGATCTGGCCGAGCTTGTCGATCACCTCGGCGAAGACCGGCTCCTCGGCGAGGTGCTCGCGCGCCATCGCCGGCCACTGGGCGCCGTGCCCGGAGAACACCCACACCAGCCCGCCGCCGGGCGGGGCCTCCCGGCGCCGGCCGGTCACCACGTTCGGGTGCGGGTCGCCCGCGGCCAGCGCGCGCAGACCCTCGGCCAGGCCGCGAGCGCCGTCGGCGACCACCGCCGCGCGCTCGGGCAGCGCCGTGCGCCGCCGGGCCAGGGTGTACTGGACCGAGTCGATTGGCGCTGCGGTGCGTGGAGCGTCGAGCCAGTCCGCCAGCCGGCCCGCGTAGTCCCGCACCCCGGCCTCGGTCGCGCCGGACAGCGGGAACACCCGCAACCGCTCCTGCGCCTGTTCCGGCGGGACCAGGGCCGGACTGGGCTTGTCCTGCTCCCGGTCGCCCTCCTCCAGCACCAGGTGGGCGATCGTGCCCCCGTAGCCGAAGCCGGAGACCGCGGCACGGCGCGGCCGCCCGGTGCGCGGCCAGGGGGTGGCCGTGGTGACCACGGACAACCGGTTCGTCTCCCAGTCGATCGCCGGGTTGGGCACGGCGTGGTTGCGGCTCGGCGGGATGACGCCCCGGTACAGCGCCGGCACGGTCTTGATGACGCCCGCGATGCCCGCGCCGGCCTCCAGGTGCCCGATGTTCGCCTTGACCGACCCGATCAGGCAGGGCGCGTCGGCGGCCCGGCTGGCGCCGACGACCGCCGAGATCGCCCGCGCCTCCACCGGATCGCCGGTGGGCGTGCCGGTGCCGTGCGCCTCGACGTAGTCGATCGTGCGCGGGTCGACGCCGGCGGCCGCGTAGGCGCGCCTCATCAGGTGTTCCTGGGCCGGGGCGCTGGGGGCCATGATGCCGTTGGTGCGCCCGTCCTGGTGCACCGCGCCGCCCCGGATCAGGGCGAACACCCGGTCGCCGTCCCGGCGGGCGTCGGCGAGCCGCTTGAGCACGACCATGCCGGCGCCCTCGCCGCGGCCGTAGCCGTCCGCGGAGGCGTCGAAGGACTTGCTGCGCCCGTCCGCAGAGGTCGCCCCGGCCGCGTCGAGCACCAGGGTCAGGCCCGGTCCGGCGATCACCAGCACGCCGCCGGCCAGCGCCACCGGGCACTCGCGGGCGCGCAGGCTCTGGCACGCCAGGTGCACCGAGACCAGGGAGGAGGAACAGGCGGTGTCCAGGGCGATGCTCGGGCCGCGCAGGTCGAGGGTGTAGGAGACCCGGTTGGCCGCCGCGCAGAACGCGCCGCCGATCCCGGTCCACGCCTCGATCCGCGGCAGGTCCTCCAGCAGCCGGCGCCCGTAGTCGTCGGCGCCGATCCCGACGAACACCCCGGTGTCCGAGCCGGCCAGGTCGGTCGGCGGGATGCCGGCGTGCTCCAGCGCCTCCCAGGACAGCTCGAGGACCAGCCGCTGCTGCGGATCCATCAGCGCGGCCTCGCGCGGGGTGATGCCGAAGAAGTCGGCGTCGAAGCCCTCGACGTCGTCGAGGAAGGACCCGTACTTGGTGGCGCCGCGCAGCGCGGCGGCGAACGCGGGACCGGCGGCGCGGTAGGGCGCCCAGCGGGAGTCGGGGACCGTCCCGACCGCCTCCCGGCCGGTGATCATGAAGTCCCAGAAGTCCTCCGGGCCCTCCAGACCGCCGGCGAAGCGGCACGCCATCCCCACCACGGCGATGGGCTCCGGCCCCGTTTGCCTGAATCCGTCAGTCGAGTCCACCGCAACCGCCCTCTCCCTGGCGAGCCGACCATCCCGAGCACGCCGCGCGAGGCGGCGAGCTTCCATGGTTCGGTCGGCTGCATGGGAGGCGCTTGGCGAGTGCAGGACGTGCAGATGGGGTCACAAAGCACGTTGATACCGAGCACGTGCTGCGGCGCGCTCGTCGGCGCGTGCGTGGTCTGTTTCAGGCGGAGCTGCGCACGATCAGTTCGTGCGGCAGGATCACGGCACTTTGCCGTTCGCCTGCGATGACGCCGAGCAGCAGGCGCACCATCTCCACGCCGATGCGTTGCCACGGCTGTCGGATCGTGGTCAGGCCCGGCTGCGCGGTGGTGGCGGCGTGACCATCATCGAAGCCCGCGACTGCCACCTCGCGTGGCACGGTCCTACCCCGGCGGCGCAGCGCGGCGAGCGCACCGACGGCCATGAGATCGGAGGCGACGAACACCGCATCGAGGTCAGCAGCCTGATCAAGCAGACGGTCCATCGCGGCTTCACCGCCAGAGCGCGAATAGTCGCCCGTGACGACGTAGCGCTCGTCGATCTCGCCCACCACGTCCCGGTACCCGGCGAGTCGCATGACACCACCGTCGGTGTCGAGCGGACCCGTGATCGTCGCGATCCGGCGCCGCCCGCATGCATGCAGGTACCGCACCATCTCGCGTGCGGCCTCGCGGTTGTCGACCGTCACGTAGGAGATCTGCCGTTCGAAGCCGACCGGCGCGCCCGCGGCGACTGTCGGCATCCGGCGGGTCAGCAGGTCGCGGAGCAGCGGGTGGTTCGCCGGCATCGACAGCAGGAGCACGCCGTCGACAGCCTGGGAGGCGAGATACCGGCCAAGGCCCTCGGCGCCGGTGAACGGCACCGGCATCAGCAGCGTGATGCC
>DASYAE010000278.1:0-26887 GCA_036501535.1 Actinocrinis sp. | reverse complement strand
ACCTCGGTCTCGGGCTCCGCCTTCGTCCTGCTCTTGGTGTCAGCCATCTCAATCAGCCCTTCGCCGCCGTCTTGACCAGCACGACGCCGCCGTTGGGGCCGGGGACGGCGCCCTTGATCAGCAGCAGGCCCTGCTCGGCGTCGACCGCCTGCACGGTCAGGTTCTGCACGGTCACCCGCGCGTTGCCCATCCGCCCGGCCATCCGGACGCCCTTGAACACGCGGCCGGGGGTGGCGCAGGCGCCGATCGAGCCCGGGGAGCGGTGCTTGCGCTGGGTGCCGTGCGAGGCGCCGAGGCCCTTGAAGTTGTGCCGCTTCATGACGCCCGCGGTGCCCTTGCCCTTCGAGGTGCCCACCACGTCGATGCGCGCGCCGACCTCGAAAACCTCGGCGGTGATCTCCTGGCCGAGCTCGTACTCGGCGGCGTCGTCGGTGCGCAGCTCGACCAGGTGCCGGCGCGGGGTGACGCCGGCCTTGTCGAAGTGGCCCTTGCGCGGCTGGTTCACCTTCCGCGGGTCGATCTCGCCGAACGCGATCTGGACCGCGGCGTACCCGTCCTTCTGCGGGTCGCGCACCTGGGTCACGACGCACGGCCCGGCCTTGACCACGGTCACCGGGACGACCCGGTTCTCCGCGTCCCAGACCTGGGTCATGCCGAGCTTCTCGCCCAGGACGCCCTTGATCTGCTTACCCATGAGTCAGCGTCCTTACAGCTTGATCTCGATGTCGACGCCGGCCGGCAGGTCGAGCCGCATGAGCGAGTCGACCGTCTTCGGCGTGGGGTCGAGGATGTCGATGAGCCGCTTGTGAGTGCGCATCTCGAAGTGCTCCCGCGAGTCCTTGTACTTGTGCGGCGAGCGGATGACGCAGTACACGTTCTTCTCGGTCGGCAGCGGCACCGGGCCCGCGACCTGCGCACCGGTACGGCTCACCGTCTCGACGATCTTGCGCGCCGAAGAGTCGATGACCTCGTGGTCGTAGGCCTTGAGCCTGATGCGGATCTTCTGTCCCGCCATGGCTGCTTCGATTTCCTTCTTCTCGTTAACCGCTGCGGTGCCCCCGCGGCTGCGGGGAGACCATCCGTCGTCGTGACCGCCCGCGAGCGTCCGCTTCGGTCGCGCGCCGCGAAGGCGCCGTGGTTCGCACTGCCTGCCTGCTGCTTTTCTGCTCCTGCGCTGTGCTTTTTCTGCTCCTGCGGTCCTGCTGTTCCTGCGACGCCGCACCGGCCCGACCTGCGTCCCGTCGCCGGGGGCGCGCCGTACCGCGCAGCATCTGTCCGGTTTCCTCCGACCCACGCGGTCGGGCGTGTCGCGCTGCTGCCGCACGCCTTTCCCGTCGGCAGGCAGAAGCCTGCCGCTGCTCACCATCGCTGATGACCGCGGGCCGCCGGAAGTCGCCGACGCCTGTGTCGCCACCCTGCCAGGCCATTGACTTCCCGACTTCGGTCGGGGCCGGCGGCCGGCCGTGCGCGGGGCATTCCTGAGGGCATGCCTCCGCCTAGCAACTGAAACAGTATGCCGGAGCGCCCGGCGATCGGCCAAATCGACGATCTCCGCCCGATCCGGCCCGACACGGTATGGTGCCGCGCGTGGGGATCCCGATCCGCAAGAGCCGCCGGCACTGGCTCGTCGTCGCCGCCGCGTTCGCCATCACCTGCGGCGCCGCGACGGCCGGCGCGCTGGGGATGACCGACAACCCGAGTCTGCGCTCGGCGGCCTCGTCCACGGGTGCCCACGCCTCCACCAAGGCCAGCGCGACCGCCAGCGCGACACAAAAGCTCGCGCCCGGGGCGCACAAGATGGAGTTCGGCCTCAACTACGCCAGCACCCTGCTGGCCGAGTCGCAGCCGCAGATGGTGGAGAGCCTGCAGGACGCGGTCGTGGTGGGGGCCACCTGGATCCGGGTGGACCTGCCGTGGAACCAGGTCCAACCCATAAACGACCTGACATACGACTGGACCGGGTTCGACCGGGTGGTCGGCACGGCGCAGGCGCTGGGCCTGCACGTGGACGCGATCCTGGACGCCACGCCGTACTGGGACGTGACCGCGGCCTGCAAGCGGGGCGTCAGCGACACCGAGTTCTGCCCGCCGGACGACACCGCCTTCGCCCGGTTCGCGCGCGCCGCGGCGCAGCACTACCAGAGCGGCGTGGGCGCGTGGGAGATCTGGAACGAGCCCAACATCACTGCGCGCTGGTGGCCGGCCCCGAGCACGGCCGCGTACGCGCAGATGCTCATCGCGGCGTCGCAGTCCATCCGCAGCGTCTCCCCGAACGCGGTCATCCTCTTGGGCGGCCTCGCCGCGGTGCCCGACAACCCCTCGCTCGGCTACGTCTCGCAGAACACGTTCCTGAGCGGTGTGGCCGGGGTCAAGGGCAGCATGACGGACGTGAACGCCGTCAGCTTCCACCCGTTCTCGGCGCCGATCCTGGCCAGCGCCGCCGGCGACTACCAGGACATCTCCAGCACCCCCGGCAACATGCTGAGCATCCTGCAGGCGAACGGCGACGCGCGGGTGCAGTTCTGGATCACCGAGTCCGGGACCAACGAGTACGACGGCGCCAACCCGCCGGCCGGGACCGTGGCCACCGCGAGCCAGCTTCAAGAGCAGGCCGCCTACGCCACCGACCTGGTCAAGACCGTGTCGACGAACCCCAACGTGGCTGTCGACTTCTGGTTCTCGGAGCAGGACATCCCCTCGCAGGACCTCTACTGGGGCCTGCGCGACGCGAACGGCAACGCGCGGCCGGCCTTCTTCGCGCTGAAAGCCGCCATCGCGGCCTGCGGCTGCTCCCGGTAGGCGGCGGCCCGGGACCATGCGCGTTCTGCAGATCGTGAACGTCGGCTTCGAGGCGGGGGGCGCGGAGAAGAGCGTGCGCATCATCGCCGAGGGGTTGCGCGCGCGGGGGCACGAAGTGCGCGTGCTGGCGACCGACCATCTGCTGGACGAGGACAAGGCCTGCTTCGCCGACGAGGTGGTCCCGGCGGTTCGCGGAGGCGCGGCGGCCCGCCTGGCCGGGTACTTCTGGAACCGACCCGCCTACACGCGGACCCGGCGGCTCATCGCGGACTTCCGGCCGGACTGCGTCCACCTGCACACGATCGGCGAATTCAGCCCCGCCGTGCTGGCCGCGACCCGCTCCCTGCCGCGCGTGCTGACGGTGCACGGGCCCGAGGACTGGACGCTCGAACTGCTGCGCTGGAACCTGCCGTCCGCCAGCGGCGGCGCGCTGAGCATGCCGGACCGCGCCCACTACCTCTATCTGCGGTTCCTGCAACGCCCCGCCTATCTGCTGTGGCTGCGCCGGATCGACCGGATCATCGCGCCGAGCGGGTACTTCGCCGAGGCGGTGCGCCGCGACGCCGGCCGGGTGCCGGTCTGCGTGCTGGCCAACGGCGTCGAGGAGATGCCCGGCGAAGAGACGGCGCAGGCGGACGGTCCCGGGCCGTCGGACGGCGACCTCGTGCTCTGCGTCGGCCGGCTGGTGGCCGTCAAGGGCGTTCACATCCTGGTCGCGGCTGTGCGGCAGTTGCACGAGCGGGGCGTCAAAGTGCGGCTCGGCATCGTCGGGGACGGGCCGGAGCGGGAAGGCCTCGAACGCTCGGCCGCCGATCTCGTCGAGGCGGGCGTGGTGCGGTTCCACGGCTGGCAGGCCCCGGAATCGGTGCGCTCGATGATGTCCCGCGCGGCGGCGGTGGCCATCCCCTCGCTGTGGCCGGAGAACTTCCCCACCGTGGCGCTGGAGGCGCTGCTGCTCGGCCGCCCGCTGGTCGCCTCGCGGGTCGGCGGCCTGCCCGAGCTGGTCGGCGAGGACAACGGCGTGCTGGTCGAGGCCGGGGACCGGGACCAGCTGGCGCGGGCCCTGGAGTCGGTGCTCGGCGACGAGGCGCTACAGG
The DNA here is from genome assembly GCA_036501535.1 of Actinocrinis sp. Taxonomy (GTDB): domain Bacteria; phylum Actinomycetota; class Actinomycetes; order Streptomycetales; family Catenulisporaceae; genus DASYAE01. The sequence continues at coordinate 22,991 of DASYAE010000278.1, read as the reverse complement.
CCCGGCTGGGCCGGGGCTCGCGGGCGCGGGCCGGCCAGTACGAGGTGCCGCGATTCCTCGACCGGATCATCGACTGCTACCGGGAGATCAGCGACCGATGAAGCCCGCCAAGCCGATCGGCGCGACCACGGTGGCCCTGGTGACGCCCTATTACCCGCCCAAGATCGGCGGCGTCGAGCGCTACGTGGCCCAGCTGGCCCAGGGCCTGGCGGCCGGCGGCGACTTCACACCCGTGGTGATCACGACGCGGCCGAGCGGGAAGCGGACGGTCACGGCGGTCGAGGACGGCGTGTTCGTGATCCGCCTCGGCATCTGGCTGCGCGTCTCCAACACTCCGCTCAGTCCGCTGTGGCCGTTCCAGGTGCGCCGGTGGCTGCGGCGCACCGGCGCCTCGATCGTGAACGCGCACGCGCCGGTCCCCGGCCTCGGCGACATCGCGGTTCTCAGCGCCGGCCGGCGCCGAGTGGTCGTCACCTACCACGGCGGCACGATGCACAAGGGCGTCACCGGTTCCGGCCTGGCCGACCGGATCATCGCGGCCTACGAGCGCTGGGTGCTGCCCCGGGTGTTCGCCCGCTGCGACGTGCCGGTGCCGGTCGGCCCTTCGTCCCTCGCCGCGCCGCTGCCCGGCGCGGAGCTGATCGCCCCGGGCGTCGACATCACCCGGTTCACTCCCGGGCCGGCGGCCGGCCGGCGGCCCGAGCTGGTCTACGTGGGCCGGATGGAGCGCACCTCGCGGTGGAAGGGCATCGATGTGCTCGTCGATGCGTTCGTCCTGCTCAAGGACGTTCCCGGACTCCGGCTCAAGCTCGTCGGTGAGGGCAACGCGGTCGCGGACCACCTGGCGCAGGCGGACCGGCTCGGGGTGCGCGACCGGGTCGAGGCGACCGGCGCGCTGACCGGTGACGCGCTGGTGGCGGCGATCCGGGAGGCGGCCGTCCTGGTGCTGCCCTCCACTACGAACGCCGAGGTTGCCGGCACGGTGGTGATCGAGGCGATGGCGTGCGCGACGCCGGTGGTGGCCTCGGACGTGGGCAGCCTGGCCTACATGCTGAACGGCGGCGAGACCGCGCTGATCGTCAAGCCGGGCGACACCCAGGAGCTGGCCGCCGCCTGTCGCAGGATCCTCACCGACCCGGCGCTCGCGGCCCGGTTGGGCGCGGCCGGCCGGGCGCGCGCCGAGCGGCAGTTCGCCTGGCCGCTCGTGGTGAAGCGCTACGCGTCGCTCTTCGCCGGACTGTCCGAGGGCGCGGCTGATGACGCGTCCGGAGCCGCGGCCGCCGGGACGGCCGAACGCAGCACCTCCACGAAGCGCGCCACCTCGGCCCGGTAGCCGGGGATGGCCTTCTGCAGGCCGAGCCGGTAGTCGCCGTCCGCAAGGGCCCGGTCGACCCGCTCGACCAGCCAGTCCGCCGTCACCGAGGACATGTCCGCGACCCACTGCTCGAAGCCGAGCTCGCGCATGATCCCGAGGCCCTTGTTCGCGTAGTTGAGCACCACGCACGGGACGCACTGGCCCAGGCTGAAGATCGCCGAGTGGAACCGGGTGGCGACCGTCAGGTCTGCGCAGCCGTAGAGCGCATAGACGTCGCGGTGGCTAACCGAGGCGTCGTCGATCATCACCAGCCGGGGGCGGCCGATCCGCTGCGCGACCCGCCGGTGCACCAGGCGGTCGTCGTCGTCCTGGAACTCACAGGTCACCTGAGGCGCGAGCACCACGAACCGGCGCTCGTCCGCGCCCAGGACCCGCTCGATCCCGCTCGCCATCTCGCGCTCGTAGGCCTCTTGCGCCGCGGGCTCCAGATAGGACCGCATGGTCACCACGATGAGCTCGGCCCCGGCCGGGACCTCCAGCTCGGCGCGCCAGTCGCGCTCGCACGCCGGGGCGAAGGCGAAGGCGCTGTCCACGTCGCGTCGCAGAACCCTTTCGGGCACCCCGCATTCCACCAGCATCGCGCGGCTGATGTCCTCCCGGGTGGACACGGCGAAGGCGCGGGCCAGCACCCGGCGCACGCCGAGCCGCTGGAACCGGGTCGGGAACGGGCCGAAGGACTGCGGGCCCAGGACCACCGGCACGCCGAAGCGCTCGGCGATCCAGAGCGGGAGCAGCAGGAAGCCGATGCTCAGGTCGTAGTCCAGCCCGGCGCCGCCGTGCAGGTAGCCGCCGCCGAGGCTGACCACCAGGTCGGCCGAGGCGATGGCGGACAGCTCTCCGGCGAGCTCGCGCGGCAGGACCCGGCACAGCGCCGCCGCCGGACGCCGGCCGAGCCCGGCGGCCAGGGCCAGAGCGACCGCCGCCACCAGCGATTTGCGCAGCATCCGCCTGACCCGGCCGATGCTCTCGTCGGCGCTGTACCTGCGGATGGAGCCGAGGTTGCGGGTGCCCCAGACCTCCGGATGGGCGGCCGGGTCCTCGAAGCCGCAGATCACGATCTCGGCCTGCGGAAACGCCTGCCGGACCTGGGAGATCATCACGTCGAGCAGGGCCGCGTCGCCGCGGTTGTTGCGCTCGAAGGCGTTGACGATGACTGCTTTCACCGGACTGCGGGCCCTTCCAGACGTTGTCCCGGCGTGCCTCGGCGTGCGCGGGAATCCTTCACCACGTGTGCGAACCCTCCTTCTCCGAGGGCACGGGCCCGCGCTCGCGCACCGCCATGTCGCCGCCGAAATCGCCGGCGGGATGCGGGATGCGGGTGATCGGCTCGGTCGGCCGGTCGTGCACCAGCGGCCTGCCACTGCGGCTGACATCGCGCACGACCCAGGGCAGCGCCAGCGGCATCGTCTCGTCGACCATGGCGACCCGCGCCGGCCGCTTCTCCTTCTCCGGCTCCTCCGCGGCCTCGGCGGCCGGCGCCGACCCCGGCGCGAGGCTCGCCATGCTGGTCGGCACATACGCCGCCGCAACGAAGCCGGACAGCAGGTTCCCGGCGACCCAGGCCCAGCCGATCCAGAGCAGGCCGCGGCCGCCGAGGGCCTGGGCCATCCCGATCGAGACCGCGGCGTAGACGACGTTGCTGGCCACCATCGGCCGCACCGCGCCGGCGACCCGCAGCGCGTTGCTGCTCCAGTTGTTGAAGGCGACGGCCATCGCCCCGGCCGCCAGCAGCACCAGCAGGCTGCGCGCGTGGACGGCGTAGGTCTGCCCGAACAGTTCGAGGACCAGGCCCGCCGCCAGCGACATCGCGACGACGGCCGGCAGGAGGATGACCACGTTGAGCTTGGCGGACCGGCGCAGGCACTCCGCTAGGCGGGAGACGTCGTGCGAGGCCTCGGAGAAGGTGGCGTCCCCGATCGAGTGCGAGGCCGTGTACAGGATGTTGGCGATCTGGAAGGCCATGAAGTAGTAGGCCTCGGCCTCGCTGCCCAGCCGCTGCAGCGCGATCATCGGCAGCGCCAGCTGCGGCACCAGGTTGAGCAGCGCGGAGCCGTAGTTCGCCAGCGAGTAGCGGGCGTTCTCGCGCAGCCCGCTGTCCGGCGTGCGCAGGTCGAACCGGAAGCCGAGCCGCCAGTACATCGCCACCAGCGAGGCGACCACCGCCACCGCGTAGCCGATGCCGGTGGACGCCACGATCCCTATCGCGCCGAAGGTGACCAGCAGCAGCGGCATGGCCAGCTTCGACAGGCTCTGGATCAGCCCGTCGACCAACATGTTGTACTGCGGCAGCCGGGCCGCCATGAAGACCGAGTCGGTCATCAGGTTCACCGCGGCCAGGCCGCAGAACCCGACGAAGAGCAGCGCGTACCCGGGGTCGGCCCGGACGAACTCCAGCTTCGGGCCGACCCAGGGCAGCAGGGCCAGGAAGGCGCCGCCGAAAGCCAGCGCGCTGACCCCGCTGACCAGCAGGCCGCGGGTCACCTGGCTGTTGCGCGCCGCGCCCTTCGCCGGGAACCGGATGAGCAGGGTGTTGAGCCCGAACAGGGCGAGGTACGAGATCAGCGATATGGCGTTGATCAGCGAGGTGGCCAGCCCTACCCGCTCCGGGCTGTAGCTGCGGTCCACCACGATCCAGAACAGGAAGCCGAACCCGGCGGTCAGGCCGGTGGACGACATCAGGAACAGCGAGCTCTCCACGATCTTGATCGTGGAGCGGGAGTGCCTAGCCATGGCCGCTGTCATCCGTGCATTCTCGCGCGCCGCCGTCCGCGTCCCCGGCCGCGCTGCGGACCAGGAAGAGGCAGACTGCGGAGGCCGCGAAGCAGAACACTGCCGTGGTGCCCTCGCTCGGCCGGGACACGAAATGCGTGACCTGAAGGCCCGTGCTCCACGGGTGGGACAGCGAGTTGACGCAGAGATAGGCCCACGTCAGCAGGCCGTAGACCACGACGACGTTGAGCACGGCGCGGGTCAGGCCGGGGCCGGACAGGCTACGGCGGGCCCAGAACCGGCCGGTGCGGGTCTGGAGCGACACCGCGGCCAGCGCCGAGGCGGCGAACGCCAGCGCTCCGAAGGTGTCGCGCCGCAGCGGCAGCACCGCCGCGATGTGCTGGCCGAGGGCGTTCGGGTAGACCGCGGCCAACGCGGCGACGTAGATCCAGCCGAGCAGGCCGTGGACCAGGACGACCTCGGCGGCGGCGCGCAGTCTGGGGTTCATCGGGGCCGGTCCGTGACGGCCGCGTAGTTCTCCCGCAGGAGGTCGACGTGCGCGGTCCAGGAGAACCGCTCCTGCGCGTAGGCCAGGGAATAGGCGCTCATCCGCTCGCGCGTCCGCTCGTCCGCGGCGATCTCGCAGATGGCCGCGCCGACGGCGGCCGCGTCGCGGGGAACCAGGGCCATGCCGCCCGGGTCCACGCCGGCGGCCGCGTAGTCCGGCTCGTCCGTGGTGACGACCGGCAGGCCGCTGCGCATCGCCTCCTGGACCACCAGCGGGAAGACCTCGCCGACGGTGGGCAGCACGAACAGGTCACAGGCCCGGAAGGCGTCGGCCACCTGGTCCTGCGTCAGGCTGCCGAGGAAGTGCACGCCGGGGCGGTCCGCGAGCGCGCCGGCGTCCCCGGAGCCGGCTGCCACGAGGTCGAACTCGCCGGAGTTCGCCGCGTGCGCGGCCAGAGCGATGTCAATACCCTTCTTCGGCACCAGGCGGCCGACGAACAGGGCGAGCGGCCGGTCCAGCGGCAGGTTGTACTGTTTGCGCAGCTCCTCCCGCTCGCGCTGGTCGGCCGCGGGGCGGAACCGGTCCGGATCCGCTCCGTTGGAGAGCACCACGACCTTGCCCGGCGCGGCGCCGAGGCCGGCCACGAACCGGGCCACGTACTCGTTGATCACGAAGACCCGGCCGGCCCGGCGCACCAGCGGCCGCCCGGCGATCCGGTAGACCAGCCGCTGGATCGCGCGGACCGCGCCGGAGGGGTGGTCGACCAGCCCGACATGCTGGCTGAGCACGAGCGGGCGGCGCGCGAGCACCGCGCCGAGGCCCGCGCTCCAGGAGCTCAGGTAGAAGCAGTCATGCACATGGATCAGCTGCGCCCACCGGGCCAGCCGGACCGCCCGGACCAGGATCCGCGGCGAGAACAACGGGAACGGCACGCCCATGCGGTCCTCGAGGCCGTTCCACGCGGCGACCCGCACGACGCGCACGCCGTCCTCGGAGACGACGCTGCTGCGCGCGGAACTGGTCAGCACCGTGACCTCGTGCCCGAGCGCGGCGAGCCGCGTGGCCTCGGACCACGCCACGATCTCCATCCCACCGACGTGCGGCGGATAGTGGTGCACGACCATCAGGATCCGCCGGGGGCCGGCCGTCTCGGCGCTCAATTGTTCATCTCCGGCCCGTAGACCTCGGCTCCGCTGCTCGCGTAGAGCTTGTTGTACTCGGTGTCGAGGAGTTGCTTCGGATACGTATACGTGACGGTTGAACCGTTTATCCGATTCGACACCTGCCCGTTGCGGATCATGGTGCTGCCCACGAACACGTAGGCGCCCGGACGGAGCCACTGCGGCAGGATGTCGGGGATGGTGGGGCCGGTGAATATTGTCTGCAGGGTGTCGCGGGTGAAGTAGTCCGTCTCCACGACCGGGGTGACGCCGGTTCTTCGCTTGGTCGTCGCGACCAGGGTCTTGAGCCACTGGGCGCCCGCCGTCTCGGTGGACGTCGGGTAGTGGATGTCGTAGTACTGGCCCTCGTTGGACATCGACAGGATGCCCAGGTAGCCGCCGGTCAGCTGCGGGACGAACCCGGTCATGGTCGCGGCGACCAGGGCCAGCGACACGCCCACCGCGGGTTTGAGCGCCCGCCGCAGCAGGGCGCAGAGCCCTATCAGCCCGGCGGCCATGAAGGGGGCGAAGAAGAACATCCCCTCCTGGAACGCGCGCAGGATGCCGTAGTCGACCGAGAGCTGCGGGATCACGGTGAGCAGGACGAGCATGCCGCCGCCGCCGAGCGCCAGCAGCACCTGGTCCTTGGTCGGGACGAACTGCCGCCGCCGGGCGAGCCAGACCCCGAACAGGCCGATCACGGCGAGCCCCTCGTAGAACCGGTCGTCGATGCTCCGGACCAGGACGTTGCCGCTGGTGACCGGGATCCCCAGGGCCTCGAGCCGCCGGCCGACGCCGGTGAGCGGCTGGTACTGCGTGCCCACGGTGGGCGTGTCGTACTGGTCGACCAGGGACAGCGGCCAGTACACGCCCTTGGCCCGGTCCTTCGCCGTGGTGGCGACGGCGGCCTTCGTGTAGCCGGCCAGCAGCTGGGCGTCGGTCTGCTTGGGCGCGAAGTAGCCCGAGGTCGCGTTGCCGTGCAGCTGCGAGATCGCGGCGGAGACGGTGGCCTGCACCTGGTTCCCGGTGCCCGTCACGGGACCGGCCCAGACGTACGCCGCGGCCACCATGAACCCGAGGAGCCACCAGGGGACGAACGCCTCGGCGCCGCGGCCGCCCCGCACCCGGGAGATCCGCCGCCGCTGGCGCCGGCCCGGCTCCTTCGCCTCCACTGCCGGCCCGCTGCCGCGGACCCGTTGCCACGCCTGGATCGCCAGATCGCCGGCGACCGCGATGGCGCAGACGATGATGACGACGTAGGCGGTGGAGTAGTGCGCCAGCACGATGCCCACCATCAGCGCGCCGAACGCGATCCGGCGGCCGGCCAGCTCGGCGCGCTGCTCCGTGACCAGCAGCATGGCGCAGCCGACCAGGATGAACGCGACCTCCTGCCGCGACATGTAGGTCATGTCGGTGGAGAACGTGGGGAAGACGATGAAGAAGACCGCGCTGAGCATCGCCACCGAGTGCGGGGCGACGTTGCGGACGCTGCGGAAGAGCAGCACCGGCGTCGTGGCGAACAGCAGCGGCTCCACCACCTTGAACACGTTGACGTCGGAGATCGCGGTCAGGTGCGCGAACGCGACCGGGAGCATCGTGACGCTGAGACAGGCGTAGTACGCGTTCTGCGAGTGGCCGGGCTGCCAGCGCCCGCTGTCGAGCACGTCGGTGAAGAAGGCGAACTCGGTCTGGATATCGTGCCCGGTGATGAGCCAGCCGCGCAGCGAGGTGAGCAGCAGGATGCCGGCCGCGGCGAGGTAGATGCCGAGCTCCACCGCGCCCTTCGCGTAGCCCGGCTTGAACAGGAGCAGCAGCAGGGTGGCGACGATCGCGACCATCGCGGCCATGCTCACGCCCGAGCCGAAGCCGTTGTTGAGCCTGATCGGGCCGGCCACGGAGAGCAGCAGGATCACCGTGCCGAGCCCGAGCACCGGGCCGTAGCCGCGACCGCGCCACCACCCCGGCTTCAGGTCGCCTGCCTCACTCGCCGGTGCGACGGCGCCGGCCAGTATCGCGGCGACGGTGAGCGCGATGGTGATCGGCAGCAGCTCCAGCGGGCGGTCGTCGCCGGCGAGGGGCAGCAGCAGGTCTATCGCGAGCAGGACCAGGATGTCGTGCAGGATGGCGAAGCCGAGCGCCAGCAGCGCCGCGCCGTCGGGGGTGGAGACGACCCGGCGGGCGGTCCCGTAGTAGACGCAGGCCGGCGCGCCGACGATCAGCCAGAGGCCGGCCGGGTCGTCGGTGATCCGCAGCTCCGGCCCGAGCAGGATGAGCAGGGAGCTGAGGGCGGTCGCGAGCAGGACCAGGTGCCTGGCGCGCAGGCCGCCCGGGTCGCCCGGGTCGGGCGGCTCGCTCGGCCGCGCCCGTGGCCGGGGCGGCGCCGCCCGCCTCGGCGCGGTCTCCTCGCCCTGCCGCGCTCTCACCGGTACACCTCGCGGTAGATCTGCTCCACCCGGTCGGCCACCGCGTCCCAGGAGTGGTCAGCGGCCGCGGCAGAGCACTGCTTCGCCAGCGTCAGGCGCAGGTCCGGGTCGCCGGCCACCCGGTCGAGCGCCGCGGCCAGCGCGGCCGGCTCGGGGGCCGCGAGCAGCCCGCGCCCCGCGACCAGCTCGCGGTTCCCGGGCACGTCGGTCGCCACGACCGGCAGGCCCGACGCCATCGCCTCCAGCACGGCCAGGGCCATGCCCTCGCGGTCCGAGGGCATCACGAACGCGTCAGCCTGCTGATAGGCGCGCAGCAGCTCGTCGCCGGACAGCGGGCCGGCGAACTCCACCGGCAGGCCGTGCGACGCCGCCTGCCGCTCCAGCTCCCCGCGCAGCGGGCCGTCGCCCACGACCCGCAGCTCGATCTTCTGCCCGGCCAGCCGCAGCGCCTCGATCAGCCGGGCCACGTTCTTCTGGACCTCGAGCCGGCCGACGAACAGCAGCTGCAGCGGGCGGTCGCCGCCGGACGGGCGCGGCGCGGCGAAGAAGCGCTCGGCGACGCCGTTCGGCACCACGCGGATGCGGTCGCGCGGGACGCGGTAGGCGTCGTGCATGAACTCGGCCTGCGACTCGGTCAGCACGATCACCGCGGCCGCCGCGCGGGCCGCGCGCGCGAAGAAGTGCTTCTTGTAGAACGGCAGCAGCCGGCCGAGCGGGCCGGAGGCGCCGACGTCCAGGTGGAAGTGCAGCAGGTACTTCTGGCCGCGCAGCCGCGCCGCCAGCATGACCTGCTCGGCGATCAGCGCGTGGGCGCAGTGCAGGTGCCAGACCGCGCCGCGCGGCGCGCGCATGAGGCCAGCGAAGATGCCCCAGCTGACCGGGGTGTGGGCCACCTCGGCCGCGCGGAACCGGCGCACCCGCGGAGCTTCCCCGGTGACGGACGGCGGCGCGCCCGGGGCCGTGGTGAGCACCTCGACCTCGCGGCGCTCGGCGAGCTTCCCGGCCAGGGCCTCGGCCACCCGCTCCATCCCGCCCAGGTGGGGCGGGTAGTACGCGGCGATCTGCAGCACCCGCCGCTCGTTCCCCCGATTCGGGTCCGTGTGCATGTCCGACCTTCCCGACCGCCGCCGATTCCCCGCTCAGCGCGTGCTGCTCGGGCTGGCGATCGCGCTTCCCGCGAAGCGGTAGTGCAGTGACAGCGAGGTCCCCGCCACCTGGGCCCACACCACCTGGCCGCCGGCTGGAATCAGGAGGCTGAAGTTCTCGGCCCCGGTCCCGTTGCGCACCGGCAGGGCCACAGTACTGGAGAAGTCGGTCTTCCCGCCGCCGTCGACCATCCAGACGCGGACGTCGTAGGTCTTCAGGCCCGAGCTGCCGTGCAGCTCGATGCCCAGCGGTATGTTCAGCAGCTCGCCGGACACCCAGGGGTTGCCGTTGAAGTAGAACTGCAGGGCGGGCGAGCTGATCTGGGTGAAGGACTGCCGCAGCACGGTGCGCACCGGCGCCAGGGAGCACACGCCGTAGATCGCGGCCGCCAGGACGGCGACGGCCACCGCGACGATCACGCCGCGGCGCCTGGGGCGCGCCAGCCGCAGCCGGCCCGCGGGCTCGCGCTCGGACGGTCCGCCCGGCGCCTCGCCGCTGCGCCGCTTCGGGGTCCACTCCGGCTCTTCGCTCGCGGGCTTCTTCCGCGTCCACTCCCGCGCGTCGTCCCCCGGCTTCCACTCCCGTGGGTCGTCCTTGGGCCGGTTCGGCTCCCACTCCTGGGTGTCGTCGTCCTCGGGCTCCTTCGGCGTCCAGTCCCGCGCGTTGTCCCTGGCCGGGCGGTCGTCGTCCGCGGCCCGGTCGTCGGAGGGGCTGGGCCGCCGTCGGGGCGCGCCGGTTCTTGAATCCACTACACCTTCTAGCTCGCTGCCCGTCGCCGCGGCCGCCGGGTCCGGTCCGCGGACTCCCTGTTACCGCGCGATCGGTGCTCGACCGGTCCCCGTGCAGGTCATGTCAGACCCGCGCCGCGTCGTTCTCAACCTTCTGGGAGGATGCCATATCCGGGGAACGCGCGTCGAGCCCGGATCGGACACAGCGGCCGAATGTTGGCAAACCGTCCGAAGATTACGACTGCGCCTGGGTCACCTGGTTCGGCGTCATCGCCCGGTTCCAGGTCCACAGGTCGGCCATGTTGCCGGAGTACCAGTTGGTGGTCTGCCCCTGCTCCAGGCCGCTGCCGATGCTCAGCGGGCCGGTCGGCGCCCAGTCGGCGTCGAAGTGGCTGATCCCCTGCAGCACGCCTCCGATGTAGAGGTTCATGGTGTGGGTCTGTGCGTTGTAGGAGGCGACGACGTGGTACCAGGACGCCGCGTCCGGCGCGCTCAGCGCGGTGACCTCGGTGGTCTTCGCGCCGGCGGTGTCCGCGGACTGCATCTCGAAGACGAGCTTGCCCGTGGCCGGATCGAACTCGATGCAGGCCGCGCAGCCCTGCGTCCCGCGCTGCTCGACCACGGTCTCACGCCCGCCGGTGGTCGTCGTGGTGCCGTGGATCTGCATCGCGAACGCCATCGTGAAGCTCTGCTGGGTGTCGATGATCGGGCCGTCGACCACGATCTGGGTGCCGTCCTTGCCGTTGAACGCGGCGTCGCCGGCGGTGGACTTGTTGAGCACCACGCCGTTGTCGGTCGCGGTGGTCGTGCCGGTGGCGTCCTGGAGCTGGCCGCAGCACAGCGTCCAGTGGTGGACGGCCAGCTTGGGCAGCGCCGTGGCCGTCGCGCTCGCCGAGGCGCTCGAGTGGGCCTGCGGCTTCGAGCCCCCGCCGCCGCGGGTCAGCGCCCACCCGCCGAAGGCCAGCCCGACCACCAGGACCAGGGCGATGCAGCCGAGGATCAGGATGCGCTTGCGCGGGCGCTTGGGCTCCTCGGGCTGCTCGTAGCCGAACGGCGGCGGCGTCTGGCTGTAGCCGTAGGGCCCCGGCACCGGGGTCGGGGGCGGCGCCGGCTCGTAGCCGAAAGGCGGTGGCGGGGGCGTGTATCCGCCCTGGCCGAGGCTCCCGTCCCACGGCGACGGACCCGGCACCGGGGTCGGCGGCGGTGTGGGCGGCGCCGCAGGAACCGGGATCGGCGTCGGAGTCGGCGGCGCCGGCATCTGCGCGTAGGGCGACGGCGTCGGGGGCAGCGAGCTGAACGGGGACTGCTCCTGATGCGGCATCAGCACGGCGGGCGCGGCCGGTTGCTCGACTGCGGGGATCAGCATGGTCGGACCGCCGTCGGGCTGCGGTCCTGGGTCGTAGCCGCCGCCGAAGCCGGTCAGCTGGCGGGAGACGAACTTCATGGACGGGCGCTGCGCCGGGTCCTTGGCCAGCATCGCCTCGATGATGCTCCACACCGTGGGCGGGATCGCCGGGTGCGGCGGCGGCGGCTGGTTCAGGTGCTTGTGCAGTATCTCGGCGAAGTGCTCGCCGTCGAACGGCAGCGCGCCGGAGATCAGCTGGTAGAAGCAGATCGCCAGCGAGTAGACGTCGACCGCGGGGGTCACCGGGCCGCCCATGAGCAGCTCGGGGGCCAGGTAGTGCGGGGTGCCGACGACCGAGTCGGCCGCGGTGAGCCGCGGGTTGTCGGCGATCCAGGCGATGCCGAAGTCGACCAGCCGCGGCCGGCCGGAGTCGGACTCGACCAGGATGTTGGCCGGTTTGAGGTCCCGGTGCACGATTCCGGCCGCGTGCACGGCCAGCAGCGCCTGGGACACCCCGGCGCACAGCCGCGCCGCCTGCTGCAGCGGCATCGGTCCGCCCTCGGCCAGCAGCCGGGCCGCGTCGGCGCCCTGGACCAGCTCCATCACCAGGGCGATCCGCCGGCTCTCCACCACCAGGTCGCGGATCTCGACCAGGTTCGGGTGCCGGATCGAGGTCAGCGCCGCGCGCTCGCGCAGGAACCTGGCCACCAGATCAGGGTCCTGAGCCAGAGTGTCGGACAGGATCTTGACGGCGACCGTCTCCCCGGTCTCGGTGTTGCGGCCGGCCCACACGGTGCCCATGCCGCCCCCGCCGATCCGCCGGTCGAGCAGATACAGACTGCCGACCCGGGTTCCGGCGTCCACCTCGCCGTTCATCTGTCGCCTCCCGCTCCCCTAAACAGGCCACCTGCAGGTAGCGTACCTGACGGGGTTGAATCTGTCGGCGCCGCGCACGGTGCTTACACGGGGCATATACCGGGCCCAACCCCGGCGCGGCCGTGGTACGGCCGTACTGCATCAGGGCCCAGAGAGCCGCGCCCGGCTCCGGCCGACCGCGCCGTCAGCCGGACAGGCCCTCGCCCATGCTCAGCAGCGACGAGTCGGCCCGGTCGGGAGACTGTGCTCCGGTCAGATCGTCGACGTCGGCGGCCTGCGCCCCCGTCAGGTCGGCGGTGCCCGCCGGGTCCTGCGGCGCCGGCTGCGCGGGCACGTCGGCCCGGTCGCCCGACGGCGGATGCGATTGCGGCTGCAGCGCCGACTCCGACACGGGCTGCGCCGGCGAGAAGCGCACCCGGGCCAGGATGCGCAGGCAGGCCACGCCGTCCCGCCAGCCGATCTTCTTGCCGTCGGCGTGCGAGCGGCCGCGGTAGCTCACCGGCACCTCGAACGGCCGGATCCCCGCGCGCAGCAGCCGGGCCGTCAGCTCGGTGTCCATGCCGAACCCGGTGGAGCGCAGCTCCAGCGAGCGCACCAGCGGCAGCGGGATGAGCTTGAGGCAGGTGTGCAGGTCGGCGATCCGGGCGCCGAACATCACGTTCGCCGCGAATGTCAGTGCCCTGTTTCCAACGATGTAGCGGAAGGCGTGGTACTCGGCGTTCACGCCGAACGACCGGACGCCGTAGACCACCTCGGCCCGCCCGCTCACCACCGGCTCGACGACCCTGGGTATGTCGTCGGCCGAATACTCCAGGTCGGCGTCGAAGGGCACCATGTGCGTACCGGTGGCCAGCTTGATCCCCGTGCCCAGCGCGGCCGACTTGCCCCGGTTGACCGGGTGCCGGTGCACGGTCACCCGCGGGTCGTCGATCCCGGCGAGCAGTTCGGGCGTCCAGTCCCGGCTGCCGTCGTCCACGATGATCAGCTCGATCGGGCACGGGTAGTCGGCGGCGAGCACGGCGGCCGCCGCCTGGACGACCGTGCGCTCCTCGTTGTAGGCGGCCATGAGGATGGACAGTTTCATCAGCGCGTGCTCCCCTTCGGGCCCGTGTCGAGTCCGCGGTGGTGCCTGTGGATCAAGCGGCCCGCCCCGTGGGCGCGGCCCCCCGTGCTTGACGGCCGTGCTCGAGACGACTCTGCAGCGAGCGCCTGCCAGCCCGTCAGCGCCCGGCCTCCTCGGCGTGGGCGAGAACACTCCCTCCCGTGAGCCGGATACACCGACCCCTGATTCGCATGAAAAGCCTACCGTGGAGGTCAACAGCCACGGCGTCGCCATCAGTGCCCGGCTGAACCCGGAGCGTATCAGCGCGCCGAGCACTCAGGGCCCTGCCTCGGGGTCCGCGCCCAGGTCGGCGCGAGTCGCACGCCATGGTGACAGTCCGATCATCACATGTTGCTTTGCGTATCCGCCGGTTTACCCTGCAGCGGCCCTGATCATACCGACAGCATCGGTGCCGCGCCTGATCCGATCGGCCGATCCGGCGAGCGGTGCGGACCGCTCGCCCATCGGTGGCAGTACCCTGATCATCTGGGCGCCGGCCGGGGGCGGCACCTGCCGCAGGCAGCCCGTGTACAGCCGCTATGCTGACCCGCGTGCGACTGTCCCCGAGACGACTCAGTGCCTGGATAGCCGCGGCCGCACTGGTCGCCGGGGGCGGCCTGCTCCTGACCCAGTTCCGCGGCACCGGGACCGCGGCGGGCGACCCGGCTCCGTCGGTGCTGGAGCGGCCGGTCGAGACCAAGAGCTTCATCTTCGGCCTCGACTACGCGGACGCGCTGCCCACGCTGAGCGGCACCGCCCTCGGGCAGCGGCTCGACGACTCCGACGAGGTGGGCGCCGGGTGGATCCGGGTGGACCTGGCCTGGTACCGGATCGAGCCCGAGGCGGGGCACTGGAACTGGAGTTCGTTCGACCGGACCGTGTCCTACGCCAGCGCCCGCGGGCTGAAGGTGCTGGCGATACTGGACCAGCCGCCGGCCTGGGCCCGCCAGGCCGCGTGCGCCTCCGACCTGTGGTGCCCGCCGGCCGACGACGCCGCGTTCGCCGCGTTCGCGGCCAAGGCCGCGCAGCGCTACTCCCCGAACGTGGTGGGCGCCTGGGAGGTGTGGAACGAGGAGAACATGGCCCACTACTGGCCCAGCGGCGCGGATCCCGCGGCCTACGCGGCGCTGCTGAAGAGCACGGCGACGGCCGTCCGCGCGGTCCGCCCGAACGCCGAGCTCATCCTCGGCGGGATGGCCGTCACGGACTCCTCCGACGCGAACCTCTCCGCGCACGACTTCCTGCTCGGCGTCGCGCAGGCGGACGCGCTGCAGTACGTGGACGCGATCGGCTACCACCCGTATTCGTTCCCGCAGATGCCGGACGGGGCGAGCGCGTTCAGCGACATCGGGGTCGGGCCGGACAGCCTCGAGGCGGTGCTCGAGCAGTTCGACGCCACCGGCCGGGCGATCTGGATCACCGAGGCCGGAGCGTCGGTCCCGTCCACCGCCGCCGCAGGCAGCTCGCAGCTCGCCGACGCCGAGGCGCTCCAGGCCGAGTACGCGACCGCGCTGGTGGCCGCGGCGACCACCAACCCGGACGTCAAGGCGCTGTTCTGGTTCTCGGACATCGACCTGCCGGGGCAGCAGCTCTCCTACGGCCTGCGGCGGGCCGACGGCACCGCCCGGCCCTCCTTCACCGCGCTGGAGAACGCGATCAGCGCCTACGAGCACTGACCCCTCGGCCCCAGCACACTCCAGCACGCGAAGCGCACCCGGAACCCTGCCTGGGTTCCGGGGGCGCTGCGTCCGTCAGCTGCCGCGGCAGCTACTGCCGGCCCTACTTGACGATCTTGACGACCCGTCCGGCGCCGACGGTGCGACCACCCTCACGGATCGCGAACTTCAGGCCCTCCTCCATGGCGATCGGCTGGATCAGCGCGACCGACATGGTGGTGTTGTCGCCCGGCATGACCATCTCGGTACCCTCGGGGAGGGTCACCACGCCGGTCACGTCGGTGGTCCGGAAGTAGAACTGCGGCCGGTAGTTGTTGAAGAACGGCGTGTGCCGCCCGCCCTCGTCCTTGGACAGGATGTAGACCTGGCCCTCGAAGTCGGTGTGCGGGGTGATGGTGCCCGGCTTGATCACGACCTGGCCGCGCTCGACCTCGTCGCGCTTGGTGCCGCGCAGCAGCAGGCCGACGTTCTCGCCCGCCTGGCCCTCGTCCAGCAGCTTGCGGAACATCTCCACGCCGGTGACCGTCGTGGTCTGCTTCGTCTCGTGGATGCCGACGATGTCCACGGTCTCGTTGACCTTGATCACGCCGCGCTCGATCCGGCCGGTCACCACGGTGCCGCGGCCGGTGATGGTGAACACGTCCTCGATCGGCATCAGGAACGGCTTGTCGATCTCGCGCTCCGGCTGCGGGATCGCCTCGTCCACCTGGTCGAGCAGCTGGAGCAGAGCGTCGCCCCACTCCTTGTCGCCCTCGAGCGCCTTGAGCGCCGAGACGCGCACGACCGGCACGTCGTCGCCCGGGAACTCGTAGGTGGTCAGCAGCTCGCGCACCTCGAGCTCGACCAGCTCGAGGATCTCCTCGTCGTCCACCATGTCGGCCTTGTTCAGCGCGACCACGATGTACGGCACGCCGACCTGACGGGCCAGCAGCACGTGCTCCTTGGTCTGCGGCATCGGGCCGTCGGTCGCGGCCACCACCAGGATCGCGCCGTCCATCTGCGCGGCACCGGTGATCATGTTCTTGATGTAGTCCGCGTGGCCGGGGCAGTCCACGTGCGCGTAGTGGCGCTTCTCGGTCTGGTACTCGACGTGCGCGATGGAGATGGTGATGCCGCGCTGCCGCTCTTCGGGCGCCTTGTCGATCTGGTCGAACGCGGAGACGGCGTTCAGGTTCGGGTACTTGTCGTGCAGAACCTTGGTGATCGCCGCGGTGAGCGTCGTCTTGCCGTGGTCGATGTGACCGATGGTGCCGATGTTGACGTGCGGCTTAGTCCGCTCGAACTTCGCCTTCGCCACGATGTCCTCCTGTGGACGGTTGCTGTGCCGGGCCGCCCGGGCTGGGCGGCCGGCGCTACTTACGGTGGATCGGCTTGGGCTACTCGCCGCGCGCCTTCTTGATGATCTCCTCCGCGATGGTCCGGGGGACCTCCGCGTAGGAGTCGAACTGCATGCTGTAGGAGGCCCGGCCGGAGGTCTTCGACCGCAGGTCGCCGACGTAGCCGAACATCTCCGACAGCGGCACCAGGGCCTTGACGACCCGGGCGCCGAACCGCTCCTCCATGGCCTGGATCTGGCCACGGCGGGAGTTGAGGTCGCCGATCACGTCGCCGAGGTAGTCCTCGGGCGTGGTGACCTCGACCGCCATCATCGGCTCGAGCAGCGCGGGGCTCGCCTGGCGGGCGGCCTCCTTGAACGCCATCGAACCGGCGATCTTGAAGGCGAGCTCCGAGGAGTCCACCTCGTGGTATGCGCCGTCGAGCAGGGTGACCTTCACGCCCGTGAGCGGGAAGCCCGCCTGCACGCCGAACTCCATCGCCTCCTGGCAGCCGGCGTCCACCGACGGGATGTACTCCCGCGGGATGCGGCCGCCGGTGACCGCGTTGACGAACTCGTATCCCTCGCCGCTCTCGATCGGCTCGATCGAGATGATGACGCGGGCGTACTGGCCGGAGCCGCCGGTCTGCTTCTTGTGCGTGTACTCGACCTTGGGCACCGCCCTGCGGATGGTCTCGCGGTAGGCGACCTGAGGCTTGCCGACGTTCGCGTCCACCCGGAACTCGCGGCGCATCCGGTCGACCAGGATCTCCAGGTGCAGCTCGCCCATCCCGGAGATGACCGTCTGGCCGGTCTCCTCGTCGGTGCGCACCTGGAAGGAGGGGTCCTCCTCGGCCAGGCGCTGGATCGCGGTGCCCAGCTTCTCCTGGTCGCTCTTGGTCTTCGGCTCGATCGCCACGTGGATGACCGGGGCCGGGAAGTTCATCGACTCCAGTATCACCGGGCTGGCCGGGTCGCACAGCGTCTCGCCGGTCGTGGTGTCCTTCAGGCCCATGACGGCGATGATGTCGCCGGCGGTGACCGTGGGGATCTCCTCGCGCTTGTTCGCGTGCATCCGGTAGATCTTGCCGATCCGCTCCTTGCGGCCCTTGACCGAGTTGAGCACCTGCGAGCCGGCGTCGAGCCGGCCCGAGTAGACCCGGACGAAGGTGAGCTTGCCCAGGTGCGGGTCGCTCATGATCTTGAACGCCAGCGCGGCCAGCGGCTCGTCCTCGGAGGGCCTGCGCTGGATCACCTTCTCCTCGTCGTTGACCGCGTGGCCCTTGATGGCGTCCACGTCCAGCGGCGAGGGCAGGTAGCGCACCACCGCGTCGAGCAGGGGCTGCACGCCCTTGTTCTTGAACGCGGTGCCGCAGAAGACCGGGGTGACCTTGGAGGCCAGGGTGGCCCGGCGGATGCCGGCGTAGAGCTGCTCCACGGTGGGCTCCTCGCCCTCCAGGTAGAGCTCCATCAGCTCGTCGTCGGCCTCGGCCGAGGTCTCCAGCAGCCGGTCGCGCCACTCCGCGGCGGCCTCGGTGTGCGTGGCCGGGATGTCGACGACGTCGTACATCTCGCCCAGCTTCGCCTCGGCGTTCCAGACCAGGGCCTTCATGGTGACCAGGTCGATCACGCCCTTGAAGCTCGCCTCGGCGCCGATCGGCAGCTGCATGACCAGCGGCACGGCGTTGAGCCGGGTCACGATCATGTCGACGCAGCGGTGGAACTCCGCGCCGGTGCGGTCGAGCTTGTTGACGAAGCAGATGCGCGGAACCCCGTACCGGTTGGCCTGGTTCCAGACCGTCTCGGACTGCGGCTCGACGCCGGCCACGCCGTCGAACACGGCGACCGCACCGTCGAGCACGCGCAGGGAGCGCTCGACCTCGACGGTGAAGTCGACGTGGCCGGGGGTGTCGATGATGTTGATGGTGTGGTCGACCTCGTCGGTCTTCCAGTGGCAGGTGACGGCGGCGGAGGTGATGGTGATCCCCCGCTCCTGCTCCTGCTCCATCCAGTCGGTGGTCGCGGCGCCGTCGTGGACCTCGCCGATCTTGTAGCTCATGCCCGTGTAGTACAGGATGCGCTCGGTCGTCGTGGTCTTCCCGGCGTCGATGTGCGCCATGATGCCGATGTTGCGGACCTTGGCGAGGTCGAGCGCGGCGTTCGTGGCCATGGGGGCTCGTCTACTTTCGCGAGTCGAAATCTAAGGGTCGGCGGTCCCGGGCGTCGTTCCCGGAACCGCCATCACTACCGCCGGCAGGCCGGCGGTAAAGTGCTGATGATTACCGGGGTTACCACCGGTAATGCGCGAAGGCCTTGTTGGCCTCCGCCATCTTGTGCGTGTCCTCGCGCCGCTTGACCGAGGCGCCCAGGCCGTTGGAGGCGTCGAGCAGCTCGTTCATCAGGCGTTCGGTCATCGTCTTCTCGCGGCGGGCGCGGGAGTACGACACAAGCCAGCGCAGCGCCAGGGTGTTGGACCGGCCGGCCCGCACCTCGACCGGCACCTGGTAGGTCGCGCCGCCCACCCGGCGGGACTTGACCTCGATGGCGGGCTTGACGTTCTCCACCGCGCGCTTGAGCGTGATCACCGGGTCGCCGCCGGTCTTCTCCCGGCAGCCCTCGAGGGCGCCGTAGACGATCCGCTCGGCGGTGGACCGCTTGCCGTCCAGCAGCACCTTGTTCACCAGAGAGGTGACCAGCGGAGAGTTGTAGACCGGGTCGATGACGACCGGGTGCTTCGGGGCCGGGCCCTTGCGAGGCATTACTTCTTCTCCTTCTTGGCGCCGTACCGGCTACGAGCCTGCTTGCGGTTCTTGACGCCCTGGGTGTCCAGGGAACCGCGGATGATCTTGTAGCGGACGCCGGGAAGGTCCTTGACCCGGCCGCCTCGCACGAGCACGATCGAGTGCTCCTGCAGGTTGTGGCCGACTCCGGGGATGTAGGCGGTGACCTCGATGCCGCTGGACAGCCGCACGCGGGCGACCTTGCGCAGCGCCGAGTTCGGCTTCTTCGGGGTGGTCGTGTAGACGCGGGTGCACACCCCGCGCCGCTGCGGACTGCCCTTGAGCGCAGGAGTCTTGGTCTTGGTGACCTTGTCCTGCCGGCCCTTGCGGACCAACTGCTGGATCGTGGGCACTGCTTCTCCGTCTTCCGATCGTGCCAAGCCTTCGGCCGGGGGGCCTCGCCCTCGCGGGCGGGGTCGGCCAGGCGTCCTCTGGCGAATGTGGTGGGTCCGTTATGCCCCGGTCCGTCCGTCTCCTCCGACCCACGCGGTCGGGTGTGTCGATGGTTCGCTGACCACGCCGACGGCAGGCACGGTGGGACTGTGGGGAACGCCGCGATCGCGCGGATCGGTGTTCGACGTCCTGCGCCGGCCTTCCGTGCGGTCCCAATCGGGGACTACCCGCACCAGAATCAGCAATCGCCGATACTTGCCGGCGAACCTCCTCGTGCGCACACGGACAGCCGGGGACACCCCGGGCACAAGGTGAGAGCGTACCGAGGGGCCGTGCCTCCGGTCAAAACGACCTGCCGCACCACCCCGTCGGGTCGCGTACACCCGGTAACCATTGTCTCATGTCCGGGGCAGTGCGATTAACCGCATTTCCGCTGCAGGGCAAGGCGGCCCGGCGCTCAGCCGGCCGACGCGGAGGTGCTCGGGCAGATTATCGGGAGACTGCATGTCGGCGGGTCGGATGGGCTCGCGCTGGCCGAGGCCGTCGCCGTGGCGGTGTCCGACGGGGACGGTGAAGGCGACGGCGAAGGCGAGGGCGGCGGCGCGGCCGCCTCGCTCGTCGCGGTGTCCTGCGTCGGGCTCGGGCTCGCGCTGGTCACCGTCGCGCTCGGCAGCGTGACGCTGGAGACCGGACCGTTGGTGCTCGACGTGACCGGCGGCGTGTTGCCCTGCGGCTGCGGCGAGTTGCCCGCCACGCTCGCGACCAGCAGGCCGATCCCGACGCCCAGCGCGGCCAGCAGGAGGATCAAGCCGATGATCATCAGGGTGCGCCGCGGGGCCTGGGAGGGCAGCACGACGGCGTCGGCCGGGGCCCTGCGGCCCCCGGTCGGCGGCATCGCGATCGGCGGCATCGCGATCACCTGGGTCGGCGACAGGCCCTGGGCCGGCACCGCCATCGTCGCCTTGTCGCTGGCCCGCGCGGCGGCCACGAGGGCGGCGAACCGGGGAAGCGCGCGCGCCGCGGTCGGCCGGCGGGCCGGATCGGGGTCGAGCAGCTCCTGCAGCAGGAGGGCGAATCCGGCCGGGGCGCCGGCCGCGAGCAGCGGCGCCGGATCGGGGCCGGCGCCGCCGTCCCGGTCGTCCCCGTCCTGCGGGCGGAAGACGGCGGTCTTGGCATCGGGGTCCGCGATCAGGGCGGTCTTCGCCGCGGCGGACTCCCCGTCTTCGGCATCGGGCTCGGTATCTGTCTCGGCGCCGGCCCGGTCCTCGTCCTGCGCGTCGTCCCCCGCCGCGGTATCGGCACCGGCCGCATCGGGCCGGTCCGCCTCGACGGCGTCCGGCGGCTCGCCGCACACCGCGTGCCAGAGCAGCGAGCCGAGCGCGTACATGTCGGCCGGCGCGCCCGGCGGCAGCTTCGAGACGATCTTCGCCTCGTAGTCGGCCAGGTTGAGCGTCATGGCCGCGGTCATGCCGATCGTCTTCTCGACGCTGGACTTCTCCACGCTGATCCGGCTGGCCGGGGTCCGCTCGCTCGGCAGCACGGTGGTGCGCTCGGCCGCGCCGGCGTCCTTCTCCCCGCCGAGCAGCCGTGTCTCAGCGTTCGCCGATGCCGGGTCGGCGGGCTGCGCCTCCTCCGGCTCCGCGTCCTCCGTGTCGTCCCCGGCCTCGAGGTCCGGGGCCAGGCCCGCGTCGAAGACCTTGATCATGCGGTCGTCGCGCACCGCGACGTTGTCCGGGCCGAGCGAGCCGTGCGCGACCCCGATGCCGTGCAGCGCCGCGAGCGCCCCGCAGATCTGCCGGCCCCAGTCCACCGTGCGGGTCCACGGCTGCGGGCCGGCGGCCATCACCTCGGCCAGCGAGCGGCCCTCGACCCGCTCCGAGACGGCGTAGCGCAGCGGGCCGGTCTCCGGGTCGACCATCATGCCCGCGTCGAAGACCGCGGCGACGGCCGGATAGTTGAGCTGCGCGATCCGGGCCAGGCCGGGCTGCGGCGACCAGTCCTCGGCGGGCTCCCCGGGCTGCTCGGCGTCCTCCGGGGCGGCCACCCGGTCGAGCCGGACCACCACCGGCCGGCCGAGCCGCTCGTCGTGGGCGCGCCAGTGCTCGAAGGTGTCCGCGCTGGCGGTGAGCTGGTCGAGGCGATAGCGGTCGGCCACCATCGAACCGGTGCGGCCGAGCCTCATCGCATCCAACCTTCCGTACCTGCCGCCGCGCCCGCGGCGATTCTCGAATCGCGCCCATTGTCCACCATGGACGGGTCCGAACCGGCCGCACCGGGCACAGCGCACCTCATCAGAATGCGTTTCGGGCGACGTCTATCACGAACACCAGCGCGAGCAGGCCGATCCGGTAGAGCACGAAGACCCACAGCGCGATGTACAGCCAGCCGAGCCGGCGCGCCCAGACCGCCTGGGAGATCCCGCCGAGCGCTCCGCCGGAGTTCGCGATGGCGCGAAGTGCCCGGTTCCCCCGGCGTATCGCCATGATCCCGCCGAACAGCGGGATGATCCAGGCGAAGCTCGCGAAGGTGATCGCGTCGTACGCCTCCTGGGCGGTGCGGGCGGACGGCCCGCCGCCGCCCGGCACGGCCGGGTCCCGCCACGGCTCGGGCGCCTGGCTGTATCTCGGCCGGCCGAGTTCGTCCTCGCCGTCGCTGTCCACGACCATGAAGATAGCGCGGAAGGCGCAGCGTGCGGGCGCCTCGCCGGACATCTCCGATCAACGCGCCCGCGCGGCGCCGACGGGGCGGCGTCGCGCGGGCGAGCGGTGCGGGCCGGCCTGCTTCCTAGCGGCCGTACTGCTGCGGCGGCTGCTGCGGAACCTGGCCCTGCGGCGGGTAAGGCTGCTGCTGCTGCGGGAACTGGCCCTGTGGCGGCACCTGGCCGGGCGCCTGCGAGAGGGCCATGAAGCGGTCGAGGTCCGCGTTCCAGATCCGGTGCACGTTGATCCTGGTCGGCTTCGGCATGCCGGGGAACTGGATGTAGAGCTTGTTCCACAGCACGCCCTTCTTCACCTGGGCGACCGGCCGCGCCTGCAGCGGAATCGCCGCCACGACCTCCTTGGGCCGGTTGGCCAGCCGCCCGGCCCGGTTCACCACCACGCTGGTGTTGGTCAGCGTGACGAAGTAGTACTTGCGCAGCGCCTGGATGATCGCGTTGTCGAACCACGGGCTGGGACCGGTCATCCCGTGCAGGCAGGCCATGAACTGCTCTCCGGGCGGCGCCACCTGGGACAGGTTCTCGATGATCTGCTTGCGCATGCCGGAGCGAGTGATCGCCATGGAGCTCCCCCTGGGGTAATCCGTGCATTCATATTCGGCTCTTCGCCCGGGCCCCGTTCGGCAGCCGGGCGTGACGACGCTACTCGGGTGCGCTGTTCTGTTCAACGGCGGCATACCACAACGGGCGTCACAGACGTGCAACGACGGCGCCCCCGGCCTCCTCGCGGAGACCGGGG
>DASYAE010000277.1:0-53351 GCA_036501535.1 Actinocrinis sp. | reverse complement strand
CCCATCGGGTCGGCCCGAAGCAAAGTACATACAACCCTCGGCAGCGCCGCTCCACCATCGGAGCGGGCCTGTTAATGGCGCGTCGGACTGCTGCCTGCCGCGCCGCCGGTGCTACTGCCGGTACGCCGGGGCGACTCCGCCGACCGCGTCGCCGACCCGGTGCACGCGCACCGCGTTGGTCGAGCCGGGGATGCCGGGCGGGGAGCCGGCGGTGATGATGATCAGCTCGCCCGGCTGGCAGCGGCCGAGCTTGAGCAGCGCCTGGTCGACCTGGAGCACCATCTCGTCGGTCGAGCCGACCTCGTCGCCGATGAAGGTCTCCACGCCCCAGCTCAGCGCCAGCTGCGAGCGCACGATCGGTTCCGGGGTGAAGGCGAGCACCGGGATCGGCGAGCGGTAGCGGGAGAGCCGGCGGGCCGTGTCGCCGCTCTTGGTGAAGGCGACCAGATAGCTGGCGGACAGGTAGTCGCCGAGCTCCGCCGCGGCGCGGGCCACCGCGCCGCCCTTGGTGCGCGGCTTGGAGATCGCCTGCGGCAGGCCCTTGACCAGCACGTCCTCCTCGACCGCGCAGACGATGCGGGCCATGGTCTCGACCGTCTCGACCGCGTACTCGCCGACCGAGGTCTCCGCGGAGAGCATCACCGCGTCCGCCCCGTCGAAGACCGCGTTCGCCACGTCGGAGGCCTCGGCCCGGGTCGGCCGGGAGGCGCTGATCATCGAGTCGAGCATCTGGGTGGCCACGATCACCGGCTTGGCGTTGCGCCGGCACATGGTGACCAGCCGCTTCTGCACCAGCGGGACCTGCTCGAGCGGCATCTCCACGCCGAGGTCGCCGCGGGCCACCATGATCGCGTCGAAGGCGTCGACGATCTCGTCGAGGTTGTCCACCGCCTGCGGCTTCTCCACCTTCGCGATGACCGGCAGGCGCACGCCGACCTCGTCCATCACGGCGTGCACGTCGTCGATGTCCTTGGCGCTGCGCACGAAGGACAGCGCGATCATGTCGGCGCGCAGGTCGACGTCGTTCTCGCCGAGGGCCCAGCGCAGGTCCGCCACGTCCTTCTCGGACAGCGCGGGCACCGAGACGGCGACGCCGGGCAGGTTGATGCCCTTGTTGTTGGAGACCTTGCCGCCCTCGACGGTGAGGCACTCGACCCGCGGGCCGTCGACCCGCACGACCTCCAGGGCGACCCGGCCGTCGTCGATCAGGATGCGGTCGCCGGGGCGGCAGTCGCCGGCCAGGCCCTTGTACGTGGTCGAGCAGATGGTCTTGCCGCCGGGCACGTCCTCGGCGGTGATGGTGAACGCGTCGCCGCGCGCCAGCTTGACCGGACCGTCGGCGAAGCGGCCGAGCCGGATCTTCGGGCCCTGCAGGTCGACCAGGATGCCGACCGCGCGTCCGGCGTCGTCCGCGGCCTTGCGCAGGTTGAAGTACCGGTTCTCGTGCTCCTCGTAGGAGCCGTGCGAGAGGTTCAGTCGGCCGATGTCGAGCCCCGCCGCGACCAGGGCCGCCAGCTGCTCGGGGGTCTCGGACGACGGCCCGAGGGTACAGACGATCTTTGCGCGACGCATAAAGCGACCCTATCTCTTACCCAATGGTAACTTGCCGAAACTTCGTCGGATCGGTACTGCACCGCCGGATGCGCGCACCACCCGGGGAGGTCGATTCGAGAGTCTTTCGGCAATCCTAACCCCCGGCGCTGTAGCCGTGCTGGCCGCCCGCTTGAATTCGAGGCGGACGGCCGGAAACGGCGACGCGTCCGCCTCGAACCCGGACCGGTCAAGCAGTGAGCTGTCTCACGCTCGGGGCGATCGCGACCGGGAGCGCGGAGACGCCGGCCAGGTGCCGGTCGACCGCGGCGGCGGCGGACCGGCCCTCGGCGATGGCCCACACGATGAGCGACTGGCCGCGGCCGGCGTCTCCGGCCACGAACACGTTGGACACGTTCGTGCGGTAGTCCGCGTCGCGCTTGATGTTGCCGCGCTCGTCGAGCTGCAGGCCGAGCTGGGAGACCAGGCCGTTGTCCTGCTCGACCCCGGTGAAGCCCATGGCCAGCAGGACGAGCTGGGCCGGGATCTCCCGCTCGGTGCCCGGGACCGGGGCGAACCGGCCGTCCTCGAAGGCGACCTCGGTCAGTCTGAGCGCGGCCACGCGGCCGTTCTCGTCGCCGACGAACTCGGTGGTGCTGACGGAGTAGACGCGCTCGCCGTTCTCCTCGTGGGCGGAGGAGACCCGGTAGATCATCGGGTAGGTCGGCCAGGGCTGGGCCGCTGGGCGCTCGTCGTCCGGCCGCGCCAGGATCTCCAGCTGGGTGACCGAGGCGGCGCCCTGCCGGGTGGCGGTGCCGAGGCAGTCCGCGCCGGTGTCGCCGCCGCCGATGATGACGACGTGCTTGCCGCGCGCGGTGATCGGCGCGGTGACGTAGTCGCCCTCGACCACCTTGTTGGACAGCGGCAGGTACTCCATCGCCTGGTGCACGCCGGCCAGGTCGCGGCCGGGGATGGGCAGGTCGCGGGCCTTGGTGGCGCCGACCGCGAGCACCACCGCGTCGTAGCGGTCGCGCAGCCCGGAGGCGAGCACGTCCTGGCCGATGGCGACGCCGGTGCGGAACTTGGTGCCCTCGGCCCGCATCTGCTCGATGCGCCGGTTGAGGTGCCGCTTCTCCATCTTGAACTCGGGGATGCCGTAGCGCAGCAGGCCGCCGATCCGGTCGGCGCGCTCGTAGACCGCGACGGTGTGGCCGGCCCGGGTCAGCTGCTGGGCGGCGGCCAGGCCGGAGGGCCCTGAGCCGACCACGGCGACGGTCTTGCCGCTGTGCCGCTCCGGCGGCTGCGGGGTGACCAGGCCGTCGTCCCAGGCCCGGTCGGCGATGGCGACCTCGACGTTCTTGATGGTCACCGCGGGCTGGTTGATGCCGAGCACGCAGGCGGTCTCGCAGGGCGCGGGGCACAGGCGGCCGGTGAACTCGGGGAAGTTGTTGGTGGCGTGCAGCCGGTCGGCCGCGGCGGCCCAGTCGTCCCGCCAGACCAGGTCGTTCCACTCCGGGATGAGGTTGCCCAGCGGGCAGCCGTTGTGGCAGAACGGGATGCCGCAGTCCATGCAGCGGCCGGCCTGCTTGTGGATGATCGGCAGCAGCGCCCGCTCGGGGTAGACCTCGCGCCAGTCGTTGACCCGCTCGCCGACCGGGCGGCGCACGGGGTGCTGGACCGGGGTGGTCAGAAAGCCGCGGGGGTCAGCCATGGGAGGCCTCCATGATCCTCTCGAGGGTCTCCTGCTCGGAGAGCCCGGCCCGCTCGGCGGCGGCTTTGGCGCCCAGCACGCGCTTGTAGTCGGTCGGCATGATCTTGGCGAAGCGGGCGATGGAGCCGGCCCAGTCGGCCAGCAGGACCGCGGCGGCCTGCGAGCCGGTCTCCTCGAAGTGCCGCTTGACCAGGTCGTGCAGGATCTTGCGGTCCTCGGCGCCGAGCGCCTCGACGGCGACGGACTCCGGGTTGACCCGGGCGACCTTGAGGTCGAGCACGTAGGCGACGCCGCCGGACATGCCGGCGGCCAGGTTGCGGCCGTGCTCGCCGAGGATGGCGACCCGGCCGCCGGTCATGTACTCGAGGGCGTGGTCGCCGACGCCCTCGACGGTGAAGGTGGCGCCGGAGTTGCGCACCGCGAACCGCTCGCCGACGACGCCGCTGATGAAGACCTCGCCGGTGGTGGCGCCGTAGCCGATCACGTTGCCGGCGATGATGTTCTTGGCCGCGTCGAACGCGGCGGCCCGGTTGGGGCGCACCACGACGCGTCCGCCGGACAGGCCCTTGGCGACGTAGTCGTTGGCGTCGCCCTCGAGGCGCAGGGTGACGCCGCGGGGCAGGAATGCGGCGAAGGACTGGCCCGCCGAGCCGGTCAGGGTGATGTCGATGGTGTCGTCGGCCAGGCCCGCGCCGCCGTGCTTCTTGGTGACCTCGTGCCCGAGCATGGTTCCGACGGTGCGGTTGACGTTGCGGATGGGCAGCTGGATGCGGACCGGGGTGCCGTCCTCGAGCGCGTCGTGGGCCAGCTCGATCAGCTGGTTGTCCAGCGCCTTGGCCAGGCCGTGGTCCTGCACGGTGGTGCGGTGCAGGGAGGCGCCCTCGGGCAGGAAGGGCTGGTAGAGCACCGGGGTCAGGTCGAGGCCGGAGGCCTTCCAGTGCTGTACGGCGGCGCCGGTGTCGATGACCTCGACGTGGCCGATGGCCTCCTGCAGGCTGCGGAAGCCGAGCGCGGCGAGGTGCTCGCGCACCTCCTGGGCGATGAACTCGAAGAAGTTGACCACGAACTCGGCCTTGCCGCTGAACCGCTCGCGCAGCTTCGGGTTCTGCGTGGCGACGCCGACCGGGCAGGTGTCCAGGTGGCACACGCGCATCATCACGCAGCCGGAGACGACCAGCGGGGCGGTGGCGAAGCCGTACTCCTCGGCGCCGAGCAGCGCGGCGACGACGACGTCGCGGCCGGTCTTGAGCTGGCCGTCGGTCTGCACGGTGATGCGTTCGCGCAGGCCGTTGAGCAGCAGGGTCTGCTGGGTCTCGGCCAGGCCGAGCTCCCAGGGGGCGCCGGCGTGCTTGAGCGAGGTGAGCGGCGCGGCGCCGGTGCCGCCGTCGTGGCCGGAGATGAGCACGACGTCGGCGTGCGCCTTGGAGACGCCGGCGGCGACGGTGCCGACGCCGACCTCGGAGACGAGCTTGACGTGCACCCGGGCGCCGGGGTTGGCGTTCTTCAGGTCGTGGATGAGCTGGGCGAGGTCCTCGATGGAGTAGATGTCGTGGTGCGGCGGCGGGGAGATGAGGCCCACGCCGGGGGTGGAGTGCCGGGTGCGGGCGATCCAGGGGTAGATCTTGTAGCCGGGCAGCTGGCCGCCCTCGCCGGGCTTGGCGCCCTGGGCCATCTTGATCTGGATGTCGTCGGCGTTGGTGAGGTATTCGGAGGTGACGCCGAAGCGGCCGGAGGCGACCTGCTTGATGGCGGAGCGGCGCTCAGGGTCGTGCAGCCGCTCGGGGTCCTCGCCGCCCTCGCCGGTGTTGGACTTGCCGCCGATCCGGTTCATCGCGATGGCGAGGGTCTCGTGCGCCTCCATGGAGATGGAGCCGTAGGACATCGCGCCGGTGGAGAACCGCTTGACGATCTCGCCGACCGGCTCGACCTGGTCGATCGGCACCGGCTCGCGCTCGTTGCCGTCCCGGCCGGCGGTCTTGAGCCGGAACAGGCCGCGCAGCGTCATCAAGCGCTCGGCCTGCTCGTCGACCCGGGCGGTGTACTTCTTGAAGATGTCGTAGCGGCGCTCGCGGGTGGAGTGCTGGAGCCGGAAGATCGTCTCCGGGTCGAACAGGTGCGGCTCGCCCTCGCGGCGCCACTGGTACTCGCCGCCGATCTCGAGCCGGCGGTGCGCGGGCCGGGTGGTGGCCCGCGGGTAGGCGCGCAGGTGCCGTTCGGCGCACTCCTCGGCGATGTGGTCCAGGCCGATGCCGCCGAGCTTGGAGACGGCGCCGGTGAAGTACTCGTCGACGAGTTCCTGGGACAGGCCGATGGCCTCGAAGACCTGGGCGCCGCGGTAGGAGGCGACGGTGGAGATGCCCATCTTGGACATCACCTTGAGCACGCCCTTGCCCAGCGCCTTTATCAGGTTCTTGATTGCCTTCTCGGCCGGCAGGTCGACGAACACCCCGGCGTTGGCCAGGTCCTCGACGGTCTCCATGGCGAGGTACGGGTTGACCGCGGCGGCGCCGAAGCCGATCAGCAGCGCGACGTGGTGCACCTCGCGCACGTCGCCGGCCTCGATGAGCAGGGTGGCGTGGGTGCGGGTCTTCTCCCGGATCAGGTGGTGGTGCACCGCGGCGGTGAGCAGCAGCGAGGGGATGGGCGCGTTCTCGGCGTCCGAGTGGCGGTCGGAGAGGACCACGATGCGGGCGCCGCCGCCGATCGCCTCGGAGACCTCGGCGCGGATCTCGGCCAGCCGGGCGGCGAGGGCGGGGCCGCCGCCGGCCGCCCGGTACAGGCCGCTGACGGTGACCGCCTTGAGGCCGGGCAGGTCGCCGTCGGCGTTGATGTGGATGAGCTTGGCCAGCTGGTCGTTGTCGATCACCGGGAAGGGCAGCTCGACCTGGCGGCACGCGGCGGGGCTGGCCGCCAGCAGGTTCTCCTCCGGCCCGATGGTGGAGGACAGGGCGGTGACCAGCTCCTCCCGGATCGCGTCCAGCGGCGGGTTGGTGACCTGGGCGAACAGCTGGGTGAAGTAGTCGAACAGCAGCCGGGGCCGGGTGGAGAGCACGGCGACGGGGGTGTCCGAGCCCATGGAGCCGATCGGCTCGGCGCCGGCCTTGGCCATCGGGGCGAGCAGCAGGCGCAGCTCCTCCTCGGTGTAGCCGAAGGTCTGCTGGCGGCGCACGACGGAGGCGTGAGTGTGCACGATGTGCTCGCGCTCGGGCAGCGCGTCGAGGTGGATGAGGCCGGCGTGCAGCCAGTCCTGGTACGGGTTCTCGGCGGCCAGCCGGGCCTTGATCTCCTCGTCCTCGACGATGCGGTGGCCGGCGGTGTCGACCAGGAACATGCGGCCGGGCTGGAGCCGGCCCTTGCGCACCACCCTGGCCTGGTCGATGTCGAGCACGCCGACCTCGGAGGCGAGCACGACCAGGCCGTCGTCGGTGACCCAGTAGCGGGAGGGGCGCAGGCCGTTGCGGTCGAGCACGGCGCCGATCAGCGTGCCGTCGGTGAAGGTGATCGAGGCCGGGCCGTCCCAGGGCTCGATCTTGCACGCGTGGTACTGGTAGAAGGCCCGGCGGGCCGGGTCCATCTCGGTGTGGTTCTCCCAGGCCTCCGGGATCATCATGAGCACGGCGTGCGGCAGCGGCCGGCCGGCGAGGTGCAGCAGCTCGAGCACCTCGTCGAAGGTGGCCGAGTCGGAGCCGCCGGGGGTGGCGACCGGAAAGATCCGCTCGATCGGGCCGGGCACCGTGTCGGCGGCCAGCTGGGACTCGCGGGCGCGCGTCCAGTTGCGGTTGCCCTGCACGGTGTTGATCTCGCCGTTGTGCGCGACGAACCGGTAGGGGTGGGCCAGCGGCCAGGCCGGGAAGGTGTTGGTGGAGAACCGGGAGTGGATCAGCGCTATGGCGCTGGCGAACCGGCGGTCGGACAGGTCCGGGAAGAACGGCTCGAGCTGGCCGGTGGTCAGCATGCCCTTGTAGACCAGGGTGCGCGCCGACAGCGAGGGGAAGTAGGCGTCGGTGGCGTGTTCGACCCGCTTGCGCAGCACGAAGGCGCGCCGGTCGAGGTCGATGCCGGCCGGGCGGGCGCCGTCGGCGTCCTCGGTCCCGGCCAGGAAGAGCTGGCGGATGCGCGGCATGACGGCGCGGGCGGCGGCGCCGAGCAGCTCGGGGGTGACCGGGACCTCGCGCCAGCCGAGCACCTCGAGGCCCTCCTCGGCGGCGACCGCGGCGACGATCTCATAGGTCTGCTGTTCGAGCTCGTCGTTGTTGGGCACGAAGGCGAGGCCGACCGCGTACGAGCCCTGCGGCGGCAGCTCGAATCCGGCGACCGCGCGCAGGAACGCGTCCGGGACCTGGACCAGGATGCCGGCGCCGTCGCCGGAGTCGACCTCGGCGCCGGAGGCGCCGCGGTGCTCCAGGTTGCGCAGCGCGGTCAGCGCCTGGTCGACGATCTCGTGGCTGGGCTCCCCGGTGAGCGTGGCGACGAAGGCGACGCCGCACGCGTCTTTCTCGGCGCGCGGGTCGTACAACCCCTGTGCCTGCGGAATGCCGCACAGGAGGGCGGAGCGATGGGGGGCCGCTAGGGACACCGGGACCTCCACATGGTCGTCGTCGTGTGTTCGCATCATGAATGCGCGCACGAGGGACGACACTGGCCCTGCCGCGGTGGCCTCGAGGTTACACGATGAAACGTTCGTCCGGCAGTAGAGAAATGATCATCTCACATTGCGGACAACGCTTGTCTGACCTGCGGCGGCGGCGCGCTACACCTTGTTCTCCCCGCGTTGCGCCTCGTTCACGCCCCCGAGTGAGTCACACTTCACGGCCCTGCTACGACCGCCGTCACAGGCCTCCCAATGCGCCGTTTAAGTCATCTGCCGCCTCACCGCGGGATTCGGGGTGCACGGCGCGCAGGTTTCGGCCGGTTTCGGTGACGTGTCGGCGAGCCACGGCCTAATCTGCGTATACCGCCGGGGCCGCCTGGTTTGAACGGCGCAGCGCGATTTCGACCGGTTCCCGACTGGTCTGGCCGACCGGGAGCTCCCGCGGTCCGAGGCGGGATGACATCGGCTACACGGACACCGCGGCGGCGGCGCGATCAGCCGGCCGGCGACTCCTGCTGCTCCTGGTCCGCGGCCTGTTCCTCGCGCGCGGCGTCGGAATCCGCGGCGTCGCCGGCCGCCGGCTCGGGCGCCGATTCTGCAGGCTGCGCCGGTTCCGCGAACTGCGCCGCCTCGTCAGCCTCGTCGGGTTCGTCAGCCTCGGCCGCCGCGGCGCCGTCCTCGCCCTCGGCGCCGTCCTTGCCGCCCCGCCTGGCCGCGAGATCGTCGTAGGGCGTGAAGTGCGGCCAGTACAGTTCCTCGGTCGTCTCCCGGCCGGGCCGGCGCCGGCTGCTGACGACGAGGTAGGCCAGCGCGCACAGGCCGACGACGATCGCGGTCCAGTCGTTGAGCCGCAGGCCGAAGAAGTGGTGCGCGTAGTCGCTGCGCAGGTGCTCGATCCAGCCCCGGCCGACGGTGTACAGCAGCACGTAGAGGGTGAAGGCGCGGCCGTGTCCGAGCTGGAAGCGCCGGTCGGCCCAGAGCACCGCGACGCAGACCAGGACGCACCAGACCGACTCGTACAGGAAGGTCGGCTGGAACACACCCAGCACGGTGGTCGTGCCGGGCACGCCGGAGCACGGCACGGCGTTGCGGCTCGTGTCGTCCATGCAGTGGATCGTCAGGCCCCACGGCTTCGTGGTCGGGTCGCCGTACAGCTCGTTGTTGAACCAGTTGCCGAAGCGGCCGACCGCCTGGGCCAGCACGATGCCGGGGGCGACCGCGTCGGCCAGCGCGGGCAGCCGCACGCCGCGGCGGCGCGCGCCGATCCAGGCCCCGAGCGCGCCGAGCGCGATCGCACCCCAGATGCCGAGGCCGCCGTCCCAGATGTAGAACGCGTGCACCCAGTCCTTGCCGGCCGGGAAGTACTGCTCCGGGTCGGTGACCACGTTGTAGAGCCGGCCGCCGACCAGGCCGAAGGGCACCGCCCAGATGGCGATGTCGGTGATGACGTTCGGCTCGCCGCCGCGCGCCCGCCACCGCCGCTCGCCGTACACCACCGCGACCACGATCCCGGCGATGATGCACAGCGCGTAGAACCGGATCGGGAACGGCCCGAGGTGCAGCGCGGCGACCGTCGGGCTGGGGATGTACGCGAGCGGCTGCGTGGCCGGCGCCGCCGTCATGACGTGGCCGAGGCCGAGGCGGAGGACGACGCCGTGGCGGTGGCGCTCGACGTGCCGGACGCGCTGGCCGAGGCCGACGCGGTGGCCGAGACGCCGGCCAGCTTGTCGATGTAGGAGGTGAACGAGGCCTGCTCCTGCGCGGCGGTGCCCGTGCTCGGCAGGGTGTACTTCTTGCCGTTCACGTAGATGGTCGGGGTGGAGGCCTGGCCGCCGTCGATCTGGTTCAGCTCGGTGTAGTTCTTCTTGACCCAGTTGTCGTACTTGCCGGAGTTCACGCAGGTCTGGAAGGCCGCGGTGTTCAGGCCGGGGACCTGCTTGGCGTAGTTGATCAGGGTCGTGTTCGAGGAGAACGAGTCGGTGGTCTCCTGCGGCTGGTTGGCGTAGAGGATGTCGTGGTACGCCTCGAAGTGGCCGGCGTCCTGCGCGCAGGCCGCCGCGTTGCCGGCGTGGATGGACCCGCTGGTGCTCTCGCCCTCGCTGTTGTCCATCGTGTCGATCAGGTCGACCGGGTGGATGTAGATCTCCAGCGTGCCGGCCTTGACCAGGGCCTCGTACGTGGTGTGGAAGGTGGACTCGAAGGAGCCGCAGGCCGAGCAGCGGAAGTCCTCGTAGACGGTCATCTTGACCGGGGCGCTCGTGTCGCCCTCGGGGATGGCCATGGAGTCCGCGGTGCTTATCCCGCCGGTGGTGTCCGCCACGGAGTTCGACGGGATGTACTTGAGCGCCTGGTTGGCGTTGTGCACCTGGACCAGCACGGCGACCAGCGCGACCACGACGATCACCGCGATGACGCCGCCGAACACCATGTACTGGCGGTTGCGCCGCGTTCGCTTGGCCTGCTCCTCGCGCAGCTGCTGGGCGCGCTGGCGGGCCAGTTCCTTGCCTACCCTGTTGGACTTGCTCATCGTCCGCGGTCCACTCTTCGTCGCTCGGTCTTCGATGCCAGTGCGCGGCCGGGACTGGCGTAAAAGGGCGCGACGAAGCGCGCCTATTCGGGCCGCGCCCGCATCCTAACCGCGCTGCGGCCGCACGGAGCATGCCGCCCCGGCACTCTTGGCGTTTTCTCGGGAATGCGTGATGAATCTGTGACAATACCCTGCGTGACGGCCTACCCGGCGGCGGCGACCGCCTTGTCGAGCGCGGCTTTGAAGGACGCCTGCGCCGCAGGCGTGGCCTGCGCGGTCGACGAGTACTGCGTGCCGTTGATCGCGTAGTACGGCGTGGCGACGGAGCCGCCCAGCAGCTTGCTCAGGGCGTCGAAGTTGGCCACGACCCAGGAGCCGTGCCTGCCGTCGTTCACGCACTTCTCGAACACGGGCGTATCCAGGCCGGGGACCTGTTTCGCGAGGCTGATCAGCTTGTCGTTCGAGCCGAAGGCGTCGTCGGTCTCGTCGGGCTGGTTGGTGTACAGCACGTCGTGGTACGCCTCGAACTTCCCGGAGTCCTGGGCGCAGGCGCCGGCGTTGCCGGACCGGATCGAGCCGGTGCCGCCGAGGTTGCGGTCGATCAGGTTGACCAGGTGGTACTGGACCCGGACCGTCCCGGCGGCGGCGAAGGACTTGTAGACCGACTCGTAGGTCTGCTCGGCCATCCGGCAGTAGGGGCAGCGGAAGTCCTCGTAGATGGTCAGGGTGACCTTGGCGTTCTGGTCGCCGAGCGGGATCGCGGTGCCGTCGGCGACGGCGCCGCTGGGGCTGACCAGCGGGCCGGTGCCCAGCTGGTCGTCGCCGGCGGCCTTCTTGTGCTGGACCAGGATGCCGATCCCCACCAGGGCGACGATGACCGCCGCGACCGCCAGCGTGATGTAGATCTGCCGCCGGCGCCGTGCGGCGACCGCCTCGGCCAGCCGCGCCTGCTCGATCTTCTGCCGGGCCGAGCTCTTCCCGTCGTTCGCTGCCGCCATGGCGGCCATGGTGCCGCTAAAGGGGACATCGGGCGCGTACCGACACGCAAGGGTATCGGCGCGCGCCCGAGGCAGCGGGGCAGCAATTACCGGGATTTACCTGGTGCGCGGCTTGGGCGCGCCCTTCTTAGCCGTGCCGGCCCTGTTCTGGGCGTTGGCGCGCGGCGGCGGGACCGGTGCCGGCGGCGGCAGGTCGGGCAGCAGCGCGGCGTCGGCCGACAGCTTGCTCTTGGGCTGCCAGATGAGCCACAGCGCCGGGATGAGGTAGCCGACGTCCCGGAGCGTGTCGAGGATGTAGCGGGTGTGGCCGATCGCCACCTGCCCGCCGGCCCCGCCGCAGCCGCAGGTCACATGGATGCCGCGGGCGCCGAGCGAGACGATGCCGCCGATGTAGACCAGCAGCAGCGCCGCGGACAGGATCGCGGTCAGCCGGGTGCCGAGGCCGAAGATCAGCAGCAGGCCGAGGGAGAGCTCGACGTAGGGCTGCCCATAGGCGAAGGCCGTGGCCAGGCCCCCGGAGAGCAGTTTGAAGTTCTGCACCGAGGCGAGGTTGACCGAGGGCTGCGAGAGCTTCGGAACGCTGTAGTAGAGCCACATCGCGCCGAGGAACAGCCGGACGGCCAGCGAGAGCCACGGTGAGAAGGCCTTGAAGCCGCCGCCCTGGTCCGTCGGCGCGGCCTCGGCGGTCAGGTCCGCCTTAGTCAACTTAACTGCTCCCCTTTGCACCCTGCGCGCCCGGCCGGCGCGGGCCGGCCGGACGCGCCTTGGCGACGATTTCGCGGTGAGATTACCTCACGACCGGCCGCGAAGGACACCTTCCTTCAGCGTTCGGGCGAGTTCGCGTACGTCGTCGATGCCTTGGGCCGCGGTGGGCGCGTCAAGCAGGCGGCGCATGAAGGCCGAGCCGACGATGACGCCGTCGGCGTATCGGGCCACCTCGGCCGCCTGATCCGCGTTGGACACCCCGAGGCCGACGCAGACCGGAAGGCTGGTGGCCTCCCTCGTACGGGCGACAAGTCCCTCGGCCGCGGAGTTGACCGTCGCGCGGGCGCCGGTCACCCCCATGAGGGAGGCGGCGTAGACGAAGCCGCGGCCGGCCGCGGTGGTCAGCGCGATCCGCTCGTCCGCGGAGGAGATCGCGACCAGGAACACCCGGTCCAGGCCGCTCGCGTCGGAGGCGGCGATCCAGTCGCCGGCCTCCTCCGGGATCAGGTCGGGGGTGATCAGGCCGCTGCCGCCGGCCGCGGCGAGCTCCTTGGCGAAGCGGTCCACGCCGTAGCGCTCGACCGGGTTCCAGTAGGTCATCACCAGGGCCGGCGCGCCGGTCGCGGCGACGGCCTCGACGGTGCGCAGCACGTCGGGGGTGGTCGTGCCGGCGGCGAGCGCCGCCTCGACGCCGCGCTGGATGACCGGCCCGTCCATCTGCGGGTCCGAGTAGGGCAGGCCGACCTCGACGATGTCGACGCCGCCCTCGACCATGGCCCGGCAGGCCTCGATCGCGCCCTGGACCGAGGGGTACCCGGCCGGCAGGTAGCCGATGAGGACGGCGCGGCCCTCGGCCCGCGCCGCGGCGAGCGTGTCGCTGAGCGCGGTCATACCTGGGCCTCCTTGGCCTCGTCGAACCCGAAGTAACTTGCCGCGGTGTGCATGTCCTTGTCGCCGCGGCCGGAGAGGTTGATCAGGATGACCGGCTCGCGGCCGAGTTCGGCGCGCAGCCGCGGGGCGACGCGCACCGCCCCGGCGATCGCGTGGGCCGACTCGATCGCCGGGATGATCCCCTCGGTGCGGCACAGCAGCCGGAAGGCCTCCATCGCCTCGGCGTCGGTGACCGCCTCGTAGGCCGCGCGGCCGGTGTCGTGCAGCCACGCGTGCTCCGGGCCGACCGCCGGGTAGTCGAGCCCTGCGGAGATCGAGTGGCTCGGCAGGGTCTGGCCGTACTCGTCCTGGAGCAGGTAGGTGCGCGCGCCGTGCAGGACGCCGACCGCGCCGCCGGTGATCGAGGCCGCGTGCAGCCCGGTCTCGAGGCCGGATCCGCCGGCCTCGAAGCCGAAGAGGCGCACGTCCCGGTCCGGGACGAAGGCGTGGAACGCGCCGATCGCGTTGGAGCCGCCGCCCACGCAGGCCGCGACGGCGTCCGGCAGCGCCCCGGTCAGCGCGAGGGTCTGCTCGCGGGCCTCGACGCCGAGCACGCGCACGAAGTCGCGCACCAGCGAGGGGAACGGGTGCGGGCCGGCGGCGGTGCCGAGCAGGTAGTGGGTGTCGTCGACGTTGGCGACCCAGTCCCGGATCGCCTCGTTGATCGCGTCCTTGAGGGTGCGCGACCCGATGGCCACCGGGACCACCTCGGCCCCGAGCATGCGCATGCGGGCGACGTTGAGCGCCTGGCGGCGGGTGTCCTCCTCGCCCATGTAGACCACGCACTCGAGGTCGAGCAGGGCGGCCGCGGTGGCGGTGGCCACGCCGTGCTGCCCGGCGCCGGTCTCGGCGATGACCCGGTGCTTGCCCATGCGCTTGGTCAGCAGCGCCTGCCCGAGCACGTTGTTGATCTTGTGCGAGCCGGTGTGGTTGAGGTCCTCGCGCTTGAGCAGGAAGCGCGCGCCGCCGGTGGCCGCCGCGGTGGCCTCGGACAGCCGGACCGCGTCGGTCAGCAGCGAGGGGCGGTTGGCGTAGGTGCGCAGCAGGGTGGCGAACTCGGCCTGGAATGCCGGGTCGCCCTTGGACTTCTGGTAGGCCTCGGTCAGCTCGGCGAGGGCGGCCATCAGCGCCTCGGGCATGAACCGGCCGCCGTAGGTGGCGCCGGCTGCCGCGTCGCCGAGCGGGCGGTAGTGGCCGGACGGATCGGGTTGGGGCGAGCTCTGGGCGTATGCGGCGGCGAAGAAGGCGTCGCCGAACACCGCGGTGTCAGTCATCTGTGAACCACTCCGGGGAGAGGGGAAGAACGCGGACGGGTCCCATGGAGCTCTCCCGGAAGATCGCGCGCCGGTCCGTCAGGTCCGGGTGCAGGCGCCGATCACCGGGAGCGGGCCGACCATCGGCGGCCCGCCGGGGCGCACCGCCACCAGGGCCGGCGCCGGGCCCGCGCGATCGGAGAGGTTCGGATGTCCGGCATCGGCCGTGCCTACTGCCGTCCGCGCCGCATCGCCGGGTGCGCGCCGGCCGCCACCAGGTCGGCCACCGCGTCGCGCGGGTTCTTGCCGGTCACCAGGGACTCGCCGACCAGCACCGCGTCCGCGCCGCAGTTGGCGTAGGCGATCAGGTCGTGCGGACCGCGCACTCCCGACTCGGCGACCCGGACGACCTCGTCCGGGATCAGCGGGGAGAGCCGGGCGAAGGTGTCCCGGTCGACCTCGAGGGTGCGCAGGTTGCGCGCGTTGACGCCGATCACCCGGGCGCCCGCGTCGACCGCCCGCGCGACCTCCTGCTCGTCGTGCACCTCGACCAGCGCGGTCAGCCCGATCGAGCCGGCCCGCTCGATCAGCGAGACCAGGGCGGCCTGCTCGAGCGCGGCCACGATCAGCAGGGCCAGGTCGGCGCCGTAGGCGCGGGCCTCCCACAGCTGGTAGCTGGAGACGATGAAGTCCTTGCGCAGCACCGGGACGTCCACCCGGGAGCGCACCTCGCGCAGGTCCTGCAGCGAGCCGCCGAACCGGTGCCGCTCGGTCAGGACGCTGATCACGCTGGCGCCGCCGAGCTCGTAGTCGCAGGCCAGCGCGGCCGGGTCGGCGATCGCGGCCAGCGCCCCCTTCGACGGGCTGGACCGCTTGACCTCGGCGATGACGGCGACTCCCTCGCCGCGCAGGGCGCGCGCCCCGTCCTTCGCCGACGGCTGCGCCATCGCCTTGGCCTTCACCTCGTCGAGCGGTGTGGCCTCCTGCCGTTCGGCGAGGTCGGCGCGGACATCCACGAGGATCTCGTCGAGCACGTTGCGCATCGGTGCTGCCACCGCCACGTACCGTCCCCTCTGCCTGGGCGCCACACGGCGCCGTGTTGCCCAGCCATCGTATCCGCCTTGCGGCGGTGCCGGGCGCCAAGATCCACAGGGCGGGACCGGCGGACCCCCGAACCCGCGGGCTCGGCGCGACGGGCTCAGCGCGTCCGCCGGGCACCGGGGCCGGGCCGGGCGATCAGGACTGCACGGCCGCGCGCTCGGCCTTGGCCTTGGCCTTCAGCTCGGACCAGACGTCCGGCCGGCCGTAGCCCGCCGCGTCCATGCCCAGCTTCGTGGCGATCGCCACGATCTGCAGCACGCCGCCTGCGATGATCATCGGCAGGTTGAAGTGCACCACGAAGCCGATGCCGCCGACCAGGAAGCCGACGAAGGAGATGACACAGCCCCAGATCCGGGAGGGGGCGATGCCGTGGTCAATCAGATGCTCGGACACTGGGAAGCGCTCCTACGACTGCGAGGCCTGTCGGCGATGCTTCGGCGCAAGCGGATGGCATGACGCCACTGACATTGTCCCAGACGCGCGACGCTACTCGGGCACGGGGTCGCGCGGTCGTCAGACGGTCGGATCCGCGCCGCGGTTCAGCGCGTCCCAGAGTTCCCGGTTGGTCGTCGGCTTCGGCTCGGCGGCGGCTTCGCCGGACGACTCGGCGCCGCCGGCCGCCGGGAGCACGCCCGGGTTGCGCTCATAGCGGCTGGACAGCCCTGTCCATACCTTGCCGCGGGCCAGGATGATCGCTCCGGAGACTGCGATAAGCACGCCACCGGCGATGGTGATGAATGGCCAGGCGGTGGCTGAGGCGCCGGTGATCTGGTAGCCGTCCACGCCCATCGCCTGGTTCGCAGAGCGGGCCAGGGTGGCGGTGTCGATGCTGCTGATCTTCTGCACCACGGCGACGACCGCCCCGGCGCCGGCCGCCAGCAGCGCCGCGCCGACGAAGTACCGGCCCAGGCGGCGGACCGCGAACAGCGCGACGGCCCCGGCCAGGCCGGTCAGCCCGAGCGCGTACGGGAGCGAGGTGAGGCTGCTGCCCGGCGCGCTCACCGAGATCCGGATGGGCGAGGTGATCATGCCCTCGGCCCAGGGGCGGCTGTCCGACAGCAGTATCAGCCCGCCGCCGGCCGCGGCCAGCGCGGCGGCGAGGATCTTGAGGCGCAGCCCGGCGCCGGGGCCCCTCTTCGCACTCATGTCCTCATCCTCGCAAATCCCGCGGCCCGGCCCGCAGCCGGGTACCGCGCACCCGGCCGGGGCCCGTCGGCATGCGTGTTCGCGCGCTCAGCCGACCGGCAGGGCGCGGTCGTCGAAGCAGGTGTGGGAGCCGGTGTGGCAGGCCGGGCCGGTCTGGTCCACCTTCAGCAGGATGGTGTCGCCGTCGCAGTCCAGCGCGGCGGAGACGACCCGCTGCACGTTGCCCGAAGTATCGCCCTTGACCCAGTACTCGCGCCGGGACCGGGACCAGTAGGTGGCCCGTCCGGTGTCGAGGGTGCGGCGCAGCGCCTCGTCGTCCATCCATGCGAGCATGAGCACCTCGCCGGTGTCGTACTGCTGCGCGATTGCCGGCACCAACCCGTCCGCGTTGCGCTTCAGACGTGCCGCGATGTCGGGTGCGAGGGCGGGGGCCGGGTTGCGGTTCTCGTGGATCATGGCTTAATTCTCGGCCTCCCGGTAGCGTTTGGGCAGCGATTTGGCCGCGATGTCGGGCAGCGATCACAACCGCCGGACACCGATCAGGGGAGTTCGCAGGGCGTGGCAGATTCCGAACGGAATGCGTACCGGGCGACCGCGGTGGCCGGACTCGCCGAGGACGCAGAGGCGAGAGGGCCGGGCGGGCCGCTCTTGCCGGCCCGGGGGTCCGCGGAGGGCGGGCCCGGCGATCCGGACGGTCCTGACGCCGCTTCAGGGCGTCCCGCGGGCGACGCGGGCACCGAGATCGAGCCTGGCGGCGAGAGGCCCGCAGGCACCGCGGAGAACGCGTCTGCAGCGGATGGCGCGGCGAAGCGGGGCGGGGTGTGGCGCGCCGGTCTGCGAGCGGCGCTGCCGGCCTGGGTCGCCGCGCACGTCCTGGTGCTCGTCGTGCAGGACCTCGCTTCGCACGCCACGCCGAACGCCCCGGCCAAGATGCCGACCGGGCCGGCGCTGCACCACCTGTTCAACCAGCTGTTCACCTGGGACACGGCCTGGTACGTCGGGATCGCGCAGAGCGGCTACTCGGGCGTGGCCTCCGACGGCATCCGGTTCTGGCCGCTGCTGCCGCTGGTCACCCGGTCGCTGGACGTGGTCGGCATCGGCCCGGAGACCGGCGTGCTGGTGGTCTGCTGGGTCGCGGCGCTGGTCTTCGGCGTGCTGATGTACCGCTTCGCGCTCGAGGCCGGGGCGGACCGGGCGGCGGCGCGCCGGGCGGTGTGGCTCAGCCAGCTCGCGCCGGGCGCCTTCGTGCTCGTCCTGGGCTACACCGAGGCGCTGGCCGGGATGCTCGCCGCGACCTTCCTGATCGCGGTGCGGCAGGCGGCGCCCCGGTGGGGTGGGAGCGGCGAGGGCGGCGTGGACGGCGACGGGGCGGACGGCAGGTGGCGGGTCTGGCTGTGGCACCTGGCCGGCTTCGTCGCAGGGTACTGTTCCGGCCTGGTCCGGCCGACCGGCTGGATGCTGGCGGTGCCCGGCGCGGTCGAGGCGCTGCGGCAGTGGCGCGATCCGAAGGCGCACACCGCGGCGCGGCTGCTGACCGCGGTCTCTCCGCTGCTGGGCGTCGGCACGTTCCTGTGGTGGAGCGACAAGACGCACGGGCAGTGGCTGCTGCCTTACAAGACGCAGGAGCTGAACGGCCTGCGCGGGACGGTCGCGCAGAATCCGATCCCGTCGCTGCTGGACTCGCTCAACCAGACCGGCAACGGTGCCGGCGCGTTCACGGTCGTCCTGGTGGTCGCCTCGCTCGGCCTGCTGTGGGTCTGCGTGCGCCGCATGCCGGCGTCCTACTGGCTCTGGACGCTGATCAGCCTCGCCTCGGTGATCACCGCCCCGCACTTCTCCTCGTACGCCCGGTACGCCTCGGGCTTCCTGCCGCTGCTGGTGGCGGGCGCGATGATCACCACGGACCGCCGGGCCTGGCGCTGGACCCTGTTCGCGTCGGCCGCCTTCTGCGCCTATTTCGCGTACCAGGGCTTCATCGGCGTGTATATCCCCTGATGCGCTGTCAGCCGTGCTGGGACTGGCGTGCCCACGAGGCGTGCAGCCGGGCGTAGACGCCGCCGAGGTCGACCAGCTCGCGGTGCGGGCCGCGCTCGACCAGCCGCCCGGCGTCGAAGACGAGCACTTCGTCCGCGGCCTGCGCGGTGGACAGCCGGTGCGCGATAGCTACTGTGGTGCGGCCGCGGGTCAGCTCGTCCAGGGCGCGCTGGATGCGCAGCTCGGTGGCCGGGTCGACGGCCGAGGTGGCTTCGTCCAGCAGCAGCAGGTCCGGGTCGGCGATGTAGGCGCGGGCCAGCGCGACCAGCTGCCGCTCCCCGGCCGACAGCGACTCGCCGCGCTGGCCGACCCGGGTCGCCGCGCCGTCCGGCAGGCCGGCCAGCCAGTCGCCGAGACCCAGCTGCGCGAAGGCGAGCTCCACGGCCGCGTCGTCGGCGCCGGGGTCGCCGTAGCGCACGTTGTCCGCCGCGGTCCCGTCGAACAGGAAGCCGTCCTGAGGGACCATCACGACGCGGCGGCGCAGGTCGGCGAACGGGACCCGGCGCAGGTCGACGCCGTTGACCGCGACCGATCCCGAGGAGGGGTCCATCAGCCGGGTCAGCAGCTTGGCGAAGGTGGTCTTGCCGGAGCCGGTCTCGCCGACCACGGCGACGCGCGTGCGCGGCGTTATCTCGACGCTGATGTCATGCAGCACCGGCGGGCCGCCCGGGTAGGCGAATCCGACGCCCTCGAAGGCGACGCCGATCTGGCCGGCCGGGAGCGGCACGCCGTCGGCGCCCGGGTCCGGCACGTCCGGCACCGCCTCGAGCAGCCCGATGACCCGCCGCCAGCCGGAGATCGCGTTCTGCGCCTCGTTGAGCACCTCGACGCCCCACTGCACCGGGGTGATGAACAGCGAGACCAGGAACAGCATGGCGACCAGCCGGCCGACGGTGAGGTGCCCGCCGACGCCGAGCAGCACGCCGGCCACGACGACCCCCGCGTTCGCCAGGCCGGCCGCGATCTCGCCGGCGCTGAAGGTGGTGATCACCACGCGCTGGGCGCGCACCTGCGCCCGGCGGGTGGCGGCGACCGAGTCGTCGATCTTGCGGCCGGTGCGCCGCTCGATGCCGTAGGCGCGCACGACGGGCGCGCCGACGAGCGATTCGCTGATGGTGCTGAGCATGTCGCCGATGGCCCGGCGCACGTCGTTGTAGCGCGCCCCGGTCCGCCTCTGGACCAGGCGCATCGTGGCGAACAGCGGCAGGAAGCAGAGCCACACCAGGATGGTCAGCTGCCAGGAGTAGACCGCCATGACCGCGGTCGCCAGCACCATCTGGGCGATGCTGACGAACAGGACCAGGCCGCCCTCCTGGATGAAGTTGGTGATGGTGTCGATGTCGGAGGTGACCCGGGAGACCAGCGCGCCGCGCTGCTCGGCTTGCTGGTGCAGCACGGACAGGTCGTGCACGTGCCGGAAGGACTTGATGCGCAGCGTGGAGAGGCCTGATTCGCTGGAGCGGTAGAGCCGCCGGTTCATCCCGTAGGCGGCCAGCGCGGTGGCGACCACGGCGACGGCGGCGATGACCACCATCTGGCGCACCTCGCCGGTGTTCACGCCGCCGGCGGCGTCGAAGCCGTTGTCGAGGGCCTGCTGGACCGCGACCGGGATGACGATCCGGCCGACCGTCGCGATCACGGCCAGCAGCATCGTCAGGCCCACGCCTCGGGTGAACTCCGGCGAGTACCGCAGGCCCTCGCGCACGATGTGCAGCGGGGTGCCCTCGGCCTCGCGGACCAGCGCGAGGGCTGAAGCGGTGTCGGTCGCAGTGCCAGTCGCAGTGCCAGTCGCAGTATTGGTCGCAGCGCCGGCGCCGGCCTCCTCGGCCGGTTCGGCGTCGAGCACGGCGGTCATGCGCTCACTCCCGCAAGGTCGTCACGGTGCCCGGCAGCGGCCTCGGCCTCGGCGTCCTCGGCGGCGCGGGCGTAGGCGGAGATCAGGTCCCGGTATCCGGCGCAGCGCTCGAGCAGTTCGGCGTGGCTGCCGCGGTCGGCGATCGCGCCGCCCTCGAGGAAGAGCACTTCGTCGGCGAGGGCGACGGTGGCCCGGCGGTATGCGATCACGACGACGGTGGCGCCGAGCGCGCTCTCCTTGAGCCCGCCGAGGATCGCCGCCTCCACGCTGGGGTCCACCGCGGAGGTGCAGTCGTCCAGCACGAGCAGCCGCGGCCGGCGGATCAGCGCGCGGGCCAGGGCGAGGCGCTGGCGCTGGCCGCCGGAGAGGGTGGTGCCGCGCTCGCCGACCACCGAGTCGACCCCGTCCGGCAGGGCCCTGACGAACTTCTCCGCCTGCGCGGTGCGCAGCGCCGCCCACACCTCGTGCTCGGGGTAGTCGTCGCCGAGCGTGATGTTGTTGCGCACCGTGTCGCCGAACAGGAAGGACTGCTGGGCGACCAGCGCGACCGCGCCGGGGACCTCGTCGCGGGCCAGGTCCCGCAGGTCGGCGCCGTCCAGCCGGACCGCGCCGCCGGTCGGGTCGGCCAGCCGGGCGAGCAGCGCGGCGAGGGTGGACTTCCCGGCGCCGGTGGCGCCGACCAGGGCGACCGTGCGGCCCGGCTCGATCCGGGCGCTGACGCCGCGCAGGACGGGCGCCGGG
Organism: Actinocrinis sp.; assembly: GCA_036501535.1. Classification (GTDB taxonomy): domain Bacteria; phylum Actinomycetota; class Actinomycetes; order Streptomycetales; family Catenulisporaceae; genus DASYAE01. The sequence continues at coordinate 32,229 of DASYAE010000277.1, read as the reverse complement.
GGCCCGGCCGCGTGTTCGGGCTCTGCCGGACCGTCGGCGCCCGCGGCCGTGACCAGCCGCGCGGCGTCCGCCGAGTCGGCCTCGTAGCCGAAGTCGACCGCGTCCAGCTCGAGTTCCACGGCGCCGCCGGGGGCGAGCCGCCCGGTGCCGTAGTCGACCCGGTCCTCGGCGGACAGGACCGCCTGGACCCGCTGGTAGCCGACCACGGCGCGCGGCAGGTCGCCGAGCACCCAGCCGATGGCCCGGATCGGGAAGGCCAGCAGGGTGATGAGATAGGCGACGGAGACCACGTCGCCTGGGGTCGAGCGGCCGGCGGCCACCTGGACCGCGCCGACCAGCAGCACGGCCAGCACGCCGAGGTTGGGCAGCGCCTCGAGCAGCGGGTCGAACAGCGACCGGGCCCGGCCGGCGGCGATGTTGGCGTCGCGCAGCTCCCGGGCCCGCGCGGCGAAACGGTCGGCCTCGGCCTGCTCCCGTCCCAGGGTCTTGACGACCAGGGCGCCGTCGAAGGACTCGTGCGCCACCTCGGCGACGTGTGCGCGCAGCTGCTGGGCGTGGGCGAAGCGCGGGCCGGCGAACCGCATGTAGAAGGTGTTGATGATCACGACGACCGGGATGAGCAGGGCGCCGATCCAGCCGAGTACGCGGTCGGTGACGAACATGTCCGCGATGCCTATCAGCAGCATGACGATCACGCCGAGCGACATGGGAAGCGGCGAGATCGGCATGAACGACATCTCGACGTCGGAGTTCGCGTTCGACAGCAGCTGGCCGGTCGGATGCCGCTGGTGCCAGTACAGCGGCAGCCGCAGGTATGCCGCGGTGACCAGGCGGCGGTAGCGCGCCTGCATCCGGAACTGCAGCACCCCGGCGAGCAGGCGCCGGCCGAAGATCCCGATCACCTTGGCCACCGCGACGCCGCCGATGAGCGCGCCGGCCAGGACGAGGCCGCCGGCCGGGGCGTGTCCGTGGTCGAAGTCGGGCAGGATGACGTTGTTGGTGGCCCTGCCGACGGCCCACGCCGCGGCCACGGTCATGCCGCCGTAGAGCGCCGCGCCGGTCGCGGCCCCGGCGAACACCAGCCGCTCGGTGCGGATGGCCAGAGCGAGGATGCGCAGCCCGCGTGCGGTGTCGGAGTCGCGCAGCCCTCGCCGACGGCGTAAGTGCGGCATCTAATTCCCCTCGCGGTGCTGGCCCGTGCGTCTGCCGGCCGCGGCGTCCGAATCCACCCGGCGACTCACATCGACTCTATGTTTCACACCCAACGGCTGTATAGCGATTTTCCTTCCCGCGGTCCTTACCGGTCGCCCAGCGGCATCTCCCCGTCGCGCACCTTGACCGATCGGGATATTCTGCGCCGACGGCAACTGTCGCCAGGGCGCGCCAGAGCGACAGACCGGCGCCTCAGCGGCGGACAAGCACCTCGGTAGGAGGGGCACCAAATGGGCGTTTTCGCGCGCGCGGAGCGCGAGGCACTGGCCGACACACTGCTTCGGGTGGGGCCTGAATCGCCCACCCTCTGCGACGGCTGGAACGCTGCGGACCTGGCCGCGCATCTGATCGTCCGGGAGTCCAACCCGGCGGCCGCTGCGGGCATCATGATCAAGCCGCTGGCCGGCTACACGGCGAAGAAGCAGCGGGCCGCGCGCGACCGGGAGCCGTACGAGCAGCTGGTGCAGCGGGTCCGGAAGGGCCCGCCGGCCTGGGCGCCGACCCGGATCAGCGCGGTGGACGAGGCGGCGAACACCGCAGAGTTCTTCGTCCACCACGAGGATCTGCGCCGCGGCGCCGGCGAGGGTCCGCGCGAGCTCGACACGGACCTGTCCGACGCGCTCTGGCAGCGGCTGCGCAGGGCGGCCCGGCTCATGTTCCGCTCGGCGCCGGTCGGGGTGACCCTGGTGCGGTCCGAGGCCGGCGACCTGCCCCGGCAGACCGTGGTGGCGAAGGCGGCGAACCCGGCGATGGTGACCGTCAGCGGCCCGGTCGGCGAGCTGATGCTGTTCGCGATGGGCCGCAAGGACGCTGCGCAGGTGGAGCTGACCGGCGAGGAGTCGTCGGTCGCGAAGCTGCGCGCGGCGAGCCTCGGCATCTGACGGCGGCACAGCCTGACGGCGGCTCGGTCCGGCGCGCCGTCAGCGCACCGGGTGCCCCGCCTCGCGCAGCGCGCCCTTGACCTCACCCACGGTCAGCTCGCCGAAGTGGAAGACCGACGCGGCCAGAACCGCGTCCGCGCCGGCGGCGACCGCGGGGGCGAAGTCCGCGAGCCGCCCGGCCCCGCCCGAGGCGATGACCGGGACGCCGACCTCGGCCCGCACCAGGCGGATCAGCTCGAGGTCGTAGCCGTCCTTGGTGCCGTCCGCGTCCATGGAGTTGAGCAGGATCTCCCCGGCGCCGAGCGCGGCGCCGCGGCGGGCCCACTCGAGCGCGTCGATGCCGGCCGAGCGGCGGCCGCCGTGCGTCGTGACCTCGAAGCCTGAGGCGGTCCGCGCGTCCGGGCCGCACCGGCGCACGTCCATGGAGAGCACGAGCACCTGGCTGCCGAACCGGTCCGCGATCTCGCGAATCAGTTCGGGCCGGGCGATCGCGGCGGTGTTGACCCCGGTCTTGTCCGCGCCCGCGCGCAGCAGCCGGTCGACGTCGTCGACGCTGCGCACTCCCCCGCCGACGGTCAGCGGGATGAAGACCTGCTCCGCGGTGCGCCGCACGATGTCGTAGGTCGTCTCGCGGTCCCCGGACGAGGCGGTGATGTCGAGGAAGGTCAGCTCGTCGGCGCCGGCCGCGTCGTACGCCGCGGCGAGCTCGACCGGGTCGCCCGCGTCGCGCAGGCCCTCGAAGTTGACGCCCTTGACGACGCGCCCGGCGTCCACGTCGAGGCACGGGATCACGCGGACCGCGAGCGTCACGGCGCCGTCCCCGCGTCCGCGCTTCCGGCGGCCGCGTCCCGATACGCGTCGATCTCGATCTCGACCAGCATCTGAGGATCGATCAGCTTGGAGACCACGATCAGCGTGGCGGCCGGGCGGACGGCGGCGAACAGCTCCCGGTGGGCGCGGCCGACGTCGTCCACGTCCCGGGGGTGCACCACGTACATCCGGGTACGCACGATGTGCTCCTTGGCGAACCCGACCTCGCCGAGTGCCTTGATCGCCACGCCGAACGCGGCCAGCGCCTGGTTGAACGGGTCGCCCTCGTGGTTCACGATGCCGTCGATCACGGCGGTGCAGCCGGAGATGTAGGCGTTCGGGCCGGCGACGACCAGCCGCGAATAGCCGAACTTCTCCTCCCACGGCCCGCCGGAGCCGTACCGGGTGATGCCGCTCATGCCGAGACCGCCTCCAGTGCCTGTGCGAGGGTGAAAGCGCCCGCGTACAGCGCCTTGCCCACAATGGCGCCCTCCACACCCAGCGGGACGAGTTCTTGCAGAGCCTTGAGGTCGGCGAGGCTCGACACGCCGCCGGAGGCGACCACCGGCCGGTCCGTGGCCGCGCACACCTCGCGGTAGAGCCCGAGGTTCGGGCCCTGCATCATGCCGTCCTTGCCGACGTCGGTGATCACGTAGCGGGCGCAGCCCTCGGCGTCGAGCCGGGCCACGGCCTCGAACAGCTCGCCGCCGTCGGTGGTCCAGCCGCGGCCGCGCAGCCGCCACTGGCCGTCCTCCCGCCGCACGTCGAGCCCGACCGCGACCCGGTCGCCGTGCTCGGCCACCGCCTTGGCCACCCAGGCGGGCGACTCGAGCGCGGCGGTGCCGAGGTTGACCCGGGTGGCGCCGGTGGCGAGGGCGGCGTGCAGCGAGTCCTCGTCCCGGATCCCGCCGGACAGCTCGGCCTTGACCCCGGCGTCCACCATCCGGCGCACCATCGCGGCGAGCAGCTCGCGGTTCGAGCCGCGCCCGAAGGCCGCGTCCAGATCGACCAGGTGGACCCATTCGGCGCCGCCGGCCTGGAGCGCGAGCGCGGCGGACATGGCGTCGCCGTAGGACGTCTCGGTGCCGGCCTCGCCGCGGACCAGGCGCACCGACTGGCCGTCCTCGACGTCGACGGAGGGCAGGAGTTCGAGCTTGGACACGGCCGGGCGACCTTCCTCGGTTGCGGTGCTGACGGGCGCGAGCGGGGGCGGCGGGACAGGCGGGCGAGGCGGATCAGAGTATGGAGACCCAGTTGGCGAGCAGGGCGGCCCCGGCGTCGCCGGACTTCTCCGGATGGAACTGGGTGGCCCACAGCGCGCCGTTCTCCACTGCGGCGACGAAGGGCCGGGTCCCGTAGCCGCACCAGGCGACCTTCGGCGCGGTAAGCGGGCCGGTGTCGTCCAGGTGCCAGTCCTGCACCGCGTAGGAGTGCACGAAGTAGAAGCGCGCGTCCGCCGGCAGCCCGGCGAACATCGCGCTGCCGTCCGGCACGGCGACGCTGTTCCAGCCCATGTGCGGCACGACCGGCGCCTCGATCAGCTCGACCGAGCCGGGCCACTCGCCGCAGCCCTCGGTGCGCACGCCGTGCTCCACGCCCTGCGCGAAAAGGATCTGCATGCCGACGCAGATGCCGAGCACCGGGCGGCCGCCGGCCAGCCGGCGGCCGATGATCTGCTCGCCGCGGACCTTGCGCAGCCCCTCCATGCAGGCCGCGAAGGCGCCGACGCCGGGGACAAGCAGGCCGTCCGCGTCGGCCGCGTCCGCGAAGTCCGCGGTGACGGTCGCCTCGGCGCCGGCCCGCTGCGCGGCGCGCTGCGCCGAGCGGATGTTGCCCGAGCCGTAGTCGAGGATCGCGACGTGCTTCACCGCACAGTGCTCTTCAACGGCACAGCGCTCTTCAGACGCATCGCAGGCCTTTCAGTTCCACCGCAGGACGCCGGCGGCGATCGACATGGCCGCGCCGAGCGCGAGCACCACGATGAGCGCCTTCGACATGCCCTGCTTGATGAACGAGAACACGCCGCCGGCCAGGAAGAGGCCCAGCAGGATAAGCAGCGCGGCGGAGTAGCTTCCGGTCATAGCACGCCCTTCGTGCTCGGTACGCCGACAACCCGCGGATCATACGCCGCCGCGTCGCGCAGGGCTCGGGCGACCGCCTTGAACTGGGCCTCGACGATGTGGTGCGCGTTGCGTCCGTACGGCACGTCGACGTGCAGGCAGATCTGCGCCGACGCGACGAAGGACTCGAAGATGTGGCGGGTCATCGTGGTGTCGTAGGACCCGATCATCGGGGCCATGTTCTCCGGCTCGCGGTGCACCAGGTAGGGCCGGCCGGAGAGGTCGACCACCGCCTGCGCGAGCGCCTCGTCCAGCGGGACGCGCACGTCTGCGAACCGCCGGATGCCGGACTTGTCGCCGATCGCGCTGGCGAAGGCCGTGCCGAGCGCGATCGCCGTGTCCTCGATCGTGTGGTGGCTGTCCACGTGCAGGTCGCCGACGGCCTTGACGGTCAGGTCGAACGAGCCGTGCTTGCCGAGCTGGCCGAGCATGTGGTCGTAGAAACCGACGCCGGTCTCCACGTCGACCGCGCCGGTGCCGTCGAGGTCGAGGTCGACCGTGATGTGGGATTCCTTGGTCTCCCTGCGGACCTTGCCGAAGCGGCGGCGCCGGGTCGGGGCGTCCGGCTCGTTCACAGGATCTCCTTGAGCGCGTCGAGGAAGGCGCCGGTCTCCTCCGGCGTCCCGGCCGTGACGCGCAGCACGCCGGGCAGCCCTACGTCCCGCACCAGGACGCCGCGTTCCAGCAGGGCCCGCCAGAGCGCCGGGGCGTCGCCGCCGGGCACCCGGGCGACTTCGAAGGCGACGAAGTTGGCGTCGGAGGGCACGGCGTGCAGGCCCATCGCGGTCAGTTCGGCCACGATGCGGTCGCGCTGCGCCTTGACCGCTTCCACGGTACCGAGCAGTGCCGGGGCGTGTGCGAGCGCGGTGCGCGCGGCGGCCTGGGTCAACGAGGAGAGGTGGTAGGGCAGCCGGACCAGCAGCAGCGCCTCGATCACCGCGGGGTCGGCGGCCAGGTAGCCGACCCGGGCGCCGGCCATGGCGAAGGCCTTCGACATGGTGCGGGTGACGATCAGCCGCGGCCGGCCGGGCAGCAGGCTCAGCGCGGACGGGGTGCCGGGGCGGAAGAACTCCGCGTACGCCTCGTCGATCACCACGATGCCGGGGGCCGCGTCGGCCACCGCCTCGACGAGCTCCGGCGGGGCGGCGGTGCCGGTGGGGTTGTTCGGCGAGGTGAGGAAAACCACGTCGGGCCGGTGCTGCGCGATCGCCGCGACCGCCTTCGCCGGGTCGAGGGTGAAGTCGGCCTGGCGGTCCACGGCGATCCAGGTGGTGCCGGTGGCCAGGGAGATCAGCCGGTGCATCGTGTAGGAGGGCTCGAAGCCGAGCGCGCAGCGGCCGGCCCCGGCGAAGCACTGCAGGATCTGCTGGATCACCTCGTTGGACCCGTTGGCCGCCCACAGGTTGGCCGCGGTCAGGCCGTGGCCGAGGTAGTCGGCGAGATCCTTGCGCAGCTCGACCGCGTCCCGGTCCGGGTAGCGGTTCAGGCCGGCCGCCGCGGCGGTGACCGCCTCGCGCAGGTCGGCGACGAGCTCGGGCGGCGGCGGGTACGGGTTCTCGTTGGTGTTCAGCCGCACCGGCACGTCGATCTGCGGCGCGCCGTACGGTGACAGGGCCCGCAGATCGTCGCGTATCGGCAGATCCTGCCACGAGATCCCGCCGGCGGCCGCAGCCGACCCGTCGTGCACTGCGGTCATGCGGTCTCCCCCTGCTGCTCCGTCGCATCCGGATCCGTGTTCGGCTCGGCCGGTTCTGACGCGCCGTCGGCTGCCGGCGGCTCGGCCCGCTGCGCCGCCACAACGGCGCGGGCGGTGACGGCCTGGCCATGCGCGGGCAGGTCCTCGGCGTTGGCCAGCGTGACGACGTGGTGCGCGACCTCGGCCAGCGCGGCCTCGGTGTACTCGACGATGTGGATGCCGCGCAGGAAGGTCTGCACGGACAGGCCCGAGGTGTGGCAGGCGCAGCCGCCGGTCGGCAGCACGTGGTTCGACCCGGCGCAGTAGTCGCCGAGCGAGACCGGCGAGTAGGGCCCGACGAACACCGCGCCGGCGTTGCGCACCGCGCCGGCCACCACGCGGGCGTTCGAGGTCTGGATCTCCAGGTGCTCGGCCGCGTAGGCGTTGACCACGGCCAGGCCCGCCTCGATCGAGTCGACCAGCACGATCGCGGACTGGCGGCCGCCGAACGCGGCGGCGATCCGCTCGGCGTGCTTGGTCGCGGCGACCTGCCGGTCCAGCTCGACCTCGACCGCCTCGGCCAGCGCGGAGGAGTCGGTGACCAGCACCGCGGCGGCCAGCGGGTCGTGCTCGGCCTGGCTGATCAGGTCGGCGGCCACGTGCACCGGGCTGGCGCTCAGGTCGGCCAGGATCGCGATCTCGGTCGGCCCGGCCTCGGCGTCGATCCCGATCCGGCCCTTGAGCAGCCGCTTGGCCGCGGCCACGTAGATGTTGCCGGGGCCGGTCACCAGGTCGACCGGCGCGCAGCGGGTGGCGCCCTGGCCGGCGCCGTATGCGAACATCGCGACGGCCTGTGCGCCGCCGACCGCGTAGACCTCCTCGACGCCGAGCAGCTCGCAGGCGGCGAGGATGGTCGGGTGCGGCAGTCCTCCGTGGTCGCGCTGCGGCGGCGAGGCGACGGCGATCCCGCCGACCCCCGCGATCTGCGCCGGCACCACGTTCATCACCACGGAGGACGGGTAGACGGCCAGGCCGCCGGGCACGTAGAGGCCGACCCGGTCGACCGGGATCCACCGCTCGGTCACCGCGCCGCCGGGCACCACCTGCGTGCGCACGTCGCGGCGGCGCTGGTCGGTGTGCACCTTGCGGGCCCGCCGGATCGACTCCTCGAGCGCGGCGCGCACCGGCGGCTCCAGCGCGGCCAGCGCGCCGGCCAGCGCCTCGCGGGAGACCCGCAGCGAGGTGAGCCGGACCCCGTCGAAGTGCTCGCCGTACTCGATCAGCGCGGCCTCGCCGCGCAGGCGTACGTCCTCGCAGATCGGGCGCACGGCGTCGAGTGCGGCCTCGACGCCCAGCTCCGCCCGCGGGACCAGCGTGCGCAGGTCGACGGTTCCGCCGGACAGGTCGATTCCGCGCAGGTCGATACGAGTGATCACGACTTCAGTGTAGTTGGAGGGTCCGGCCGGACCGCGGAGGGTTTCGTCAGGCGGACAGCCGGTCACGCCGCGTCAGGCTGCGGCGTCGCTTGCCGCGCTGTCGGCCTCCGGCCCGTTGGCCGACGCCGTGTCGACTCGAGCGTCTACGCTAGGCGGCATGGCCGCCACGCTGCCGCTCTTCCCCCTGCGATCCGTGCTGTTCCCGGGAGTCGTCCTGCCGCTGCACATCTTCGAGCCGCGCTACCGCAAGATGATCACCGACCTGCGCGAGCTTCCCCAGGGTGAACAGCGCAGCTTCGGCGTGGTCGCGATCCGCGACGGGCACGGCGTCGGGGCGGACTCGGTGGAGAGCGTATACGACATCGGATGCACCGCGCAGGTCTCCGGGATCGAGCCGCACGCGGACGGGCGCTTCTCGATCGTCGCCACAGGCGTGCACCGGTTCCGGCTGATGGACGTCGACACCTCCGGGGCGTATCTGACCGGTGAGGTGGAGTACCTCGACGAGGCCGTCGGCGAGGAGGCCGACGCGCTCAAGACGCCGAGCACGGCGCTGCTGCTCGGCTATCAGCGCGCGCTGGCCGGGCTGCGCGGGGTGCGTGCCGCGCCGATCCCCGAACTGCCGGACGATCCGACGGTGCTGTCCTATCTGATCGCCGCGGCCATGGTGCTTGATCTGCGCGATAAGCAGCGTCTGCTGTCCACTCCGGACACGGCGACCAGGCTGCGCCGCGAGCAGGCCCTGCTGCGCCGGGAGACCGCGCTGATCAAGGAGCTGCGCACGCTCCCCGCGGTCGACCTGCTGCGCCGCGACCGCTGACCCGGACCTCGAACTCTGCAACGACCGTCGACAGGACCCGATAACCCGTGGCGAAGAACACACGGCAGGAGGTCAGGGCGCGCGGGGCCGGTACCCCGGCGATCGTCGCGCTGACCAAGGCTGAGGCGAAGTTCGCCGTGCACGCCTACGAGCACGATCCGGGCGCCGACTCCTACGGCGGCGAGGCCGCGCAGGCCATGGGCGCCCCGCCGGAGCGGGTGTTCAAGACCCTGGTGGCGGAGGTGGACGGCGCCCTGGCCGTGGCGGTGGTGCCGATCTCCGGCCGGCTCGACCTCAAGGCCCTGGCCGCCGCGCTGGACGGCAAGAAGGCGGCGATGGCCGACCCGGCCGCGGCCGAGCGCGCCACCGGCTACGTCCTCGGCGGGATCTCGCCGTTCGGCCAGCGCCGGAAGCTGCCGACGGTGGTGGACGAGAGCGCGCTCGGGTTCGACACCGTGTTCTGCTCGGCCGGGCGCCGCGGCCTGGAGATCGAGCTGGCGCCGGCCGACCTGGTCGCGCTGACCGGTGCGCGCACCGGGCCGATCGGCAGCGCCTGACAACGCAGTGTCTGACAACACAGAGTCTGACGCCGGGTGAGGGTCAGTCCGGGTCGGCGGATTCCTCGGGCGGGGGAACCTGATCCTGGTCGGCGCCGGCCGGATGCGCCGGATGCGCCGGTTGTGCCGGCTCCTCGGCGGCTATCAGCTGGGCGCGGTACGCCTCCGGCCAGAACTCCGGCGCCAGCCCCGCCATCCCCGCCCCGGCGCGGGGCGGATCGTCCGGGCCGAACAGCAGCATCAGGAAGAAGTAGAGCCCGGCCGCGGCCGCCGGCCACAGCCAGATCACCCCGGTCGAGCGCAGCTGCATCGGCAGGTCGAAGGTGGCGTTCTCGGTCACGCCCTGCACCGCGCGCTGGATCGAGCCGTGGCCGGGGCCGATGTACGTCCCGAACCAGGCCGCGAGGTAGCCGCCGCCGACGCCGCCCGCGCCGAGGCCGAGGATGGCGCCGAGGCTCCCGGTCGCCCGGCAGCGCACGAAGGCCGCGACGGCCAGAAGCACCCCGGCGCAGAGCGCGAGCAGCGCGAACCAGCCGTCCTGCGCGATGAAGGTCTTCCCCTCGGGCGCCGCGTAGTAGGCCGAGCCCTGCGATATCACACCCTGGATGGCCGGGGAGATCCACCGCCACAGGGCGCCGACCACGACGCCCATGGCGACGCCCGCGATGCCGACGCCGAGGAAGGCCCGCACATCGCCCGGCACCCGGCCGAGGAACCGCGGCGACGCGGCCGCGGGAGCGGCCGGTACGAGGACGCCCGGCGCGTACCAGGCCGGTTCGGCGAAGGGAGCGCCGTTCAAGAGCACGGCATTCACGGGCACCGCTGGCGATTCCGCCTCCGCCCGGCCGTCGGACGACGCGTCCGGCTCGGCGCCGGGTCTCGGCCCCGGGTCCGCGGCGGACGGATCGCCGGCCTCGGCCCGCTTCCCGGACCCGGACTGCGCCCCGGGCTGCGCCCCGGATTCGGGCTGCGGTATCTGGCCAGGCGTCTGAATGCTCATCGCCTCCAGCCTTTCACGTGCCCCGCTCCGTTGTCGCGCGATGCCCGCGGCGGCGCCCCCGGACCAGCATGCCCCGATCAGCCCAGGCAGGACGGCCCCAGCAGGGCCTTGAGGTCGCCCATCAGCGCGGGCGAGGGGGTGACCCGCAGATGGTCGCCGACCTTGAGCACGGTGGTCGAGTCCCGCCCGCGCATCCGCACCCGCACCTCGGTCATCCCCGGGTGGCTGGCCAGCACCTCGCGCAGCCGCGGCGCGGACTGCGGGGTGATCCGCGAGTCGGGCACGTGCAGGATCAGCGGCTGGGCGGCCGCCGCCGCGGTCAGGTCCGGCACCGTCATCTCCAGCGCCATCAGCCGCGGCACGTCCTCGCGCCGCTCCACCTTGCCCTTGACCAGCACCACCGCGTCCTCGGCCAGCGCGGTGGCGTGGAGCTGGTAGCTGTTCGGGAAGAACATCACGTCGATCGAGCCCTCGAGGTCCTCGACCGTCGCGATCGCCCACTGGTTGCCCTGCTTGGTCATCTTGCGCTGCAGGCCGCTGACGATCCCGCCGATGGTGACCACCGCGCCGTCCGGGTACGACGCCGCCTCGGCGTTGAGCGTGGCGACGGAGCAGTCCGCCTTCGCGGTCAGCACGTGCTCGACCCCGGAGAGCGGGTGGTCCGAGACGTACAGGCCCAGCATCTCCCGCTCGTAGCCGAGCAGGATCGACTTGTCCCACTCCTGGGCGGAGAACTCGATCGACAGGCCCGCCCCGGCGCCGAGCCCGCCCCCGCCCGGCTCGTCGAGCAGCGAGCCGAACAGCGAGTCCTGCCCGATCGCCTCCTGCTTCTTGACCTCGACCACCGAGTCCACCGCCCGCTCGTGCTGCTCGTGCAGGCCGCGCCGGCTGTGCCCGAGCGAGTCGAAGGCGCCGGCCTTGATCAGCGACTCGATGGTGCGCTTGTTGCAGACCGAGGCGTCGACCTTGGCCAGGAAGTCGTTGAACGAGGCGTACTTGCCCTTGGACCGGCGCGCGGCCCGGATCGACTCGACCACGTTGGCGCCGACGTTGCGCACCGCGGTCAGCCCGAACCGGACCTGGTCGCCGACCGGGGTGAAGTCGGCGTCCGACTCGTTCGCGTCCGGCGGCAGCACCTTGATCCCCATCCGGCGGCACTCGCCGAGGTAGACCGCGGACTTGTCCTTGTCGTCCTTCACCGAGCTCAGCAGCGCGGACATGTACTCGACCGGGTAGTTCGCCTTGAGGTAGGCGGTCCAGTACGCGACGAGGCCGTAGCCGGCCGAGTGCGCCTTGTTGAAGGCGTAGTCGGCGAACGGGACCAGGATGTCCCAGATGGTCTTGACCGCCTCGGCCGAGTAGCCGTTGGCCTTCATGCCGTCCGAGAAGGGCTTGAACTCCTTGTCCAGGACCTCCTTCTTCTTCTTGCCCATCGCCCGGCGCAGCAGGTCGGCCTGGCCGAGCGAGTAGCCCGCCAGCACCTGCGCGGCGGCCATGACCTGCTCCTGGTAGATGATCAGGCCGTAGGAGACGCCGAGGACCTCGCGCAGCGGCTCCTCGAGCTCGGGGTGGATCGGCGTGATCGGCTGCCGGCCGTTCTTGCGCTCGGCATAGTTGATGTGCGAGTTCGCGCCCATCGGGCCGGGCCGGTACAGGGCGATGACGGCGGAGACGTCCTCGAAGTTGTCCGGGCGCATCTGGCGCAGCAGCGAGCGCAGCGGGCCGCCGTCGAGCTGGAACACCCCGAGCGTGTCGCCGCGGCTCATCAGGTCGTAGGTGGGCTGGTCGTCCAGCGGGATCGCCAGCAGGTCGATCTTCGTGCCGGTGGTGGTCTCGATGTTGCGCACCGCGTCGTCCACGATGGTCAGGTTGCGCAGCCCGAGGAAGTCCATCTTGATCAGGCCGAGCGACTCGCAGGTCGGATAGTCGAACTGCGTGATGATCACACCGTCGGCCGGCCGCATCATGACCGGCACGTAGTCGGTGATCCGCTCGGCGGAGATGATGACGCCGGCCGCGTGCACGCCGGGCTGCCTGATCAGCCCCTCGATGCCCTTGGCCGTGTCCACGACCTTGCGCACGTCCGTGTCGGAGTCGTACAGCGCGCGGAACTCGCCGGCCTCGGCGTAGCGCGGGTGCTCCGTGTTGAAGATCCCGGACAGCGGGATGTCCTTGCCCATCACCGCCGGCGGCATCGCCTTGGTGATCCGGTCGCCCATCGCGAAGGGGTAGCCGAGGACGCGGGAGGCGTCCTTCACGGCGGCCTTCGCCTTGATGGTGCCGAAGGTGGCGATCTGGGCGACCTTGTCGTCGCCGTACTTCTCGGTGACGTACCGGATGACGTCGGCCCGGCGGCGGTCGTCGAAGTCGACGTCGATGTCGGGCATGGAGACCCGGTCCGGGTTCAGGAACCGCTCGAACAGCAGGTTGTACGGGATCGGGTCGAGGTCGGTGATGCCCAGCGCGTAGGCGACCAGCGAGCCGGCCGCCGAGCCGCGGCCGGGGCCGACCGGGATCCCGTCGTCCTTGGCCCAGTTGATGAAGTCGGCGACCACGATGAAGTAGGACGGGAAGCCCATCTGGATGATGATGCCGAGCTCGTACTCGAGCCGCTCCCGGTAGACCGCGTCATCCGGATAGCCGCCCGGGAAGCGCCGGTCCAGGCCGTCGTAGGCCAGCTTGCGGAACCACCCGTCCTCGGTCATCCCGTCGGGCACCGGCAGCCGCGGCATCAGGTTCTTGAACTCGAACATCCCGGCCTGGTCGACCCGCTCGGCGATCACCAGGGTGTTGCGGCAGCCCTCCTGCCAGACCTCGTCGGTCTCGACCGCGCGCATGTCGTCGGCGGACTTGAGGAAGTAGCCGTCGCCGCCGAACCGGAACCGGTTCGGGTCGTCGATGTTCGAGGCGGTCTGGATGCACAGCAGCACGTCGTGCGAGACCGACTCCTCGCGGAAGGTGTAGTGCGAGTCGTTGGTGACCACCGGCGGGATGTTGAGCCGCCGGCCGATCTCCAGCAGGTCCGCGCGCACCCGGGTCTCGATGTCGAGCCCGTGCGTCATGATCTCGAGGTAGTAGTTCTCTTTGCCGAACATCTCCTGGTACGTCGCGGCGGCCTTGAGCGCCTCGTCGAACTGGCCGAGCCGCAGCCGGACCTGCACCTCGCCGGAGGGGCAGCCGGTGGTCGCCATCAGGCCGTCGTGGTGCTCGGCGAGCAGCTCCCGGTCCATCCGCGGCCACTTGCGGTAGTAGCCCTCGGTGTAGGACCGCGAGGAGAGCTTGGTCAGGTTCTTCAGTCCCTGGGCGTTGCGCGCCCAGATCGTCATGTGCGTGTACGAACCGGACGCGGAGACGTCGTCGGACTTCTGGTGCGGCTGGCCCCACAGCACCGGCCGGGTGTTGTGCCGCGACTCCGGCGCGACGTAGGCCTCGATGCCGATGATCGGCTTGATCCCGGCGTTGGTGGCCTGCCGGTAGAAGTCGTTGGCCCCGTGCAGGTTGCCGTGGTCGGTCATCGCGACCGCCGGCATGCCGAGCTCCGCGGCCCGTTTGAACATGTCCTTCAGGCGGGCGGCCCCGTCAAGCATCGAGTATTCCGTATGGACATGGAGATGCACGAACGAGTCAGCCACGGCGCAGATCCTACGCGACGGGACGGACAGCGGAGGCCTCAGGCGGCGTGAGCCCGGAACTCCGTACTGATCCGCTCGTTGTCGATGGCGATGTCAAGCGACGCATCCAGAGCCCTGGCCAGGCGTACGAGCAGCGGCAGGGTGGGGACGGTGCCACCGAGTTCGAGCTTGGAGATCTGCGGCTGGGTCATGTTCGCGCGGCGGGCGAGCTCGCTCTGGGAGATACCCAGTGCACAGCGCCGATCGAATACGGCCTGACCGAGGTCGAAGGCGAGACGGATCTCGGCGCGCACCGCCTCGGTCTCGTCGTCTTCGACATGTCCCGCGGCCAGGACCCGCTCACGTGCCGTCTTCCACCGGCTGTGGTTCATGACGATTCCGCTCCTGTTCTGACCTTGCGTGAGTATTCGTGCTGTGCGGGATCGTGCTCGGTCTCACAGACCTTGCGAGCTTGCTTGGCCCGTTCGACCTCGCCGACTTCGCGCATCCTGGTCTTGCGAAAGACTGTGAGCAACACGATCCGTCGGCCCGGTGCAAGCCAGTAGGTCACACGGATCGCCTCGCCGTCGCGTCCAAGGGCGAAGCGCAACTCGCGCACACCATCCCCGAGATTCCTGGAATACGGCTCTCCAAGCGTGGTCGGGGCATCCTGCAGGCGTTCCGCAGCATGTTCGGCAACCAGATACTCGCGGTCGGCCAGGGTGTCCAACCAATACTGGACTTCCGGCTCGATCTCGATGACCCACGAATCGCCCATATACTTGACTATATAGCAGGAGGGCAGCGCGAACCGCCCTGGGCGTGTTGATCAGCTCTCCGCCGCGATCAGATCCAGCGCGTGCTGCAGGTCGTCCGGATACGGCGAGGAGAACTCGGCCCAGTCGCCGGTCGCCGGGTGCGCGAAGCCGAGGCGGGCCGCGTGCAGCCACTGGCGGGTCAGGCCGAGCCGCTGGGCGAGCTTCGGATCCGCGCCGTAGGTCAGGTCACCCACGCAGGGGTGCTTGAGCGCGGCCATGTGCACCCGGATCTGGTGCGTGCGGCCGGTCTCGAGCTTGATGTCGAGCAGGGTCGCGTGTCGGAAGGCCTCGAGGGTGTCGTAGTGGGTCACCGAGTCCTTGCCGTCGGCGGTGACCGCCCACTTGTAGTCCAGCTTCGGGTGTCGGCCGATCGGCGCGTCGACGGTGCCGCTCATCGGGTCCGGATAGCCCTGCACCAGCGCGTTGTAGCGCTTGTCCACGGTGCGCTCGCGGAAGGCCTGTTTGAGGACCGTGTACGCGTGCTCCGACTTGGTGACCACCATGAGGCCGGAGGTGCCGACGTCGAGGCGGTGCACCACGCCCTGCCGCTCGGCCGCGCCGGAGGTGGAGATCCGGTAGCCGGCCGCGGCCAGGCCGCCGGTCACCGTCGGGCCGAGCCAGCCGGGGCTCGGGTGCGCCGCCACGCCGACCGGCTTGTCGACCACGACGATGTCCTGGTCGTCGTGCACGATCCGCAGGCCCGGCACGGGCTCGGCCGGCTCGGCGGACGCGGGCGCCGGGGGCGCGGGCAGTTCGACCTCGAGCCACGCGCCGCCGCGCACCTTGTCCGACTTGCCGACCGCCGCCCCGTCGATCGCCACCCGGCCGCTCTCGGCCAGGTCCGCCGCCTTGGTGCGGGAGAGCCCGAACATGCGCGCCAGCGCAGCGTCGATCCGCTCGCCGTCGAGGCCGTCCGGCACCGGCAGGGACCGCAGGTCGCCGCGCGTCGCGGGCTGGTCGGCGCTCAACGCCCGGCCTCCGCGGCGCCGCCGGCCGCGGACTCGCTGCCGGTCTCGTGCGGCGCGGCCCCGGGCTCCGCCTCGTCGCCGGGCGCGTTCTCGCCGGAGTCCTCGCCGGCGTCGCCTGAGGCCGCCTCGTGCCGCTCGTCGCGGCCGTCCGGGTGCAGGCCGAGGAAGGCCAGCAGCACCATAAGCACGCCTCCGCAGCAGATCGCCGAATCGGCCACGTTGAAGATCGGCCAGTGCGGAAGCTGGATGAAGTCCACGACCCAGCCGCGCAGCGGGCCAGGCGCGCGGAAGACGCGGTCGGTCAGGTTGCCGAGCGCGCCGCCGAGCAGCAGGCCGAGCGCGATCGCCCAGCGGGCGCTGACCAGGGTCCGGGACAGCCGCAGGATCACGGTCACCACGCCGGCCGCGATCAGCGTGAAGACCACCGTGTAGCCGGAGGCGCCGATGGAGAACGCGGCGCCGGGGTTCCGGGTGTAGTTCAGCTGGAGCAGCGTGCCGATCACGTGGATCGGCGGCTTGCCGGCCATGGCGGCCACCACCACGGCCTTGCTGACGATGTCCGCGGCGTATACGAAGGCTGCGACAGCGATCAGCACGCCGATCCGGCGCCGCGCCACGCTCTGCTGCTCCGGGTTTGGCTGCTCCGGATTTGGCGGCTGCGGCGCGGCGGCCTCGCCGATCCCGCCGTCCTGGCCCTCCGGCGGCTGTGCGGCGGCCTGCGCCGGGTCCTGCTCGCCGGCCTCGCTGCCCGCCGTGTCCAATCGCTCCACGCCGCGACCCTACCCGGTTCCGGCCCGTGCGGCGCCGTCCGGGACCCTGCTGCGGATCAGCACGGCCGGCGCCCGCCGCGGGCCCATCACGTCTTCAGCCGGCGCTGCAGCCGATCGGCGCCGCGTTGATCGGGGCGTGATCGGCGCCGCTATCGCCGCTCCTGCTTCTGCTTGCAGCTCATGCACAGCGTGGCGCGCGGGAAGACCTGCAGCCGGGCCTTGCCGATCGGCTCGCCGCAGGACTCGCAGATGCCGTACGTGCCCGCCGCGATCCGGGCCAGCGCCCGCTCGGACTGCACCAGCATGTCCCGCGCGTTGTTCGCGATGGACATCTCGTGCTCCCGCTCGAAGTTCTTCGAGCCGGCGTCGGCCTGGTCGTCGCCCGCCCCGTCGCCCGCGTCGCGCAGCAGGTCGGCGAGGGACGAGTCGGCGGACGCCACGTCCTTGCGCAGCCGGTCGACCTCGGCCCGCAGGTCGGTCTCCATCTCGGCCACCTCGTCGGGGGCCCACGGGTCCTCGCCCGGGCGCACGGGCAGCACGCCCGCGGCCGCCTGCGCCGTACCCACCGCCGGGTCCGCCGGTTCCGTCGCCACCGCCACCGCCGGCTCCATCACCTGGGGCTGCTCGGCCTTGCCGGAGCCCTGGGCGGCGCGCGCCCCCCGCGAGGCGGGCACCTTGCCGGAGGCGGCCTTGCCCGCCGGCCCGGTGGCCGGACGCGGAGTCGGCTTGGCCGACGTCTTCTTGGCGGCCTTCTTCGGGGCCGGGGCCGCCGCCGGCGCAGTGGACGCGGAATTGCGCGCGGTGGTGCTCACGGGTGCATCCCTCGCTCTCGGGTCTGGATTTCTGCCGGCAGTGCCGAAAGCGCCGGTCCTCCGGGTGGATTCGGGACCCCGGAACAGGCGCCGCGCCGCTCGGCACACTCGGGTGCCGGGCCGGCGCGGTCGGCGGTCGTGCCGACGGGGATGCGGCGCCGTCGCCGCCATCACCCGTTCCGCACAACGGGTTACGCGTGCGATTGGTGCCCGGACACCCGGACCGCTAATCACGAAACGGCAAAGATCTTTTGCCGATCGGCGCTTACGCCGCCGGCGCGAGCGCGCGAGCGCCCCCGTCAGCGGGACCGCAACCCCCGCAGCACGGCCTCGAACCCGTCCGGGGGATCGCGCACCTCGACCACCTTGTCCCTGGAGCTCGCGCCGGAGATCAGCGAGACGGAGCGCCGCGGCACCCCGAGAGCCGTGGCGAGCGCCCTGAGCGCCGCCTCCGTCGCCCTGCCGTCCACCGCGCGCGCCTGAACAGCCACGACGAGCGCCCCCGATGCGCCGTGGGCTCCGCCCACCCGGGTCAGCCGGGCCCCCGGCCTGACCCGGATCGCGACCCGCACCGGCCCGGTCGCCCGCTGCGGGAGTTCGGCCACGCCGCGGATTCTGCCGGACTGCGCCGCATCGCGCCGCATCGCGCCGCGCGGATAACCGGTGGAGGACCGCCCCCCGCGGAGCCGTACACTTGACCCTGCAGCCCGAGCAAGCGCAGATGGGGACCGAGTACCGCCGAACGCAGCCGCGAGCGAGCCAGGGACGGTGTGAGCCTGGCGGTGAGCACGGCGCGAAAAATCACCCCGGAGCAGCCGGAAGAACGGCGCGGCCGACCAGGCCCCGCCCAGTAGACCCGGCCGGGCGGCTCGACGAGTGGGCGGGAGCGCGCGGCGCGGGCTCCGGCCAAGGAGGGTGGTACCGCGGGACCCGCCGCACGGTCCGGAAGGACCGCGCGGACCGGCGCCCCGTCCCTTCGCGAACGGACCTTCGACGGCTCGCGAGAGGGACGGCAGGCAGCCCATGAATCGCCCAGAGGGTGCGCACGGGGACGGCGCCGAGCGCGCGGATTCCAAGCACGCGGATTCGCTCTACAACGCGGTTCCGGCCCAGGTGGACCTGGTCGCCTCGGAGCACGATGTGCTCAAGTTCTGGCAGGGCCGGGACATCTTCCGCAAGTCCCTCGACGCCACCGCGCACGGCCCGCGCTGGACCTTCTACGAGGGCCCGCCGACCGCGAACGGCATGCCGGGCACGCACCACATCGAGGCCCGGGTGTTCAAGGACGTCTTTCCCCGGTTCAAGACCATGAAGGGCCACCGGGTCGAGCGGCGGGCCGGCTGGGACTGCCACGGGCTGCCGGTGGAGCTGGCGGTCGAGGTAGAGCTCGGCTTCACCGGCAAGCAGGACATCGAGGCCTACGGCGTGGCCGAGTTCAACGCCAAGTGCCGCGAGTCGGTGCTGCGGCACGTGGACGCGTTCGGCAGGCTGACCGAGCGGATGGGCTACTGGGTGGACCTGTCCCAGGCCTACTGGACCATGGAGCCGGGCTACATCGAGTCGGTCTGGTGGTCGCTCAAGCAGATCTTCGACAAGGGGCTGCTGGTCCAGGACCACCGGGTGGCGCCCTACTGCCCGCGCTGCGGCACCGGCCTGTCCGACCACGAGCTCGCGCAGGGCTACGAGACGGTCGCCGACCCCTCGGTCTTCGTGCGCTTCCCGCTCACCTCGGGCCCGCTGGCCGGCACGGCCGCGCTGCTGGTCTGGACCACCACGCCGTGGACGCTGGTGTCCAACACGGCGGTCGCGGTGCACCCGGACGTGACCTACGCCGTGGCGACGAACGGCGACGAGCGGCTCGTGGTCGCCGAACCGTTGCTGGACAAGGCGCTCAGCGAGGGCTGGACCGCCACCGGTGAAACTTTCACCGGCCGGGAGATGGAGCGCTGGAAGTACCAGCGGCCGTTCGAGCTCGTCGCCTTCCCGAAGGGGCCCGACGGGCGGCCGGTCGAGACGAACTTCGTCGTGCTGGGCACCTACGTCACCACCGAGGACGGCACCGGCCTGGTGCACCAGGCGCCGGCGTTCGGCGAGGACGACCTCAAGATCTGCCGCGCCTACGGGCTGCCGGTGGTCAACCCGATCCGGCCGAACGGCACCTTCGAGGAGTCGGTGCCGCTGGTCGGCGGGGTGTTCTTCAAGAAGGCGGACGAGCGGCTGACCGAGGATTTGCGCGAGCGCGGCCTGCTGTTCCGGCACCTCGAATACGAGCACTCCTATCCGCACTGCTGGCGCTGCCACACCGCGCTGCTCTACTACGCGCAGCCGTCCTGGTACATCCGCACCACCGCGGTCAAGGACGCGCTGCTGCGCGAGAACGAGGCCACGAACTGGTACCCGGCCAGCGTCAAGCACGGCCGGTACGGCGACTGGCTGAACAACAACATCGACTGGTCGCTCTCGCGCAACCGCTACTGGGGCACCCCGCTGCCGATCTGGCGCTGCGCCCAGGGCCACCTGACCTGCGTCGGCTCGCTGACCGAGCTCGGCGCGCTGGCCGGGAAGGATCTCAGCGGCCTGGATCCGCACCGGCCGTACATCGACGAGGTCGTATTCCCTTGCCCGGCGAAGGCCGAGACGGCACAGGCCGACGGGCCGTGCGGCGCCGCAGCCGAGCGCGTCCCGGAGGTCATCGACTGCTGGTACGACGCCGGCTCGATGCCGTTCGGGCAGCTCGGCTACCCGCACGCGCCCGGCTCGGCCGAGGAGTTCGCGCAGGCGTACCCGGCCGACTACATCTGCGAGGCGATCGACCAGACCCGCGGGTGGTTCTACACCCTGATGGCGATCGGCACGCTGGTGTTCGACCGCTCCTCGTACAAGAACGTGCTCTGCCTCGGCCACATCCTGGCCGAGGACGGGCGCAAGATGTCCAAGCACCTGGGCAACATCCTCGAGCCGATCCCGCTGATGGAGCGGCACGGCGCGGACGCGGTGCGCTGGTTCATGCTCGCCGGCGGCTCACCGTGGTCGGCCCGCCGGGTCGGCGACTCCACGATCCAGGAGGTCGTGCGCAAGACCCTGCTGACCTACTGGAACACGGTCGCCTTCCAGGCGCTCTACGCCCGCACCGGCGGATGGGCGCCCTCGGCGGACGACCCGGCGCCGGCGGACCGGCCGGTGCTGGACCGCTGGGCGCTGTCCGAGCTGAACAAGCTGGTGCGGGACATGGACGCGGCGCTGGAGAACTTCGACACGCAGCAGGCGGGCAGGCTGCTGGCCGGCTACGTCGACGACCTGTCGAACTGGTATGTGCGCCGATCGCGCCGCCGGTTCTGGGAGGCGGACCCGGCCGCGCTGGCCACGCTGCACACCGCGCTGGAGACGGTGACCCGGCTGATGGCGCCGCTGGTGCCGTTCATCACCGAGCGGGTCTGGCAGGACCTGGTGCGGCCGGTCACGCCGGACTCGGCCGAGTCGGTGCACCTGGCCTCCTGGCCGGTGGCGGACGAGGGCGCGATCGACCCGGCGCTCGGGACGCAGGTCGCGCTGGTGCGGCGGCTGGTCGAGCTGGGCCGGGCGACCCGCGCCGGGTCCGGGGTGAAGACCCGTCAGCCGCTCGGCCGCGCCCTGGTCGGCGCGCCCGGCTGGGCCGCGCTGGACGGGCAGCTGCGCGCGCACGTCGCCGAGGAGCTCAACGTCGGGCACACCGGCGCGCTGGCGGAAGCGGGCGCAGGCGACAGCGGCCAGAGCCTGCTGGAGTACAGCGCGAAGGGCAACTTCCGGGCGCTGGGCAAGCGATTCGGCAAGCGCACGCCGCTGGTCGCGCAGGCCGTCGCACAGGCCGACGCGGCCGCCTTGGCCGCCGCGCTGCGTACAGGCGGCTCGGCGGTCGTCGAGGTCGAGGGCGAGCCGGTCGAGGTGACGGCCGACGAGGTGATCGTCACCGAGACCCCGCGCGAGGGCTGGGCGGTGGCCTCGTCCGGCGGCGAGACGGTGGCGCTCGACCTGGAGATCACCGCCGGGCTGCGGCTGGCCGGCCTGGCCCGGGACGCGGTGCGGCTGATCCAGGAGGCGCGCAAGACCAGCGGCCTGGACGTGGCCGACCGGATCAGCCTGCGCTGGCACGCGACCCGGCCGGAAACCCGGGAGGCGCTGGCCGCGCATGGCGCGGCGGTCGCCGCCGAGGTGCTGGCGGTCGAGTTCGCCGAGGGCGGCGCCGATGCGCCGGACGCCGGGCGGACCTCGCCGTTCCACGACGCGGAGCTGGGCCTGGAGTTCTCGCTCGCGAGAGTATGAAGCCGCCAGCACCGCTCCCGGTTTTCCCGACGGCGTGCCCGGAAAGGCGCTGCTTTTCCCGACGGGCCGACGGGAAACCGGGCAGGTGAAGCAGAGCGCTGTGTCTCTTCCGGGGGGCCGGGACCGGGAGCCGGACAGGCGTCGGCCCCGGTCCCCCCGAGGTGCGGGGGCCGGGGCCGTGCGGTACGCCTGCGATGGGAACGGCGCCGATTCGCGCCGCCAGGTCAGGTCAGGAGTCGGGGTCCTCGTCGATCAGGAAGCCGCGCATCGGCGACGGCGCCTGCGCGTACTGCGGCGCGGGCTGCTGCGGCGGAACGCCCGGCCGGATCGGGGCCATGGTCTGGGTCATCTGGCTCATCGCGCCGCCGCCCATGCCACCCCCCATGCCGCCGCCCATTCCCCCACCCATGCCGCCCATGCTGCCGGCCATCGCCGGGGCGGGCATCACCGGGTTCATGCCGGTGCCGCCCATCCCGGGCATGCCCGGCATCGGGCCGGGGCCCGGGGCGTGGCCGGCGGTCGCGCCCGCCATCGCCGGGGCGGGCTGCGGGACGCTGGAGCCCGGGCCGAGCTGCGGGAAGGGCGATCCGGTCCGGCCGCCCGAGGAGGAGAGCATCGGGTCGTCGGCGCTGTTGTTCTCCAGCTGCCGCATCTGGCTCTCGAGGTACGACTTGAGCCGCTGGCGGTACTCACGCTCGAACGCGCGCAGGTCCTCCACCTTGCGCTCCAGCGAGGCGCGGGCCTGCTCGAGGGTGCCCATCGCCACGCGGTGCTTCTCCTGCGCGTCCCGCTCGAGGGCGTCGGCCTTGCCGCGGGCGTCGCGCTCCATGCCGTCGGCGCGGGTGCGCGCCTCGCCGACGATCTTGTTGGCCTCGTTGCGGGCCTCGGCGATCGCCTGGTCCGCGGTCTGCTGCGCCAGCGCGAGCACCCGGGCCGCCGAGTCGCCGCCGGGCTGGAACTGCGGCGGGGCGGGCTGCGGCACGGGGACGGGCATGGGGGCCGGCAGCTGCGGGGGTATCGGTACCGGCTCTCTGCGGACGGGCATTCGCTCCATGGGCGGCCGCTCCATCGGGGGCCGGTCCATCATGGGCGGCTGCTGCTGCGCGGCCGCGGCCGCGCGGGACGCGGCGGCGAGCTTGGCCCGCAGCTCCTCGTTCTCCCGCAGCAGCCTGGTGAGCTCGGCCTCGACCTCGTCGAGGAAGGCGTCGACCTCCTCCTCGTCGTATCCCTCGCGCAGTCGCACCGTCGTGAACTGCTTGTTGTGCACGTCCTCGGGGGTCAGCGGCATGTCTTCACCTCAGGGTGGGTCGTCGGCGTACCGAACAGACAATATCTCGTGTCCTGGCTGTCGGGTCTCGTCACGGGCTGCCCACCAGCTGGAGCAAGATCCACATTATGATCAACAGCAACATGAAGGCCAGGTCAAGCGCGATGCCGCCGAGCCGGAGCGGCGGAATGTGCCGCCGAAGAAATCTCAAAGGCGGATCGGTGGCCGTATAGGCGGACTCCACGGCGACAAGCATGACACCACGCGGCTCGTACGAGCGGGCGAACTGGAAAACCAGTTCCATGATCCAGCGGAAGACGAGCAGCACCCAGTAGGTCCAGAGCACCACTGCGAGGATTTCCCATGCCAGGCCGTGCATCGCGCAGTCAGTCCGCCCTCGTGCCGCCCTCACCGGCGGCACCGGGTCGGTGACCGCCTGTCAGCTCTGGTTGAAGAACCCGCCTTCCGCGATGCGGGCCTTGTCCTCGGCCGTCACATCGACGTTAGCAGGTGAAAGCAAGAAGACCTTCTGAGTCACCCTTTCGATGTCCCCGCGCAGCCCGAAGATCAGGCCGGCGGCGAAGTCGACCAGCCGCTTCGCGTCGGCGTCGGCCATCTCGCTGAGGTTCATGATGACCGGGGTGCCCTCGCGGAAGTGCTCGCCGATCGTGCGGGCCTCGCTGTAGCTGCGCGGGTGCAGCGTGGTGATGCGGTACACCTCTTCGCCCGATCCGCCGCCGTTGCCGCCGCCCCCGCCGAAGCCGACCGAGCCGAGCACGGCGGGCTGCGAGCGGTCGTACCGCGGCGAGCGCTCGGCCCGCTCCGGCAGCAGGGAGACCGGGGCCGGCCGGCCGAAGTCGCCGGTGTCGCGGCGCGGCGGGTCGGCCGGGGCCGCCTCGCGCGGGCGGCGCTGCTCACCGAGCAGCAGAGGGCTGACCTCCTCGTAGGCCTCGCGGCCGTCGTCGCCCTCGGACTCCTGCGGGACCTCCTGGTCCTCGCCTTCCTCGGCGTACTCGTCGTACGCGTACGGGTCGTCGCCTTCCATCAGCCCGAGATAGACGGCCGCCTTCTTCATGATGCCGGGCATGCCCGTCCCTTCCCGCTCGAACTGATGGGTCATCCACTCCCCGGCCGGGCGCCGGATCCCGAGCCGGGATCCCTCGGCCCGACTGTCCGGGCATGTCGCCGTTACACCGCGGAGTGACGTTCGGGTACTTGAATGAGACGTTACCGCAGCGGGGGCCTCCTGCCGAGCAAGGCGGAGCCTATACGCACGTGTGTCGCCCCCACCGCAACGGCCTGCTCGAGGTCCCCGCTCATCCCCGCCGAGAGTGACACGGCTTCGGCGTGCGCGCCACGGAGTTTCGCGTGGATCGCAGCGAGCTGTTCGAACGCGGGTGCGGGATCCGCGCCGAGCGGGGCGACGGCCATGAGGCCGCCGAGGCGCAGGGCGCGCGAAAGGGCGACCGCGTCGGCGATCCGCTCCACCTCGCCGGGCTCCGCGCCACCGCGGCCGGCCGCGGCCGGATCGAGGTTGACCTGGACCAGGCACAGCGGCGAGCGCCCGGCGCCGTCGGCGGCGGCGGCGAGCGCGGCGACGAGCTTGAGCCGGTCGACCGACTCGATCACGTCCGCGTACGCGACGACCGACCGGGCCTTGTTGGTCTGCAGCTGGCCGATGAAGTGCCAGCTGACGGCGGGCCGGGCCGGCTCGCCGAGCGCCTCGCGCACCTGCGCCGCCTTCGGCGCCGCCTCCTGGTCGCGGTTCTCGCCGAGGTGCCGGACACCGTGCCGGATCAGGCGCAGGGCGTCCTCGGCCGGGAAGAACTTGGTGACCGCGACGAGCCCGACCGAGTCCGGCCCGCGCCCCGCGGCGGCGCAGGCGGCGGCTATCCGCTCCCGGACCCGCGCCAGATTCCGGGCGATCTGTGCACCACGCGGATCTTCGGCGCTGTGTTCGAGTTCTTCGGCCGAGCCGTGTTCGAGCCCTTCGGCTCCGTCGTGTCCGAAGGCTCCATCGTGTCCGGAGTCTCGGGCCGGCGCCGAACCGTCGCTCACGGCGTCCGGTCCGCGCGCAGCCATACGAATCCGGCGAACCGGCCGGTGACTCCCTCCCGGCGGTACGAGTAGTGCTCGGCCGACTCCATCGCGCAGACCGGCGAGCGGTAGCCCTCGGTCACGCCGGCCTCGGCCAGCTGCGCCCAGACGCCGCCGGGCACGTCCACCGCGGGGGTGCCCTGACGGGTCGTCGCCCAGGAGAGCGGGACCTTCGACGCCACGTCGGCCCGCATGTCCTCGGGCACCTCGTAGCAGTCCCCGCATACCGCCGGACCGGTGTAGGCCACCATCCGGGCGGGCTGCGCGCCGAGCTCGCGCATCGCCGCGATCGTCGCCGGGACGACGCCGGCGGCCAGGCCGGGGCGCCCGGCGTGCGCAGCGGCGACCACGCCGGCGACCGGGTCGGCCAGCAGCACCGGGGTGCAGTCCGCGACCATGACGGCCAGGACGACGCCGGGCCGGTCGGTGACGGTCGCGTCGACCGAGGGGAGCGCGCCGTCCGGCCACGGTCCGCGGGCCACGGCGACATCGGCGCCGTGGACCTGGTTCATGTACACGACCCGGTCCGGGTCCGCGCCGAGCGCCTCGGCCGCCAGCCGCCGGTTCTTCTCCACGGCGGCCGGGTCGTCCCCCACGTGGCGGGCGAGGTTCAGCTCGCCGTAGGGCGCCGGGCTGACCCCGCCGCGCCGGTCCGAGAACGCGAAGCCGCACCGCCCGAGCTCGAATAGGTCCACGCCTCGAGCCTGCCAGAAGGCCCGGCGATCACCAAGCCGGGGCGGCCGGCCCGCGCCGGCCGCCGGAGGCTTACCGGCCGCCGTCCTTCAGGAAGTCCGGGATGTCCAGGTCGTCGGCCGAGTCGGGCCGGCGCACCGGCGGGATGGCCGCGCCCGCGGCCGTCGCGCCCGTCGCGGCCGCGCCCGTCGCAGTCGTGCCGGTCGGCATGGTCCCGGCCAGCGGGTCCTCGCCCTGCTCGCCGGTCGGCTTGGGCAGCGTGCCGAGCATCGCGTTGTGCACCGTGGTGTTCCCGGGCGCCTCCTCGGGCCGGGCCTTGCCGCCCTCGCGCCGCTTGGCCGGCTGGCCGCCGTCGAAGCCGGCGGCGATGACGGTCACCCGCACCTCGTCGCCGAGCGCGTCGTCGATCACCGCGCCGAAGATGATGTTCGCATCCTGATGTGCGGCCTCGGAGACCAGCTGCGCGGCCTCGTTGATCTCGAACAGGCCGAGGTCGGAGCCGCCGGAGATGGACAGCAGCACGCCGCGGGCGCCGTCGATGGAGGCCTCGAGCAGCGGCGAGGAGATCGCCATCTCGGCCGCGGCCACCGCGCGGTCGTCCCCGCGCGCCGAGCCGATGCCCATCAGCGCCGAGCCGGCCTCCGACATGACCGACTTGACGTCCGCGAAGTCGAGGTTGATCAGGCCCGGGGTGGTGATCAGGTCCGTGATGCCCTGCACGCCGGAGAGCAGCACCTGGTCGGCCGACTTGAACGCGTCGAGCACCGTCGCGCCGGGGGCGGAGATCGACAGCAGCCGGTCGTTGGGGATCACGATGAGGGTGTCCACCTCGTCGCGCAGTTGCGCGATGCCGGCCTCGGCCTGGGCCGCGCGGCGCCGGCCCTCGAAGGTGAACGGCCGGGTGACCACGCCGATGGTCAGCGCGCCGAGCGAGCGGGCGATCCGGGCCACCACCGGCGCCCCGCCGGTCCCGGTGCCGCCGCCCTCGCCGGCGGTCACGAAGACCATGTCGGCGCCCTTGATGACCTCCTCGATCTCCTCGGCGTGGTCCTCCGCGGCCTTGCGGCCCACGTCCGGGTCCGCGCCCGCGCCGAGGCCGCGGGTCAGCTCCCGGCCCACGTCGAGCTTGACGTCCGCGTCGCTCATCAACAGCGCCTGGGCGTCGGTGTTGATGGCGATGAACTCGACGCCCTTGAGGCCGACCTCGATCATCCGGTTGATCGCGTTGACACCGCCGCCGCCGATGCCGACGACTTTGATCACGGCGAGGTAATTCTGCGGTGCACCCACGGTAGGAAGGCCTCTCGCGCTGGTGAGTCTGATGGTCGGCTGGTCGGCGTCCAGCGGGTCGGCTGGCCCAGCGCCCCGCCTGCCAACACCGCCGGCCGGGCCCTCCCGAAGCATCCGCATATTCCCGCCATGAGGATGCCACGGCGCTGCAGCGGGCGCCGCCGCCCGATTCGTGCGCGGACAGCACTGTTGGCAAATGGAGCACTAGCGACCTTATCGTCTCCCGGCCGCCTCGGCGTCGGCGCGGGTCAACGCGACAGGGTGACTCGACCGACGACTCGACAGTAAGTCGCCGGGCCCCCGGGTTCAACGAACACGCCGCAACTCGCGCGGCGAAGGTAATCTGACCCGCCGTCACGCAGTGCGAAAATCATGACACACTCGGCGCGTCCGGCGCACTGACGTTATATGCGGATGCCTTCCGGTATCGCATCAGTGCCGCGAGATCACGGGCCTTA
The DNA here is from genome assembly GCA_036501535.1 of Actinocrinis sp. Classification (GTDB taxonomy): domain Bacteria; phylum Actinomycetota; class Actinomycetes; order Streptomycetales; family Catenulisporaceae; genus DASYAE01. Next base: position 4,635 of record DASYAE010000277.1, on the reverse strand, counting down.
AGCACCGGCGCGTCGCCACCGCCCCAGTCGACGGTCACCCCGCCGGACAGCCGCAGCATTATCGAATAAGCGCTCGATGCGGAAATGCCGGTCACCTCGCCGGCGATGGCCGGAGCGGTGGAACCGAGAGCGGAGAGCGCGGCGAGCGCCCCCGGCACGATCGCGGCCTGCACCGCCGGGCCGCCCTGGACGGTGATCACCGGAAGGTGGCCGGTCGGTGCGGACACCGTGTCGAACACTACGCCGCCCGCGTCCACCTCGTCATAGGTCGAGCCGTTGGGGATCAGCGCGGCGGCGACGCGGGTGGTCACCGTGATCCGGACGGTGTGCGGCCACACGACCGCCACCCGGGCCGAGGCCACCTGCGGGATCCGCTCGATCCGGGCCTGCGCCCCGGCGGTGTCGAGGGACGTGAGCGGCGCGCCGAGGGGGAGCGCGGCGGCCTGCGTGACGCGCTGGGCTGAAAGACCGTCACCCCCGGCGCCCGCCACGTGGATCGAGCGCAGCGCGAACAGCGAGCTGTGACACACGAGCACATATCCGAGGACGGACAGCAGAAGCAGCATGACGGTGATGGTGACGCTCAGGCGCCTCCATCGCTGACGTGCGCGGCGCCGTGCCGCATAAAGCTCAGGCAGCCGAGAGACTCCCGGGGCCGGGCGCGCCGGTGCAGCCGTGCCGGTGGCGGACGCGGCCGAATCAGAGCCCGGGCGGGAGTCGTCGGTCACGGATGCGTCCCGTCCCCGAGCAGTCTGAGCACCTCGGGTCCCAGCCGGGTGACGTCGCCGGCCCCTGCGGTCACCACCACGTCGCCGGGCTCGGCCCACCGGGCCAGCCGGGCCGGCACCGCGGCCGAGTCGGGCTCGAACACGACCCGGTCCGGCGGCAGCGGGACGTCGGCGGCGATCGTCGCGCCGCTGACCCCGGCGATCGGCTCCTCGCCGGAGCCCGGGTAGACCTCCATCACCACGACCGCGTCGGCCGCGCCGAGCGGTGCGCCGTACTCGCGCAGGAACGCTTTGGCGCGCGAGTAGCGCTGCGGCTGGAAGGCGACGATGACGCGGCCCTCGCCGGCGATGGCGCGCAGCGCGGCCAGTGTCGAGGCGATCTCGGTCGGGTGGTGCATGTAGTCGTCGAAGACGCGCACTCCCCCGGCTTCGCCCTTCAGCTCGAGCCGGCGGCGCGCGCCGGTGTACGCCGTGAGCGCCGCGGGGATCCGTGCGCGCTCGATGCCGAGCTCGTCGAGCACCGCGAAGGCTGCGGCGGCGTTGAACACGTTGTGCCGGGCCGGGACGCCGAGCGCGACGTGGAGCTTCTCGCCGTGCGCGAGCAGCGTGAAGCGGCCCAGGCCGCGCTCCAGCTCGATGTCCTCGACGCGGTAGTCCGCTTCGGCCGACGCGCCGTACCAGGCGACGCGGACGCCGTCGGCGGCGGCCGCGCGGGCGACCTCGGCGGCGCCCGGGTCGTCGACGCAGGCGACCAGCAGCCCGCCGGGCACGATCCGGCGGACGAACTCGGCGAAGGCGGAGCGCACGTGTTCGACGGAGGTGAAGTAGTCCGCGTGGTCGAGCTCGATGTTCGTGACGACCGCGATGTCCGGCAGGTAGTGCCGGAAGGTCCCGTCGGACTCGTCCGCCTCGGCCACGAACTCCGGCCCGGCGCCGGACATCCCGCTCAGGCCCGAGGCGCCGATCTCGCCGCCGATGACGTACGAGGGGTCGCGGCCGAACTCTCCTAGAGCCACCGCGAGCATCGAGGTGGTGGTGGTCTTGCCGTGGGTCCCGGCGATCAGGACGGCGCGGCGGCCCTCCATCAGCGCGGCGAGGGCGGTGGCGCGGTGGATGATCGGCAGGCCGCGGCGCACCGCTTCGACGAGCTCGACGTTGTCCGGCGGCACCCCGGTGGTCGCGACGACCGTGTCGGCGCCGTCGAGGTTCTCCGCGCGCTGCCCGATATGCACCGCTGCGCCGACCGCGATCAGCTCCTTGACAGCCGGGGTGAGCCTTATGTCGCTGCCGGAGACCGGGAGGCCGCGCTCGACCGCGACCTTCGCCACCGGCGCCATGCCGACGCCGCCGATGCCGACGAAGTGGATCCGGCCGAGCTCGGCCGCCGGCGGGATCCGGTCCGGGACCGCGTAGCCGCGCGGGTCGGGCCGACCCTGCGTCATGCCCCGACCCCGGCCGACCCCGACTGCGCCGGTCCGGGCTGTGCCGGTCCAGACTGTGCCGAACCGGGCTGCACTGATTCGGGCTGCGCTGCTCCGGCTTTGGCCGGCTCGCCCGCCGCCGCGGCGAACACCATCTCGGCCAGCGCGTCGTCGGCGTCGCGGCGGCCGAGGTCGGCCGCGGCGCGGCCCATCGCGGCGAGCCGGTCCACGTCGGTGGCCAGCGGCAGCAGGGTGTCGGTGAGCCATGCGGCGGTCAGGTCGGCGTCGTCGACCAGCAGGCCGCCGCCGGCCCGCACCACGGGCTGGGCGTTGAGGCGCTGCTCGCCGTTGCCGATCGGCAGCGGCACGTACGCCGCGGGCAGGCCGACCGCGGCGACCTCGGCGCAGGTCATCGCGCCGCCGCGGCAGAGCACGACGTCGGCCGCCGCGTAGGCCAGGTCCATCCGGTCGAGGTAGGGCACGGCGATGTAGCCGGGCGCTGCTTTCTGCGCCGACGCAGCCTCGTCGGCGTCGTAGTTGCCGCGGCCGACCGCGTGCAGGATCTGCATCTTGGCCTCGGTGAAGGCGAACACCGAGCCGGTGACCGCCTCGTTGAGCCGCCGGGCGCCCTGCGAGCCGCCGTAGACGAGCAGCGTGCGGCGCTCCGGGTCCAGTCCGAACTCGGCGCAGGCCTCGGCCCGCAGCGCGGCGCGGTCCAGCGTGGAGATCGAGCGCCGCAGCGGCATCCCGAGGTACTTCCCGCCGCCGAGCCGGCAGTCCGGCGAGCCGGTGGCGATCCGGTGCGTCATCCGGGCGCCGACCCGGTTCGCCAGGCCCGGCCGCACGTTGGCCTCGTGCACCACGATCGGCACGCCGCGGCGGCGCGCGGCGAAGTACGCCGGCAGCGCGACGTAGCCGCCGAAGCCGACCACGACATCGGCGCCGACCCGGTCCAGGACCTCGGCGGCCCGCCGCACGGTGCCGGCCAGCCGGCCGGGCACGGTGAACAGCTCCGCGGTGGGCCGGCGCGGCAGCGGGACGGCCGGGATGAGTTCGAGCTCGTAGCCGCGCTCCGGCACCAGTCGGCTCTCCAGGCCCTTGGTGGTGCCCAGCGCGGTGATCCGGACCTCAGGGTCGCGGCGGCGCAGCGCGTCGGCAAGCGCGAGCGCGGGCTCGATATGGCCGGCGGTGCCGCCTCCGGCCAGCACGATCCGACGCGGTCTGTCCGTTCGATTCACCGTGGATGTCCCTCACTGGTCTGGCGACGCTGATTGGGGAGCCGGCCGGGCCGGGCGCACCGCGGGAGCCGCCGGCCGGCCGCGGCCCTCGCGCTGCGCGGATCGCGTCCCGAGCCTATCCGGTTCCGGTCCTGCGTCGGCCGTACGGCCGGTCCGGGCGAAGGAGATCAGCATGCCGACCGCCGCCATCGAGGGCAGCAGCGACGAGCCGCCGTACGAGACGAAGGGCAGCGGGACGCCCGCGATCGGCAGGACGCCGAGCACCGCGCCGAGGTTGACCATCACCTGGACCATGAGCCAGGCGGTGACCGCGCCGGCGGCCAGCCGCACGAAGCCGTCCTCGGAGCGCAGCGCTATCCGCAGGCCCGCGTAGCCGATCATGGCGAACAGCACCAGCACCGCCAGCGCGCCGACCAGCCCGAGCTCCTCGCCGATGATCGCGAAGATGAAGTCGGTCTGCGCCTCCGGCAGCGAGCCCCACTTCTCCTGGCTCGCCCCGATCCCGACGCCGAACCAGCCGCCCGCCGACAGGGCGCTGAAGCTGTGCAGCGCCTGGAAGCCGGTGCCCTGCGGGTCCGCGGCCGGGTTGAGGAACGCGGTGAAGCGGCGCACCCGGCTGGGCCTTATGAGCACCGCCAGCACGGCGAGGCCGGCGGCCGAGCCGGTGATCGCGGCGAACAGCCGGCCGGGCGCGCCGACGATCCACAGCAGGGCGAAGGCGATCGCCGCGATGATGATCGAGGTGCCCATGTCGCCGCCGAGCATGACGAGACCGACGATCAGGCCGGACATCGGGAGCAGCGGCACGGTCAGGTGGTCCCAGCCGGCCAGCACGCGCTCCTTGCGGGCCAGCAGGTCGGAGCCCCACAGCACCAGGGCGAACTTGGCGAACTCGCTGGGCTGCAGGGTCAGCGAGCCGAGGGTGAGCCAGTTCTGGTTGCCGCCGCTGCCGGTGTGCCCGATCGCGAGCACGAGCAGCAGCAGGATCAGGGTGGTGATCAGCAGCGGGTAGGCGATCGCGCGGTAGAAGCGGACCGGCAGCCGCGCGGCGACGAACATCAGCGGGATGCCGAGCAGCACCGAGACGGCCTGCTGCTCGATCGTGCCGTACTCGGCCGAGCCGGTCAGCAGGTTGTGCACGGTCGAGACCGAGTAGACCTCCAGCAGGCCGATGCAGATCAGCAGGAAGGTCGCGCCGACCAGGAAGTAGTAGGGCAGCAGCGGGTGCGAGCCGCGGGGCAGCCAGGG